>CAXSFN010000043.1:0-34515 GCA_964236815.1 uncultured Chthoniobacterales bacterium
TTTTCCCGTGCGTGATGGTGTTGAAAATTTCGCCGTCGGCCATGTTGCGAATGCGCTCATCCTGCAAAGTGACGACGGTAGCGAGACCATACTGTTTCGTGATCCCGTTCCCGGCCGCAGCCGCGCCGTGGCAGACCGCGCAGTTGATATTGAACCGCTGTTCGCCCCGCCGCATCAACTCCGCCGTCACTGGCAATGGAATTCCTGTGCCCCAGTTCGCGCCCATTTTGCCGGTGTTGATGTAATCATTGCCGGAACTAAATGCGATCTTCTGCGGCATCTCCGGTCCGCTAGGAAGAGGAACAGAACCTGGATTGGCCTGTGCGCTGGCCTGCGGCATTTCGTAGCCGATCGGCACGGTGCCCGCGACCGGAACTCGTGAGCCGCGATTGTCCGCAAAAAATCCGGAGGGCGCCTGCGCGCGCACTTTCATCTGACGAACCATGTCGGGAAAAAGTTCGATCGGCGAGCCAGTGCTGCGTTGTCCACGAAAGCCAAGAAACGCCACCATCATGATGCCGATGAGCAGAAAAATGAGAAAGAAACCGCGTAACATATTACTCGTTAGGCAAGCTCGCGCGTCGCCAGACCACTCGAAATATATGTGCGCGAATTCATTCGTTAGTCTTCGTGCACCACCGTGATGTGTTGCCCGCCGCTATCCGTCAGGAGCTGCTCGGCTTCGGCTTCGGTAAAACGCGGATCGCGCGCTTCGATTACAAGGAAAAATCCGTCGTTGGTCGCGCGCGCAAAACGGTCCCAGTTAAAAATCGGGTGATACCAACGCGGCAGACCGTTCATGATCAGCATCGCGAGGAAGGCGGTGAAGGCGGAGAAGAGCACCGTCAGCTCGAACATAATTGGGAAAAACGCAGGAACCGTTTTCCAGTTGATCGGCTTTCCGTGGACGACGAGCGGATAAATAAACCACGAAGGTCCAAAGGTGAGGGTCGCCGCAGTCAGCAGCCCGGTGATGCCGCCAATTAAGACCGCGGCGCTCAACCAAGACTTCCCGAGTCCCATCGCGTCATCCATTCCGTGGATTGGAAATGGCGAATGCACATCCCAGCGTTTGAAGCCGGCATCGCGCACGCGTTTGGCCGCATCATAAAGAGCGGCCGCGCTCGGATACTCCGCCGCGATTCCGTAGACTTTATTACCGGAAGGAGTCCTCATGATCCGATCCTTCGCTTGCGTCTTGGAGTGCGGCGGTGCTCCGCCGCTTTCGTGCACGAAGCCACCTCACTCGAAAAAGCGCCGGAGCACCGGCGCACTCCAAGACGCTGGCGCGGCTGCTTGCCCCAAACAGATTGATCAAGCGAGCTGTTCATCAATTACGCTCCATTCCACCGGCCGCCACCGGATGATGTTCGGTCGCGCTGGCGTTATGATGAGGATCGGCTTCTGGCAAAACGATCTTCACCTCCGACATCGCGATCATCGGCAGGAAGCGAATGAAGAGCAGGAAAAGAGACATGAAGATTCCGAAGGTGCCGACGAAAGTCCAGATATCGACCCAGGTCGGGTAAAACATTCCCCAAGAGGACGTGATGTAATCGCGGTGCAATCCGCCCACGATAATGATGAAACGCTCGAACCACATGCCAGCGTTCACGCACATGCAGACGAAGTAGACGACGTAGATATTGAAGCGGAAGCGCTTGAACCAAAATAGCTGCGGTGCGACGAAATTGCAGAAGAGCATGCCGACCCACCAGTACCACCAGTAGGGTCCGAAGACGCGGTTATAGAAGGCGTATTTCTCGTATTGATTCCCGCTGTACCACGCGACGAAAAATTCCATCGCGTAGGCGTAGGAAACGATCGAGCCGGTGAGCAATATGATCTTCGCCATTTTGTCCACATGCTGCGGCGTGATAATATCGTGCAGCTTGTAAATGGCGCGCGCCGGAACCAGCAAGGTCAGCACCATCGCGAATCCACCGAAGATCGCGCCCGCCACGAAATACGGCGGGAAGATTGTCGTGTGCCAGGTGGGAATAACTGAAGTGGCGAAGTCGAACGAGACGACACTGTGCACCGAAAGCACGAGCGGCGTCGAGAGGCCGGCCAAAAGCAGATACGCCATTTCGTAGTGACGCCAGTTACGGTTCGATCCGCGCCAGCCGAGCGCGAAAATTCCGTAGAGCAACTTTTTGATCTTGGAAGTAGCGCGATCGCGCAACGTGGCGAGATCCGGAATTAATCCCGTGTACCAAAACAAAACCGAGACCGAGAAGTAAGTCGAAACCGCGAAGACGTCCCAGAGCAGCGGGCTGCGGAAGTTCGGCCAGATACCGTAGTTGTTTGGCAATGGCGCCATAAACCAGGCCATCCAAACCCGACCGACGTGGACACCTGGAAAAATCGCGGCGCAAATAACAGCGAAGAGCGTCATCGCTTCCGCGGCGCGATTGATCGAGGTGCGCCATTTTTGGCGAAGCAAAAAGAGAATTGCTGAGATGAGAGTTCCCGCGTGTCCGATACCGATCCAGAAAACGAAGTTGGTAATGTCCCAGGCCCAGCCGACCGGGTGATTCAATCCCCAGACGCCGACGCCAGTGGAAATCTGATAGCCGAGACAGAAAAGACCGAACGCCGCGACAAGCGAACAGATTGCGAAGGCCACCCACCACCAACGCGGCGCAGGACCTTCGATCACCCCCGTGATGCGTTCCGTGATCCAAGCGAAATTCCGTTTGTTCAACACCAAAGGCACGCGCGAAAGCGGCCGCTCGACCGAAGCCGAAGCTTCGCCGCGGATGACGTCCGGAGCTGTGGTGGCGCCGTTCATCGCGTCAGCGCCCTCTCCCTTAATGCTGTCATCCTGAGCAAAGCGAAGGATCTCTGACCATTTCTCTTTCGAGCGACGTCGCCCCCGCGTTGAAACAGCCAGAGATCCTTCGACTCCGCTGCACTTCGCTCAGGATGACAAATTAGAGAAGACATCACAGCGCTCATGAGTGCGCCTCCGCGGGTTCGGCGTGTTTGCCCTTTTTGTGTTCCGTTTCCGCTTCATGCTCAGGACTAGCTACGCCGATGGCTCGCGCGTCCGGCATTTTCGGATTCGGATTGCGAATCCGCGCCAGATAACTGGTGCGCGTGTTCACATTCAAATATTCGAGCAGCCGATAATTTCGATCCTGCGCCTTCATCTGCGAGACACGACTTTCGGGATCCTTAATGTCGCCGAAAACAATCGCTTCCGTCGGGCAAGCCTGCGCGCAGGCGCTGGTGAATGAATCGCGCGGGACGCGTTTATTATCGGAGGCACCGGCGCGAACGAGCGCGGTGATCTTCGCTTCCTCAATGCGCTGTACGCAGTAAGTACATTTCTCCATCACGCCGCGCATCCGGACGGTCACGTTCGGGTTTTTCTGCAGCTTACTGGAATCCGGCGCGCCCTTCTTCGTCAACGGTCCGAGATATTCCTGATAAACGCTGAAGGTTCCAGCCACCTTCGTTTTGCCAACCGGCCGCTGGTTGTAATCGAAGAAATTGAAACGCCGCACTTTGAACGGGCAGTTGTTCGCGCAATACCGTGTACCGATGCAGCGGTTGTAAGCCATAACGTTGAGGCCGTCTTCGCTGTGCACGGTTGCGTTGACCGGACAGACGGTTTCGCAGGGCGCGTTCTCGCAATGCTGGCACATCATCGGTTCGTGCACCATCTCCGGATCTTCCGGCATGCGGCCGCGATCCTGGTTGAAACTTTTCTCGTCCGCGAAGTAGCGATCGATCCGCATCCAATGCATCGCGCGTCCGTGCGTGACCTGCAGTTTGCCGACGATTGGAATATTGTTTTCCGCCTGGCAGGCAATCACGCAGGCGCTGCAACCGGTGCAGACATTCAGATCGACCGTCATCCCCCATTGCTGCGGGTAATTCAACGGCGGATGGCTGTAGAGCGACGGCAAGGTCGGCGGCAATTCTTCGTCGCCTGCGATCTTCTGCACGAATTCGTTGTCTTCGCGGTAGCGATCCATCGTTGCTTCCCTGACGAGTCCTCGTCCTTCGATGCTCCAATGTTCCTGCGTGGTCGCGAGGGTAAACTTCGCGCCCGTCTTCGCGACTTTCACGCCCTTCACCGTCTTGTCGTCGGCGGTGATGTAATGCGGGTTCGAGCTGGTGCGAAGAAGATACGCATTGAACCCGCTTTCCTCCCCCACCGGACCGGTCATCTTCCGTCCGTATCCCAGCGGAATCGTGATCGAATTATCAACGTGCCCCGGAGCGATCACGGCCGCGATCAAGAGCTGACGTTGCAACGGTTTCCCATTCGCATCGTTGCTGGTTTCCGTGACCGTGATCTCGATCATGTCACCGGTTTCGACATTAAGATGCCTGGCGTAGACAGGGCTAATCATGGCCGCGTTATCCCAGGTCAGCTTCGTGACCGGGTCGGGTAATTCCTGAAGCCAGCCGTTATTGATGTGGCGGCCGTCGTCCATCGCATAACTGCCCACGAGCACGATCTCCGGCGAATCCGGTGTCGGCGTAGGCGGCGGGGACCATAAAGTGTGGGCCACGCCACCGGCGGAATTGCCGTTGAAAGTCGGAGGGCGATCGCGCTGCGTAATGTGCGGCGCAAATCCATCGCGAAGAAGTTGCGACCAGGCAGAGTCAAAATCACCGGGAGGCGCACTGGCGCGAAAAGTTTCCTGCACTAATTCCGGACCTTCGCGCTTGGGACCGCCAAGAAGTCCATTGAGTAACTCAAGCTCCGAAACCCCGCCGTAGAGCGGGAGAATCATCGGCTGAATCGCGAGATAACCGCCCTCCGCGGTAAGCGCATCGCCCCAGGATTCGAGATAATGCGCGGCGGGGACATGCCATTTGCTCGACGCCGAAGTCGCATCCTCGAAGAAGCCTACTCGCACCACATCCGGCACACGTTTTTGCAAGTCGTCCCAATTCAATTGCTGCCGCGCACCGCGATCTTCCGCCAGGCCGCGCGGCGCATTGTAAACCGGGTCGCCGCCAAAGATGAAAAGCTGTTTTACGCGGCCAGCCGCCATCTCGGAAGCCAGTTGCAGAATGCTGTTCGTGCGCGGATTCCGCGGAAATTCCCTAATGAGTAATGTCGTACCGACGTTCTTGAGCGCGGAGTTGATCCCGTAGGCGATGAGCTGAACGATGACCGGCTGCTGCGGACTGGCGACGACCAAACTGGAGCCGCTCTTCGAAATCAAATCGTTCGCGCATTCGGTCAACCATTCCTCATCGAATTTCATCGCCGTCGTCGGCGGAGTGAGCGTGCCGATGACCGAACCGAGCCCTGCATCCTGCGTCGCAGCGACGATCTTTCCCGCGAGCGCATAGGCAAGAGCGGGGATCTGGCTCGCCGGGCAACGCAACCGGTGATCGGCCATCGCGCCGGTGAGGGTATAACGATTCTCAACCACGTAGAGACGATTCATCGTGTCTTTCGCGCTGCTGACCCGACGGCGTGAAGAGAAGGCACGCGAGGCCGCGATGTCGCCTTCCCCGCAATCAAGGAAATCCGCGCCTAACGAGAGGATGACATCGGCGCGATCGAAGCGCGGGACGAGCCGCGTGTTGTCGCCGAAACTCATTTGCGTGCTGAAATTTTGCGCCTCGCTCAGAAGCGGTTCGTAAGAACACCAGCGCATTTTCGGATACGTCTTTTCCAACTGCGCGCGCAAACGCTCGCGTGTCGGAGACATCGTTTCTTCGACCAGAAATGCCAGCCCCGCGCCGCCGTCCGCGGCCATTTTCGGTCGCAGCTCTTCCAGATATTTTTCGAAGGCCGCGCGGTCACGCGTCTCGCCGCTTCGTACTTTTCGGCCGCGTTCATCCTTTTCCACCTGCTCCACGAAACGCTTCGAACGCGCTGGGTCGTAGAGATCGAGAATGGACGCTTGGGCGAAGGCATCGGTCGCGCCGCCGCTCGCGGGATGGAGTGGATTGCCTTCGATTTTAATCGGACGTCCGTCAACTGTGCTGACGACGAGCGGCAAAGCGCCGGTGCGCCGTGGCATCGCGGTAGCGTAATAAAGCGACTTACCCGGAATGGCCCATTCCACGCTTTTCGAAAACGGAAGAAGATGGGCTTCGGGGCGGCGACAACTCGTTAGGCCAAGGCCAGCCAGCGCCATCGATGCGCCCATCACTTTCAGGAATCCGCGCCGCGACCATTCATCGCCCTCCATCTGCGCCGCACCGGCGGGAAATTCGCGCTCCAGCCAATCGCGAAACTCCGGGGTGTCGCTCAGCTCGCCGACACTGCGCCAGTAGCGCTTCCCGGTCTGTGCTTCGGGCGGATGTTCGAGGATGCGCTTCATCGGTGGCACCCCTGGCAATTTAACGGCGGCTGAATATTCCACCGCTCTTTCAACGTCTGTCCGATCTCGTGCTGGGTCAGCTTTGGCTTCTTGCTCCAATCTTGGTCGCTCGCATCCGCCGGTTGACCATACTTCGCCACGAAGTCCACCGGCTTCACGTCCTCCGGCTTCCAATCAAGATTTGTAATCTGATCGTCCGGACGCAGGAAATTTTCCGGATGCCGATGGCATTCCAAACACCAGGCCATGCTGTGCGGTTTATCGTGCCGCACCGCCGCCATATGATTGACCTGACCATGGCAGCTCGCGCAACTGATTCCGCGATTCACATGCGCGGAGTGGTTGTAATAAACGTAATCGGGCGTGCGATGAATCTGCACCCACTCTACCGGTTGCCCCGATTTCCAGCTGGCGCGCACCGGCTCGAGCTTTGGATTATCCTTTTGCACTTGGGTGTGACAAGCCATGCAGGTTTGTGTGTTTGGCAAATTTGAGTGCGCCGCCACCTCGACAAAACTGTGGCAATAGCGGCAATCCATTCCGAGTTGCGTGACATGCAGATCGTGCGGGAACGGCACCGGCTGGATCGGCTCGTAACCGACTCGAGTATACTTCGGGGTGACGTAATACCAGGTCGCTGCAGTCAATCCGCAAACCGCAAAAACGGCGCAGATCGCGAGCTTGAGAGGCAGCCAGTTCGACCAGCGTGGGAAAAAATTCGCCATACAGGACTAGCGTACCGCCGATTCTCGACCGCCCCGCCGCCCACTTCTAAACGCCGCGGCGCTCTGCCCGAGATGGGCAGCACAATCTTTAGCGAAAGATGAAAAGTGAAGAAGCTCGGCCACGGACGCGCCCACTCTATAAATCGCCATAGGCTTGGCAAAAGAATTCTCTGCAGGGCGGCGCGACATGATTCGATGCAGGCAGGAAATTTTCCCTTCGGCGAAATCGATAACGTCAAAAGTTCCAGAGAGCGTCAAGAGAAAGCGCTGCCGATATTTTTTCAGTGCTGCGCTCAGGCCCCCAAGCTTGAACGTTTTGAAGATCGGCTGAAAGTCGCGCCTAACGGGCAGTTACGTCGGGCCGCAACTCGCGTTTCAAAACGTCATCTCTCGGGCTGGTGGCGCTTTTTGAATCGGGCGGCGCTGATCAAGAGCGGATTCGACTCTCTTGGCCTTTCCTGACCGAAGAGGGACGGCTCAACAAGCGGCAGCGCGCGAAGGTCTATCGTCGGATAGCGCCCTGTGCGTGGGCCGCGATGCTCATCATTGCGGCGTCCTGACCACCTACGCTCCATCTTCGGTGAACTACGTTAGACCGGCTCAGCTCAAATCATGGAATGATCGCGCGGTAGAAATGTAAAGGGACTCCAGCGCCGGGCGCTGAGACAGTCACGGAAAAGTTCCCGTTTGCATCCGCCGTCTGCGCGCTGATCAACGTCCACTGCGGCAAGGTGGCGGGCAGGAAGTCGACGTACTGCACCTGGTATTGCTGCCCCGGATTGCCGATGAAGTCGATCTGGTAACCACCGCCTATAAGCAGTTGTATTTTCCCGCCGCTCTTCACCATCGCCGCACTGGGATAACGATCAGGCTAAAGTTCTGCACCGCATTCGTTCCGACGCCATTGCTGGCAGTGAAGGTGAGCGGATACGTCCCATAAACCGTTGGAGTCCCGGCCAGGGTGCCGGTCCCGTAGTTGATTCCACCCGGCAGAGAACCACTCGTTAGGCCAATCGTCGGGCTAGGGAATCCGGTCGCGGTGACAAGGAAGTTACCCGGCGTTACAACCGTGAAAGTAGCCGTGTTCGCGCTCGTGATCGACGGCGCTTGGTTCACCGTCAAGGTAAAGCTCTGAACGGCATTGCTGCCAATGCCGTTCAACGCGGTGAAGGTGATCGGGTAACTGCCGCCAGTTCCGGGCGCCGGGGTTCCGCTTAGGACTCCAGTTGCCGCCGTAAAGGTAACGCCATTCGGCAAGGTGCCAGTTTGGCCTAAGCTCGGCGCTGGAAATCCGGTCTTAGTCACGGTGAATGTTCCCGCTGTGCCAACGACAAAGGTGGTCGCATTCGCGCTCGTGATCGCGGGCGGCTGATTCACCACCAAAGTGAAGCTTTGAGTAGCATCCGCGCCGATTCCGTTACTCGCCTTGAACGAAATCGGATAACTCCCGCCGGTGCCTGCGCCGGGAATGCCGGTGAGCACGCCAGTCGCCGGCGTAAAGGTAATACCGCTCGGCAGAGTCCTGTGATACTTAAGGTCGGCGCGGGGTAACCGGTCTTCGTTACTGTGAATATGCCTGAGGCGCCGGTTAGAAAAGTGACCGTGTTAGCGCTCGTGATGCTAGGTGCTTGATTCACCGTGAGCGCGAAGTTTTGGGAATCGGAGCCGCAGGTGTTCGTCGCGCCAAAGGTAAGATTGTAAAGGCCGCCAGTTCCGGCTGCGGGCGTGCCGGCAAGCGTAGCGGTATGGTTGTTATTGTCGGTAAGCGAGAGTCCGCTAGGAAACGTGCCCGCGGTCTTACTGATAGCCGACGTGGGTACCGCGGAGGCCTTCACGCTGAAAGATCCCGCGGTGCCGGTCGTGAAGGTCGTGGCCGCCGCGCTGCTAAGAATTGGCGTATGGTTAAAGGAAATATTCACCGTTACGGCAAAGCCATCCACCGTCGCATCGGCGTGCCCAGTGCCCGCTGTGGTCCCGGAGGTAAAGGTGGCCGTCGCTGTTCCCTTGGCCGCTGCGGGTGCGGATTGGATGGTGGTCTGCGCGTTGGAGATTGTACCTAACGAGGCGTTGCCAAAGGTAATTGGGACGCCAAGGAGCGTATCGATGTTAGCTGAAACATCGGTGCTGGCGGAGTTAACGCGGAAGCTCGCGGTCAGAAGATCGGCTACGTTTCGACAGATTGGGCTCGTGGCCGCGGTGTGCGTGAGCGAAAGCCACGGGGTAAAATTGACTACCCCGGAAATAACACTCGAAGGCGTGTTAGTGCCCTACCAATTATTCTGCATCGTGGCCGTCCCCGCGACGTTGCGCATTCCTTTTGACGCTGCCGCGCCAGCGGAAGTATTGAGCGCGATGCGATTGTAGGTGCCGTTGAAAGTGGCGCCGTTATTGTAAATGCCGCCGCCTTGTCCGCTTCCGTTCGCGGCGTTGCCGGTGATCGTGACCTTGCTCAAAGTAACACTGCCTGCGCCCGACCCAGGGTTCGACGAAAGATTGGTCGCCAGTCCCCCCGCCATTCCCCGAGGCGGTGTTGTTCTTGACCGAACCGCCGGTTAGACTCGCAGTAGCTACAGCATCGACGGAGTTACCGGTATGGGTGTTAAAGAAGCCAGCGCCGAATGCGGCGGTGTTACCGTCGATGGTGCAGTTCGTCGCAGTTAGTGCGCCGAAGAAATTATAAATGCCGCCGCCGCTTCCAGTACCGTTGTTGTCGCTATCCGCCTTTGTTGTTCGTGATCGTGCAACCGCTGAGTTGCATAGTAGAAGCCGCATTCGTGACGGCGTTGCGCGCGCTACTCCAGATGCCGCCTCCATGCAGCTTAGTCTGGTTACCGGTGATGGTGCTGTTGGTAATCACGACGCCGGCGGTATTACCAATATGAAGACCGCCGCCACCGTTCGCGCCGCTCGAGATCCCGCCAGTGTTGTTGCTAATGGTGGTGTTAGTAATGATAAGCTTCCCGCCGCCAACGCTATCGACACCTCCGCCGCTTCCAGCAGTCGCGTCTGAGGCAGTGTTGCCGGTAACCAGCGCGTCCAGAATGGTTAGGCCTTGCGAGCTAGGCGAGTCGATCGAGTTCCCGCCCGAATACTGAACGCCCCCACCGGAGCAAAAGTACTGGTGTTATTCGAAACGATGCTCTGTCCGTTCGCATTACTCTGAATGACGCAGGAGCCAAAGCTTGGAAGAATCCCGCCACCCTGGCCGGCCGCCTTGTTTCCTGTCACCTTTACGTTATTCAGCGTTAGAACGCCGCTGTTCTTACTCGTGGCCGAATCGAAACCGTCGTAACGAATACCGCCGCCGGCGGTGTTGTAGTTATCCGGCGCCGGAGTCCGCGGCGCATCCTCGCTGATCGTGAGATTGTTCAACGTTACCGCGATCGCGACCTGCGGATTAACGAAGTCATTAACCTCCAGGACGCGGTCCTTGCTGATGCCGCCTTGAGCCGGCACGAGCGTGCCCATGGTGATGACGGTCTGTCGCGCGCGACGCCGTTAATGATTACGGAGACCAGCCTTGGTTGGCCGATAACTTGCAGGTCGATGATATCCAGATCGCCCGACTCCGGAACGCCGCCCCAAAATTGAATTCGTCGTCGTACGGTCCCTGGGTCAGCGTGTAAGTCCCGTTCTGCAGGTTGATCGTGTTCGATCCGCCGGCGTTGTTCGAAGCCATGATCGCGGAGCGGATCGTAACCTGACCCGTGCCGGTTCCACTCGTTATCTTGCCCGCAGCATCGACGCCTGGGACCGGGAAGTCGGTAAACGTGGTCGTGGTGTAGCTAGTAGCCCAAGCCAGCGAGGCAAATTGCAGCGCCAGTAACGCTAACGCGCTTTGCGCGAACCTGCCAGATCGTTGGAAATATCGAAGACTCGAAAGAAGAAAAGAGATTTTGGAGTCGTGAAAACGACGGGTGATAAAGGGTCTTTTCATAGCGGCTACTTATTAAGGAGGTGAGAGGTACGCCCGTATTCCCGTGACCTCTTCTCCTTATTCTTTTTTTCTGGCGGCGGCGAGCGAAATACCGGCAGACCACAGCGACTGTCTTTGTCACAGGCTGCCAAAGCCGAAGCCTTGCAGCGGTAGTGGATCGCCGCTACCACACTAGCGAAAAGGTGCCGAAGATAACCCGACTTTCCGGCCAGAAGCCGTTACCGTAGTCACGCCGCTAGGCCAGATATCATTCGTTAGGTAAATCGTGAGCGACGGGATCCGGTCGCGGTCAGGCTGTAGTTGCTTTCGCGTCGCTGCTTGGCGAGCGCTCGGATCCAACTCGATGAGGAGCCGGAAGAGTCCGTGGCGTGGCCTGCGGCGGTTTTTTGGAAAATTAGGATTGTCGAATCCGTTATCTCCTATAAAAGATAACGGCATGCTCTGGCGCACTTTTATTTTTTCCTCCATCCTCTTTTCCGTTGCTTCGCTTTCGGCCCAAACTCCGACGGCGGACGCCTTCGTCACCACCGGTCCATCCGGGGAGCGCAGCGGGAATAACTACGGCGGCGCGGGCGCGCTCGGCGTCGCGGCTGTTGGCAAGCCGCAGGGTGAATTTCAATCCATCATCAAATTCACTCTTTCGCCTGCTCCGAGCCCGTTGGTCTCGATCACCTTAACTCTTACTCCCCAGACCCCAAACAACACCATGGTCTTTAATAGCCCGAACACGGCGGGCACCTTTCGCGTTTTTTGGCAGCAGAACGACAACTACGTCGAGGGCACTGGAAGTCCTAACTCGCCAACCACAACCGGCGTCACCTTCACTTCGCTCGCGGGCCTGCACGGCGGAGCCGACGAATTGCTGGGCACCTTTTCGTTTAACGGCATGCTCACCGGAAATGCTCCCTACACGCTCTCGCTTCCCCCCGGTTTCAGTAACGATGTCATGACCGGGGGCGAAGTCTCCCTGCGCCTCGAGGCCGCAGATGCGAACATCGCCTTTCTCTTCGGCTCTCGGACGATGAACGCTCCCGTTCTCACGATCACGAGCGTGCCGGAGCCGAGTTCTGTTCTCTTTGCCTTCCTTGGCGCCAGCCTCTGCGCGCTGGCAAGCAAACGCCGCTTAAAGAGTCGATGACACTCAGAACGCGAGCGGGTTTCACCCTGCTTGAGTTACTGGTAGCAATCGCCATCGTCGCGGTCCTGGCCGGCCTCGTCGTAACTGCGGTGCGAAGCCTCCGTGCTAAGTCCGCTCAGGTCGAATGCACCAGTAATCTTCGCCAATGGGGTACAGCACTCGGTCTTTATATGGCCGAGCATGACGGATTGATTCCGCGCCGTGGTCAGGGCCGGCAAAAGGTGCAAACGATCGATCGGCCCGACGATTGGTTCAATTCGCTCCCGCCTTATTTTAACTTGCCGCCATATAGTGAACTGGCTGCGCAAGGACGAAAACCGAAGCCGGGGGAGCATTCCGTTTTTGTTTGCCCAGAGGCGAAGGATAACGGCGCACCCAACTTCCTTGCGTATGCGATGAACTTTTATCTCTCGCCCTGGGACATCGACCAGCAGTCGATTCAGCAGATGGCTCATCCGGAACAAACCGTCTTCATGGCGGATGGCCCGGGCGGATACTGCTCGACTGTTCCTTCGGCAAATGAGAACTCGGTGCAAGCGCGCCACTCGGGCCGCGCCAATCTGGCTTTTCTCGACGGCCACGTGCAGTCATATGCTGGAAGTTACTTGGGCTGTGGCGTGGGCGAGCAAAGCCATGACGAGGTGCAGTGGAAAACCTATACCACCCAGGCTTCGTATTAACGATGCGGCCACTGCTCGTTAGGTTAGCTCTCGCGGTTGTTCCTATCGGTTTGCTCTGCGGATGTTCTAAGGCGCCTAACGAACAGCCGATTCGCGTCGCTGTTATCGGCGGTATGACGACGACTGGTTTGTGGCAGGAAATTACAAAGCGTTTCGAAGCCGCCACCCATCATAAGATCGACCTGGTCGCGACCGGCCAGCGCGAGATCGTTGCCGCGGCTTTGCGCGAAGGGAAGATCGATCTGGCCACGATGCATTCCGGCGACATCACGACCGATCTGGTCGCGGACGGGTTTGGGATCAATCTTCGTCCCTGGACTCGGAATGATTTAGTCATCGTCGGGCCGAAAGAAGACCCAGCCGGGGTGCGCGGCCTAACGAGTGGCGCAACCGCACTGCGCCGCATTGCCGAGACAAAATCGCGGTATGTCGATTTTGCCGGCATCGGCAGCCGCGAGCTCGCCCACAATCTTTGGAAGGCGGCCGGCATTTCTCCGCAAGGCGATTGGGTCATCGCCGATCGCAGCCGCGGCAACACCGACTCGCTCCGCTTCGCCTCGCAAAACCAAGCCTATATCATCGTCGGCCGCATTCCGGTCCTGAGCGGCAAAGTCCAAGGCGACGACATGGAAATACTGGTGCAAGGCGATCCCGCGATGCGGCGCTCTTTTGTCGTGATGGAAGCGAATGCGAAGAAATTTCCTGGAGCCAATTCCGAAGGCGCACGCGCCTTGTCCGATTATCTGGTCTCAGAAACAACCCAGCGTTTTCTTGAAACTTTCGGCCGCGATAATGCGGGCGGCATTCCGCTTTTCCATCCCATCGCCGAGGAAGCTCGCAATCAATGATCTCAATTCTTGAGATGCCGCTGCAGTTTGCGCCAGTTCGATTGAGTCGCGGTGCGCGCGGCGTCCTCCATCGCGAGATAAAGCTGCAAAACATCCTCGCCGTGCGCCGTTAATTTGGCCCCGCCTCGGGTGGTTCCACCGCGATTCAATTCCACCAGCGGTTCGCGAAAACAGCGATGCATCTCCTGCACCAGCGACCAGGCGCGCATATATGACATCTTTAAAAGGCGCGCCGCCGCCAGGAGCGAACCCGCTTTCGCGATCGCCTGGAGCAAATCGCCTTTGCCGGGTCCAAATGCGATGTCGCGTCCACGCCGCACCCGCATCCGCACCTGTAACTGCGGCTCGCCCGCCCGCTCCGATGCGGACGATCGCCGCGTCGCCGCTCTTTTCGCAGCCGCCGTCATGAGTTAAAGACTTACACCTCCTTTGCCTGCAGACTGCAAAATAAAAGATGAACACTCTCGCGCTTCGCTTTGTTTGCCTGGCTTTAGTTCTCGCCTGTTTTTCCAATGTTGGCGCGCATGAAACCTGGCTGGCTCCGTCGGATTTCACAAGCGAGCCCGGCAGCGAAATTCATTTCAGCCTAACGAGTGGAATGAACTTTCCTACGCTCGAGTATCCCATCCGTCCCGAGCGCGTTTCGAACGCAAGCGTGCGCCAAAACAAAAAGATTTCCGATCTAATCGATCCCCACTCCGCGAAAGCGTCTCTCCAATTTCAAAACAGTTTTTTCGCGCCCGGATTGGTGACGGCCTGGATCACCTTGCATCCGAAAACGCTCGAGCTGACTGAGGCGAAGATCGCGGAGTATTTCGAGGAGATTTCTGCGCCGTCGGAGATTCGCGAGCTCTGGGCGAAGCTGAAGGGAAAATATAAATGGAGCGAGACCTACACGAAGTGCGCCAAAACCTTTATCGCAGTGGGAGATTCCGCCAGTGACTCGTCCTGGAAGGAAGCGGTCGGAATGCCGCTGGAGATTGTGCCTTTAAACAATCCAACCACCGCGCACCGTGGCGAGATCATGAGCGTTCAATTAATCGCGAACGGAAAGCCATTGCCAAACGCGCCGCTCGGCCTCATGCCTAACGCGGATGGCAAGCGCGCCTTTCAAATTACCGATGCGAATGGCCGCGCTAACTTCATACTCGAGCATGGCGGACCGGCCCTGCTTTTCGCAGTGAAGCTGGATTGGCGGGAGCCGGAATGGGTCAGCACTTTCACCACCATGTCTTTCCAGATAGCGCAGTAAGATCGGACCTCGGATGAATTCCGCACCATCTCACCCTCTTTTCCGAAAGGTCTGTCGCGCATCATTGATTGCGGCGCTTTGTTTTTCGATTGGCGGTCACTGGATTGCACTTCAATCGCTCGCCTGGGCTTCAATGCTGGTGCAAAACTCAACGCGCGCCCCGTTTTCGGAAGCAATCCTGCGGACTTTCGATGGCCAGCATCCCTGCAATCTCTGCAAGGGAATCGCGGCTGCGCAGCAATCGCAAAAGAAACCTGCTCAAGCGCAAGCCAGCGCGGTCAAACAAGATTTTATCTGCGCTGCCCGCGTGTTACCTTTCGTGCACGCGTTTCAGGAAATCATTTTCTCGCGAAGCGCGCATTCCTTCAGCGTCCGCGCACTTTCTCCTCCCGTTCCTCCGCCGCGAGTGACACTGGCCTAGCTCGCGCAGGTCAGGCAAACCGCGCCGCGCGTGTGCGCGAGTCGTGGTGTTCACAATCACACGGGGATTTCGGGCGCACGATGCGCCGTTATTCCCAAGACGAGGAACCATTATGCAGAAATCAAAATTCATTTTCATAGTCGCGCTCTGGTGCGCGGCCATTCTCCCCGCGCGTGCCTGCGATCTTTGCGGTTGCTACACGCCACAGGTCGAAGCGCTCCCGGAATTCGGGAGCGAACATGCAGGAAGGCTCGGACTCTATGGCGCGGTCGCGGAGCAATTCACTTACTTCGGCACTCTGCAGTTCGAGGGCCGCGAGGTTGGCAATCCCACCGATCAATCTGAGGCGAGCTCGATCACTCAGTTAGTCGCGGGCTATTCGCTGAGCAAGCGCTTCGCCCTGCAAATAAATCTCCCGCTCATCTATCGCTCGTTTGAGCGACCGGAAGGTTTTGCGATTGATCGCGGGACGGAGTCTGGGCTCGGGGATGTTTCGCTTCTCCTCAAAACCGTCGTGCTGCACCTCGCGCCGCCACATTCGGATTTTAGTTTGTCCGCTCTGGTTATAAGCGGCCTGAAATTTCCCACCGGCGACAGCAGCCGCATCAAAGAAGAGTTCCAAGAAATCGAAATCCCGGGCGCTCCAGAAAGCGGTATCCACGGACACGATCTCACGCTCGGCACTGGATCGTTCGATGGAATTCTAGGAGGACAAATTTCGGCGCGTTATAAACATTGGTTCGTGCAAGCCGACACGCAGTTCGCGCTGCGCGGCGATGGCAACCATCAATATCACTTCGCGAACGACCTCTCCTGGAGCGGCGGACCCGGCTATTACTTCGTCCGTAAACGCGCCCTCATAGCAGGTGTGCAATGCGTTTGTTCAGGCGAACACAAAGACGTCGATCGCTTTCGCGGCCAGAGGGCGGAAGACACCGGCATCACTTCGGTCTTTCTAGGACCGCGGATTCTCGCCTCATGGCGGAGATGGAGCGGTGAACTCGGTGCCGATCTGCCGGTATTGATCGACAACACGGCGTTGCAAGCAGTCCCTGATTACCGATTGCGCGGAAGCATCGCGATCAGCTTCTGATCTTACGGACAGAGCGACGCGGTCGCATTCGGCGTGATGCGTTCGCCTAAAAGCGAGCTCACGAGTAAAGATATTCGTCGTGATACTCGCGCTGCGGCGCGGTGATTTGCACGGCCTGCTCGCCCCCGCCGGTTTCAGGATATTCAAAGATTTCGCCTTCGTAATTACGGATCACGATCTTTTCGTTGTCATGATAAAGGACGTAACCAGGATTGATCGGGACCTTCCCTCCGCCGCCGGGAGCGTCGATCACGAATTGCGGAATCGCGTAACCGGTGGTGTGACCACGCAGGCCTTCGATGATCTCGATGCCTTTCGCGACCGAAGTCCGCAGATGCGACGAGCCGTCAATTAAATCGCACTGGTAAATGTAATAAGGACGCACCCGGCACATCAGAAGTTTATGCACAAGCGTGCGCATGGTTTCGAGATTGTCGTTCACACCCGCGAGCAGGACGCTCTGGTTGCCAAGCGGGATGCCGTGATTAGCTAAACGCTCAAGCGCTTCCTTTACTTCGCTCGTCAGCTCGCGCGGATGGTTGACGTGCACGCTCATCCAGAGCGGGTGATATTTTTGCAGCATCTGGCAAAGCTCCGGCGTGATGCGTTGCGGCAGAAAAATCGGAACGCGCGTGCCGATGCGAAGGAACTCGATGTGCTTGATCGCGCGCAGTCGGCTCAGGATTTTTTCCAGCTTATCGTCGCTGAAAAGCAACGCGTCGCCGCCGGAGAGAAGAACGTCGCGGATTTCGGTATGTTCTTCGAGATAACGAAAAGCCGCTTCGAATTCCGTATGCAATTCCTGTTCACCCACGCCGCTGACGACCCGGCTCCGCGTGCAGTAACGGCAGTAACTTGCGCAGCGATCCGTCACGAGAAACAAGACGCGATCCGGATAGCGATGGACCAGGCCCGGCACCGGCATATGCGAATCTTCTCCGCACGGATCCGCCATATCATAAGGCGACGACCAGCTCTCTTCCACCCGCGGGACGACCTGGCGGCGAATCGGACAGTTCGGATTGTCGCGTTCGATCAGATTGAAAAAATGCGGCGTAACCGCGAGCGCGAGTTTTGTTCCCGAGAGAAGAACACCATTGCGTTCGTCATCGGAAAGCACGAGGTGCTTCTCGAGCTGGGCCAGCGAAGTGACACGGTTCTTCAACTGCCATTTCCAATCATTCCAGAGTTCCGCGGGAACATCCGGCCAATAGCCAGGCGCGTGTGAAACGAACTCTTTCCCATCCATTTTGCCGTCGGCAAGAGTGACCATTTTCTTTAGTAGAACGAAAGTTAAGGGCCCTAAAAATAGTGTCAATGCAGGCACTTTTCGGTGCGCTTAACAGGCTCTCGAGAGGCCTTATGCGTCGGACGATCCCCAATTCTACCGGCTTCACTTTAGTCGCATTCATCGTCGTAAACGGTTTCCGACGAACGACAAAAAGTGGAGTCGTGCTTCAGGCGAAATCTACGACTTCCGTTTCGCGCAAGGCGGATTGAACGGGTATATTCGCGTCGTGTCCAAGGTTCCAGTCATGCGTTTCATTCACCCCATCGTTTTCTCGCTCATATTGGGTACCACCTTGCGCGCCGCGCCGGCTCTAAGCCAGCCGGAGACCGGACCAACCGCGACCGTCGCTCCTGAAGTCGCCGAAGCCGGAAAAGATGTTGTTCATCAGCTGAACAATGCCTTCGCCAAGGTCTTTGAGATCATCGCGCCGAGCGTGGTCATCATCGAAGTGACGAAGAAGAATGATGGAAGCGAGGGACCGACACTCGACGATCTCTTGTTCAATAATCAGCCGGACGAAAGTCCCCGCCGCAGTCCGCGGAATGCGCCGCCCGCGCAAAGCGAAGGCTCAGGATTCATCATCCGACCGGACGGCTATATTTTTACCAACTATCACGTGCTGGAAGGCGCGGATCGCATCGATGTGAAGTTGAAAGATGGCCGCGAGTTCCAAGCCAAGCTGGCCGGGACCGACGAGAAGACTGACGTGGCCGTGATTAAGATCGAGGCGAATAATTTACCGACCGCGCAGTTGGGCGATAGCGAGGCCGTGCGTGTTGGGCAATTCGCGTTTGCGATCGGCGCGCCTTTCAAACTCGATTACACTTTCACCTACGGCGTGGTCAGCGGAAAAGGCCGGAGCAAACTAATTTCCAATGGCGGCTACGCCATCTCGGATTATTTGCAGACCGACGCCTCGATCAATCCCGGCAACAGCGGCGGCCCGCTCTGCGATATCGACGGCAAAGTGATTGGGATGAACACGCTGATCAACGGATTGAATCGCGGACTCGGCTTCGCTATCCCGAGCAATCTGGTAAACGAGATCGGCCAGCAATTGATCGCGGGGCAGAGAATCATTCGCCCCTGGCTCGGGATTCGGATCGAGACGCTCGGCGACGATCAATCGATTCGCGATCTCTTCAAAGGTCTCGATAAAGGCGTGGTCGTGCGCACGATCGAAGCCGACGCGCCCGCTTATAAAAGCGATCTGCGTCCCTTCGATGTCATCACCCAAGTCGATGGCGAGAAGGTTTCGACCGACACGCAATTGCAGCGCGAAATTTTGAAAAAGAAAATCGGTCAGTCGGTGGATCTGACCGTTTGGCGAAAAGGCCAGTCGCTTAAAATTCCGATTACGACTGGCGAATTGCCGGGAGAGATAGGTCGCGTTTCAAATGTTCCCCAGCTTGGTCCGCAAAAGCCGGAGGATACGAACAAGTTCGGCCTTCAGGTGCAGGAGCTGACAAAGGAAGTCGCGGCGCGTTTGAAACTCGATGTGCAGCTGGGCGTGATCGTGACCGACGTAGCAGACAACAGCGTCGCATCCGCGCAGGGAATTGAGCGCGAAGATGTCATCACCGAAGTGGACGGCAAACAAGTGAGCGATGTGAAAACATTCCGCGAAGCCCTGACGAAAGCCGATCCACGCAAAGGCATCCTGCTTTATCTCGATCGCAAAGGAAGCAGGACCTTCGCGGTTTTGAAGGCGGGCGGCGGCTAGATTTGTTTTTGCAGAGCGAAGCGGCATTCCGGAACGCGACGGCAGAAAAGCGGCCTCGCGTCCGTTGCAAACAATCCGCGTAATTTATTTAGTGGTTGCCAAATATTCGCGCAGCGGTTGGCCCGCGAGATAGAGCTCCTCGATTCCCGCGTCGCCGTCGCGGATGCGAACCGTTACGTAAGCATCCATTTGCTGCCGATTACTGTGAGCGGCGTAAGCGCGCTCGGCCGCGCCTGCATCGGCTTCGCTCACCCAAAATGTGTCGAAAGGAAAAATGACGTGTGCCTTCTCATCGTAAAATCCAAATCGATCTACCGATACGACGTTGTCGCCCGCGACGCGATCTCCGCTGACCTGATCGACGAAAGCGAAACCATCGGCGTCCTCCTTTAAAAGAACGTAAGCGGTTTCACCTGTCGGCATCGGTTCAGAACGAGGAAAGTCTTCGGCCGAAAAACGAAGCGCGAGGTAGCGTCCGCGCACCGCATCGATCGGATCGACCGGCGCGGTGCGGAATTTCCAGAGCCGGCCTTCGCGCAAAGTGCGCTGGCGTTTCCATATCATCGAAGCTGGCAGAGCGAGCTGCGCCAAGGCGACAAAAATGAAAAGGATGACGCGGAAGGATTTCATGCGGCACGGCGTTTTTTGAAGAGGAAGAAATTCGTCGCAAGAAATCCCAACCCGATGACGATGAAACCGAGCGCACGCACAACGAAGCTGAAATCGCTATCGAAGAAACGCGCGACCGCGAGGCCGGCAATGACGAGCAAGCCGAAATTAGTCCGCGCGGCACTCTCGGCGTGCAAGCCACGTGCGATTAATTCCACTCCGAGGCCGAGCGCGTAAACATTAAGCAAAACTGCGGCCGCGAGATCGCAGCGCGAAGTCGACCAGGTGATCTGCTCCGGCAGGCAAAGATGCGCCACTAACCAGCCAATCGCGGTCACGAGCGGGAAGGCGGCCGCGAGGAGGCTGAAATGAATTTTGCCTCGCACGAACGACCAGATTGCGAGTGCGACGGCGATGATTGGAAATGCCAATTCGATTGCGATGCCAACGCTTTGCGCGAGGTCAGGCGCGCTGGCCGGATTATTTACGTGGCGCCAGATATCCTGAAAGGTCAGGACAATCGTCATCACGCCGATCGCGATTCCGCCAAGGAAAGCGAGCGGATGCAAACGGTCCTCGGCGGGAGCGCGAAAGAATTCAATCCCGCAAATGTAGACCGCGGAAAAAAATCCGGCGAAGGCCAGCGTTCCCAACTGCGCCTTGGTGTAGTTGGCGGTAAAGCCGAGTCCGATCGCTGCAACGGCCGTCAGGACAAAAGCCAGCGCCGTCGTCTCGCGGCTTTCGCGATCGTGCCGATAAAGAAACGCAAAGTAAGGAAGCACGAGCAGAAGCAGCAGCCAAAAGAGCATCGGGCTGAGCGGATGACCGCGAGTTTCGTGATGAAAAAGCCACAGGGCCGCGCCGACCAAATACGCGACGGCGCTAAGGGTGGTGCGCAACAGGTAAACCAGCGGCAGGCTCAGGAGTATCCAGACGAGGATGAAATTCGATAGCGTCCCGTGAATCTGATAGGCCTGACTAACGAGTGATATCGCAGTGCCAATGGCGGCGACATTGAAGATGGCGGCGCTTTCCCGCCAGGGCTTCGATTCGTCCCGACGGACCAGGACGAAAGCGGTCAGACTCTGCGCCGCGATCAGCGGCAGAAAGGCGATGACGGAACGAAGAGGGCGACTGAACTCATCCCAATTATGGGCGATGAGAAGAATGATTCCCGCCGCAACGAGCGCGCAACCGACGCTGGCGAGAACGACGAAACCAAGATTGCGCTCATCTGGCGTTTGCGCTTCGTAGTGGCGCTCGATCGCATGCGCGTTCTCCTCGGAAATCGCGCCGCTGGAGACGAGACTAGGAAGCTCGCTCTGCAGCCAGCGCAGAGCGCGGCGATTAGTTGATGAAGACATCGACGCGATTCAATCAGAACCGGCCGAGCAGCGAAGAAAATTGTACCCGAGGCGCCTAGGCGGCGCTTCCGCGATTGCCGGAAACGAGCAGGAATATTCCCCCGACCAGACAGATCCCGCCGACGATGGGTCCGAGAGGCAAGGGATGGTCTTCGCTCTTGTTAATCTCGACGGGGCCAACTTTGGCCACGTTCTCTTTCGTGGTGAAGCTGGTGTAGCCGCCGTAAGCGAGCGCGATGATGCCGACCGCGATCAATAAAATACCGAGAATACCTTTTGGATTCATTGCAATGGAAACGTGTTTAGAGGGTGCGCCGGCCTTGAATCAAATTAATGATCAGGACGACAACCGCGATAACGAGCAGGATGTGGATGAACCCGCCAAGAGTGTAAGAACTGACGAGTCCGAGGAGCCAAAGCACGAGGAGAATAACGAAAATGGTCCAGAGCATATTTGATCCTTTGGGTTGAGTTTATTCTGCTTCGTGCGCGGGCCGGTCGTTGCGCTTATGGAGGCTCGATTGATTTGCCAGAATCGGCGATTACACCTGAAAACTATAGATTCGAACAATTTGCTGGCGGCGTTGAAACAAAGCGCATAGAACCGAGCTCCTTGTTCCTGGAAAAATATGCGTCTCCCCTTCTTCTTCTCTCTTGCCTTCGCAGCTCTTCTAACTAGTTGCGCAAACGAAGGCGTTATCGTCAAAAAAAACTCAACTGAGCTGCCGTTCTACGAGACGCTCGGCGTGGATGGTTCCTACAAGCTCGCCTTGCGGGATAATGCCGGCACGGTTCGAAGCCAGCTGGTCACGCCCGAAGTTTTTGAGAACTACAACCGGGGCGAATATTTCAACGATTT
The DNA here is from genome assembly GCA_964236815.1 of uncultured Chthoniobacterales bacterium. Lineage (GTDB taxonomy): Bacteria > Verrucomicrobiota > Verrucomicrobiia > Chthoniobacterales > UBA10450 > JACCTI01. The sequence goes on from CAXSFN010000043.1 coordinate 22,246, forward strand.
GCAGCCGGGAGCCGCGCAATCCTCAGACCCCAAAGACATCGCTGCGATGCAGGCGAATTCCAACGCCCAGCAACGCGTAGCGCTGGCCCGACGTCCGGCAAGCTCGCAGCGGATTGCGGCCGTGGCTTCTGCGCGTCCACGGATTTCCTCACCGGCGGCCGCACCGCAGTCATTACGGTTCCAGGACGTTGCGAAAAGACAAAGTGCGACGCCTGTTCGCGTAGTTGCTAAGGGACAAACTCCAGTGCTTGCGCACGCCGCGGTCCAGGCTCCGCAAAAACTTTCTTCGCCGCAGCGCCTTGTTTCGAACCACGGCAAATCTTCGCCTGCGCATTCGCTGGCGTCGAAGGGCCCGGCGGTTTCCAGCGTTAAGTCGATCGCAACCAATTCGCCTAAGTCCGTACCAATTAATTCGGTCGCAACGAAGATGAAATCATCGGTAACTCATCAGGTCGCTTCGACGGGCCAAAAGATTTCTCCGAAGGTTCGCGCGGGATCGAATCCTAAGCGTGTTTCATCGCTCGCCGTTGTCGCGACTGGAACGTCTGTTCCTCAAACCCCTCGCGCCGCTTCGATCACAAAATCTTCTCCAATTCACAGCACGCTTTCGAGCGCGCCGAAGACTGCGGTGCAGCGTTCGGTTGTAGTTGCTCGCTCAGCCGGCGCTTCGCATTCTCTGGCGGCGAACAACCATTCGACGCAGAAGAAAACTGCGAAGCGGACCGGGCTTCAAAACCAGTCCCGCAAGTCTGTTAGTTCCGACAAGCCTGTCCATAAAATGAGACGGACGGCGCAGGTCGCGTTGGTCAGCGCTGTTCGTTGATCTCGGGTTGTCTCGCAAGTTGCTGCGCGTCGGAACGCGCCGGGGCGTTGCCGGCGCAGCAGAGATTTGTATGATGCCGCGTGCTTGATGCCGAAGCCGCAGAGCGCGTCACGATTCTCCGGCGCGAAATCGAGAAACACAATCGTCGCTACTACGAAGAAGCGGCTCCGACAATCGAGGATCGCGAATACGATGCGCTCTACCGCGAGCTGACCGATCTCGAGCAACAATATCCCGCTCTCGCTTCGGCCGATTCCCCCACGCAAAAAGTCGGTGGCGGACCGCTCAAGCAATTCGATCAGGTCACGCATCGCGTTCCGATGCTCAGCCTGGACAACACCTATTCGGAAGAAGAGGTGGGCGATTTTTATCGCCGGTTGGAAAAGCTGTTGCCGAACGAAAAGGTCCCGGTGGTGATCGAGCCGAAAGTCGATGGCGTAGCGGTCTCGCTCCTCTACGAAAATGGCGAACTGCGTTACGCAGCGACACGCGGAGACGGCACGGTCGGCGACAATATCACGCAGAACATTCGCACGATTCGGACGGTGCCTGCGAAGTTGAAGGGGAGCGCGCCGGCCGTGTTGGAAGTGCGCGGCGAAGTGTTCATGCACAAGGATGGTTTCGCGAAACTGAATGCGGAACGGACCGATGAAGGTTTGCCGCTCTTCGCGAATCCGCGCAACGCCGCCGCCGGTTCGCTCAAACAACTCGATCCCGCGATGGCGGCGCGTCGTCCGCTCGGAGTCGTATTTTACGGAACGGGATTAGTGGAAGGATTGACGCTGGAAAAACATTCGGATCTTTTCCCGTGGCTAAAAAAGCTCGGACTCCCTGCAACAGAAAAATGGTGGATGGCCAACTCGCTGGAAGAAGCGCTCGGCGCGATTCGCGAGTTGGATCGAGTTCGCCATGACTTCGCCTATCAAACCGATGGCGCGGTCGTAAAGGTGGACGCTTTCGCGCAACGTCAAACACTTGGCTTTACCGCGAAATCGCCGCGCTGGGCCATTGCCTACAAATACGAAGCGGAACGCGTCGAAACACGCTTGCTCGACATTCTCATTCAAGTCGGCCGAACCGGCGTGCTTACTCCCGTGGCCGTGCTCGAGCCGGTGACGGTGAGCGGCAGCCGCGTCTCGCGCGCGACTTTACACAATGAGGAGGAGATCCACCGGAAAGACATCCGCATCGGCGACCTGGTTGTGATTGAGAAGGCAGGCGATGTCATCCCTGCGGTGGTCAGCGTAGAGGCGGAGGCGCGGAACGGAACGGAACGAGAATTCCGGATGCCGAAGAAATGTCCGGAATGCGGCAGCGCCGTTCAGAAAGATGCCGAACAAGTCGCGATCCGCTGCGTCAATCCGCAATGCCCCGCGCAGTTGCGGAGGCGCATTGGTCATTTCGCCTCCCGCGGGGCCATGGATATCGAAGGCCTCGGCGAGGTAATGGTCGGGCAGATGGTCGAGCGCGGCCTCTTGCATGATGTGAGCGAAATTTATCGTCTCGATGCCACGAGGCTCGCGCAGTTGGAGCGCGTCGGAGAGAAGAGCATCAACAATTTGCTCGAGGCGATCGAGCGCAGCAAAGCGCGGCCACTTTGGCGTGTGATTTTTGGATTAGGAATACTTCACGTCGGCGTGAGTGCATCGCGCGCGCTCGCTTCACATTTTCGAAGCATGGATAGCCTAACGAATAGTTCGGTCGACGAGCTGCAAAAAATCTCCGACGTCGGCGAGGTAGTGGGCGCGAGCATTTACGGATTTTTCCAGGAAGCCGCGAACCGTGAGCTGATCGCGCGCTTAGGAGCAGCGGGGTTGCACTTGATCGACGACACGCCGATTCCGAAGAAGGAAGGTTCTGCTTTCGCTCAAACCACCTGGGTCATCACCGGAACGTTGAGCCAACCGCGGGAAGAAATCGCGGAAACGATCATCGCGCGCGGCGCCAAAGTCAGCGGAAGCATAAGCAAAAAAACGAGTTATCTGCTGGCGGGCGAAGAGGCGGGAAGCAAATTGGAGAAAGCCAAAAAACTGGGCGTCCGCGTGTTAAGCGAAAAAGAATTTCGCGAGATGCTCTAGCTGCCGTCGTTGTTGTCGCAGTGTCCCTGAGTGGGGAAACAGCAACGCCTCCGCCGCCGGAAAAACACGGCAACTGCGACCTACGGCGTGCGATCGAGCCCAAGCGGCATCGATTGGCCTGGGGACAACGGCGAGGCGATTACAGGCGGATGTTGCGTGGCGGGATGGAAGCCAGCTTCAACTGTGAAAGTGAGTTTCTCGTTTCCGCGTAAGACCGTGATTGGCACCGGATCGCCAGCGGTAATGAAGAACGACGCATCGATTACGTCTTCCGGTTCGTGGACCGGCGTCTTCCCGACTTGCAGTAGAATATCGCCTTCGTGCGCGCCCGAATCCGCCGCAGGTGTGCCGCGCATGATTTCGGTAAATTGCGCGCTGGATCCGTCGATGGGGCTCGAGGCGGGCGCGACATTGATGCCGACCCAACCATGCCGCACTTCACCAAAGCGGACAAAGTCGCTGCGAATTTTCTCCGCAGCATCGATCGGCAACGCGTAACAGGCGGAGCCGTTATCGACACTACTGACTAAAATGCCGACAACTTCGCCTTTGAAGTTCAACAACGGTGCGCCTGCTTCACCGCGTTGAGTCGGGAGATTCACGCGTAGGTGAGTAGTCGAAAAATAACGGCCTAGAAATTTGCGATCGAAACCAGCAATCATTCCAAAGCTGGGCGTCTTTGGAAGATCAAGCGGAAAGCCGACAGTTAGGACTGGCGTGGTTAACTCAAGATCGTGCGAATGTCCGAGAGGTAAGGCAGGAGTCGGCATATCGACCTTTAACATCGCGATGCCGCTGCGCTGATCACTCATCACCTGACGCGCAGGAATTTCTTTCCCATCGAGCTCGACCGTGAAGTCGTCCGCGTCCGCGCCAACGGAATAAGCGGTATAAAGTGTACCCGCCGGATCAATGAAAAAGCCGGTGCCGGAAAGTTTACCGTGCTGATCAACCGCGCGGATTTTAACGACGGACTTCGCGGAGCGCTCGAAGACTTCCTTGACCTCGCGACTGATTACCGTGGCCGTTTGATCCTGCGCCTGAAGCGAAGTGATCGCAGCAAAACAGGCGAGCGGAAAGAAAACCTTCATAGAGAACGAAACCGAAGGGTCACGGTCTCGCTGTTAAAATCGAAGCGCAACCTCATAGCTCACTGGGGTGCTGTCGAGCACGTAACGCGGGGTTGAGCCGCGTCCATGAGCTCGGGCATTGTCAGTAGCCATGCGGAAAGGGGTAAGGCCGAGGTCGCGCGTTGCGACCCCCGGGGAAAGACTCAGGATCGGCTCTTGCACTTCGGACGCGAGCGGGCGTTGCGTAGCCGCAACTGCAACCACATTCGAAGATGAAGGCGCTTGATAGACCTTGAGAGAAACCACGGCGGCTAAAATCACGATCGCAGTAGTTGCAGCGGGATAGGAGGTGAGCGCGGGAATATTCAGCTGCAGCATGAAATCCTGGGCACGCTGCAAGGCGATGCGCCAGATAGGTTGCTGCAGAAGCTCAGCGCGCTGGCGACGATGAAACTCGTGCAAAAAATTATCGAAGTACGCGGGTGGCGGCTGCTCATGACGCTTTAAGCGGAGCAAGGTGGCAATGTCTTCTTCAGTAAATTTTTCCATGCGGACGGGAATCAGGAAACAGGGTTCTTGCGGAATTCTTCCAGGTAATTTTGCAACTGGCGATTCGCGTAAAACAGCCGGGAACGTACCGTGCCTTCGGAAACGCGCAAGATTTTGCTGATCTCAGCGTGCGGCATTCCCTGGATGTGAAACATGGTGACCACGGCTCTGTGTTCTTCAGACAGTTTCATCATAGCCTCGTTCAATCTTAGCTGGAGCTCGGACAGGTCGGCTTCGCGCACCGGACTGCTGGTTTGCGTGAGCTCGAGGAATTCTTTGTCGTTCTGCACGCTCGCGTCCACATCGTCGAGGCTCAGATTGAAACGCCGGCCGCGCTTCTTCAAAAAATTGAGCGTCATGTTGACTGCAATAGAATGGATCCAGGTGTAGAACGACGACTTGCCGCGAAAGCCGCGAATCGACTTGTAGGCTTTCGAGAAAACGTCCTGAAGGAGGTCGTTCGTGTCCTCGTGATTCGAAGTCATGTTGTAAACCAGGCCGTAAAGCCGCGGGGTGTATTTCACGACCAGATCGTCGAAAGCCGGGACGTCGCCTTCCTGGGTGCGTGCGACCAGTTTTTGATCTTCATCGACTCGCTGTTGATCCATCGGCGTGCGCCTAGGCTTAGCACGCGCCGGTAGACCCGACGATAGCAAATCGGAAAAACGCCGCGGACGCGGCAAAGCGATCGTGGGACTCATCTCCTTAACGGGACTGGCCGGCATCAATCAGCGGCGATCGCGCACCGACATCAGATAGAGAAGGTTGCCGAGCGTCGCCACAAACGCGGCTACATACGTGAGAGCAGCGGCATTGAGGACGCGATTGACACCCGCAACTTCCTCGCCGGGTTGCACCATACCCATCTGTTGCAGGATAATTTTTGCGCGCCGCGAAGCATCGAATTCAACCGGCAGCGTGATCAACTGAAACGCGAGCAAGATTAGATAGCAGTAAATGCCGAGCGTGATCAGACCGGTGATATGAAAAATGAAACCGCCGAAAATGACAAACGGCAGCATGTTTGAAGCAATCGATGTCATCGGGACAATGGCCATCCGCCACTTTAATGGCGCATATGCCTTGGCGTGTTGGATAGCGTGGCCAGTCTCGTGCGCCGCGATACCGAGCGAGGCAACCGAAGGCTCGTTATAAACTTTCGTAGAGAGGTGAAGCGTCTTGTCCGTGGGATTGTAGTGGTCACCCAGGAAGTCGTTCGTCTCGACCACGTTCACATCGTGGATTTGCGCGGCCTGCAAAATCTGGCGTGCCGCTTCCGCGCCCGTCACGTTCGAGGAGGCTCGAATTTCGCCCCATTTCTTGAACGCACTGCTAACGCGAAATTGCGCCCACAAACCGATGATCAACGGCAGCCCGACCAGCAACAGCCAGTTCGATCCGAAACCAAAACCATATCCGTGGTACATAATTATTTTATGGATTGAGTACGATTAGACGCTGCGTCAGGTCATTCGTTCATTCACCGCTGCCGTCAGTTCTCTAACCCTGCGCGACTGAGGTAGAAAACGAAGCTCAGACTTCCAGGCGTTTTTCGAATTTTGACAGAACGCGGTTTCCGTTCTCCGTCACGACCGCGACATCCTCGATCCGAACGCCGCCGAGTCCGGGATAATACAAACCGGGCTCCACCGTCAGCACCTGCCCCTTCTTGAACACAGTTTTCTGAAATCGCGGGAACTCGTGGATCTCCAACCCCAACCCGTGTCCCGTCCCGTGAAAGAAACCAACCTGACGTCCTTCACGCACTTCGGTCGGAAAACCGCGGCCCGCAAAAAATTGCTTCACCTCGTTGTGCACCTTTAATCCGTCCGCGCCCGGTTTCATTTTTTTCAGCGCCATCTCCTGCCCTTCGCGCACCGTCTCCCAAAGCTTCCGTTGTTCATCGCTGGCGCGGCCGCGCACGACCGTGCGGGTCAGGTCGCCGTAATAACCGCTCTGCGCATCGCGCGGAAAAATATCCAGAATGATCAGCGAATCCGCCAGGAGCGCACCCGAGCCGCGCTCATGTGGATCGCAAGCCTGGTCACCGCCGGCCACGATCGTGTTGGCCGGCAATCCTCCGGCGCGCAAAATAGCCGAGTCGATTTCCGCGCGCAAAATCTCTGAGGTCAAGACGCGCCCGAACCAATCGAGCCGCTTGCCGCGACGTGTCTTGCAAGCAGCCAGAACTTCCATCGCGCGCGCCAACCCTTTCTCCGTGATCGACAAAGCGCGCCGCATTAGCCGCAGCTCATCTTCCGTTTTCGCTTCACGCTCCGGCCAAAAGAGCCCGTTCGTTGTTTGCAGCTTGATCTTCGAACGTCCCAGCTCCTCGGCGTAACCAAGCGGGAAATTTGCGGGGACAATCGCGGAACGCACCCCACGCTTGCGCAGGATATGAGACATCACCTTTTCAAATGGCGGTGTTTGTTTCGCTCTCCCCTGCACTTCCCGTTCGAAGGTTGAGTAAGGAAGAATTTCGTCAGCCCGTGCCTCCTTTTTGCCACGATCGATCTCGAGATCGCTCAGGACGATCGTGCGCGTGCCGTTCTGCTCTAGAAAAATGAACGGATCCGGCACGAACATGCGCGTTGCATACAGCATGTCCGGATCATGTTCACTCGCGGCGACGATGAGACGGGTTTGGCTTCTGGTGGACGTGTTCTTGCTCACGGTTAACCGTTACCCGCTGATAGCCGATTGTCATCCTGAGCGGAAAGAGAGGGCTCTGATTATTCAGTCCATCTGCGCAGAAATGGTCAGAGATGTTTCGCTTGGCTCAACTGACAGAAGCGACACGCCCGCTTCTCACTAGCCCCGCCGCACTTCCAGTTGGCGTTTCAAAACCCAGAGAAGGAAACCGAGCAATCCGAGAGTCGATCCAATCATCACCAGCGTGTTGAAGGTAAAAACATTGATCTTCGCTCCGAGATAACGTTTCTCCGCGCCGAAGAAAACATTCGGCTTTCCGCCCCGCCGATAATCGTTCTGCTCCATCTCCGCGTTCGAGATTAAATCGGAAACCTTTTGATTAATGTAAAGCTGCTCGGCCGTGACCGGACCGACCGCGTCTGCAAAATCGCCGCGCGCGAAAGCTTTCTTGCCGTCCAGCGTCTCGTCGATGTGCGTCAGAAAATCATCCAGCAACTCCGGCGTTTTCGCTTCCAGGCCGGAAAGCACCGCTAATGTTTCCTTCAAATCCACCAACCGTTTTGCGTCCTCAGGCTTCGCGCTCTTCGACGCCACCAGCCGTTCGATCTCGCGTTGCGCGCGCTCCTGCCGGCGGGTCAACGGATTCAACTTTGCCTGCGCCACTACCAGCTCTTCATACGACCAGCGCATTCCGATGAACTGACAGACGAATGGCACCTTCAATTTGCTGTCCATCTTTTTGCGCTGTTGATCGGTCGGGTGCTCGGTGAACCAGCGCGTCATCGAATAAACGAAGCCGAGGTTGCGATTCATATCCTCGAACTTGAGCAGCGCGCCGCTCATCAGGATTTGTGGAATCAGAATGAGCGGGACGATATTGGCCGCGCTCTTCGCATCCGCGACGAGTGAGGAGACGACTAGCCCCAGCGCCAGACTGCCGACCGCAGTCATGAACATGAGGCCGAGGTGAATCCAAAACATCCCGCGCACTTCCAGAATGTAATTGCCAATCAGGACAAAGAGCATGCACTGGACGAACGCGAAAACGGCGAGCGAAGTGATTTTCGCGAGCACATAATAACTGAGGCGAATGTTGAGATTGCGTTCGCGCTGCAGGACGTGGCGGTCGCCGACGATATCGTCCACGCTGTTGGTCAAAGAGAGAAACATCGCGACCAGCAATCCGAGAAAGAGATACATCGGAATGTGAAAGGCGGAGGCGAAGTCGTACTCCCCGCTATCCGAATAGCGCAGCAGCGTCCCGATCAAAAATGCCAGCAAGGGCGCGGCGCCGATCGTGATTCGCAGATTGCCGCGATTGCGCAGCTTACTGATGAAAGCGCGGCGCATGAGTGTGCTGAGCTGCGTCCATTCGTCGTGCCAGCGAATCCGAGTGCGCGTTTTTTCCTCGGGCGCTTTGGGAAGCGCGGGGATCGGCTCGCGTTTGAGCGAGACCTGCTTGACGTCCTGGATCAACCTAAAAGCTTCGTACTTATCGCGCCAAAATTCCGGCGAATAGCGCCGCGCGGCCACCAGCTGCCCGCGATTGTTTTCCTCATAGATGACGTCGCCGCTGATATCGCGCAGCGGCGTCTCCAGCACGTCGAAGATGAACTCCGGCCGCGTCGTCCCGCAAGAAGCACATGCGCCGAGATCGGCTCCGAATTGATGTTGATGCTCCGCTTCCGCGAAGTAGCGCAACATGTCGTTAGGCGTGCCAAAAAAAACGAGCCGGCCGCCTTTATCGAACAGGATTGCCTTGTGAAACATCTGGAAAATTTTCGAGCTTGGCTGATGGATTGTGACAACGATGATCTTGTTGTGCGCCATCCCACGGATGATCTCGATCACGTGCTCGGAGTCCTTGGAGGAAAGCCCGGAAGTCGGCTCGTCGAAAAGATAAACGTCGGCGTTGCCGATCATATCGAGCCCGATGTTGAGACGTTTTCGTTCGCCACCGCTGAGCGTTTTTTTCACCGGACTGCCGACCACGCTGTCGCGTCGCTCGTTTAATCCAAGCTCGACCAGCTTGCTTTCCAAACGTCGCGCGCGGTCGCGCGGAGAAAGGTGAGGCGAACGAACCGCAGCAGCGAATTGCAGGTTCTCGGCGATGGTCAGGTTTTCGTCGAAGGCGTCTTCCTGCGGGATGTAACTGACGTAGCGCTTCAGCTCATCAAGATTGTCGTAGAGCGAGTGATCGTTCAGCAAGATTTGGCCGCGTGAAGGTTGAATCTGCCCGCCGAGAACTTTCAGCAGCGTGCTTTTGCCCGACCCGCTTGCCCCCATCACGCAGACCAGCTCGCCGCGATTCAAGGTGAAGGCGATACCATCGAGCGCGATCTCCGAGTTACCGAAGCGGTGGTTCAAATCCGCCACCTCGAGGCTGCGAATGATGTTGCGCTCTTCTTCGATAATCCGCTCGGAGAAATTGCAGCGGAGGAATTGCCCGACATCGATGCGAATCGTGTCGCCATCTTTCAACGGCGCGGTTCCGCGCACTACCGTGTCGCCCACCATGATCGGGCGATCGGCCTCGATCACTTCCAGGGTGCCGATCCGTTCGTCATAATCACAAAGAATTTTCAAGAGCACATCGCCGCTCGTTCCCGGCGAAAGCAGGATGTCGTCGGACTCGAGCAAGCTCGGGTTATTCGAGACCAAATACTCCGACTTCGAAGCCTTGAGTTGGAAGCGACCGCCCATGGCGCGCGCGCGCCGGCGAAGATCGATCAGATCCATTTCGCTGTTGTTATGAAAGATAATGCGGTCATCGAGCGTGGCCTCGACCGTCTGCCCGGATTTGAGCTTCACGCCGTTCATGACTGCATCGACATCGCGCAATGCCTTCACCCGCACTTTTAACCCGAAGGTGACTTCGAGTGAGCTTTCACGAGAACGCGAGCGCTCGAGCTGCACCTGATCTCCGTCCCGCGGGACGCGCACATAAATTTGCGGGAGCGAAACATTCTTCTTCGCGTTGAAATAAGCGGCCAACTCCTGATACGTGAGCACCTGATCGCCAATCAAAATGCGTTGGCCGGGATAGATTCGGCAAAACCCGCCGCGCGAAAGCGGACGGCCGCGCACGGAGACAGATTGCCCGCTGTAATTCTTGAGCAGGATCAAATCGTGATAGCGGAAAGCCAGGAGCCGCTCGCTCTCAGCCAGACTTTTCAGCAGCACATCCGATGAGCCATTTGGTCCAAAGGAAAGCGATTCGAGCGGCGACGCGCCCTTTTGATAAATAGACGGATCGGAATCTTCCGTCGCATTAAGTTGATAAACGATGTCGATCGCCTGCGCTGCCATCCCGAGCTGCGACATGAAGGAATAGAACTGCACCACCTGTTCCTGCTTCAGGCCCGCTTGAGAAATCAGGTCGTAAAGCTGCACCCCGAGCATGATCTTCCGATCGCCGCCAAGTTGTGCGGCCAGCTTCTGCGCCATCGCGCCAAGATCCTGTTGTTCGTAAAGCGCCTGGCGAAACAACTGGCGCAACTCGGAGTAGACCGCTTCCGGATAATCGTATCGGAGGAACCCCAGGCTCGAATCGATTTCCTCTTCCAATAAAACGCCGTCTGCCTTCGAAAACCCCGCCAGCACCTGAATCATCAAAGGCAGAAGATTGGGAGCTTCCGCGACGCTGCGCGGTTTGCGTAAGGCGCGGCGAACAAACCGACGGCTTTTTCGCCGCATGCGATAAGCGAACGGAGTGACGCGTTGCACCGCGCGGTCGATCTTGTCGGCGAAGGTTTGTGGAGCGGGATCGGCCATGAATTATTTCGTGCTCACGGTAATTGCGCTAGCACTGGCATGCAATTCCAGGGCCATGGCGGATTCGAATCGTGCAGGGTGGACCGATACTTCCGGCCCCGGCTGGCGGGGCCGATGCCATCGCAGAATAGCCACGGCCCGAGGCGTGCTCTTTTGCATTGGATACTTCTCATGGTAGCGTCCTGCCGCGCCAGACTCGTGCGCATTTAGCCTATGTCCCAATCTGATCGTAACTCCAAAAAGGAGAACAAATCTGGCGGCACCGATCCCAGCTTTAACTGGCGCGGCGTGGTGCTCATCGCCATCGCTTTCGCTCTCATCGGCCTCGCGGTGCTCTTCCGTGGCAGTGCCTACGCCAATGTGGAGGACGTGCCCTATAACAGGTTCCTCGAGCTGCTCGATAACAAGCAGATCGCGACCGATAAAAACTACCCACTCCAGCTGGTGGTCGAAGAAGGCCGGCCCACGCAGACTTTGCGCGGCTATTACGTCAAGCAGGGCATCGGACCGAATCCCGCCCAGCAGGTGCCGTTTCGCACCACCATCTATCTAAACTACAACACGAATCTCCAGGACAAGCTGGCCGACGCAGGCATCCAGCCCGCGATCAAGATGGAGTCGAACATGCTTGCGCAGACCTTGCTCGGTTTCGTGCCCATCGCAGTTTTTCTCGTCATCCTTTATTTGCTCTTCCGCCAACAAATTCGGATGGCGGGCAAAGGCGCGCTCAACTTTGGAAAATCGAAAGCGCGCATGCTCGCGCGGGATAAAAACAAAATCACGTTTAAGGATGTTGCCGGGGTCGAAGAAGCGAAGGATGAAGTGACCGAGCTGGTCGAGTTCCTGCGCGATCCGAAAAAATTTCAGAAGCTCGGCGGCCGGATTCCAAAAGGTGTGTTGCTGGTCGGCCCTCCCGGAACGGGAAAAACGCTGCTCGCGCGCGCCATCGCCGGCGAAGCTGATGTGCCGTTCTTTTCCATTAGCGGATCGGACTTCGTCGAGATGTTCGTCGGCGTCGGAGCGAGCCGTGTCCGCGACATGTTCGAGCAAGGAAAGAAGTCCGCTCCCTGCATTATTTTCATCGATGAAATCGACGCGGTCGGCCGCCATCGCGGTCACGGGGTTGGTGGCGGACATGATGAACGCGAACAAACGCTGAATGCATTGCTGGTCGAAATGGACGGCTTCGACACGCAGGAAGGCGTCATCATTATCGCGGCTACCAACCGTCCCGATGTTCTCGATCCTGCGCTTTTGCGCCCAGGCCGATTCGATCGCCAGATCACGGTCAATCTTCCCGATGTGAAAGGCCGCGAAGAAATTC
>CAXSFN010000044.1:0-33105 GCA_964236815.1 uncultured Chthoniobacterales bacterium
TCGTCAGGCTCATAACCTGAAGGCCGCGGGTTCAAATCCCGCCCCCGCAACCAAAATCACCGCCGCTCGGCGGGCGGCGCTTAACCGTTCCGCAGATTTCACCTCCGTGAACACGCCAGCTATAACTCGTTAGGCGAAATCGCATCTTCGGCGCACCATGGAGCGAGAAAGAAGCACTTGCCGAGCGGAAAGTCGCGGGCAAGATGTACGGCCGGCGCGCACCTTGGATTAATCCTGAGTAGCTCAGTGGTAGAGCGATCGGCTGTTAACCGATTGGTCGTAGGTTCGAGTCCTACCTCAGGAGCCACCATTGGAATGGTGAGGAGAGCGAGGAAATTTGCCGGAGCGGCGGCACGAGAGTTGCATCAAAAAAGCGCAACTATTCGTCGCCTATGAAATCTTTGTTCGCCATCTTCAGCAGCCTTCTTCTTTGCTCCTGCGCCGATATGCAGGTAACCAAATCGACCGTCGGCAGCAACGGCGGCGCGGCTTCGATCGATACGAAAGATGTCGGGTCATCCGAGGGCGTGCGCATGACGACAAATTGCGGCGTCGGCGCGCATGATCCCAAGGCGATTTACATTCGGCCATTCTGCATCGACAACTCGACCTTCGCCGGCAACCAGACGGTTTCCGATGGTGAAATGCCGATGCGCAAAGCGCTCACTCCGGTCTCGTTCGCTGGTTCTTTGAAAGAGGAATTGGAAAAGATCGCGCCTGCGCGGATCTTGGAAGACAACGAAACGCCGCGCACCGGATGGCTGGTAGAAGGCGAGTTCTCGATCGTGGATGGCGGAAGCCCGGTCGGCCGATTCTTTTTCGGACATCTTGGCGCGGGCCGTTCCTTTCTGGCCATGCATGTGCGGATCACCGATGTCGATCAAGGCGCGTTGATTTATGAATTTGATGTCGCGGGCGGCAGCCGCCTGCAAGGTCCGGCCGGAACGTTGCGCGCAAGCGGTCTTGGGCGTGCCACCTCCTTCGATCTCGTCAATGCCGCGGAACGGATTTATCAGGCGCTGACTCCGAACGTGCATCGGTATGGTGCGCGCTCGAGTGTTACTTTGCGATAGCAAGGAGCTGCGGCTTCATGTCGCGGCGTTTTATTTCTGTGTGTTTTGGGATAAACACGGCGGCTGGGAAGCCGCCGTTCCTTGATCGCTTGCCAATCAAACCGCTCCGATTAAGGTGCACCCGTTTCCGCCTCCCATGATGCGCTCGCGCCGGTTTTTCACTCTCTTCTTCGCTCTGATTTTCGTCTCCGCGGGCGGCTGCTCGGCGATCGCGGCGCAGGCCTATATCCTGGTCGATTCGAAAACCGGCTTCGTGCTGCAGGAGCGCGAGTCGAAAGAAAAACGTCAGGTCGGCAGTCTCACGAAAATTGCCGCGGCCATGGTCGTGCTCGATTGGGCGGAAAAGCATTCCGGAGATCTAGGACAAGTAGCGACGATTCCGCCGGAAGCATTTGCCGATGCCAGCGAAAATCTGGTCGGCTTCCAGCCGGGCGATAGCGCTACGCTGCGCGATCTCCTCTACGCCGCGCTCGTGCAATCCGACAACGTAGCAGCTTATACTTTGGCGAATCACGTCGGCCGGGCGATTCAATCGTTCGTTCCGACCGCCGCAGGTGCCACCCCGGTAGCGACATTCGTAGGTCAGATGAATGCGCTGGCGAAAACACAGGGTATGTCGCGCACGCTTTTCGTTAATCCACACGGCAGCGATGCCAACGCGAAGCCGTTACCGTATTCGACCGCGATGGACATGGCGCGTCTCGCTCGTTACGCCATGGACAAGCCTGGCTTCCGTTTTTACGTGTCACAAAAAGAGCGCCCAATTTCCTTCAAGCGCGCCGGCAAGACGCTCAACTACGTTCTGCGCAATACGAATGAGCTGCTCGGCACAAACGGAGTCGAAGGGGTGAAGACTGGTCGCACTGTGCGAGCCGGCGATTGTCTGATTCTTTCCGCGCAGCGCCAGGCCGAGGTGATCAAGAACGGGCCCACGAGTACGACGGTGATTCCGCGCCATCTCATTGTCGTATTGCTCGGCAGTCCGAATCGTTTTGAAGAAGGCCGGCAAATGCTCGATCTCGGTTGGCAGCTCTACGATCGCTGGGCGGCAACCGGCCGGCCGGTCGATCCCAAGAAGACGCTCTGAGTCACGCAGCTTCCCACGGATGAAGCGCCGCATTGGGGTCTTGACCAGCGGCGGAGATTGCCCCGGACTGAACGCGGTTTTGCGCGGCATCGCGCTCGCGGCGGACAAGTTGAACATCGAAGTGCTCGGCTTCCTTGACGGCTTCGAAGGCTTACTCCCGCCCGGGAATTTCATCGTCCTCGATCGCCGCAGCACGAGCGGAATCATGCCCCGCGGAGGCACCATCATCGGCACGACCAATCGCGGTCATTTCGTAGCGAAAGTGGGCGAGGGGGAGAAGACAGCGGTGGCCGAGGAGGTAATCGCGGACGCGCGCAGGATCTTGAGCGAACTCAATGTGGAAGCGTTGATCATCATCGGCGGCGACGGCTCCATGACGACGGCGCTGCAGTTGCAAGAGGCCGGGATCGATTGCATCGGCGTCCCCAAAACAATCGATAACGATCTGGAAGCCACCGCTATGACTTTCGGGTTCGATTCCGCGGTCGCGGCGGTGACCGATGCGCTCGATCGTTTGCATACCACGGCGACGAGTCACAAGCGGATCATGATCCTCGAAGTGATGGGCCGGCATGCGGGATGGATTGCACTGCACGGCGGCATCGCCGGCGGCGCGCATGTCATTTTAATTCCGGAGATTCGCTTCGATTATGAAAAGATCGTGGGTGCAATTCGGATGCGAGAATCGCACAAGAGCGTTTACTCGTTAGTCGTCGTCGCGGAAGGCGCGTGTCCGGCGGATGGCCAAGTGGTCCGGCATCGGATCGAAGGCGCCGAAGATCGCTTCGGTGGTATCGGCGGAGTGGTCGCGGCGGAGATCGCGGCTCGCACCGGAAAAGAAACGCGCTGCACCGTCCTCGGGCATCTACAGAGGGGCGGTCCACCGACTACGCTGGATCGAATATTAGGCACGCGTTTCGGCGTGAAAGCCGTGAAGCTGGTCGCGGAGCGGCAGTTCGGAACGATGGTCAGCTACCAAAACTATCAGGTGCACCACGTCCCGATCGCGGATGCGGTCAATCGGCTCAGACTAGTTCAGCCGGATGGAGAAATGGTCCAGACCGCGCGCGATGTAGAGATTTCTTTCGGCGATTAGGAGACCTCTCGGAAATTACTGTCATCCTTCGCTGCGCTCGTGATGATAGCCGTGGGATTCATGCCGCGTAAGCTTCCAGCTTGCGCTCGGGTCCTAATTCGCAAGCTTCCTTCTCTCAAAACGCAAGCTGGAAGCTCGCGCTACTCCCATGATCAACATCCTGCGCAAAAACCAAAAAGGCCTCTGGATTGTCATCGCCGTCCTTTGCATTCCGTTCGTCTTTTACTTTAGCAATTCCAACATCGGCGCCGTCCGCAGCAATCAGTTCGGTCGTCTTTACGATCGGCCGATCTCCAATCTTGAATTCCAGCGCAACACGCGCCTCTTCAATCTCGCGCGCGAGCTCGGCATGTACACCTATTTGCAGGACCTGGTGGCCGGAGCGACGACCCAGAACGAGGCCTATGCCGACTTCACTTGGAATCGACTCATCTTGCGCC
The DNA here is from genome assembly GCA_964236815.1 of uncultured Chthoniobacterales bacterium. Taxonomy (GTDB): domain Bacteria; phylum Verrucomicrobiota; class Verrucomicrobiia; order Chthoniobacterales; family UBA10450; genus JACCTI01. The sequence goes on from CAXSFN010000044.1 coordinate 3,697, forward strand.
ACGAAGCCGAGCGGCTCGGGATTCAGCCGGTCTCGCAAGACGTCGCGAATGTGGTCAAAGGCCTTCGCGCTTTTCAAGGCGAGAAGGGTTTCGACATCAATAAGTATAACGAAGTGACGCAGGGTATGCTCCCGTCGATGGGCTTCAACGAGGCGCAAATCGAAGAGCTGGCCGAGGATCAGCTGATGCTCGATCGGATCAAGGAAGTCGTCGGTCTCGGCATGCAGGTTCCGGACTCCGAGAGCCAGGAAAATTACGAGCGCGCCTACGGCAAACTGAACGTTTCGGTTGTTCGCGTGCGTTCCGACGATCTTGCGAAAGGCGTTCAGATGAGCGACGACGACATCGCGAAATATTTCGAAGCGCAAAAGGCGCAACTGGTGACGGAAGAGAAACGCAAAGTGAGCTTCGTCACGTTCGCGCTGAGCGAAGAACAGAAAAAACTCGCGGGCAAAGAGCGCGTTGAAGTTCTGCAAAAATTGGCGGATAAGGCGAACGACTTCAGTCAGGGATTGCTCGCGAAGGACGCGCAGTTCGAGCAAGTCGCAGCAAAATTTCAGTTGCCCATTCAGACCAGCGGAGAGTTCACGAAATCTGCGCCGGATCCTTTATTGAATGGAAATGCGCAGCTCGCTTCCAGCGCGTTCCAGCTCACGGCGCAGGAGCCGAATAGCGACGCCATCCAAGTAGCGGATGGATTTTATCTCTTGCACCTCAACGGAATTGAAGCGGCGCGCCCGCTCACGCTCGAGGAAGCGAAACCGAGAGTAGTGGAAGCGATCAAGAGTCAGCGCACGCGCGAGCTCGTTTCGAGTAAGGGTGCCGAGCTCACGCAAAAAATTCGTGGCGCGATTAAGCCGGGCACTCCGCTCGATTCCGCTTTCAAGCAGGCGGGTCTTGCGCCGGAAAAAATCCCGCCCTTCTCACTCGCCGATCAACCCAAGATGAAACCCGATCCGAACAAGCAGGCGCAGACCGAGCCGGAAGCGCCTGATTTGGCCATGATCAAGGGCGCAGTCGCCGACATGGGTCCAGGCGAAGTGAGCGAGTTCGTGCCGACGCAAACTGGAGGTTTAGTAGCCGTGCTCGAAAAGCGCGACCCACCGACCGAGGTTACGAATGCAGCCGACAAAGCGGTCTTCACTGCGCGCGTCCTGAAAGGGAAACGCGACGTCGCTTTTTATGAGTGGCTCCATGAGCGCCGGGACGAAGCGGGCGTGCCGAAAACTGCCGAGCCGGTCTCCTGATTCGACGGCGCCGGATGGAGAATCTGGAGGAGCTGTTCGACGATGCGAATGGCGACCTCGCGATCGGCGAACTGGAAAGTGCAGTCGAAAAATACCGGCGCTGCGTCGAGCTCGACCCGGAGTTCTTCGACGGCTGGCATGCGCTCGGAATGGCGCTCATGAAGGTCGGACGTTTTCCGGAAGCAATCGAGGCCGGAAAGCGCGCGACCGAGCTTCAGCCTAACGACATGATCGGCTGGACAAGTCTATCGCTTTTCTACAATCGCAACGGCCAGATCAAAGAAGCGGAAGCCGCTGGGACGAAGGCGAAGATTCTCTCCTGGGGCGGAAAGATCGCGCAGGAATAAGGGTAAGCGCGGATCGCGGGGAATCGGCTCGACATTTCGTCCGCCAAATGCCGAAAATACGAGTGTGAACTCCGTCAGCATCGATCGGCTCGTGAGAGCGGCATTACTTGGTTTCTTGTGTGTTTCGTCCGCCTCCGTCTTCGGCCAGGGAAATTTAACACCGCCGGGCGCGCCAGCTCCGACCATGCGCACATTGGATCAGGTCGAGCCTCGGACGATCGTCGCGCAGCCAATCTCGCCCGCCAACTTGCCATTCAATATTACCGCGGAAGGCTCTTACTATTTGACGGGGAACATTGTCGCACCGGCCGGTCACACTTCCGTTGGCATCAATGTGGATGCGAGCAACGTCACGATTGATCTCAACGGATTCGAGTTAGTTGGCGTGACGGGATCCGGATCGGGGATTTTCATTACCGGGGGCCGCACGAACATTGCAGTTCGTAACGGGACGATTCGAAATTGGGGGTCGAACGGGATCGACGGTGCAGGGAACCAACGCGTGCAAGCAGAATCCTTGCGCGTCATCAGTAACACTTCGACGGGACTTTTTTTGGATGCTGGCGCCGTCGCCTTGAAATGCACCTCCTATGGCAACGGTGGGAACGGCATCATTGGGAAGGCGCATTCATTGATTCGCGATTGTGATACAAGCGCCAACGGCATTGAAGGAATCAGCGTTGGGGCTGGCTCGGTAGTGCAGGGTTGTGTCGTAAACGGGAATAGTTCGAGAGGGATCGACGTTCTTGATGGCGGGACGATCGACAATTGCTCGGTTTCGGCCAGCGGGATCAACGGAGTTACCTTCGTCACCACCGCCAATGTCGACGGCATTCTTATCACGAAGAATTGCACGGTTACGGCCACGATCAGTAACGGCAATACCGGTTACGGCCTCAACATCTCGGCCAGCGGCGTGGGTAATGGCGCCGCTATCTCGGGATCTACTTTCAATTTAAACACGGTCGGCGGAATCGTGGCTGAGACAGGATGCGCCGTGACTAACTGCACCATCGACGGCAACGGGAACAGTGTTAGCTCCCAAGCGGTCAAGGCGAACGGCGGCACGCTGATTTCCGGATGCAACGTATCGAACAATGCCGGTTACGGAATTTATCTCGCGCAGAACGCTAACCGCATTGTCGGCAATTTCGTCGCATCAAACCAAAATGCTGGCGTTGCTGCCCCAACTACCAGCGGAAACGTCATCGACGGCAACACTGTGATCAGCAATTCGGGCAATGGAATTAATGCCGGCGGCACCGGCAATTTGGTCGTGCGGAACGTCGCGCACAGCAATACATTGGGCAACTTCTCCATCAGCGCGGGCAATGCGAATGGGCAAGTCCTGAGCCCCGGCACCGCTTTCACCAACTCCGATCCGACCGCAAATATTTCCTACTAGGTAGGGTGCTGCGAAATTCGCGCGACAGCGGAGTTGATGGAACTACTCGTTAGGCGCTTCGATCTCCAGCTCGAGCACAACTGGATGGTGGCGAGCAGCCAGAGCACGGGCGGGAAAACGATTTATCCCGCGGTCCTGCTCGAACTTCGCGATGACGACGGCGTGATCGGGTACGGCGAATCCGCGCCTTCACGCCGTTACGATGAAACGGCGGAGACCGCGCTGGCTTTTCTGCGGCGGGTCGATGCCGCGCGTTTGAGTTTCGAGGATGTCGAAGCGAGCATGCGCTACGTCGAGAATCTCTCGTTAGGCGATTTCTCACCTAAAGGCGCGATCAATCTCGCCCTTCTCGACGGCGCCGCAAAAAAGGCGCGGCAGCCCCTGCATGCTTTTCTTGGCTTGGGATTCTCCGAAGGAAAACACATCACCTCGATGACGATCGGGATCGACTCCCCCGAGATGATGCGCCGGAAAACATTGGCCGCGGCAGAGTTTCCGATTCTAAAAATGAAAGTCGGCTCGCCGGACGATCGCGAAAACCTGGCTGCCTTGCGCGAGGCCGCGCCTGCCAAGACCATTCGCGTCGATGCTAATGAAGCGTGGACAACCAAGGAAGAAGCGCTGCGACGAATCGAAGAGCTGGCGCGCGACCGCTTGATCGAATTTATCGAGCAGCCCATGCCGGCCCAAAATCCGGCGACTGATTTCATCTGGCTGCGCGAACGCTCGCCGCTGCCGATCGTTGGGGACGAATCTTTTCTGAACGCGAATGACGTAAGCCGCTGCGCGGAATGTTTTGATGGCGTTAACATGAAACTCTGCAAGACCGGCGGTATTTCGCGCGGGATAGAAGCCCTGCGCGCAGCGCGCTCCGCCGGCCTAAAGACGATGATCGGCAGCATGGTGGAATCGAGCATCCTTACTTCCGCCGGCGCGCATCTGGCCTCTCTCGCCGATTGGCTCGATCTCGACGGCATGCTGCTGATCACGAACGATCCTTTCCGAGGAGCGAGGGCAGAGCGCGGCGTGATGTCTTTCCTGCACGCGAACGAGACTTTTGGATTACGGGTCGAGGCGAAGACCTAGCGTTTCTTGGATCGTAGTCAGCTCCGAAAGCGAAGGGCCGGAGTTCGCATCAGTGTCTGCCTGTTCACCGGAAAGATTTCACAAAACAATGCTGCCCTCTTCTCTCCCGGCGATTAGAGGTGACATCGAGGCACGGGCACCGGCATAGCGTTGGTCGAAAGCTTTAACATTACCAACTAAGGCGGTTTAACTATTTAAGTGTCGTCCCATCCGACTCACTTCCATTTCAAATGATCGCGAGCCTTCTCAACATCGCCGGACCGGACATGATTATGATTTTACTCATTGTCCTTATACTTTTCGGGGCAAAGAAACTGCCGGACCTTGCCCGAGGGATGGGTCAGGCGATAACGAATTTAAAGCCAAGGATGAGTTTGGTCGTGAGCTAACTACTGCTCCTCCCGCGGACCGGGAAGTCGAACTTCCCCATCAGCGCCCCGTGGCGGGTCCCGATGTCACCCCGGAGAATCCCGTTTAGCTGCAGGCCCGGCGTGGCGGACCTCGTCGTCCGTTTAACCGGAGACTCAGCCCATTCTGTGTGGTCGAGCTTGCGTTCAATCGTGAGCAGCTGCACACAGCGAAGAGTTATACAGAGAGAATCAAGCGGCTTTGGTAATGATGGTAGACAGCATCGTCGCGATGACCTCTTCGTCCGCTTCACGAATTGCCCGCACTTCGCCAGTGCAAAACGACAGCGTCCTGCCGGCGCGTAAAACCGAAGCGACAGCTAGAAAGCGCAGGCCGTGCGCGGGCGCGAGCAGGCTGATCTTGAACTCGACTGTAAGAACCTCACTCCCATTCGGGGCGAGTGTCATGGCGGCGTATCCGCACGCACTATCAGCAATGCTGCTGATTACGCCGGCGTGGACACAGCCGTGTTGCTGAGTGAGGGCGGGCGAGAACGGCACGGCAATATGGACGCGGCCCGGCTCGACCAGCTCGAGGGATGCTCCGAGCGTCGTCATGAAAGCCTGTCGTGCGAAGCTGCTACGAATTTCTTCCGGCGTGGCCAATGTTCGTTACCTTAGATTAGTGTCTGCTGCTCGCAATCGCTCTCGTTTTTTTAATTCAGGTTCGGACTCGTAGTTGGGGATGTTCGCGCGCTGCGTGTCAGCTAGTAATCTTCGATTCGTGCGTATGCTCACCCGAGCTTCTTCCCGGTCGCTTTTCCCCTTATTTATGTTTGTCGCCCAAGTTATGAACTCTCGTCCCATTCATCCTCAGGTAGCTATCGGCCACGTCCATTTGAAAGTAGCCGATCTAGATCGCGCGCTCGCCTTCTACTGCGGTGTGCTCGGCTTCGAGTTGACCCAGCGTTACGGTAATAGCGCAGCTTTCATTTCTGCCGGTGGCTATCACCATCACATCGGGCTCAACACTTGGGAGCGCGCGGGCGGGACTCCGCCGCCCGCAGGTACGACCGGCCTTTATCATCTCGCCATTCTTTACCCGACCCGGGCTGAGCTGGCCGATGCGCTCCGTCGATTGCTGCAAGCGAACATCCCACTCGAAGGCGCGAGCGACCACGGAGTTAGCGAAGCCCTCTACCTGCGCGACCCCGACCAAAACGGAGTAGAGCTATATTGGGACCGTCCCAAGGAAGCATGGCCGCGCACGAAGGACGACACCATCGCCATGTTCACTCATCCGCTCGACCTCAAAGCCTTGCTTCAGGAGTCTGGCGATCAGTCTCGTGGGGCGGAGACAAAACGATAGTAAGCTTGCCCCCCGTTTCGTTATTTACCATTGCATCGGCCGAGCGCCAGGAGACCCCGCAGGCTGGACGAGGGAGAAGACACTGATACTATCAGATTATGGCGACGATAAATCCTTGGATTAACTTCAACGGCAATGCTGAAGAAGCATTCACTTTTTATAAATCAGTCTTCGGTGGGGAGTTCGCAAAGGTAGAACGTTTCAAGGATACAGGTAAAATAATGCTCATCGCTTTGCCTATTGGTGAAAACAATATGTTGATGGCAAATGATGTTCCGGAATCTATGGGGAGAGTAGATGAGAATGAAAACAGAAGTAAGATTTCGCTAAGCACAGAAAGTAAAGGAGAGGCGGACAAATTATTCAATGGCCTTTCGGTTGGAGGGAAAGTGGAAGAACCCATGGGAGATAGCCCCTGGGGATCGTATTTTGGGATGTTTAGAGACAAATATGGCATCGAGTGGATGATAGAATTTCCATCTACTAAATAGTTACTCTATCTCCGCCTTTTAGATCTCGAATTCTGAATCGTCACTCGTAGTGCAGGTGATGAACACCTAACAAGATCCACGATCAGCAACCGGCGAATGTCATATCAAACGCTGCCGCTCTGCATCCTGCTTGCCTTCGCTTTTTTGAAGTTGAGACTGGTCCGGCTCGGACTCGGGCTCGTAGTCAGGATGTTCAGGGCGCTGCCTATTACCTAGTTATCCTTCAATCGTCAGCAACTGCACCCGCGCATACTTCTTCCCCGTAGCGCTTTCGTAGGAGCCGACGCTGGCCGCATCCTTCATCATTGCTGGGGTGGAGGATTCTAACGAGATAATAAGCCTCGGTACTTGCTGCCTCAGTACTGCGAATAAAAGCTAGAACGCGGCGTTGCCGGAGGTTCGCGGCACCGCTTGGTTAGTGCAGTCGCAACAATGGTCCAGAATCAGCGCGAACCAGTTATCTTTCGTCGCCGTGTTGCCCTAGCAGCTCTTTGAACCTTTTTTCGTCCCGGATTGAGTCCCATCTTGGGTCGAGGCGAAGTGAAGCGACCGATAAGACGTGACCGACCGGAAGAGAAAGGAGTTGTTCGAGATGGCTGAGCGCGGCGTCTTTCTCTCCCACTTGCGCTTCCACTAAGGCAAGCTGGGCGAGATAAGCGCTGCCAATGATTACATCCTGAGAGATCGGCACGTCCGTGATCGCGCGGCGCCCTGCTTGCAGGGCCGCATCCTTGTCGCCAAGGCCAGCGTAGACTAACGCAAGACAACCTTCTGCGTCCGCCTTTACCCGTTCGTTTCCGAGCTCGGCCTCGAGCGTTTTCTGGGCTTCGAGGAAAGCCGCGCGGGCTGGCCCAGCTTCCCCCTTCCAGGTCAAGGTTTGCCCGCGCAGCAGCGAGACGGGCAGACTGCTGGCATTAAAATCTAGTAGCCAGGGTGGCGCACGATCGAGCACCGCCAGAGCTTGGTCGGGTTGATGCTGCGCCAGGGCAAGCTGCCAACGCAATGAAGATACCGTCCCGCCTACGTCGGCATCTGGAGGCATTTCGGCCAGTGCCTTCTCGGCCGCCTCGAGGTTGCCGGACATTTCCCAAGCTGCCACCTGAGACGTTTGCGCCTCCAGGTCATCCGGGAACGAAGCCAGGGTGTGCGTGAAAACCGCGATCGCTTCTGCATACTGGCGAACGAAGAGGTGAGTAATCGCGATCTCGCGCACAACATCATTGTCTCGCGGATCGAGCGCACCGGCCTGTTCCAGCTCGACTCTGGCCTGCTCCATGTGGCCCTGTCGCCGGTGGACAAAGGCGGTGGAAGCAAGAACGATCGTATTGTTAGGTAAACTGCGGCGTGCGATCTCAAATTCGGCCAACGCTCTGTCGTAATCGCGATGGGAGTAGTAATAGACCGTCCCGAGCGCCCAATGGCCTTCGCCTAACTCGGGCTGTAACTCCAGGGCACGGCGCGCGGCTTTTTCCGCAGCCGCGATCGTTTCTGGCCTGGGATCGAAGTTATACCAATAGATCCTGCCCTTAAGATAAGAGAGACGCGCGTAGGCCAGGGCAAAGCTGGGATCGGCAGCTATCGCACCTTCATAAAGGCTGGCCGCCTGGCGCGCCGTCCCCGCCGGGTCCTTTGTTCTCGTGGAATAAATCTGGTTAGCGAAATACTCCGCCTTTAGGAACAAGTCATGAGCATCGGTATTCTTTGTCGGCACGTTCGCGACTCGCGACGTCTCTTGCGGCAAAAGCTGCGCCTTCAGCGCGTCGGCCACGGCTTGCGCGACCTCACCTTCGACCGCGAAGATGTTCTTCAGGTCGCGATCATAACTCTCGCCCCATAGATGTGAGTCATCCTGCGCTGCGATTAATTGCACATTCACGTGGACCGCACCCCCGGCCTTCTGCACGCTACCTTCCAGGATATGAGCTACGCCCAGTTGCTGTGCGATCTCGCGCAAGTTCTCCGGACGACTGCTATAGCGCATGGTCGAAGTCCGTGAGATGACCTTGAGCGCGCTGACCTTGGAAAGCCGGGTCAGGATTTCATCCTGAATACCTTCGACGAAGTAAGCGTTCTCCTTCTCGGCGCTAAGGTTCTCGAAGGGGAGGACGGCGATGCTTTTATCCGGAGCGCGATTGCGCGCTGCCGGCGTAGCTGTTCCGATAGCTGCGGTTAATCGGGTTGGCGTTTGTTTGGAATAGAGAAACACTAGCGCAAGGCCGGCCAGCGAGAGAACGCCCACGATAATACCTAACGAATGCAGAGCTACCGGCTTCCGCTCTCCGTTCTTCTCCAGGCTCTTGAACCTTCCCGGGATCGCCGGGTTACCGGCTTCCGGCGTGTAGAGATTCGTTAGGCGGAGACGCACGCCGTGCTTCACCTCGCACTCACCCAACTCCCGCAAACGCGGCGCCCATTGCCGGTATTGCCCCAGGTCATCCGCCACGTGCTGAGAGACGAGAATATACCCTGCGTCGCCGCAATCCATCACCCGTTGGGCCATGTTAATGCCGGCACCAGCGATGTTGGTCCGGCCGCTTACATCGCTCACCTCGCTCACCGGCCCGCTGTGGATACCCATGCGCAACGGAAGCTCCGGGTGTTTCTGAAGCGCTTCCGCGATCTCGAGCGCGCACCGTGCCGGATCTTCCACGCTGTGACGAAAAACCAGCGCCATCCCATCGCCGGTCGGCAGCCTTACGAGATGTTCATCCGTCGATTCCCGAACCGGCGTCGCGGCCAGGACCATCTCAGTCAGTTGATGTAACCGCTCCTTTTGCTCCTCGATCAGAAGCTTGGAGTAACCGACGATGTCAATGAAGAGGACATGGCCGATCTCCAAGCGGAGATTATTCTCTGATTCAGGCGCCATCGATAGACCGGAATATCATCTTGGTTCAGGCACGAGCCTTCTCTGCTGGATAATCAAAGGGAGCGCTTCTGTAAACGCACTTTTCGGCTCGCTCCTGCAATCGGTGGACGACTTTCGAAATATTGGTCCTCTCCCGTCGTTTTAGACGAGACCTCAGCTGGGAGTCGAAGTTCTCCTGATTATTTCCGGGCAAGGGACTTACATTGAATTAAATCAGCTCCCGCTGCTCCGCTTCGCTTTCTGCCTTCGCTTTCTTGAAGTTAACGCCGGTCCGGCTCGGACTCGGGCTCGTAGTCGGGATGCTCGGCGCGTTCGCCTTTTGGGGAGCGCAGGCTACCAGCCTGCTGGTGAAGGCGACCCGCCTTCACGAACTTTCGGGTAAGCCTGCCATGCCACCGAAAGCTTAGATGCTCGCAACGTGACAGGCGGACTTACAAGCCGCGGTCGGAACTAAAATTCTTTAATCAGCGCCCTGTTCCCCTTCGCCTTCTTGAAGTTGATGCCTGTCCGGCTCGGACTCCGGCTCGTAGTCGGGATGCGGTGCTCGGCAAGCATCTTAACCCACAGAAGTCGCAGAGAGCGCAGAGGCAAAGCAGGTAAGAAATCAGTCTCTGTGAACTCTGCGTTCTGTGCGGTGAAAATCTTACTCTCCCTACTTGCTCGGCATTCACGGCGTTCGTCCTTCTACTCGGACGCGCCTTGTCATGTCGGTGTAGGCAGTAGTGATTAATTTCGTTAGGTCGGCCGGATTGATCTCGGAGCCGGGACGAAGCTTTACGTGACGCATATACTTTCCTGTCCCTTCTAACAAATCCTTGGGATCGGCTAGCTCTGTGCCGCGGAAGAACCCCACGTTCATATGAGCTCTGAAGGTGCCGACGTAGCCAAAGGCGGCATCGCCGATGCACGCTGTCGGATGCCCGTCGTGCAATACTTCGCGGACATCGTCTCCACACCCGCGCATAACATCAAACCAGTGGCGCGCGGCGGCGCCGAATTCGGCGGGTTGCCGCTTCATCCAAGCCTCGATCGCCGGATCCCGCTTCACCGCGCCATTGAATCGGAGGACCCAGCTCATTCTTATCGCCGCCGCTGGGCCTTTGCCTGTGTCTTTCGCCATATAGGTTTCGCCTCTTTTGATGCGACTTCAGCCGCAGAGATTTGGCATTTGTTTAGTGGAAATCCCCTATGCGGTCTTGGTCAGCACAATACGCGTCCAGGGAACCCCTGGCTTATTTTTCATTTTGCTCGGCTCGTCTTGCAAATGGAGCGCGACCTTCAGCCCGTAGCGGGTCGCCGCGGTGACTGTTCGTGGGCCGTCGGTTTGAAATATGTGCTTACCCGCGCCGGCTGGACCGTGCCGTAAAGATAGAGGCCAGGCTCCGCCCACAGTTAGAAGGGTTGCGAATCGCTCCAGGGAGCGGTCGCGTTCTTCCTCGCTCAGATGATGCCAAACTCCGTCAACCAGAATGAAATCAAAGTAGCCCGCTAAGTTGGGAAGCTTACCAAGAAGCGGAAGGCTATCCTGGCTCCAATTGATGCCTAGCTCTGCATAGGTGCACTTCGCTGCGTTAAGAAAAGGCACGAAAGGCTCGATCGCGTAAATAGAATAACCCAATCGCGCCAAAGCAGCGGCATTCTGGCCCGCTCCAGCTCCCACATCGAGGATGCGAGCTGGAGGGGAGGGCAAGAACTTCAGAAAGTCTTCATTGATGTGCGCGAAGTCCAGAGCCTGGCTCGCCTCAATGAATGAGTCGGTGACATCCTCGTAACCTCGAGTGCCCGGGATGCAATTCATCGAGCGGGCGAAGGGCGGTTCCTGGCCGTTCGCTCGGCCCTTGGGTTGGAGGATTTTGCAGGCAAACGTTACTTTGTTTACGTTAGTTACTTTCCGGTTATCCGGCGCTATTGCCACAGCTTTGAAGAGTTGCAGTCTTCTTCACCTCCATGAATTTGACGCGGTCTTTGCTCCCGGGCGTTTCGTCCCGATTGGTCCAGTCGCCGTTGCGTGGATTTTCATCTGCGCGCGGAGGTTACCGTAGCAGGGCAATGAGGAAGAGAACAATCCCCGCCAGCGCAGCGTTGAAGAAGAGCGTCGAACGGACCAACCCATAACCGAGCACCGCTGCCAGCAGATAGCCGAGTCTTCCCCAAAAATAAAGATGCGCGCCCCAGAGGGTGAGAGTGCCATCGCGGCCGGTAAGATGAGCGGCTAGCACCAAAGCAGCGAAGAAGGGAAAGGTCTCCATGAAGTTGGTGTAAGCCTGGTCCACTCGACTAGCCAGACCGCGCAATGGCGGCACCGGTTCTTCCCGATTACTCTTCGTCCAGCGGTAGCCGTACTGAAAGCTGATGAGATGCGAATCTGCGATCAGGTGCACGAGCCCGAGGACGATACTCGTCGCCAAAAGACGGAGTTCGATTGTCAGGATCACGGCGCGATTCTCTTTTGCCTACTTGTGCGCCGCTTGTCAGGCTCTTTGGCGACGCCTTTAAAGGATTTGCCGTCGCTTCTTACGTCCATGAACTCGCCTTTGTGTTTGTCGTCCGGCGTTTGGTTGCGCTTAGTCATTTGTTTTGTAGCCGCCTCACTGCGTTGAGGCGTTTCCCAGACACGTCGACATAGCGACGTGGCTACAGGTGAGCCTTTGCCTATATCTTTGGCCACGAACTGACGCTAACGAATCGATCATTTGCTGTCGACCTCGTTTGCTTGGTAGTTCACAACCCTGGCACAATGAACCATCGACGAATGCGGCGGCTCATCAGGTAGGAAATCATCAAGCCGGCTATCGGCAGCCCAATGAGGGTAGACCAATCCGCGCGCAGGAACGCGTTGGCACCATCGCCCACTAGGTTAACTATCAGGACCGCGATCGCTGTGCGCCGTCCCCACTCCGCCCGTTTCGCCAAACCAACCGCCGCTGCCCCGCAAGCACTCGCGACCATCGTCATAAGCGGCGCGGTGAAAAAACCGAGCTGCGCCAGTTCACTTTTCGCGGTCGGCTTGATCCGCCAGATCGCATCCAGCGGCGTGCCCGGCCAAAGCACCAGGATGACAGTGAGCGCAGACATCGTAAGACCAAAGAAGAAGAAGGCGACCAGAAGGTTGATCCCGAGCGGACGCTTGTTTTCCGCGGCGCTCATCAAGAAGAGGTTGGGGGATTCATCCGCCAGAGTCGATAGCTCCAGATGTTCGCGTAAAGAAGATAGATCAGATAAGGAAGCAGCCACCATGCGCCGGGTCGATCCACTCGGAGTAGTAAGAGGAAAAGCGAAATCGCGATCGCGTTATAAGGAAGACCGAGAAGAAATGCGTGGAAGAGGTTGCGGCTCCGGAAGAAGAAATAATTCCAGAGCGCATTGATGAACATGAACGCGCCGAGCAAGGCGAAGGCCGTGTTACGTTCAAAGGCGCCGGGCAAACGAAAGAGCCGGTAGAGTAGCGCGAAACAGATCGCATAATAAAGTCCGCCGATAATCACCCAGCCCCAGAAGGGAACGGAGTAGGAAGGCGAACGAAGATCCTTCAGACGGCGCCTGATATCCCCTCCCGCGAAAAGACCTTCCAAGGCAACGGAGAAGGCACAAAGCGCCAGCGGATAAAGAAGAGTTGTTTTCAAAACGCGAGGTTTAACTACTGTCGCAGCGGCGAATGATTCAACGAACACAATCTTTCCTGAATCAGAGCCCTTACCTATCCAGCCAAGAAGCGTGATGCCGAATTTCCTCGCGCAATTTCAAAAGCTCCACGTTAAGTCGCGTCCGGTCGTCAGCACCTGTTTGTATGGGTTAGTGGCAAGCCTGGCGGCGGTCGCGTTTCAACTCGCGATCAATTGGATCTACCGCCGCGTTTATCAACTACCGAGCGCCGGGGCTTTCTGGCCTTTCGCCTGGATTAGTCTGGCCGTCGTCGTGGTTAGTTCTCTTATCGTCGGCTGGCTGCTTAATTCATTTTGCCCCGAGGCGGCGGGCAGCGGCATTCCACAGGTCAAGCTCTCCTATTGGAAGGAATTTGGGTTTGCCCCGCGGCGCATTGCCTGGATTAAGTTCATCGCCGGCGTCATTAGTATCGGTGGAGGACAAAGTCTGGGGCGGGAAGGTCCGACGGTGCAGATCGGCAGTAACCTTGCCTCCAGTCTCGCGGGCCTTCTCGGTGTTTCGAAGCAAAAGCGGCGCGGTGCCAATGCCGCCGGAGCCGCCGCCGGACTGGCGGCCGCCTTTAACTCACCATTGGCCGCCGTCGCCTTCGTGCTGGAGGAAATCATCGGCGACTTGAATAGTCGCGCGCTCGGCAGTGTCTTACTCGCTTCCGTCATCGGCGCCTTTGTCGTGCATGCTTGTATCGGGGCGCAGCCGGCCTTTGAATTGCCACCCGTCAACGAACCAAGCTGGCGTGCCTATTTAGTGATGCCGATTGTCGCGGCTCTGGCCGCTTTGATCGGTGTTCTCTTTCAACGCGTGTCGTTAGGTCTCCGACAACGGTCGAGAAAAGTAACAGCTATCCCACGATGGCTCCATCCATTAGCCGGCGGTCTTGTTACCTGGCTGGTAGGTATTGCTATTTTCTCGCAGACGGGGCGCCTGGGTGTCTTCGCTCTCGGCTACGATGACTTGTCCGATGCGCTTAATCACGGGATGGCCTGGCGACTGGCCGCGCTTCTTCTCGCCGGTAAGTTAATCGCTACTATCGCCAGCTATGGCTTCGGCGGCTGTGGCGGTATTTTTTCGCCTAATCTCTTCTTCGGCGGCATGTGCGGCTCGCTCGTTGCGGGGGTCGCTTCTCACTTCCTCGCGCTTAACCAATCCGACGCCTTGCTTCTCGCCATCGGTGGGATGAGCGCCTGTCTGGGCGCGGTCGTGCAGGCGCCCGTCACCGCGGTCCTTATTATTTTCGAGATGACGCACCAATTCGCCGTCGTCCCGGGACTCATGCTCGCGTGTCTGGTAAGTCAGGTCGTGGCCCGGAGTCTCGTTAGGCACAACTTCTATGATGAAGTCCTTCTCCAGGACGGACATCAAATGGAGCATGTCGTTCCACCGCGCGACCTGCGCAGTTGGCATAACCTTCCCATCTCCGCCATCGCAAACTTCGATCCGGTCACACTCACGGACCTAAGTCCACTTCATCTCAAGGCGATGCTTGAACACCATCCTTACCGTTACTTTCCGGTCATAGAAGGCTCCCGGGTTGCAGGCATGGCTGCGCGCACGGAAATGGAAGCCGCGCTGAACCAGAAACGTTCGCCCGAATTGCTGCGCGCGCGCGAATGCCGTCCGGCCGATTCGATTCGCGATTGCCAGAATGCCCTGATCGAATCTCCCAGCGGGACAGTCATTCTTACCGACCATACCGACGGAACACTGCTCGCCATCGTGACGCTGCACGACCTCCTCCGCGCCCAGGTCTCGATGAGCGAACGTTAGGAAAGGCGAAGAGATTTACTGGCTGGAAAGGGTGATTCCAGCATCTTTGTCTGGCACAAGGCCGAAAGGTTGATAATTCAATCTTGATGAATACTTCGCAGACTCTCTCGGCCCTCGGCTTCCTCTTGCTCGCCACCACGCTCGAAGTGAGCGGAGACGCGATCGTTCGGGTGGCCATCTATAACCATGCGGGCTTGATCCGCCTCGCACTCATGCTGGCCGGCGCGATCTTACTCTTTGGCTACGGGTTTTCTCTCAATCTCGCGCCGCTGGAGTTCAGGCAGGTCGTCGGACTTTATATCGCGACGCTTTTCGTGGTCTGGCAGGTAATCAATTTTATCGCCTTCCGAACGATGCCGACTTTTCCCATCCTTATTGGCGGCGCGCTGATAATCGCGGGAGGCCTGATGATTACCTTCTGGAAAACCACTTAGTTCCCGCGCTCCTTCAGCCATCGGGCTCATTGGCCACGCCTTTGAAGAGTTTGCCGTCTCCCTTCCGTCCATAGTAGGCGTGGAGACGGGCGAAAAGCCTTCCGTCGCGCTTTGTGATACGCCCGGTGAGAGCATGAGGTAACTCGCCAGCCGAGACATCGATATCGCGGTCCAACAGAATTTCCGACGAGAGGACAATCTTTGCGGGGCGAACGAACACGTAGACGTACAACGGAAGACTGCCCGATACTCCGGCGGCACGACTAAACTCGGAGCCGAGCAGTAGGAGTAGAAGTGCGATTCGCAATGTCATCTAACGAGACACAAGGTCAGCGACCGCTGGCAAGGGCGCGCGTGCTGCGGGTTGAAAATGTGGAAGTCATGGGGAGCGGAAACGCGGAGCGGCCAGCGGTTCGCTGCATCGCCTAGGTAGACTCCTTCACGGTGGGAAAACAGATTGGGTTGGTCGCTGGCCTGAGCCGTCAATGCCGTGGATGTCTTCATCGACCATGATGTTGCCAAGCAGGGTCGCCATGCAGGCGAGCCAGCAGAGCAGCGTCGCGACCCCAATAAGCACAGCAGTGAGGCGCACAAGCCGGCAAATCGCGAGCAAGGTCAGAAAACCGATCGCCGGCGGGCCAAGGAAGAAGCCAACGAGGTGCCACACAGCGTAGGCGCTTCCGAAGCGCTGGTGCAAATGAAACGGGCCGACGGTCACCGAGAGTAGAAGCTCGATGAGCAGCAGAGCCAAAATGCAAATACCGGAAACAAACGCAACTTCTTGGAGGCGCGGCCACCGCTGGGAGGCGTAGAACGCGAGCGAACAAAATACGATACTGGCGACGAGCGTGACTGGCGCAGCGAAGAGAAGGCCGAACAGCTCCATACGCGCAGGAGTCTAACGAGACCCAAGATCAGCGACGGCTCTGAGAGCGCGCGTGGCTTGGAATGAAGGGTTACTAGCTATCATAAGCGTTGAATCACGGCGCCAAGAGCCGTTCGCTGCATCGCCTGGTTAGGTGTGACCGTGGCAGTCCAAGCGACTTCCCGCATGGAATCAAACCGTGGCCGACGACTGCTGCTCATCTCGCGAAGAGACTGTGCACATCCGAGCCGAAACAAGCAAGACCAACTGCTACCCCGCTGGGCGAAGCTACGGGCTCGAAGGGTGACGCGGCAGCGCTCCCATAAAGGCTTGGCAACCCGACCGGCTGACGAGCTAGAACTGAGCGGCCAACTAAGTCCGCAAAGCTATCTATCGGCATCGTTCCCACGAGAAGCTCTCAACACCTAACGAGACCCAAGATCAGCGACCGCTGGTGAGGGCGCGTATGGCCGCCGGTTGAACGTGGAAGTCATCGAAAGCTAGAACGCGGAGCGGCCAGCGGTTCGCTGCATCGCCTGGTTAGGTGTCGGTATCATCACGCTCTGACGCCGCGGCGTGATCCTCCTTATCGGCTCGAATCTCATGGTCGGTGAGATAAGGGCGCAGCTGTCGAGCGACATCATGCTGCTGCTTCGGCGAGAAAGTACGGAACGCGTCAAACCCGTCGAGAAGTGGGTCGAGCGTACTCTCCGAGAGGCTCAAAAGGAAGTTTTCGATGTCGCGGCGTCTTGTGCGGAGCTCGACGTAATCAACGAGGCGTGCCGTATCGGGATACATCTGATGCCGCAAGAAGCAGAACGTGAGCTCCGCAAAATGGCGGTGACGAGCTACGCCAAGCTCGCGAAACTTAGCGAGGCCGTCCAGCAGGACGGCGAGCGTCGCGGGTTCGAGGCTGTCGAAGAGAGCCTCGAACTCCTTACGCCGTCGGTGGATGATGCCGTGGCACTCTCCGCAGACGACCGCCACTTCAGAGAGTTCGTAATCCCAAGGGTCTCGCCCGCGCACGTAACCTTTGTGGTGTATGTGAGGGCGCTCGGCAAGGCAGTGGCAGTTCTCGCACTCGCGTCCCTTCACGTCGAGAACATGATCGCGGAACTCCATCCACTCGGGAGTCTTTAGCTTTGCGTCGTAGTCCATTACGCGAAACACCTAACGAGAGTTATACCGCATTTTGAAGCCTATTTCCGGACTTCCGCCGCTTATCCGGTTCTTTGGCGACCCCTTTATTAAAGCGTTTGCCGTCCCTTTTCACGTCCATGAATTTGCCACCTTCGCTACTGCCGGGCGTTTCGTTACGTTTGGCATTTGTCTTGTAGCCGCCTCACTATGTTGAGGCGTTTCCCAGACGCGTCGACATAGCGACGTGGCTGCAGGTGAGCCTTTGCCTGTGTCTTTCGCCGTGGCTCAAGGGTATACGGATTCGGGCTGATCAGTTCACCTAAAATCCGCACGAGAATGTGTCGCGCCATCCGATCTCGCATTTTGAACCATGTCTTTCCGCTCGCTCATGCGATTCTTCAACAACCACCTCAATGACTATGGAGAAACGCGAATCATTCCCGGGCAATTTGATCCCGATACTTAAACAGACCTTCTCCGAGTGGCTCGAAGACAAGGCGCCGCAGCTTGGCTCTTCACTGGCCTATTATACCGTCTTTTCTCTCGCGCCCTTGATCCTGGTCCTGCTTGCCATCATCGGGTTGATTTTTCGAGAGGATCCGGGCGGCGCGTGGCAGAAAATCACCGGCCAGATGAGTTACTTCCTGGACAAGAGCGCAGTCGATGTAGTCCAAGGCATCGCTCAGAACGCGGCCCAGCCGGCCAAAAATATCTTCGCCACCATCATCGGAATATTGCTAGCCCTTTTCGGTGCGAGCGGTGTTTTCGGCCAGTTGCAGGATGCGTTGAACACGATCTGGGGCGTGAAAGCGAAACCCGGCACAGGTATCTGGGGATTTCTTCGCACGCGCTTTCTTTCTTTCGCCATGGTGGGGGGTATTTGTTTCCTGCTCCTTGTCTCGCTCACCCTGGAGAGCGTGCTTCAGGGATTCAGTCACTACGTCCAAGCGGTTTTGCCGGGTGGGATCGTGGTCGCGCTCGCGGCCTATTGGATCTTTGACCTGGGCATCGTGATCCTGCTCTTCGCCATTATCTTTAAGTTCCTGCCCGATGCGAAGGTGCAATGGCGCGATGTCTGGATCGGCTCTGCTTTAACCGCCATCCTTTTCGCGGTCGGGAAATGGGCGCTAGGTCTGTATCTAGGTAGCGGGAGCGCAGCCTCGGCCTACGGTGCCGCCAGTTCGCTTATCACACTTCTGTTGTGGGTCTACTATTCCGCGCAAATCCTACTCTTCGGCGCGGAGTTTACCCAGGTCTACGCCTGTCACGCCGGCCGCGGGGCTGAACCGAGCGAGCACGCCGTTCGCGTTGAGACGAAAGAGGTTAGAACCTAATGAACTGTGCGCTTACTTGCGCCGCGTGCGCGCGGTGACCGCGCTTTACGTGAGCCTTTGCCTGTGGTTTATGCATGAGGTCCTTTTAGTTAGTTGACTAGGTCAATCCTACGAGGCGGATAACAAGCGCGGCTGGGAACGAAGCGTTTCACATCTCGACCAGTCCATGCTTGATCGCATAACGAACCAGCGCGGCGGTGGAATGAAGCTTTAGCTTGCGCAGGATATGGCTCCGGTGGGTTTCGACGGTCTTGGTCCTGATGCCTAACGAAACTGCCATTTCCTTGGTCGATTGGCCTTCGGCTACCAGACAGAGCGCTTCGGTTTCGCGCCCGGTCAGACTCTTTATGTCGCCCGCATCGGCCACGATCTTTCCGTAGAGCTCGGTAATCTGGCGGGAGCGGAAAGTGTGATGACGCCGGAGGGATTCGAGCGCCGGCATCAGTTCCTCGGTCGCCTCGGCTCTTGAGCAGACAACCGCGGACGCTGGAACGGAAAATCTAGAGCAAGGCGTGGGGAGCGAGTCCCGCTGAAGATGAGGATCTCGACCTGGGTTCGCCGCTTTCAAAGCGGGAACTCTCTCGCGCTGGCTTCGGGCGCGCACTTTCACCTCTTATTTCGTATTACGATTTGGAGATTCAGTATTATTACCTCAAATTCGCTTCCGAGCGGAGGCGGTTGCGATTGAGGAAATCGTGAAGCCCGAACGAGTTGTGGCATCCACCCAGATGTCAGTCGGCGTATAGATGGAGTGGCAAGATTTGACACATGAAGATCCGTCGAAATGCTGTTCTGGCGGTCGTTTTCCTCGCGTTGCTCGGGGGGGCGACCTTTTTGGTCGCGCACGGCAGCTTGTCTCGTCGAGGAAATGCACAAGTTTCGCGCCCGGTCACGGTCGTCACGGATCCCCTCGCCATCGTGTTGACCCCGCCTTCGGGTGAAGGCGAGATCGAGAAGGAGATTCGCTCTCTTCAGGAGAAGATTCGAACGCAGCCCGATCATGACGCTCTTCTCGAGCGGCTGGGTTGGGCCTTCGTGGCCAAGGCTCGGCTGAGCAGTGATCCTGGCTTCTATAAACTGGCGGAAGAGGCCGCGAAAGCGATCACAATAAATTCACCGAACGACCCGGCGGCCGCGCTTTTGCTCGGGCACATTTACGATGCGGAACACCGTTTTGCTGAAGCGGAGAAAATTGCGCGTTCGCTGACTGCGAGCCGTGAATTTGTTTTCGATTACGCGCTGCTCGGCGATGCCTTGATGGAGCAGGGGAAGCTCGGTGAAGCAGTCGACGCTTATCAAAAGATGGTGGATTTGAAGCCGTGCCTTCAAAGCTACAGCCGGGTCGCTTACATGCGCTGGCTGAAAGGCGATCTCCCCGGCGCGGTGGAAGCGAGTCGCCGCGCGGTGGGCGCGGGAAGTCCTCGTGAGTCTGAGGCGAGTGCGTGGGCTTGCACGCGTCTGGCCTTCTATCGGCTTCAGGCGGGTTTGATCGATGAGGCGGCGAAAAGTGTAGACCTGGCTTTGCAGCTAGCGCCTGATTACGCGCCAGCTCTTTTGATGAGAGGCAAACTCCTCCTCGCCCAGGAAAAGAATGAGGATGCCGTTGGGTCGTTGCAGCAGGCCGCAAAGATTAGCCCGTTGCCAGAGTATCTATGGACGTTGGCGGATGCCTTACGTGCTAGCGGACAGGCGAATGAAGCCGACGCAGTCGATGCGCAGCTAGTTAGCTCGGGTGCCGCGAATGATCCGCGGACCCTGGCCTTGTTTCTAAGCTCACGCGGTCGCGAGCCAGCGCTGGCTGTCCGCCTCGCCTCTGCCGAATTATCGACGCGTCAGGATATTTTCACCTATGACGCGCTGGCTTGGGCGCAATTCGCAGACGGACAGCATTCCGAAGCGCTGGATAACATTCGCCGCGCCCTGGCCGAAGGAACGAAGGACGCGCGGCTTTTCTATCATGCCGGCACGATCGCGGCTGCCGCTGGAGTTAGTAACGAAGCGCTCGACTATTTTCATCAGGCGCACGCCCTCGAGCAGATGCTGCTTCCTTCTGAGCGGCTAGCTCTGGGCCAACGGAGCGCTGCCTTACTCGGAAACACCTCTCAAATTTCGTCGAAGTAAAACCCAAAAACAGAACCGCACTTAACCCACATGAAACTAAAATCTATTCCTAAACGCACCGCTCTGGTGTGCACGGCGCTCCTCGCGTTCGCCGCGCTCATGCCTTTGCCGGCACGCGCCTCCAGTCACCAGGACGCACCACTTATCACACTCGATCCGTCCGCAAATACCACGGACGTCTACGCCTTCCTTACGACAAGGAACGGCGCCAAGATGGTCGACCTTTCTCTCGCGGTTTATCCGTTCGAAGAGCCCGGGGTCGGACCGAACAAGTATAACTTCGACGATAACGTCCTTTACGAAATCCACGTCGCTCTCGGAGCCGATGTGGCCGCCGGTAACTCCACCATCACTTACCAATTCCGTTTTACGACCACCTTCAAGAATCAGAACACGATCTTGCAGTCCTATACCGGCGTGGTGAATGACGTGAACGATGCCAACCAAAACCTGACCCAGACCTACACCGTAACCGAGGTTGATAATCGTACAACTCCGGCTACGACGACGCAGCTGGGCACGGGTGTCGTTCCGCCGAATAACCAGGGCATCGCCACTCCGTTTTATAACACTGGCGACGATGGTAATAATCTGGCCAAGCCGGGTGTCTCTTCCGCGGCGAATCTCGATAAATATACCACTCAGTCGATCACCACTCTTACTACTGGGCGCGCTTTTGCCGGCCAGCGTGAAGATGGTTTCTACGCCGACATCCAGGCGGTCTTTGATTTGCTGAACTTCCGTAAAGGCACTGCCACCTTCGATAGCCAGGCCGGCTTTAACCTCCATGAGATAGCGCTGGAAATTCCAGTGACCGATTTCGGGAATGATCAGCAGGTCATCGGCGTCTATGCGACCACCAGTCGCCAGACGATGCGTGTCCTTACTGCTGGACCGGGTTCCATGGGCCCAACCAATACCGGCCCGTTCGTCCAAGTAGGTCGCCAGGGTAACCCGCTCTTCAACGAAGGTCTCGTTGCGATCGTGGATAAGGACATCTATAGCCGCACGCAGCCGAACCAGGACGCCACCACTTTCGACAAGTATGCGCGCACCCCTGAGCTCGCAAAATTGATCAATCAGCTTGTCTTCAAATCCACCGTTGCTCCGGAGAATGATCGCACAGACTTGGTGAGCATTTTCATTCCCGACGTGATCAAGTTGGATCTCTCGACCGCCCCAGCCCGTCTCGCGGGTGGCGGTCAGAATTTCGCCGCAAATCCTGACGATAGCGGTTTCAGCCGCCTCGGTATTTTCGGCGGTGATACTCTCACCAGCACCGTGCAGATGTTTCTCGGCACTAATCAAGTCTCGGGCGGCTGGCCGAACGGCCGGCGCTTCGGCGACGACGTGCTGGACATTGCAGTGGCCGCGATCATCAGCGATCTGCGCACGATGCCTCCCACGATCCGCTCCGCGGACGGAATCGATAACGTGAGCAAGAACGACAGCGTTTACAGCAAGGTGTTTCCGTATGCAGGCACGCCGCATAACGGCCGGAATCACGATCACCACGACATCACCGCCGCGGGCGCGGGATTCGCGAATCGTTTTCAGAACATCTCGACGCGCGGCCTCGTCCAGTCCGGCCCGAATGCTTTGATCGGTGGTATTATCATTGGCGGCACCGGGAACAAATCCGTCTTAGTGCGCGGACTCGGGCCTTCCCTCGCCGGGATGAACGTGCCGACACCTTTGGCTAACCCCGTGCTTACGATCTACCAAGGTGGCACCGTGATCGCCGAGAACGACGACTATAAAACAGGTGGTCAACTTGCCGCTATCCAGGCGACCGGTCTGGCCCCGACCAACGACGCTGAGGCCGCGATCCTGATCGATCTCGCCCCGGGCGCTTACACCATGATCGTGCGGAGCAAAGACAGCTCCACCGGCATCGGTCTGGTTGAAGCTTACGAATTGCCGTAAGGAAAGATTAGTTCTATTGGCGCGGGCCGATCTGGTTTACTCCGGATCGGCCCGCAACATTTTAAGGCTGAGCGCGCGCGCATGAAGAATCTGTCACCACATAACAGCTCCCGTTGGCCGCTGCTCGTATCGTTGTGCAGCATTGTGATGAGCGTCTCGGCATTCGCGCACGACCCTGGGCTCAGTTCTGCGAACCTGGAAATCCAACCGCAAGCAATCGAACTCCAACTTACTTTTAACGCGCGCGATATTTCCGGGCTGATCCGACAACCGCCAGGGGAAGCGGTAGCGCCGGAGAAGTTGGATGAGATCGGCCGCCGGGCCGTCGCGTTTCAAATCAATGGCGAAGTCCAGTCCACCTCGTCGGTCGTGAGTGGGCGCGACCAAAATGAGAACGTCGAATTTCGCTATCGCTTTCCTGCGCCGCCACCGGGGTCCGCGATAGGATTTGATTCACTTTTGCTCAAAGAAATGTCCTTCGGGCATCGGCAGGCTTTCGCCGCCACCGACGAGCGTGGGAGCGAAATCGCGCGAAGAATCTTAAGTGGGCGTGACTCGACGGTGAGTTTTTCGTTAACTGCAATTCAACCGCGCACGCCTGCCACTGGAACACGTTTTCTCGAATTCTTCACGCTCGGCATCCGGCACATTCTGACCGGATACGATCATCTTCTTTTTCTTTTTGGTCTGTTGATCGTGTGCCGGACTCCGCGTTCCGCCTTGTTACTCATCACCTGTTTCACGCTTGCGCACTCGCTCACCCTCGCGCTTTCCACATTTGGATTGGTGAGCGTACCTAGTCGGGTGGTAGAGGCGACCATCGCCGCCTCGATTCTCTATGTCGGCTTGGAAAACCTCTACCGTCGCGAGGGAATTCTGCGCGGCCGCTGGCTGCTCACTTTTGCTTTCGGCCTGATTCACGGTCTTGGCTTCGCCAGTGTCCTGCACGAAATGGGCATCGCAAAGACCGGCCTGAGCGCGGTCGTGCCTTTGGTCGCGTTCAACTCGGGAGTGGAAGTGGGCCAGCTTGCGATAGCCGCCATCGTGCTGCCGATCATTTGGCAGGCGCGACGGCGTCCGGCGTTCTTACGTCTCGGCGTTCCCGCCTGTTCAATGGTGGTCGCGGTCGCGGGCGCCTATTGGCTGCTCGAGCGAACGCTTTTGAGCTGATCTCGAAAAAGCAGAACGCCGCTCGCGTTGCCACGAGCGGCGTTCGCCTAACGAGTAATCGTTTCGCTTACCAGATGCTCACGATCTGATCGGCCGGCCGCACCATTGGGCAATTGTCGGGGAGGTTGAACGCCTTTTTAAACTCAGGCGAATTAGAGACCGGTCCGTTGCAGCGATATTGAGTCGGAGAATGTGGGTCGGTGTTGAGCCGGAGCTTCATCGTCTCCTCGCGCGTGTTTGCACGCCAGACTTGCGCCCACCCGAGGAAGAATCGCTGCTCGGGCGTAAAGCCATCGACCTTGTCCCGCTGACCGCTCTTCGCGAGCGCCTTTTGCAAGGCGTTAAAGGCCAGCTTCACGCCGCCGTCATCCGCGATGTTCTCACCCTGCGTCAGTTCTCCATTAATGTGGAATCCCGGCAGTGGCTCATAAGCGGAATACTGATCCACGATTTTCTGGGCGCGTTCTTTGTAGGCGGCGGCCGATTCCGGCGTCCACCAATCCCGTAGATTTCCCACCGCGTCGAATTGCCGGCCTTGATCGTCGAAGCCGTGCGAAATTTCGTGAGCGATGACTGCGCCGATGCCTCCGTAATTTATCGCATCGTCTGCTTTTGGATTGAAAAACGGCGGCTGCAAAATTCCAGCGGGAAACACGATCTCGTTCATGCTTGGATTGTAGTAAGCATTGACCGTTGGCGGGGTCATGCCCCACTCACTGCGATCGACCGGCTTGCCGATTTTCTTTAACTGCCGATCGCTCTCGAACATGGCCGCGCGCGTGGCATTCAGAACAAACGGTCCGCGATCGACTTTCAGCGTGGAGTAATCGCGCCACTTATCCGGATAGCCGATTTTAACCGTGAAGGCGGAAAGCTTCTTCAGCGCTTCCTGCTTGGTCGCATCGTCCATCCAATCGCGCGACTTGATGCTTTCGGACATCGCTTCCTGAATGTTCTTCACCAGCTCGATCATGCGGGCCTTCGATTCTGGCGGAAAACTATCGGCCACATAAATCTTGCCCAACGCTTCGCCTAACGAGGCGTCGGTCGAGGTCACCACACGTTTCCAGCGCGGCTTTAATTGCTTCGCGCCGGTCAGCGCGGTGCCGAAAAACTTGAAATCCTCATTCACGAAATCGCTCGAAAGCTTCGAGGCCGCAGCGTGAATGACGTGCCACCGCAAATAGGTCTTCCAGTCATCCAGCGGTGTTGCGGTGAGCAGCGCGTTGGTCGCCTTGAAGAAATCAGGCTGGCCGACGTTAATGTCGCCGGGCTCGGTCAGGTTGAGCTCCTTGAGGTAAGCGGCCCAATTCCAATCCGGTGTGAGCTGCTGTAGCTCTTCCGCCTTCATCTTGTTGTAATTCTTTTGCGGATCCCGCAGCTCGACCCGCGTCCGTGCCGGTTTCGCAAGCGAGGTCTCCAGCGCCAAAATTTTCTTGGCATCTTCGGCCGCATTCTTCGATGAACCCGCCAGGGTTAGCATTTTCGTCACATGCGCCACGTATTCGTCGCGCAGCTTTTTCGAACTCTCGTCCTCCTTCGTATAGTAATCGCGGTCCGGTAAACTGAGTCCGCCTTGTCCCGCCTGGCCGATCACCAGAGTGCTGTCCTTGAAATCCTGTCCCGAGCCGAACTCGAAAAAGACATTGATGCCCAGCAGGTGCAGATGCGCGATCTCCTTGAGCAACCCTGCTCCGTCTTTCACGCCGTCGATTAGCTTGAATTCATCCGCGAGCGGCTTGGCTTTTGCGGCTTCGATCGATTTCTCATCCATCCCGCTGGCGTAGAAATCGCCCACCTTCTGCACTTCTGGAGCTAGCTTCGGATCCGTTTTCGAGCTCGCTGCTTTTTCCGCAGCCTTGCGGAGCGCGTCGTTATTTTTCTCTAGCAGAATACTGAAGCTGCCCCAGCGGGATTCCTCTGGAGGAATGGGATTGTCCTTCAACCAGGTGCCGTTTGCGTAGGTGTAGAAATCTTCCGAGGGCTTGACCGACGTATCCATGTTTTTCAAATCGAACGCCGGCGGGTTTTTCTCGATTGCTTTGTCGGCGGCTTTTTCCGTAGAGGCAGAGCTGGCGTTGGTCGTGATCGTCGCAGGGGGCGGCGCTTTATCTGTCGCAGGTTGCGAGGCGTCATGCACCGCGGATGGAGGCGTTGCGCTGCCCAGCGGCCGAGGTTTTTGCGGCTCGGATTGAGCGCAGAGATTGCCCGCGAGAAGGAGATAACCGAGCAAGGTGAGTGGCGACTTGATCATCGAGCAAGAAACGCTAAAGGCGGCCGTTGTCCAACGGCGTAGCGCGGACCTGCGTCCCGGCCGATCTCCTCACGGCCTGCCACTGTGGTTGGATAGGGCGCCAAGCGTGAGGCAACTGGCGGTTTGGTGTGATTGTTGCATAATAAAGCTGCATGAACCGGGTTCTACGCCTCTCCTTTTACCTTGCGGCTGCGCTTCTCTGCGCCGCTGCGCGCCAAAGCGTGGCCGCCGCGCCCGCGCCCGACTGGCAGATCGTCAAGATCGGGAAATGGGATTACCTCACCGTCGATAACATCGCCAAGTTCTATGGCTTCTCCGCGGACGTGACGCCGATTGGCAAAACCATCCGGCTCGATAATGGCAAGAACCAGCTCGAGGTCACGCTCGACAGCCGCGAGGCGATCGTGAACGGCGTGCGCAATTGGCTCTGCTTCCCCGTTCTGCAAGGCGCGGATGGAAAATTTCTCGTCTCCCGCGTCGATCTCGCCAAGAGCGTCGAGCCGCAGTTCCGACCACACATGATCAAGAATCTCGGCCGGATCAAAACGGTCGTGATCGATCCCGGCCATGGCGGCGTCGAGCGAGGCGCGACCAGCAGTTACGGCAACGAAAAAGATTTCACTCTCGATGTCGCGCTCAAGCTGCGACCGCTCCTGCAGGCCAAAGGTTTCAACGTGGTCATGACGCGCGATAAGGATGAGCTCGTTCCGTTGCACGAGCGCGCTCGCATCGCTAACGCCACCCGCGACAGCATTTTCATCAGCATCCATTTCAACGCCACCGACTACAATTCCTCCGCGACCGGATTCGAAATCTATTCGCTCACTCCGCGCGGCGCGCCTTCCACGCAGGACGTCTCGCTCGAAGAACGCTTCGGCAACATGCAGGTCGGCAGTCCGGTCGATGCGCCCAGCGCTGTCCTATCGATGTCGGTCTATCACTCCATGGTCGGACACATGCCGGAATTCGATCGCGGGATAAAGCGCGCGCGTTTCGCCGTCCTGCGACTTACCGGCATTCCAGCCATCCTGGTCGAAGGCGGCTTCCTCACTGAGCGCGACGAAAGCAAATTGATCGCGCGTCCCGAATGGCGCGCCAAACTTGCCGAGTCCATCGCGGCCGGAATCGACAGCTATCGCGGCTTGGTCGATCGCAAAGAACGCCCGCTTCTGCTAGCCGATTATCGCCGGCAACTCGAAGGCGTCTTAGTGGCGCGCAATGCCAGTTCGTCTAACGAGTTGTTCGACACGCCGTCGATCTTTCCCGCGAGTAATCATTTCGCGCCCGGTGCGCAACTCACTCAGCCGATTCATCACGAGCCTTCTGAAGAAATCAGCATTCCGCCCGCGCTAGCGGCCGCGATGGCGAATACCGCGCCGTCCGCATCACCGGCGCTTGAAGGATCCGAAGAGGACGTGGCCGCCTCCGCCTCGCCGGAGGAGCAAGTAGCCGACGCCGTCGCGGAAAACGCCTCCGCAGAAATGCCCGATCCGCAGGAGTCGGCAACCCCTCCCGCCGCAGAATCAAGCGCATCACCAGCTCCAGTT
The DNA here is from genome assembly GCA_964236815.1 of uncultured Chthoniobacterales bacterium. Taxonomy (GTDB): domain Bacteria; phylum Verrucomicrobiota; class Verrucomicrobiia; order Chthoniobacterales; family UBA10450; genus JACCTI01. Next base: position 31,076 of record CAXSFN010000044.1, read on the forward strand.
CAGATCCGCAAATATTGGGTCCTGAAACTTCCGATCGTCCCGAAATTTCGCGAGTAGTTTCCAGACGCCTCAGTGGTCGTGGTCTGTGACAGCCAAAATCTTCGCGTCACTGCCGCCTTTATTAAATCAACGCGCCGGCGTCGCTTCTAGCATGGGTTGATGACCCGGTGGCTTCACTCGCATTGACTTCGCCTGATCGAATTCTATGCTGCAACGAAAGCGGGGGAGCCAAAGGCTGAGAGTGTTTCGCGCGAGCGAGCAGACCCCTTGAACCTGATGCGGGTAATGCCGCCGCAGGGAGCGAGGAGTCGGATTCTTAGCCATGCGTTTCCGCGCATGGCTTTTTGTTTTAGACAGGATTAACAAGATTAACCGGATCAAAGACAGACGACTTTGGCATCCGCACTCCTGAAAAATCCTGTGAATCCTGTCCAACTAACCTTCCTATGATTGCCACCAAAGACTCACTCGAACCGAAAAGCTCCGACTACGTGATGCCGAATAGCCGGCGCGTTTACGTCGAAGGCGAAATCCATCCCGAAGTGCGCGTCCCGATGCGCGAGATCAGTCTTGCGCCGACGAAAGATTTCAACGGTAACCTCGAGCCTAACGCGCCCGTCCGCGTCTATGATTGCAGCGGACCGTGGGGCGATCCGAACCAATCGCGCGATTCTGCCCAAGGTCTTGCGCCGATCCGCGCCGAATGGATCGCAAGGCGAGGGGATGTTGCCGAATACGACGGCCGCGAGATCAAGCCCGAGGACAACGGCTACCTAACGAGAGGCCACGAAGAGTTCGCCTCAACTGCCGAACGCAAAAACCGTCTCGAACATTTCACCGGCACCAAGCGCAAACCGCTCCGCGCCAGCGCCGGCCATCCCGTCACGCAGCTCTGGTATGCACGCCAGGGCATCATCACCCCCGAGATGGAGTTTATTGCGATCCGAGAAAACGGAGCACGGGCCTCTGGCCTGTGCGGACAGCAGGCGTCTCGCCTGCTGGGGGAATCGACCAGGCGAGACGCCCGGTCTCCGCACAGCCGAGACGGCCGTGCTCCGGCAAATTCCCTCGCCCACCAACACCCCGGCGAATCCTTCGGCGCATCAATCCCCCACGAGATCACCTCCGAATTCGTCCGCAGCGAAGTCGCCCGCGGCCGCGCCATCATCCCGGCCAACATCAACCACCCCGAGCTCGAGCCGATGATCATCGGCCGCAATTTCCTCGTCAAAATCAACGCCAACATCGGCAACAGCGCCGTCGCCAGCTCCATCGAAGAAGAAGTCGAGAAAATGCGTTGGGCCACCAAGTGGGGCGCCGACACCGTCATGGACCTCTCCACCGGCAAAAACATCCACGCCACCCGCGAATGGATCATCCGCAACTCCCCCGTCCCCATCGGCACCGTCCCCATCTACCAGGCCCTCGAGAAAGTGAACGGCCGCGCCGAAGACCTCACCTGGGAAATCTTCCGCGACACCCTCATCGAGCAGGCCGAGCAAGGCGTCGATTACTTCACCATCCACGCCGGCGTCCTCCTGCGCTTCGTCCCCATGACCGCGCGCCGCATGACCGGCATCGTCAGCCGCGGCGGTTCCATCATGGCGAAATGGTGCCTCACCCATCACCGCGAGAGTTTCCTGTATGAACATTGGGACGACATCTGCGACCTCATGGCCGCCTACGACGTCAGCTTCACGATTGGCGACGGACTCCGCCCCGGCTCCATCGCCGACGCCAACGACGAAGCGCAATTCGCCGAGCTCAAAGTGCAGGGCGACCTCACCACCCGCGCCTGGGCCAAAGGCGTTCAAGTCATGAACGAAGGCCCCGGCCACGTCCCCATGCACTTGATTAAAGAGAACATGGAAAAACAAATCGAGTGGTGCCACGAAGCGCCCTTCTACACGTTAGGCCCGCTCACCACCGACATCGCCCCTGGCTACGACCACATCACCAGCGGCATCGGCGCCGCCATGATCGGCTGGTACGGCTGCGCCATGCTCTGCTACGTCACCCCGAAAGAACAC
>CAXSFN010000045.1:0-32171 GCA_964236815.1 uncultured Chthoniobacterales bacterium
CGCATTCGCAACATGGCCGACGGCGAAATTTTCAACACCATCACGCACGGGAAAAACACCATGATGGCTTACGGCCCGAACGTGACCGTGAACGATCGCTGGGCCATCATCACCTATCTGCGCGCTTTGCAACGTAGTCAGAATGCGGCCGCTGCGGACGTGCCGCCGGAAGCTCAAGCGGAGCTGGAGAAACAATGAGCGAGCGATCACACGTCGTGCCCACCCCGGAGGGCGAATATTTCGAGAAGAATCGCTTCGCCGGACTCTCGATGTTACTTGCGCTTCTCGCCCTCATCGGACTCGGGCTGAGCGTGCTCGGCGGTTTCTGGCGTCCGGAGCAATTCGCTTTTTCCTGGCTGTTCGCTTTCGCCTATTTCTTCACTCTCTGCGCGGGTTCTTTCTTTTGGATCATCGTGCACCACGCGGTCGATGCGGAATGGTCGGTGGTCGTTCGGCGCCAGCTGGAAAACGTCGCGACGCTGATGCCGTTGTTCATTCTCTTCTTCATCCCGATTTTGCTCCTGCGGCATCATCTCTTCGGTTGGATGAATATTCCGAAAGGGACGGATGCCGTGCTCGATTCGAAGCGCCTTTATCTGAATTTCAATTTCTGGATCGTACGCGCGATCGTCTATTTCCTCTACTTCAGCATCGCGGCTTGGACATATCGGAATCTCTCCGTCGCGCAGGACCGCGACGGCAATCCCGGCAAGACGTTAACGATGCGAAGGCTTTCGTTTGTCTTTCTGCCGCTCTTCGCGCTCGCCCTTACTTTTGGCGCTTATGATTGGTTGGCGGGTTTGAACTACAAATGGTTCTCCACCATGTGGGGCGTGTATATTTTCGCAGGCGCAGCCGGGAGCGCGATGTCGCTCCTTGTGCTCATCATCACCGCGTTGCGCAAGGCTGGTTACCTCAAGGATGCGGTCACGATCGAGCATTACCACATCATGGGTAAGTGGATGCTCGCCTTCACTGTTTTCTGGGCCTACATCGGTTTCAGCCAATACATGCTCATCTGGTATGCGAACATCCCGGAAGAGACCGAGTATTTCATTCTGCGAAATACCGAATCGTGGAACACGATGAGTCTTCTCCTCATGATCGGTCGCTTCTGGCTGGCCTTCGGCGTCTTGCTGATGCGCGCAACCAAGAAAAAAGTGCAGGTGCTCTGCGCGGTCGCGGGCTGGATTGTCTTCATGCAATTGATCGACATGTATGTCGTAGTCATGCCGGAGCTGCATCGCAGCGGCGTGCAATTTCATATTCTCGATCTCGTGCCGCTCCTCGGTATCGGTGCGACGCTCGCGTTTGTTTTCTTGCGCTTGATTAACAAAAGCTCGCTCCTGCCGGTGCGCGATCCGCGTCTGATTGAATCGCTTCGAATCGTGAACTGACGATGACGAACGACGAGACCGAGATCAGCTTCGAGCAGCCGGGTTCCATGATCGGAACCTGGCTCGGCATCGTTTTGCTCTTCGCGGTTTTCGCGCTTTTCGTTTGGGCGGTGATGGGCGCGATGCCGCACGGCGATGAATACGAGCAGAAGCGTGCAACGGCGCGAACCGAAAAGCTCAAGACCGCGCGCGAGGAAGCGAGCACCGCTCTGCACGGATACAGTTGGGTCGATAAGAGCAAAGGCGTGGCACGGGTGCCGATCCAGCGTGCGATGGAATTGAGCGTGTCCGAGCTCGCACAAAAGAAACCGACGATGGCGAATCCGATTCCGCCAGAACCGGCGGCGGGTGGTCCGCAAACGACCGCGCCTGGCGCGCCGACAGCAGCGGCCTCCGCGCCGCCGTCGACAACTTCATCCCCGAAAGCGACCTCGATCGCCGGCGAAAAATCGGAAGCGCGCGGGCAACCGACGGGCGCAGCGAATCCGCCAGGTGCCGCGGCAGGCACACAGCCTGGACCTTCCACGACGCCGGCCGCTTCGCCACCGCCGCCTTCCAGTCAGGCTCAGCCGAATCCGAGCGCACCGACGCGGACGCCAGTGCCAGCGCCGGCCGGAACGCCGATTCCACTTCCCGGAGCGACGCCATGAGTCTTTCCAATTTCCTGAGACGCATGGCCCTTTCCGAAAAGGATGCCGAGGTAATTTTCGATCGCGATGAGCCGATCGGGCGCGCAACCGATATGGTCATGCCGCGCCGCCGTTGGTTTCGCAAAAGCTCACAAGACTCCACTGCCCACATGAGTCCCGTAGGACCTATACGTCGCCCATGACACCCGCCGAGATTCCACTGCAATCGCCTAGCACTGCCGACGTTTTCGAGCCGGAAAACGAAGTGACGCGCAGCGAGGTCGAGCAAGTAGAGCGTGCGTTGATCGACGCTTCCACCCGCGTTCCGGTCTTGATGTTTTACACTTCGGCGATCGTCTGGCTGCTGCTCGGCACGCTCCTCGCCGGGCTCACTTCATTCAAGATGCACATGCCCGACTTGTTAGGCGGGGTTAGCTTTTTGACCTGGGGCCGCATTCGCCCGGCGCACATGAATGTGATGGTTTACGGCTGGGCTTCGATGGCCGGAATCGGGACCGCGATTTGGCTGATGGCCCGGCTCTGCCGCACCACTTTGCGGCATCCGCTCTTGCTTGTCGCGGGCGCGGGATTTTGGAATCTCGGCGTGCTACTTGGTTTACTTGGAATCCTGGGCGGCGATAGCACCGGCTATCAATGGCTGGAGTTTCCGCCCTACGCGGCCGTCATCCTTTTCATCGCTTACTCATTGGTCGTGTCATGGGTGATTCTGATGTTTCGCTTTCGGCGCAGCGGCCACATTTACATCACGCAATGGTATTTGCTCGGCGCGTTTCTGTGGTTTCCGTGGCTCTATGGCGCGACGCAAATTATGCTTTTCGTGGTGCCAATGCAGGGCGTGATGCAATCGGCGGTGAACTGGTGGTTCGCGAATAATCTGCTCTTCCTTTGGTTCGGCGCGATTGGATTAGGCACCGCCTATTACATGATCCCGAAAGTGATCGGGCGGCCGGTTTATAGTTATCATCTGGCCGCGATCGGATTTTGGACTTACGCGCTTTTCGCCAGTTGGACGGGCATGCAACGTTTGGTCGATGGACCTTTCCCGGCTTGGATGATCACGGCCAGCATCGCCGCTACGATCCTCACCATCATACCGGTCGCGACGGTTGGCTTGAATCATCACATGACGATGCGCGGTTATTTTCCGCTCATGCGTTACAGCCCCACGCTGCGCTTCACCGTCTTCGGCGCCATTTGTTACACGGTCTTCAGTTTGCTCGGCATCTTGATTTCGTTGCGATCGGGCGCGCACTATTTCCAGTTCACGCAGGCCAGCATCGCTTATTCGCATCTCGGGCTTTACGGATTTTTCACGATGGTGATGTTCGGTTCGATGTACTACATCGTGCCGCGTCTCGTCGGCCGGGAGTGGAAATACGCTTCCTTGATCAAGCTTCACTTCTGGTCGTCCGCCTACGGAGTGATGCTGATGGTTTCGATGCTGCTCGTGGGCGGTTTGGTCCAGGGTCGCGATCTCGATAATACCGCGCTCTCTTTTACCGAAAGCACGCAATCGATCCTGCCTTATCTGCGCGCGCGCAGTTTATCGGGGGTGCTGATGACCGTGGCGCATTTCATCTTCGCGTTCCATTTTGGTCTGATGCTCTTGGGCTTGGGACGGACATCAAGCGCGCCGACTTTCTTGAATCCGCAATGGGAGGACGTGAAGCCGCACTAATGAAAGGCCTTGTCCCGCTTTTTCTCGGCATCTTCGGAACGTTCGCGTTTTCGTGGGCGGGCCTGACCATGATTCCGAACGCGCAAATCGGACATCTCGATCCGCAGTTCGACGAAGATGGGAACGATCCATATCCGGCCCCGAAATCTGGCATGGCGGAGAAGGGCCGCCGTATTTATGTCGCGAACGGCTGCGTTTATTGCCATAGCCAGCAGGTTCGCCCCGATTACGCCGCGGCAGATATCGATCGTAAATGGGGCGAGCGCCGCAGCGCGCCGAGAGATTACGTCTTCGAGCGGCCGGCCTTGTTAGGCAAAATGCGGATGGGCCCCGACCTCTCGAACATCGGCAAACGCGCGCCAGTTGATGACGCGAATGCACCCGCGCCCGACGCGACTCAAGCGAACACGGCCGCAGCTTCACCCGCCGCGCCCGCACCTGCGTCATCGGCTACGCCGGCTGGAGCGGCCACTCCCGCCGCATCACCCGCGGTCGCGGTTGCAGCGCAAACAGCGCCGAACGCAACTTCACCCACTGTGGATACTGTCGCCGGCGAGCCGCTCCTCTATTCCGCAGCCTGGCATCATCGCCATCTCTATGCGCCGCGCAGTCTCAATCATGAGTCGACCATGCCGGCGTATCGTTTCCTTTATGAGGAACGTCAGATCAGTGGCGAACGCGCCGCCGATGCCATCATTCTCCCTGGCAATCCCGCGGATGAGGGTTGGGAAATTATCCCGACCTACGACGCGAAATGTCTCGTCGCTTACTTGATGTCGCTCGATCAATCGCACGCCCTCAAGGAAGTGAAATCCACCGCGCCCGCGTCCCCCGCAGTTCCCGGAAAGGCGGTGAAATGAACGAACCATCGCCAACAACTCAGCAGCGTTTTCGCCAGGGAATGGATTACGGCGAAACTGAAGACGTGCAGCAAGTGCACGCCGCCATTCAACGCGAGAAACTCGAGCCGCGGGTTGGATTGGAACCGCTCTCGATTTGGTTGATCGCTGTTTACGGGCTTGCGATTTTTTGGGGTGGCGCGTATCTCGGCCGTTACTCCGGAAGTTTCAGCGGCGATGGTTTGGACATCGGAAATGTGCCGACAAAATTGAAGGCCGGAGCGGGAGCGGGCGGTGAGGCGCAGACAGCCGAGCTCACTCAGGCTCAGCGCGGTAAGAAAATTTTCACCGCCAACTGCGCGACCTGCCATCAAGGAAGTGGTCTCGGTATTGCAGGCCAATATCCGCCCCTCGCTGCCTCTGAATATGTGATGGGTGGCACGCGCCGGCTCGGGATGATTTTGCTCAAAGGCCTGGAAGGTCCGCTCACGGTGAAAGGTGCCGCCTTCGGTTCGGCGGTGATGCAGCCTTGGGAAAAAACTCTGACCGACGCGAAGATCGCGGACGTGCTCACTTATATTCGCTCAGAGTGGGGGAATAATGCGTCACCGGTCGCGGCGGAAGGAATCGCCGCGTTGCGCAAGGAACTTGCCGGCCATGCGGCTTCCTTTCACGAAGGCGATCTCAAAGCCGTGCCCGACGATGCGATGATGCCCGGCGGTGAAGCAGCCGCGCCACCAGCCGGTGCGCCGCCGCAGATGTAAGTCGGGATTTCGAACCTGGCAGACGGTTTTTATAACCCGGAATTCTTCGTCAGCGATATCACCGACCTCGGTTTCGAGAGACCGGTCCAAGCGAATACGAGTGAAACGGCAGGGACGCGCGATCCAGCGTAGTTAATTGTATGATCGAACACAGAGACCTCAACGATTCCAACGCCCGTGAGGTGGTTGTGATCGGCGGTGGCATCGCCGGTTTATCTGCTGCGATATATCTCGGGCGCGCACAACGCGACACCCTCGTGATCGATTCGGGCCATTCGATGGCGAAGTGGGAGCCGGTGGTGGAAAATTATCTCGGTTTCCCGAAAGGCGTCGGTGGTGAAGAGCTTTTGACGAACGGGCGCAAACAAGCCGAACGCCACGACGTCGAATTCGCTGAGGATGAAATCGAAGAGATCACCGTCGCGAATGAGATTTTTTTGCTTCGGGGAAAAAACCAGAGCTATCACGCGAAAGCGTTGCTGCTCGCTACCGGCATCTTCCATCTTCCGCCCGAGATTCCAGGCGTGAAAGAATGCCTCGGGCATAGCATGTTTTTTTGCAAAGACTGCGATGGATTTCGTGTCCGCGAAAAACGAATCGCCATCTGCGGCGCGAACGATGAAGCGGTAGAATACGCGCTTGGCATGTTGCTTTACTCAGCCTGTGTCATGATCGCGACCAACGGCGAGAAGCCACATTGGAGCGATCAACATGCGAAGTGGCTGCAGGAATATGAAATCCCGGTGCACCAGGGAAAAATCGAGGACGTCGAACATCGCGATCGGAAGATTCTGGCGCTTCGATTTGTGCGCGAGCAAGAGGTGAAAATCGATTACATCTTCACGACCCGCGGTGATGTCTTTCACACCAAGCTGGCGGAGGGACTGGGCGCGAAGCTGGATGAGGATGGTCAGATCCAGGTCGACCATTGCATGCGCACGACGGTGCGCGGTTTGTATGCAGCGGGGTGCGTGACGCCGGCCAATTGCCAAATGATCATCGCGGCCGGACAAGGCGCAGCTGCGGCGCAGGCGATCAACCGCGATCTGTTTGAAGAAAGTCTGGAGACCCATTCGCTCCGCCGATTTCGCGCGGTTCAATTAGCGACTGAGAAAACTGTCCCGGAGGGTGCGTGAACTTTTCGGCTGTGATGATCGCCCGATCGTAGCTCGTATGGGCGATGGAGTTCTTGGGTTACGCGAACAAACACAGCGCAGCTGGCCTCAAATTATTTTTTGGTTTCCTTCTCCTGCTTCTGCTCGCGGCGGGCTTTTACATCGTACGGAATCGAAAACAATTCTTCGGCTACAAAGCGGACAACAACGACACTTACGCCTCGGCGAACCTGCGCATGTGGCTCGTGCTTCTGGTTTGGATTCACGCGGTCGCCATCACGGCCTTGATGATTTACGAGGTGTGATCGCGATGTTCGCGGAGTGATCCTCCGGCGCCGTCAGACCGAAGGATCAACGCCGTTCGCGTTCAATCCGGAAATTGCTCCTTTTATCTTGAAAACTTTCCCCTGATATTCAGCTTCAGTACGCCATCTATGGACGCTTCCACCGACCTCGCTTCGCATTCTCACGCCGGTCACGACCCGCATCACCACGGAGACGGGCACGATCATCACGAGCTCGGGTTTTTCCGGAAGTACGTCTTTTCTACCGATCACAAAGTGATCGGCATTCAATACGCCATCACCGGACTGATTTTCCTCTTCTTCGGCTTTTCGCTGATGATGCTGATGCGCTGGCAGCTCGCTTTCCCGGGCAAAGCGCTCCCGGTGATCGGCGAGCTGGTGCATAAAATTTTCGGCGCCGGCAGCATGCCCGATGGGAAGATGGCGCCGGATTTCTATAACTCGTTAGGCGCGATGCACGGCACGATCATGATTTTCCTCGGCATCGTGCCGGTGGCGTTTGCGGCTTTCGGAAATTTCGTCGTGCCCCTCCAGATCGGCGCGCCCGATATGACTTTTCCGAAAATCAACATGGCCAGCTACCAGGCGTTTTTCGTTGGTGGCATTATCATGCTGGTCAGCTTCTTCGTGCCGGGCGGAGCGGCGAAAGGCGGATGGACCTCCTACACCCCGCTTGCAATTATTTCCGATAAAGGTCCGGGCCATCATTGGTTCTGGAATGGCCAAACCCTTTGGCTGATCGGTTTCATCCTGCTCATCACCTCGTCACTTCTTGGCGCGGTCAATTTTATCACCACCATCATTCAACTCCGGGCCAAGGGATTGACTTGGATGCGGCTGCCCTTCTTCGTTTGGGCGCAGTTCATCACGGCCTTCCTCCTTCTTCTCGCTTTTCCTCCGCTGGAAGCCGCGGTCGTAATGCAGCTGATGGATCGTCTCGGCGCTACCAGCTTTTTCATGCCGACCGGTTTGGTTGTGAATGGCGCGCCGGTCGCGATCAGTGGTGGCGGCAGTCCGATCTTGTGGCAGCACCTCTTTTGGTTCCTCGGGCATCCGGAGGTTTATGTGCTCATTTTGCCGGGTATGGGGATCGTGGCGGAGATCATCGCCAACAACACGCGCAAGCCGCTCTGGGGTTACAAGTCGTTAGTCTTCGCCGCGCTCGTCTTGGGATTTCTCTCCTTCATCGTCTGGGCGCACCATATGTGGCTTACCGGAATGGGCTCGGTCGTCAGCGCGTTTTTCCAGACCACCACGGTGATCATTTCAATTCCGTCGGTCATTATTTTGAGCGCGTTCTTTATCTCGCTCTGGGGCGGCTCGATCCGATTTAACACCCCAATGCTTTTTGCGACCGCTTTCCTTCCGATGTTTGGCATCGGTGGCCTGACCGGCATTCCGCTCGCGTTTAATTCCGCCGATCTTTATCTGCACGATACCTACTACGTAATCGCGCATTTCCATTACATCGTCGCGCCGGGAACGATCTTCGCGGTCTTTGCCGGTGTTTATTATTGGTTCCCGAAAGCGACCGGCCGGCGCATGAGCGAATTCTGGGGACGCGTCCATTTTTGGCCTTCGCTCATTTGTATGAATGTGATTTTCCTGCCCATGTTTCTGCAGGGAATGCTGAGCATGCACCGCCGTTGGTACGACGGCGGACAAGGTTGGAACCTGGCCAACGAAAAAGTCTGGGGCCTGACCGGTTTCCAATGGAACGTGCCGATCTCTACCGCCGCCTGGGTGATGGGACTCGCGCAAATTCCATTCATCATCAATTTCTTTTGGAGCATCAAGCACGGCGAAAAAACGGACGACAATCCATGGGAAGCGACCACTCTGGAATGGGCTGCGCCTTCGCCGCCGCCGCATGGAAATTTCGCAGTCACGCCGGTCGCCTATCGCGGGCCTTACGAGTACAGCCTGCCGGGACGCCCGACTGATTTCACCATGCAGACTGAGCCGATCAACGATAGCGATCGCCACGCCTATGAAGTGGCGGCCGCGGCCCATCACTAGAGTCTAACGAGTCGTTCCATGGATATTCCTTACACGACAGCGGCCCGGCCCGATACCGGGTTATGGAACGCGAAGATCGGCATCTGGCTGTTTCTCGCCTCCGAAGTGATGCTCTTCGGCGGACTCTTCTCCGCCTACATTTTCCTGCGACTCGACGCGCTGCCGGGTTACTGGCCGCACGGCCTGCTCAACGTGCCGGTCGGCACCATGAACACCGCCGTTCTGATTGCGTCCTCAGTGACGGTCGTGCTGGCGTGGGCCGCGCTGAAGATGCGCCAATTCACCCGTTACAAGATCTACATGGGGATCACGATCGTATGCGGCATCATCTTTCTCGCGGTCAAACTCGCCTACGAATGGCCGGATAAATTTCACCACTTCGGCGCTTACATTCGCGAAGACCGGCTGGAGAAATACGAAGAATATTTGGGAAATCATCACGCGGCCGAAAAAGGCCTCGAGCCGCGTTACGAAATCACCGGTCATCTGCATAACGAAGAAGCTCTGCACGATCCGAATATCAAGGAATACGAAGTTCAGCTCGACAAGGTGAACGCCGCTCCGACGGATCCGGGAAGCGATCGCCCGCATTTCTGGCCGGTGCCTCGTTCGGAAAAGATCGCGCACATTGAAAAAGAAGACGTGGCTCACGCGGAAAATTTTATCCCGAAGCACAGCACATTTTTCGCAACCTACTTCACCATCACCGGACTCCATGGACTCCACGTGCTCGGGGGCGTGATCGTTTTTACCTATTTCTGGCTCCCGATCGGCGCAAATCTCTACAAGCGAAACCCGGAGCATCTGGCCAACCGTGTGGAGGTGGCTGGACTCTTCTGGCACTTTGTCGATCTGGTTTGGATTTTTGTCTTCCCGCTCTTTTACCTTCTATAGTTATGGAAGAAACACATCCTCCAGTAGCCGCGGCGGTCGTTATCGACGACCCACACGCGCCGCATGACGACGCCCACCACGTCGCGCAGCATGTTAAAAAATATCTGATCGTTGGCGGCGTATTACTCGCCTTCACCGCGCTGACGGTTTTTCTCTCCTACGTCGATTTCGGAAACCACAAAGCCAACATGGCGGTCGGCATGCTGGTAGCCGCATTCAAAGCGGGATTAGTCGCCGGGATTTTCATGCATCTCTCGTCAGAGCGAAAACTGATCTACCGCATCCTCATGTTTACGGCCGTCTTCGTTTTTGCACTTTTCTGGCTGACCTATCTGCACTGGTACAATCCGATCGCGCGCTAATGTCGCTCAAAGGTTTCCACATCGTTTTCATTTTCATCTCAACGCTGCTCGCGTTTGGCTGCGGCGCTTATTGCGTCTGGGTCGATGCGATCGTAGGCGCGCCAGTCTATCTCGGCGGAGCGATCTTTTCTTTTGGGTCTGCGCTTGGCCTGATGGTTTACGGCTTTTGGTTCCTGCGAAAAATGAAGCGCCTCCGTCTCATCACATGAAGACAAAATTGATCACGCTCTGCTTGGTATTTCTTTGCTCGCAAGCCGGTCAGGCGCTGGCCTGTTCGGTTTGCTACGGACAGACTCCGACTAAGACGACGCAAAGTATGGCGGTAGCAATTTGGTTTTTGATGGCCGCGGTCATGTCGGTCCTCGGCGGGGTGGGCGCGTTTGGATTTCATCTTTGGCGACATGGCCGCATGCCGCTCGAACCCCATCAGGAGCTGACTGAAGAAGATTTGAAGAGCTATGAGTAGCGCACCGCTCGCGTTTATTAACGAGCTGCTCGGCCAGCCGCCGAACGCTTCCGAGCATGGCTTCCAGATCGATCACATCCTGGAATTCAGCCATTGGTTCATGGCGATTCTCTTCGTCGGATGGTCCGCCTTTCTCGCTTACGTTCTGATTCGCTTTCGCAAAAGCCGCAATCCTGTCGCCGACCACGAAGGCGTTAAATCCGGCATCTCGACGCACTTGGAATTCGCGGTCGTCTTGATCGACGCCGTCCTTCTCATCGGATTTGCTATTCCGATCTGGGGGAAATTCGTCAATGAATTTCCCGATTCCAAGGATGCGATCGTGGTGCACGCCGTGGGCCAGCAGTTTAATTGGAACTTCCATATGCCGGGCCCCGATGGGCAGTTCGGCAAACGCGATGTGAATTTGGTTAGCACCTCGAATCCGCTCGGTCTCGATCCGAACAGCCCGGAAGGAAAAGATGATCTCGCGTTCGTCAGCGAGTTGCACGTCCCGGTAAATCGCACGGTAATTGTCGAAACTTCCTCGAAAGATGTGATCCACAACTTCGCGCTTCCGCACATGCGCGCGGCGCAGGACGCCATTCCGGGCACCATCATCCCGATGTGGTTCACGCCGATCAAAACCGGCAGCTACGAAATTGTTTGCGGGCAACTGTGCGGTCTCGGCCATTACGGAATGAAAGGACTGCTCGTGGTCGATACGCCGGCTGATTATCAGGCTTGGCTGAAAGAACGCGCCGAGCTTTCCGGTAGTGTAAATGCGCCCGCTCCTGGCGAACGGCCTGCCGCCGAGCCGGGCCCCGATCAAAATCGCGGTTCTGTTGCCGAACCCGGCGCTGCGCGAGTCGGGAACCCGAGCGGCACACCTAATCCCGAACAGCAACCGCACTGATTCACTGTCGCGGCGAGCTCTGATCGCCGAAGACGCGATTGCAGTGATCGCTTTCGGCGATCCCGGACTGCCGCTACAGTTCCGCGATGCGATTGAGTCAACCAACCCGCGCCCTGAATTGCTTCGCGTGGCTCACTGCCGCGGCCACACTTTTTCTCGTTTGCAGCGGCGGCATGGTCACGAGCAAAGGCGCGGGCCTGGCGGTGCCCGATTGGCCGACTACGTTTGGATACAACATGTTTCTCTTTCCCGTCTCGCAATGGGTCGGAGGAATTTTCTTCGAGCACACTCATCGGCTGATTGCTTCGACCGTCGGCTTTCTCACCATTATTCTCGCGCTCTGGATTTGGCGTGCCGACTCGCGCCGATGGATGCGCGCGCTTGGCTGGATCGCACTTGGTGCGGTCGTGTTGCAAGGAATCCTCGGCGGTTTGCGCGTCACGATGTTAAAGGACGAGATCGGAATTTTTCACGCCTGTCTGGCGCAGGCTTTTCTCGGCTTGCTCGTCTTCATTGGCCTCGCCACTTCCAACTTCTGGAACGAAATGAAACCACGTCGAGTTCCTTCGCTATTAATCTGGCTCCCGATCGCGACCACCATCGTTATCTATCTCCAGCTCGCGCTCGGTGCGACTATGCGACACCAACATCGCGATCTCGCCATCCCCGATTTCCCAGCCGCCTACGGGAGAGTGATTCCCGATGTGAGCGCGGCACGGCTGGCGGCGATCAACCAGTGGCGCGACGCCCGCGCGTTTTCCGACGTAACGGCCGGACAAATCTGGTTGCAGATGGTGCACCGCTTCGGCGCCTTGCTCGTAGCCACTGGGGTTATCGGCTATCGGCTGATGCTACGGCGCCGCGATTCTCTTAACCTCTTGGCAGATGGATGGGTCTTAGCCGTCTTTTTACAAATCACGCTCGGTGCCTGGACGATTTGGAGCAACAAGGCGGCTGACATTGCGACCGCGCATGTCGCTGTCGGTGCGACTATGCTGGCGCTAGGCGTTTCGATTTCTGCTATTGCAATTCGCTCCAGGAATTCCGCTATGGCCCTCTTTCCGCAGCGCGAATCAATCGTAACCGAGACAGCTCACGCAGTATGAAAACAGCGACCTTCGAATCCGCTCCCCATGATTCGCCGGAACTGCGCGGGACGCCTTTTTCGAATTTCGCGGAGCTTATCAAGGCGCAGTTAAATTTTTTGGTCTTACTGACCACCGCGGTTGGCTATTATCTCGCTGGCCCGGCGCAGACCAACTTCATGGGGATGCTCCGCGTTTATCTGGGCACCGCGCTCGCGGCTGCGGGCGCCGCCGCGCTCAACCAATGGTGGGAACGTGGTCTCGATGCCTTAATGGATCGGACCAAATCCCGCCCGATTCCGGCTGGCCGAATGACGCCTGCGATGGGATTGTTCCTCGGCACCGTGCTCAGTTTTGCCGGCGTTATTTATCTCGCGCGTGCCTGTAATCTCGTGACCGCGTCGCTCGCCGCCTTCACCGTTCTGCTTTACCTGTTCGCCTACACGCCGCTCAAAAAAATCAGCGATACCAACACTTTGATCGGCGCCATCCCGGGTGCCATTCCGCCAATGATCGGCTGGGCCGCGGCGCGCAACGAACTGGGCGTGGGTGCCTGGGCTCTCTTCGCGATTATGTTTTTCTGGCAACTGCCACACTTCTTCTCTCTCGCCTGGATGTATCGGGCCGATTATGCGCGCGCCGGCTTCAAAATGATTTCGTCTGATGACGAATCGGGGGCGCGCAGCTCGAGTCAAAGCGTTCTCTTCTGTATTCTGCTCATCATTATCAGTGGCCTCCCCACGCACGCCCATCTAACGAATGCTTATTATCTTCTCTTCTCTCTGATCCTGGGCGGATTTTTTACCTACATGGCGATGCGATTTCATAAAAACAGGACCAGAAGAGATGCGCGAAATCTCTTCCTTGCCTCGATTATTTATCTGCCGTTGCTCCTCGCTCTCCTCGTGCTCACCAAAGTATGAACGCCAGCACCAATGCAATTCCGGCGCGACGTTCTTCCACTTTCAGCTCGGTCGCGTGGTACGCCACGCTCATCATTCTCCCGCTCGCGACCGCCGCGTTTTTATTTTCGGTGCGGCAGGCGCAGGTGCAGCGCTCCTCGCATCGCACGATGGGAGACTACGGCACCGTCCCAGAATTTCGCCTAACGAATCAAAACGGGCAGCCTTTCGGCTCCGCCGAGTTGCAGGGTAAAATCTGGATCGCCGATTTCGTTTTCACCTCCTGCCCGGGACCTTGTCCGCTCATCAGCAGCCGAATGGCGGAGATGCAGCGGCCGCTGGAAAACTCCGATGTCCATCTTGTGTCCTTCACGGTCGATCCCAAGACGGACACGCCGGAAGTGTTGCGTGATTACGCGCAGCGTTTACACGCGCGCGAAGGACGCTGGGATTTTCTCACCGGCGAAACCGATGCCATTTACGGGATGATCCAAAATGGCTTCAAGCTCGCCGTTTCCGATGGCGCCCAGGAATTGGGAACGCCCGTGCACAGTACGCGCGCTGCGTTGATCGATCGTCGCGGCGCGATTCGCGGTTACTACGACATGACAGCGCCGGATGGCGTCACGCGGCTTCTCGCCGACACCAATCATCTTTTGCGCGAGCAAAAGTAGCGGAGCGGAAACTGGGCCTGCGTCCAGTTGTTCCGTCTCGTTACGCTTCGCGTTTTTCTTCCGCGACCAGGCGCATGTAATCGCGATACTCGCCCTTCGGCAGCTCGTCGATAATCCGCGTGAGCGCGGTTTGATCGATGAATCCCGAGCGATAGGCGACCTCTTCCAGGCAAGCGATCTTCAAACCCTGCCGATGCTCAATTGTCGCAATGTAATTTCCCGCCTCCAGCAAACTGGTTTGGGTGCCGGTATCGAGCCAGGCCATTCCGCGGGTCAGGAGTTTTACGTGCAGCTCATTGCGCTCGAGATAAAGGCGATTCAAATCGGTGATTTCTAATTCGCCGCGCGCCGATGGTTTCAGCGATCGGCAAAACTCGAGGACTCGATTGTCGTAAACATACAGACCCGGAATCGCAAAGTGGCTTTTCGGATGCTTCGGTTTCTCTTCCAGACTGAGCGCCTTCCCATCGGGACCGAACTCGACTACGCCGTAACGTTCCGGATCGCGCACCTGATACCCGAAAATACAGGCGCCGTGTTTGACCGCGAGCGCCGCGCGATAGAAGTCGAGGTTCCCGTAAAAAATGTTGTCGCCCAGAATGAGTGACGCGCCCGAGTCCCCGATAAAATCCGCACCAATTAGAAAGGCCTGCGCGATTCCTTCCGGCTTTGGTTGAGCTTTGTATTCGATGCGAATTCCGAGTCGCGATCCGTCACCAAGATAGTCCTCCAGCATCGGCAAATCCTTCGGCGTCGAGATAATCAGGATCTCACGCAAGCCGCCGAGCATGAGCGTGGCGAGCGGATAGCAAATCATCGGTTTGTCGTAAACCGGGAGGAGCTGCTTGCAGACGATCTTGGTCAGCGGATAAAGCCGCGTGCCCGCACCGCCCGCGAGGAGGATTGCCTTCTTATTCATGCGCGTGCGCTTGCTGGTTTATTGCCACTTCGAAATGTTGCAACAGCGGTTCAATCGTCTTCTCGATTCTGAATTGTGATTCGATCCGAGCTCGCCCCGCGCGCCCAAGCCTGGCTCGAAGTTCTTCGTCGCGAATCAAACTCGCGATGGCTTCGGCGAGCGTTTGCGGATTTTGCGGGGGAACAAGCAGACCGGTTTCGTCCTCTGCCACGAGTTCAGGAATTCCTGCGATCGTGGTTGAGACGACCGGTTTTCCGCTCGTCATCGCTTCTGCGATCACCGTGGGAAAAACATCGCTCGCGCCTCGTCCGTCGATTTTGGCCGCGAGAACAAAGACATTGCAGGCCCTGAGAGACTTCAGCACGTAATCCTGCGATCGCTCGCCGCTGAAAACGATGCGTTCGCCGAGATTGTGGATCGCCGCTCGCGACTGGAGCTCTTCACGCAACGGTCCGTCGCCGATAATTTCGCACGCGAAATCCAGACCGTCTGCGTGCAATTGTGCGCAGGCATCGATCAGCACATCGAAGCCTTTGAAGGCAACGAGCCGGCCCACGCTAAGGAGACGAATCGGACGCCCGGAGGGACGAGGTTCTGATCGTGCAGGCTCAGCGCCGTGCGGAAGCGCCTTTCGGAACTTCTCGAGCGCAATCCCGTTGTAGACGCGAACGATTTTTCTCGCCGACTCAGGACAACTCGCGGCCAGCAGGTCGCGGCTGTAATCGGTTTCCGCCGCGACGAATTCCGCTGCCGAGCAAATTTCGCGGAGTAGTTCTTCGCTCCCGAGATCGGTCATAAAATCCTGGCCATGCGCGGTGACGCTGAAGGAAATGCCACTGATCGCCTTTACGAAGATCGCGGTATGGGCGGCGCGATTTGCGAAGTGCACGTGAAAATGAGGAATGCTTTCGCGTTCGAAAAGATCGACAAAAAACAATGCATTCCGAGCGCGCAAAGAGGCTTTGTAATCCGGACCGTATTTCCGTTCGTGCGCAGCTACGAGCGCCTCGGGCCAACGGCCTTTTCGTTTCGCTTTCGAAACCAGTTTCTCCAGCTCCCCTTTATCGGGCGCGTAATTCACCTGAGCACGGAAGCGCGCGAGATACTCGTGCCGAATCGGAGTCTTGGGCGGATACATCGACGCGACCACTAACTCCGCTCCGCGGCGCTCCAGTTCGAGCATCTCGGTATCGCAGAACGTTTGCGAGAGGACCGGATAGCGCGAATAAAGATAACCGAGACGCACGTGACGATTTCGGATTGCAGTCCGAAAAATCGAACCCCGCGAAACTGTCCGCAATGGTTTCGATTTTCCGAAATTAAGAGAACTGCACGTCTTTTCCTGGATCCATCTCAAAATCCAGTTCGACGGTCTCGGCCACGTTCGGCTTGATCACTTCTTCCTGGAATTTCACGTAGATGGGGTCCTCGCAAAAAATGTCGTATTTGTCCATCGACTCGAAATCGATCGCGATGAAGAACGGCCAGGGCATCTCGGACTTGATCCGTTTCCCGCATTTGATGCTGAGCACTTCGGAAATTTTCAGGAGCTGCATGCGCGCGTTCATCATCATCTCTTCCACGCGGGCGGGCGTGACCTCGGGCTTGAGCTTGAAGAGTCCGACGTGGTGCACCATGGAGCGCTAAGTCTTGACGGGGATCGGGCCGCAAGCAAGGGGGAAACCTGCGGCGAAGAACCGAGGAGGAACCGGCGTCGCGGCGGCTATTTCTTCCAGTCGAGCGCGCCTTTTTTCAGCGCGTAAATGTAACCGACCATCAGGATGGAGACAAAGCTGAGCATGCTCCAAAGGATGCTTTTACTTTCCACGATCGACTCCTTGTAAACGACCGCCCACGGATACATGAACACGATCTCGAGATCGAAAAGAATGAAGAGCATCGCGACCAGATAAAACTTCACGCTGAAACGCGGTTGCGCTTCGCCTTGCGGCACCATGCCGCATTCGTAGGCGGTATCTTTCACGCGGTTCCGCCTGCCGGCTTTGCCCAGAATGACACTCACAAGCAACGCGGAAACGGCGAATCCGATCGCCACCGTGATGTGAAGCAGAACCGGAAGATAGTCGCGGATCATATCCAGGGGACGTGTTTCTTACACGGCCGCGAGCCCTACGATTACTTGGCCGCCGCGACGGTAGGCTTCACTGCGGCCGCAGGAATGTGTCCGTTCTGCGGCGCGATCGCGAGGGCCAAGGCGGCAGGAAGGCCTTTGTATTTCTTGGCGTTTTTCTTAACCGCACCGCGCGCGACCAGATTTTGCAGCTTCTCATACGCCCGCAGCCTCAGCATTTCTTCGCCACCGCTGGCCGCATTCCGGGCCCGCAGATTCTCGTGCACAATGTCGAAGAGTTGTTTGAATTCGAAGGTCGCCCGGCGGGAAAGCACCGCCACTAATTCTTCGGTCACGAGATCAGGAACTCTGCGGGAAAATGCGTTTTTCTTCAGAATGGCCATAAGGCGCTGACGATAACATATTTCGCTGAATTGGCAGCAGTTTTCTCGGGCTCGCGGCGAATAAATAAGCCGAAATCCACCGTCGCTGCTCGCCCGATGTGCGGGGGCGAATCTACTCTTCGTCCGGCGTTTCGTCCGGCTCCGGAGAAGGCGATTCGGCGGGCAAAGAGGCGCCACCTAATCCCATCGTATTCTGATATAAGTTGGCGCCCAATCCGGTGGTGGCTGCGATTCCAAGCGCAGCTTGATAAATCGAAACCGGGCCGATCGATTCGGACACATAGCCGTCGGTTTCGTAATTTTGGGACATCACGATCGGGCTAAGATGTCTCGTGATCACTTCAGGTTGCGGTAGCTTCCCCAAATCCACCGTCTCCGCCACGCTCGGCATAAACGCGGCGGCCATGACCAACATCGGGCGCAAGGCTGCGTCCAAGCGTTTGTAGAGCAGCGCGGTGTCGATGTAGGTGAACGAATATTTCGCCGCCGGCACCAGCTGCTCGGCCTCTTTGAAGGTGACGGAGCTCGTCAATTCGGAGCTCTTCGAGCCACTGCGTTTCATCACTGCTTCCACTCCCGCCAGGTCATGGCCAAGGACGAGCCGCTGGTTGGAGAGGCCGATCGTCGGAGCCACCGGCACCATCGGATTCATCGGCGGTTGAGCGTAATATTGCACGCCATCCTTTTCCGATTTCGCCCAAGGCTGCTCATCCTCCATCGCGGTTACTACTTGGCTTACGAGCTGACCCGCTTTCGCTCCATCTTTCACCGGCAACGTCGCGAAGAGCGACGGCAAACGCGCGTTTTCGTTCCAATCGCCGATGATTCCCACCTCCGCGCCGAAGGTCTCCTTCCAAGTTTCAAGCGTGACGCCGTTGGCCGAGAGCGAACTCAAGATTCGCTGCATCGCCGCGGGAAACCCGCTCTTGGCCGCGCCCAGCGCGCTCGGCATCTGGCTGGGCAAATTCAAAAAGCTCGCGAGATAGAGAAATGAATCCCGCGTCGCCACATTGAGCGATTCCCGCGTCAGCCCGCCCTGGTCCGCCACTTTCGGCATGGCGACGAATGAGACATCGCGAATTTTCCCTTTCTCGAATGTAGTCGCGGCAGAGATGCTGCGGATCTGGCGCAGAAGCGTGAACTGTTCGTTCGTGCCCGACTCTTGCGGCAATGTTTGGGTGAGCTTCTCGAAGTAACGATCGAGCCGCGCATAGACGCGCGCGGCATAGCTCGCCGGCATGTGCTTGGAGGCAGCGATGAAATTGTCTTCCGCGGCCAGCGTTCCCGCCGAATCCGTTGTCCGCCGGTCGACCCGATCGAGCAACATCTTCAAACCCGCCACGTCATTCGCGGCGAAGAACCAGTTCCCGTCATACGCGGTTGCGATCGTGATCGAATCCTGGCTCGTCACCTCGATCGAGTGCTGCTCATAAGTTTGCTTTTCATGTCGGGCCGCGGGCGAATTCAGGTAGGGGCGGCTGCGCCATTGCCCGATCACTTTCTCCGCCTCCTCCGCGCTGCCTTTGAATCGGAAACCTGCCAGAAGTTTCGATTCCTTATTTTCCCACGAGGTCACAGCGAAGAAGGCATCCTTGATTTCCAACGCATTCAGTTCCGCCAATTTTTGCCGGGCGGTGTCGGTCTTCGGAACTTTGGCCAGCGGTTTTTGCAGAAAATCCTGCAAGGCCGGTTCGCGCCAAAGTTTATAGAGATCCGTCTCATGCCAGTCCGCACGCGTGCGGTTGAAATCGGGCAAATGGACGAGCACGAGCGTTTCCTTCGGCAGGAGCGAAGTGACGGCGCCGCTGGAAATTTTAGCCGCGCCTCCGCGCATCCCGAACCAAATCGCCAGCGCCGCGGCCGCCGCGATCAGAAGCAGCAGGAGAAATTTTTTCATCCGGCGAATCTAGCGGGCGCGGCGTCGCGGAGCGAGCGCTAGTGTCGCCAACCCGCGCGGATTGAGCCCGGCGCTGAGATGCAGTGCAGCCGCAAGTATCCGCATCACGCTCGCGGATGAAATTTCCGATGCACAGCCTTCAGCCGCTGCTGATCGACATGCGTGTAAACCTGCGTGGTTGAAATGTCCGCGTGGCCCAGCATTTCCTGGATAATTCGGAGATCCGCTCCGTTGCTCAACAAATGAGTGGCAAAGCTATGCCGGAGAAGATGCGGGTAAATATTCGCCTCCAAGCCGGAATGCCGCGCCCGCTCTTTTACGATCTGCCAGAGCCGGACAGTCGTTAGGCGGGTCCCGCGGGCCGAGAGAAAAATCTCACTGCCGGTGCGCGGCTTCACCAATTTCGGCCGCTCCGCCGAGAGATAAGCTGCCAACGCCTCGCACGCTTTTTTTCCCACCGGCACCAGGCGCGTCTTGTTGCCTTTGCCGGTCACGCGCAAAATTCGCTCCTCCAGGTTCAGGCTCTCGAGGCGGGCATTGGCCAATTCGGAAATCCGCAGCCCACTCGCGTAAAGCAGTTCGATCATGGCGCGATCGCGCAGCCCGCGCGGCTGGGTCGTGTTGATGCTTTCGATCAACTGTTCGACCTGCAATTCATTTAACGTCTCGGGCAAATAACGTTCGATCCGCGGAAGCGAGAGTGTCTCTGTCGGATCGCGCTCCAGCCGTCCTTTCGCGAGCAGGAATCGGAAGAAAATTTTCAGCGCCACCACCACGAGCTTGATCGACGACGCAGCGAGACCGCGCCGTTTCAGCGTCCCGAGATAATCGCTAATCATCGGGAGCGTGACCGCGCGCGGGTCGGCGATCTCACGCGCTTTCGCGCACCAGTCCGCGAATTCCGAAAGCGAGCGCCGCGTGGAAAGCTGGTAATTATCCGAAAGTCCGCGCTCGGTCGCGAGGAATCGAATGAACAAATCGATCTCCGCTTCCATGGAAAACATGCTTCCAGCAGGCCTCATGGGTGCAAGCGGTTTCGCTCCTCGTGCTCGCCCGCGATTGTTGCCGAGGGATGCTCGCGAGCAATTTCCTGCACGCGAAATTTGAACCGGACCGAGCTTGAGATGTCTTATCCCATGCTCGCATCTTTCCGCGACCAGACGGCGAATCACATCGTGGCATCGGGATGCGAACCGAGCTGCGATTGACAAAGAGAGAGTGAATGTCGGAAATTCAATCAACAAGATGAGCCTCGACCTCAACACCCTATTGAATGATTGGCCGCACGAATCCGGCTCGATCAAGGTGCGCAAAATCCTCGGGCTGGATGGGCGCGAGAAACTCCAACTGCGCATCGACCTGGGCATGCTCCAGATGGAAATGAGCGGCCGGCCCGATGGACATCGCCCGCACAATTGCGAATCACTCCTGCAATATCATCAACGCCGCGCCGCCCGCTCGGACGCTCGCGGTGATGCTTACGAGCTGACCGCCGAGCAATGCAGCGAGCTGCAGCAGGAAGGCATTCAATACTACCACCGTTACCTGAGCCTTTTTCAGATCAACGATTTCGCCGGCGTCATCCGCGACACGCAGCGGAATCTCGATCTCTTCGAATTCGTTTCCACCCACACCGAGCGCGATGAAGTCGCGTGGAGCTTCCAGCAATTTCGTCCCTACGTGCTGATGATGAACACGCGCGCCAAAGCCTCCCTTCTTCTCGGCGACGGAAAATTCGGCGAAGCGATGCGCGAGATCGAGCGCGGCCGCGACGCCATCCAGGAGTTTTTCCAGCAATCTAATTTTCCCGAGCTGGCGCAGAAGAGCTCGGAGATCGCGTTCCTCGAAGAATGGCTCGAAGAGGTCAGCTCGAAACGCCCGCTCTCCAAGCTCGAAGTGATGCAGCGCGAAATGGAAGTCGCGATTGCAAGCGAGCTTTACGAACGCGCCGCCGAGCTGCGCGACGCGATCAAGCAGCTCCAGACACCCAGTAAAATCTGATTCCTGCCCGACGTTCGGATCGGGCGCGATAGCTGTAGTCTGGATAGCTGACGCTGCGACGCATCTAATATCCTTCGCTTGTGTAGAGGCGGACGTCTCGCCCGCTGGTTCTTATCACGCGACCATCCGCGTCGCGGCTGACACAGCCGCCTCTACATAAAAATCCGCGTCATTCGCGTAATCCGCGGTTAGATTTCCGCCGTGAGCAACCCGAGCTTCATCGAGCGCAAAGAACGGTTCGCGCGCAAGATGGCTGGCAAAGCAAAACCGGTTGTCCGCTCCGAAAACCGACTCCCCCCTGGCCAGCATCTCACGCCCGGTTTCCCCGTCCTCGATCTCGGCATCCGGCCCGACGTCTCGTTAGGCGACTGGAAGCTCGAGATCGGCGGCCTAGTCGAAAATCCCCACACTTTTGGCTGGGAAGAATTCCACGCCCTCCCGCAGTTCGAAGACGTGAGCGACTTCCACTGCGTCACCACCTGGAGCAAGTACGATGTGAAATGGAACGGCGTCGCTTTCTTTACCTTGGCAGAACTCGTTAGGCCAAAACCGGAAGTGAAACATGTTCTCTTCGCTGGTTACGACGGCTACACCACGAACGTGCGCCTTGAAGACATGATGGATGACGATGTCCTTATCGCCACCAAATACGACGGCAAGCCGCTCCCCAAGGATCATGGTGGTCCGGCCAGGGTCATCATTCCGAAGCTTTACGCTTGGAAAGGCGCCAAGTTCATTCGCTCGATCGAATTCAGTGCCGAAGACAAACCTGGCTTCTGGGAAGTGCGCGGCTACAGCAACACCGCCGATCCGTGGACCGAAGATCGCTTCTCCTAGGGGCTCTATCTGTTTTTTCTTCCACAGTTTTCGCAGATTAACGCAGATTGGTTTGTGTAGGCGGCCGTGGGCCGCTAAGTCCGAGGGCGACACGCCCGCTCTACAGAAAATCTGTGAAAATCTGCGTAATCTGCGGACGAATCATCTTCATCTATCTCGTCGGCGTCACAGCGATGCGCGCGGACTTTCGTGTCTTCCGCGCCGTCCCAGTCGATGCCGCACTCACAGCGGACCTCGAGAAAACGGCTGAGAGGACGATGAAGGAATTCCCCAAGCTAACCGCTGAGAATCTCGCTCTAAGCGTTATCGACCTAACCAAGCCCGACGCACCGGTGCGCGCCGACTACCATGGTGAGGCGCCGTTTTATCCGGCCTCCGTCATAAAGCTGTTCTTCATGGCCGAGATATTTCATCAAGGAAAACACTCACCCGAGATCGACCGTGCCTTGCGCGAAATGATCCACGTCTCTGACAACGACGCCGCTGCTTACCTAGTCGACGCTATGAGCAACACCACCGCCGGCCCGGAGTTGGAAGGCAAAGCGCTGGAAGAATTCAGCGAACGCCGTCGCGGCATCAACCGCCACTTCGACTCGTTAGGCTACGAAATCAGCGCGATGATGAAGCCATGGAGCTTCGCTCCTTATGGCCGGGAAATGCAGCTGCTAGGTGCTAACAAGGAAAACCGTAACCGAGCTAGCGCCAACGCCATCGCTTCCCTCCTGTATTGGATCGTCAATCGCGGCGCCATCTCCGCCGAAGCATCCGAGACGATGATGACCCTCTTGGAGCGCCCGCTCGACCCACCACGCCCTGACGAGAACCAAATCAAAGACTTCCTCGGCGAATCTTTGCCGCCCGATTCCAAGCTCTGGTCCAAGTCCGGCGAAACCAGCGAAGTTCGCCACGATGCCGCTTACGTCGAGCTTCCGAATGGCAGGAAGCTCATCATCATAGCTTTCACCCGCATTGGAGAAGAGAAGGCCTTATTGCCCGCGATCGGCGCAAACTTTCTCACATTTCTTCTTTAGCTCCGGTTCATTACCTGAGCTCGATGATTTTGTCTCCTGCAGCCAAGCGCTGTTTTATTTCCGAGAGCAATCCTTCGAGCCAAGTGAAGAGAACGCGATTGGTGCAGTTCCCCCGTCGAATCCAGATTACCGATGGAGCATTATGCTCCGAGAAACAGCGCCCAACGAAGTCTTCATCCTTCGTAACAAGGGTCCAGTGACCTTCGCAGACAAAGCTCCAGATGCTTCCATCGTCGGAATTGCGCAAGCCCACTTCTCGCACTGCCTTGGCTGAGAGACCATGCAGACCAAACCAGTCTGCAAGTGCGGGCGAAAGTTGTGCGTCCACCAAGAGACGCATCACTTACATGCCGGCGAGCACCGCATGATCTACGTAACGTGCGGCATAGGCGATTGAGGCGTGGATATCTTTCGGCTCAAGGTCGGGGAAATCTGCCAGAATTTCCTCCTGCGTTGCACCATTTCCGAGCATGTCGAGAATATCCTTCACCCGGATACGCATCCCGCGTATGCACGGCCGCCCTCCGCATTGCCGCGGATCAATCGTAATACGACCAGTCTTCGCCATGAGAAGAATGATACATGCCGGGCCATGTAATTCCAACCGGCAACTCAATCCGGCGAAACCAGCGAAGTTCGCCACGATGCCGCTTACGTCGAACTACCGAATGGCAGGAAGCTTATCATCGTTGCTTTTACTCGCATCGGAGAAGAGAGGGCCCTATTGCCCGCGATCGGGAGAACTTTGTTAGCGGCTCTGATTAGTGCCGAGCCTGCGCATTGATTGTAGCGCGCTTGTTTAGACGCCACTAGTAGGCGCGCCGTCACCCGGGGCGTTTCACAGCTGAAGTCCTGGCGCTGCCGGTTCGAGTATTTTTCAAGAATTGCATCGGGCGAAGGAACTTGAGAATCTCATTCCCGTAATAGTTATGGTGCGCTTACTAGCGGAAATTCTAGTTGTGGCCGCGCTCATCGCGGCAGGATGGCAGAAGTCATTTCACGAGTCCGCCAGCGAGATGCCGTTCGTAGGAAGTTATCTCAGCTCACCGCGACCACCGGCCAGGGAAGAAGCCGCCGTCGCTAGCAAAACGCCGCCGGTTGTTAAGGCCACCCCGAATAGGTCCGAATTACTTTCGCCAACCCATCGAACTGTCCTGGATACGCCAGCCGAAAATGCGCCTAAGACCTTTACCGGTCATATCTTCTACACCGACGAAAACGGGAAAAAGTATTGGCTCGATGCGCAAGGAAAGCGCCATTACGAGTGATGGTGAAGATTTCATGATTATGAAATTTCCACTCGCGATGGTCGCCTTGGACTTAGCCGGGCTGAAACTATTCCGATGAAAACTATATTGGCTTGTCTAGTTACGCTTGGCTTAGCATTCGTTCTTCTACGGTCTGACCTCATCGGCTGGCGACTTCTCTCGAGGGAAGAGGTTGAGAGGCTATCCACCCCACGATCAGTAGCGTCGCGCCCGCTCCCAACGCCTGGCCCAACGATCAGTAATGGCGATTGGATGAGGGATCCTAACTATCGAACATCGCTCGAAAGGACAACCGTTGTAGGGAGACCAGAGGAGGCTTGGAGCAGAGAGGCACAGCGCGGGATACCCACTCCCAAACTGCACTAATGCACCTAAGACATTTGCCGGTCATACCTACTACACCGATGGGGACGGAAAGAAGTATTTGCTTGATGCGCAAGACAACCACGACTACTCGAAACTAGGTTTTGGGTAGAGATTTCCACTTGAAGCCCCGCTTCACTGCGCTCGGTCGCATGTAGGATCAATCCATTCCGTGAGTGTCTGTCGCGGACGCGCAACCGCCTGAATTGCGAGTCCGGATGTAGACGGCGCTTGAGCGGTAGGGACGCACGAGTAGATGTCCTTAGGCGGAAACGCGCTCAGGTCGCGGGAACTTGCAGTTCCCGATTTACTTTAAGTGTAATCAGGGAGGACGACTCCTACAAGCTTTCCTGAGGAATCCTCGTACAAGATAACGAGGAAGTTACCGGCTCCGGGCGCCACGAACGTGACGATTGTCCTTCCACCTTGTTCGACCTTGATATCGCCTCCGGATAATTCTTCCCCAGCTACTTCGCGCATTGCATCGACGCGCCGCGGCGTGTTGTTCAAAATAACCTCAGTCGCGGGCTGGTTAGAGAGGTACAAAACCTGAAAATGTCTTCCTCTGTCTGGAGGCGGGTTTGCCCGCTGTATCAATTGAATCGTCTTTTTCGGGGTCTTTGTTATGGGATCAACCGTAGCTTTACAGTACGCGATCATTGTAACAGATCCATTGGGCTGGATAGTCACTGTGGCCGTGGCGGTTCCTGCTTCGGCGCTTGCAACCGTGAATTGATGTGACCCGCTTAATATACCGATGGAACCCGTGGTGTCTCCGGCCGCGAATCCCTCTGGCTTTAACTTGAGCGTATCAATTGTAAGCGATACCTTTCCCGCAAGTCCGGCGGCATTTACAAATCTAATATGACCTGGCGGCGTGGCGGAATGAACGGCGGCAACGCCTGGCCAACCGAGTAACGCGAGAACAAGGGCTAAGGCTTTAGAAGGGTAAGACGGCTTCATATGATGTTGTGACCTTCTGGGATGTAATTTTGCCTGTCGCATCGCGCGTGGGATCTAGGTAAACCTGAAACACTTTGTTAACCGTCGAAATAACCTTCCCGTTTTTGTCCACAGATTGGCCTGTGACGAAGACGCGAAAGTTACGGCTTCGCACCGTCGTAAGTGGGAAAACTTTAGCAAAATATTCTTTTCTACCGGAATCATTCCACTCCGTTGGTGGTGTTTGTGTGGCCCCTGTCCACGAGGTCGGATTCCCAAAAAGTGGGGTTGTAGTTGACGCTAGGTTTAGTGATGAGAGCTGCGCGGGAGTTAAGAAAGGCCGCGCCGCAATAATCGCATCGGCAAATTTGTCGGCCTGTTTGGAAATGGCGGGTGGGTAAAGAGTGTCCTTTAGGGATGCCGGTTGGATATCGGCGTCGCGGTTCAGCAATACTGCGGCGCCGAGGCTGCGAAGTGCTTCGCGTGATGCTGTGTTGACGTTAACTAAGCCAGAAGTATCGACCCGCGGAGTCGTGGTGAATAAATCGAGTAACTGCCATGCCCGAATCCCGGGCTTATCGAAGAGCGTGAACTCGGGCCGGCCGATCCTCAATTGATAGCCGCCGCCATACTTCCCGCTCGATTGCGAAGCGTTTGTGATGTCCGTCCATTGATTGCTGGAATTGGTTGCGACATTCCACTGGCCTGGATCGTATATGTTCCCGATCTCTGCGATCGTCGAAAAAACCCCGGCATTAGAAATCGCCACCGGTGCTTTGGTTTCTTCCGTCGTAACACCGGCAGGTGCTGAACTTGCCGACGGATCAGTAGTCTTGCCTGATCCAGGACTAGTTCCGACCACTTTGGAATCGTGGCCTCCATCGGGCCAGGCCGAAGGCTTCACTTCCTTGTAGATCGGGGATCCTGAAATACCGGGACGATTGTTCCGCTCCCAAAAGCTCGACCCAGTATCGTACGCGACTGCTACCTGCCCGCTTTGAATAAAATAGGCACTTCGAGGATCACCCGGATTGTTAAAGGTGCTAGTTGTTCCATTTATTGTGTCAGTGTAACCGAAGCCAGGGTAACCTCCGCTCCAACGCTTCGTCGACTGCCCATAACCGTCCATTTTCCCACCAACTCTATTTATTCCAGAGGTGCCTCCCATACCCGCATGATCAACAATGACGGTCGGTGAACCGCCGGAACCCGCAGCCCATTTCAGATTGTAATTAGTCGCCAGCGAGCCAGTGAGCGCCATGCCGCCAGTCGAGGGGGTAGGTGGCAAAAGGGGCGGAGTGATGCCCGTGTTGAATTGGAAAATATCCTGCCGAATGTGATAAGTGCCGTATGCATTGGCCTTAAGGTTGACGGTGAAGCTCTTCCCTGCGGGATACGTGGTATTGACGCTCGAACTATTCGGTAAGTCCCCCGATTCGATACCGAAGGTGTAACTATATACTCCAGCGGTGAGAGGAAGATTTTCTGCCATCTCTAATGTAGCCGTGCCGCTCGCTGGCTGGTTACTCATGTTCCAGAGTTCGGCCCACGTATCCATCTGGATCGTTACGAAATACGTTCCCGTGCTTGCGTTAATGGACGGGGCCGAGCTCCACCATTTCATATTGTAGAGCTCGCTCACTAGAGGGTAGGAATCGATCCCGCGGTAATCGCTGCCAACGGTCGCATCCGAGTCGACGTCGGCGTAATCAATCATCGCGGCGGCGACAGTGTTCACGTAATCTTGCCCGGTGAGGCCGCCCTTTCGTTGCGTTCCAAAATTGGGGAGATTTACGTTAATCTTTTGCGCGATGGCTTTGACGGCGGGGTCACCGCCGGTCTTCACTTGGTCGTTGATTTGAAGCTTAGTAAAGTTTGGATTGCCCTCGTCCTTGTAACCGAAACCGAAAGGAAGAAGGGGCATCTCCGAGTCTGCATGCAGCCGGGTAACTAGAGTAGGCGTCGTGAGGTCCGTATTGCTAGGCCCGGGCGCTAGTTGCCTCAAGGTTAAAACGGTGTGAAGCAGTGGATGATTATTGACCAGGTCCTTCGCGCCAGTGGTGCCTGGATCTTTAGGCGAGGTCGAATCGAAAATGGTGAATAGGGGAATCTCGCTGGGCTTCGTTTCGTAACGCTTGGCCGAGGTCGATTGATCCAGAGGACGGACGTGAACTCCGCCAGTGCCTCCATTGTTCCCGGAAAGCGAGGCGTCAATATAACCAGCGACGTCTTCGACCCAAAAGGTGAAGCGCTGGTAGGGGAGATCGTGGGCCGGGGAGGCCGCGCTATCGTTAGGGTCCTTAACTGCGATCCATTGTGTGAATACTGGTGGCTGACCTTGAAGTAGTTGTGGGTAGTAACGGGTCGAGCTGCCAAATGTTTCTTGAGCAGGATCGGTGGAATAAGCCGCCGCCACCGGAGTTGGAGGAGTGACCGCGTAGCTTGTGGGATTGATCCCTGTCGGAAGGCTTTGCGGCGAGCCCCCAGAAAAGAGAGGGTAATAGTCGATAACTCCGTTACCGCCAGCCTGGGCCTTGCCGAGAAAGTAGTATCCTGGTTTATTGCCGTTAGCATCGGGCGGTCCGTCCGCACGAACCACCAGAAAAGCGTCGTCAGACACCGCTGCTGGTTTGCCGCTTGCCGTGTCCGGGGATGCTAGTAGCGCCTTCTTCGCGGCTTCCAATCCGTTCTTTACGGCGAGTTCCGCTTGAAGTCTGTCATCGTACGAACGCGCGGTCGTTCGGTCGATCGAGGCGCTCGTGAGCAATCCAACAATCACAACCGCGGCCAGCGCCAGCATGACGAGTGTAATCACTAAGGCAAAACCACTGCACGAATGCTGCGACCTTAAGACCTGGGAAGCTTTCATCTTAGGCTAATGCGGGTGCGGAAATCGTACGCGTAGGGGCGGATAAGGTTCTCGTAGAGTTGCTTGTCACCAGCGTTTGGAGTGGCAGCGTCGCCGGCCTTCCAAACTTCGTAGGCGTCGGCACGTCCATTTGTGACTGAGATTACAGTCCGCGCCGCTACCGGACTGATAGCTTTGAAAGAGATCTCGATGGTCGCTGGCAAAGGCTTGGTTCCCCCATTCGGGTCGCACATGTAAGGCGCGCCAGTCGCGTCGCGTCCTTTGCTGTCAGTGACCCGGTTGACTACCTGACCGGCATTGTCGTAGGCAGTAACCTTGAGATTCCAAGCATAGGCTGCCACGGCTTCATCGGCGCCGTCGCCAGGATAATACAGGGAGCCAGTATCAGTATAAGCAAGTGTTCCACCCGTAAGATTTGCCTGGAAGCTCTTGACCGTGAGGTCGCTATTTCGAAAGTAGCGATGGAGGCTATAGGCACGCGCGGTAGAATCCCACGCACAGTAGTACCTGACTGCGCATAAGTCCCCGATGGCATTACTCGATATCCCCGTCGGATGGTTTTTGGAGCTAATTAAACCCAAGAGCTGGCGGACGTCAGGACCGGCTAAGTCGGTATCGATCTGAAAGTACGGCGCCGGTTTGGCTGTGACCAAGGCGGAAAAATCCGAATGTATCATCTGAAGAGCGGCTCGCGCATCACGGAAGGCATCCGTGCGACGACTGGCCCGTGAGGAGGTATTCATGAGTGACGCCAGCATCGTCCCCAAAAAAACGACAATCACGACAGTGATCGCGGCTGCGACTAGGAGCTCAACCAGGGTAAAGGCCGAAGTCTTATTTCGGGGTGTAGTCACGTCTCAGTATTTCGTCACGATGCGCACGAAGTCGCGGTAGTTCTCGGCAAATGGCTGCCACGCTACGCGCACTGCTACCGTGCTGGCGTATCCTGGATCGAAACCAGTAGGATCAGGAACGATACGGACGTTTACCTGGAAAGGATATTTGGAGGCGTCACCGGCGTTTGGCAGCGCCACGAGATTACCATTGTTGTCGGCGGCAAGGGTATCATAAGCCCTGGCAGCGGAAAGGTCGACGTCGTAACTGAACTGCGAGCTCGGCTGCGAGATGGTGGCATTCGGGAAGCGAGCTTGGGCCTGAGAGGTGACGGAGGTGATAATATCCTGTGCGATTTGTGCCGCGCGGGTTTCGCTCTGCGAGTCGCGGCCGGAGTTAAGCGCTACCGGCATCACGCCAAGCATCGCGATGATTGCAAATCCAATGACGCCGAGCGCCAGCACGACTTCAACGAGACTAAAACCGCCCCAGTGCCCGGTGATAGGAAGGGCTGGGCGTCTCATCACGGATTTAAGTAATTCGCTCGTCCAGTGAGATGCGAAATTTTGAGTGACTCAATTGCGACGGGATTGTTACTCGCGTCCTTCTTGGACGTGATTATTTCGCTGGCACCGTTCACGAAGCCTTCGAACACAACCAGAGTTACATCTGACGCGGGCATTTCTATTCCGCCGGTTGAGTTGAACTGAATGCAGCGAAAATCGGGATTGGCATTCTTGTCCGGGCTAAAGGCGACGGTGAGAGCGGGAGAAAGGACCGAAGCGAGCGGCAGGGCGGCTAAGCTAGGCTGCCGGATGCTTACTCCTGTAGGTAGGGTCTTCCATGTTGTGATTTGTTTGGGCGCGGCGGTGTTTCCAGGATCCGCCGCAAAGATTGCGTAGGCCTTGTGCTGGTAACGTTCCAAGGTCGATTGCGCTGCGCCGCCACTAAACGTTGGAAAAATGATGTAGGCCGACTCTCCGCTCTTCAGCGCCTGTGCCCGCGCTTGCTCAACCGCGCCTACGAGGCTGCTGACAGCCGCCTTGCGGCCATTCGATTTCGTGAGCGAACTGACCGCGGGGATAAGTGCTACCAGTAGCGCCGCAATAATCCCGATCACCACCATCAGCTCCAAGAGCGTGAAGCCGCTGCGGGCCCGAAGATTGAGATGGGGTCGGCGAAAGTTCACGAGAGCGATTTAGACAATTGTCTTGCGAGTTGTCTTACATTCGAGCAGGCTCGATTCATGGACACCACTTTGACGATTCGTCTTTCAAAAGCCAATCGTGAAGCCCTGAAACGTCGAGCGGTGGCGGAGAAACGGAGCGAGTCGGCCGTGGTGCGTGAAATCATCGATCGGGAAATGAATCGTGGCTTTGACTTCGAGAAGGTGCGGCATCTGGCTGGCTCGGTCACGATCGATCGCAAAAAAATGCGCAGCGATGAGTGGGCCGAGCATATCCGGCAAAGTAATTGGCGAAAGTGAGGACGCGCCTCCTCGATACGGGGCCGCTGATCGCTTTTTTGGATACGGGCGACCCGGCGCACAAGAAGGTGGTGCGCATTCTTGCTTCGTTGAACGGTGGCCTCGTAACGACAGGTGCGGTCCTTACTGAAGCTTTCCATATGCTTCGTTATGCGCCTGCAGGGGCGGAACGCCTGGTGGAGTTTCTTGAGACGACAAACGTGAGGGTGCTGGAGATTTTTACTCTCGATTATCTTCGGCGCATGGCACGACTGATGGCTAAGTATGCCGACCAGCCAATGGATTTCGCGGACGCCAGTCTGGTGCTGGCGGCAGAGGAAACCGGGCACGACGAGGTTTTGACTTTGGACGAACGCGATTTTCGGAGCTTTCGTTTCCGTGGGAATCGGCGGTTTCGCCTCGTGATTCAGGACGGTGAAGGCGCCGGTTCGGAAATTTAGCGCTCTTTCCCAACCCGTCACGATGAAGGCATGCATCTAGCTTTTATGGCTCTGCCGTGCTGGAACACACGTTATCAGAGGAAGAGCATAGTCAGATCGTGCAAACGATCGAGATGTTTGAGGTCATTACTCAGACACAGCCTGACGATTATCAATCCCTCGAAATCCTCAAGGATGCCTACACCAAAATAGGGAAGGCGGATGAGGCTTTGCGCGTCTCGCGCAAGCTGGCAGAGGCATATTTCAACGCCGGTTCCTACACGCTGGCGATGCAGGAGTGTGAGGTCATCCTTCTGAAGGAACCGAACGCGCCCGAGATCCTGGCCATGCTGGGGGAGATCGAGACCCGGCTGCAGACGGCGGGCGAATCGCTCGTGGGCGGGCCGAAGACGGGATTGATCGCGGTGCCGCATTTGAATTCTCAGGGCGCCAATGGCGCGGCGGTCACGCCGGGCGATGGCGGTCTGGTCGATCTGACGTCGAAGACCCGCGTGCAACTGCAGGAACGGGGCGACGACCAACTTGCGAAATTTTTAGTGATGCAGCAGCTCTTCCCGGAAGAAGAGGTGACGGCTGGCCTCGAGACGGTGAAGCACTTGAACAAGGATCTCTCCGGCCAGGCGCTGGGGGCGTCGTTGCTCGATAAGATTTGCCGGCAGGATTCGGATAAGCTGGACGCGGCGCTCTCGCAATTGATCGACCGGACGAAGTTCGCTTATGTGCCGATGGAATATTACGACGTCGACCGGCAGGTGGCGCGGATG
>CAXSFN010000046.1:0-31345 GCA_964236815.1 uncultured Chthoniobacterales bacterium
ACTTGAAGCGATCGGTGTGGCCTAAGACCCAATTCGCCATGTAGCCGCCGTAGCTTGCGCCGAGCGCGCCTTCCCGATTTTTGTCGATGAACGGATAGGTCTTCTCCGCGTAATCGAGGCCCTTGATCAAATCCTCATAAGGCTTGCCGCCCCAGTCGCCGCTGATCGCATCGCAGAACTTCTGCCCGTATCCGGTCGAGCCATGAAAGTTAATCATGACCACGACATAGCTGCCGGTGGCGGCGAAAAGTTCCGCGTTCCAACGGTAGCTCCAGGAATTTCCCCACGCGCCCTGCGGACCGCCGTGGATCAAAAACTTCAGCGGATATTTTTTCGAGGCATCGAATCCCGGCGGCTTGAGCAGGAATCCCTGCACCTCGTCGCCGCCCGCGCCTTTGAAATTGAACGGCTCCAAGGGCGGCATCTCGATCTGCGAAAGGAGCGCATCATTCACGTGCGTGACTGCAACCGGTTCGCCTTTCTGCGCGAAATCGAGACGCCAGACTTCGGTCGGAGCGGCGACGGAAACGCCGGCGAAGTAGAGCTGGTTGTCCGCGCCGAAGGCGAGATCATCCGCATGCACGCGCGCGCAAATCTCTGTCGGTTGTTTTGCCTCCAGGCCTAACGAGTAGATCGGCGACTCGCCGTGATCTTCTGCGCTGAAGTAGACCGTTTTCGAATCCGGCGACCAAACTAGGCTGCCAACCGAGCGATTCCAATCCGCGGTCGCGTTCCGCATTTTGCCCGCGGCGCGATCGTAGATGATAAGCGATTGCTGATCGGCCTCGAATCCGGCGCGAGCCATCGAGCGCCAGGCGATCCATTTTCCATCCGGCGAATAGACCGGGGTGTTGTCGTTGCCGGGGCTGGTGGAAATTTTCTTCGGCGCGCCACCGGCGATCGGGACGAGGAAGATTTCGTTGTTAGTGCTGATCGCTTCGACTTCATCGGGATTGCTGGTGTAAGCGACCTCCTGTCCGTCCGGCGAAACGGAATACATGTCCTGCCCGCCGAGATTGAACGGCGGCACATCGCGATCGCCGGGCGTGAGATCGCGGGCTTCGCCGTTCGTCTCCGCATTGACGGCAAAAAGATGGCTGCGCTTGAAGTCGGTAAACGCCGTCCAGTGCCGATAAAGCAGCTTGGTGAAAATCTTCGCCTTCACCTTGCTCTTCCCGAGTTCTTCATCGCGCTGCTTGTTGCAGGCGTCATCTTTGCAATCGGGATAAACCGAAGAAGTGAAGACGATGTTCTTTCCATCGGGCGACCAAATGCCGCCGTCCGCGCCAGTGGAAATGTTCGTGACCTGATGCGGCTCCCCATCAAGTCCGCCGCTTTCCGGCGTGAAATCGGAAATCCAAATCTGCGTCGGGTCGGTCGCTTTCGAAGTCCAGATCAACTTCTTGCCGTCCGGGGAAAATCGCGGCCGTTCCTCTTCATTCTCGGTCAGGTTCAAACGCCGCGCGTCTCCGCCTGCCCCGGCGACGATCCACAAGTGCGATGGTTTCTTGTTCGTCTCCAAGTCCACATCCTGCGCGCCGAAGACGACCCATTTTCCATCCGGCGAAACCGTGAAATCGCCCACGCGTTTCAGCTTCATCATGTCTTCGAAAGTGAAGGCGCGTTTGCTGTTCGTTTGCGCGAACGCCGGGCTGGCCAGGGCGAGAATGAGGACAATAATTTTTAAAGGCATGATAGGTCTCCGAGCTAGGCCCTCACGCTCCCGCCGAAGAGCGAACCGCGCAAAATCAAATTTGCCATTTCGGAAATTTCCTGAGCAAAATTTGGAGAATCCTCGTCGCGAGCCGACATGCGTTTTCGATTAGCCATCATCGTTCTTTCCGTCAGTTGGTTTTTCACCTGCTGGCCGGCGCGGGCGGGTTTCTACGTCAACACCGTCTCGCCCGGCAATGTCCCTGGCCAGGTGGCATAGTTCCCTATGTGATCGATCCCTCTTTGAGCGCGGCGCAGCAGCAAACCTATCTCGACGGTCTGCGCGAATGGGAACTCGCGGCCAACGTTCACTTCATTCCCCAGACAACCCAGACGCAGTACAATCTCTTCAAATATAATCCGGCCGGGCCGAATCAGTTTTCAGGAAGCAATCCTCAATCGTTGAGATTAATCTGCTGACCCGCGGGCAGATTTGCCACGAGATGGGGCATTCCTTTGGCTTGCTGCACGAACAGATACGGCCGGACCAGAGCACCTACGTCAATGTTCTCAGCGGCAACGTCTCGGCCGGGAATCAGCATTGGTTTGATATCGACAACACCGACACCGCGAACGGGCCCTACGATTCGAATCGGTCATGCATTTTTCCCGGAATCTGTTTTCGATCGATCCACCGAATCTCGATACGCTCCAAGCCAAGCCGGGTTACGAAAAGTTCCAGCCGCGGATGGGCGGTTTCGCGCTCAGCAAAGGCGATCGCGGTCATGAAATTTCTTTACGGTGCCGGCCCGACGCTTTCATCGGTAGTCACGAATACGACCGAAAGCGGAGTGGGCGGTCTGCGCGCGGCGGTGCATTACGCGACCGATCATCCGGGCACCACGATCACGTTCAACATCCCGACGAGCGACCCGAGCTACGCGAACGGTGTTTTCACGATTAAGCTTACCGGACATCTGCTTCCGCTGGTGATGGACGGGACGATCATCGACGGAACGACGCAACCGGGTTACGCCGGCACCCCGTTGATCGTGCTCGATGGCTCGCAACTTCTGCCCGAGGCGGGCTCGGTCCCCGGCATGTTTGTTTATGCGGCGAGCTCGACCGTGAAAGGTTTGGGCTTCCAGCATTTTCCGTGGGTCGGGCTCGCGCTGTTGTATCCGGATTCGCACGACAACAGCATCCGCGCCTGCCAGGTTGGATTGGATTATTCGGGCGCATCCGCGCCGAATTATCAGGGCGTTTACATTTCCGAAGGCGCGAACTTGAACACGATTGGCGGCACGGCCGCGGCAGACCGCAACGTCATCTCGGGAAATACGCAATACGGCGTTTGGACTTCAGGCGCGACCACGATGGGCAACGTCGTCCTCGGCAATTACATTGGCACGAGTACGAACGGGCTCGCCGCGGCGCCGAACGGATACGGCGGAATGATCGTCACCGACAATTCCCATGACAATACGATCGGCGGAAGTACTGCGAGCGCGCGCAACATCATCTCTGGAACATCAACGCCGGGATATGGCTGACGGGTTTGGGAGTGAATGCAAACATCGTGCGCAACAACTACGTCGGCCTGGCCGCAACTGGCACGGTTGCGGTGCCGAATACTTTCGCGGGAATCTATGTTTGAACGGGGCGAAGAACAACCTCGTGGCGGATAACGTGATTTCCGGGAACGCTAATGAAGGACTGCGTATCGCCGATGTCGGAACGACCGGCAACCTCGTGCAGGGCAATAAAGTAGGCACAAATGCCGCTGGCAGCGCCGCGGTCGGCAACGGTTTTGGTGGCGTCACTATTTTCGGCGGCGCCACCGGTAACACGGTCGGCGGAACAACGGCCGCCGCGCGCAACATCCTTTCCGGTAATGGCACCGCCGGTCTCGCCTTTGGCGACGTGGGCACGACGAATAATTTCGCTTACGGAAATTTTATCGGCACCAATCCCACCGGCGCGGTCAGCGTTCCGAATGGTTACGCCGGCGTTTATCTCACCAGCGGAGCAAGCGCAAATCATCTCGGCGATTTGCAGCCGGGCACCGGCAATGTCATTTCCGGCAACAACAGTTACGGCGTCTACGTGGCCAACACCGCTCGATTTCCGATAGTGCTTCTTCCAACGTCATCGGCGGAAGTGGCGCGGGCGCGAGCAACCGGATCGCGAGCAATAACTCGGCCGGTATCCACTTTGCCGACTCCGGGACTTTGAATAATTCCATCTCCGGCAATTCCATTTCGGACAACGGCGGAGCGGGCGTCCTCCTTTCCGGTGGAGCGAATAACACCCAGCCGGCGCCCGTCCTGAACAGCGCCACTCTCGATACGACCACTCACATCCTCGGTACTTTTACCATCGGCGCGAGCGGCACTTACCGGATCGAATTTTTCGCCAGCCCTGCGGCCGATCCTTCCGGCTTCGGTGAAGGAAGGAATTTCATCGGCTCGCTCAACGTGAGCACGAGCGGAGGCTTCAACGCCGTTCTTCCGGCGATCGTGCCTATCAACCAATTCATTTCGGCGACGGTGACCGATCCCTCCGGTAACACCTCCGCCTTTTCCAACACCACCGCCGTGGCCGGGAACGATACCGATCACGACGGCATCCCTGACGCCTACGAAAGCGCGAATGGATTGAATCCGAACCTAGACGACGCCGCCCTCGACAAGGACGGCGATGGCCTAACGAATGATGCCGAATATCGCGCAGGCACGAATCCGCAAAGTGCCGCAAGCCGTTTTGTCGTCACCGCCGTCTCGCGCAGCGGAAGCGATTTGCTCATGAGCTTCGGTTCGGTTGCCGGCAAAATTTACCGGGTCGAATTCAAACACGATCTGGCCACCGCGAGCTGGACCTTGCTCAGCGATCAAGTCTTCGCCACCGGCACGAACACCGCTATCACCGATTACGGCGCGGCCAGTCTAACGAAGCGTTTTTACCGCGTCGCGCTCGAGCCCTAGCACTCGTTAGGCCGTTTCGCCGTCGCTGCACGATTCGTGCGCCAACTCATCGAGCCATCCGCGTCACGCAGCGCTGATTGACTCCGCCATCATCGCTGCGCGAGACTGCGCACGATGGAATGCCCAATCAATCACGGTCGTTCGCCGCAATATTATGGCGACTATCTCGGGATTGAAAAATTGCTCGAACTGCAAAAACCGCTCAGCCTCAAAGAAGGCAAGCTCATCGCGCATGATGAAATGCTCTTCATCATCATCCACCAGGCCTACGAGCTTTGGTTCAAACAAATCCTGCACGAGCTGCAAGCCTGTGGCGAAGTCCTGAGTAAACCGGCCGCGGACGACGACGGCCCGGACATGAACGTGGTCGTCCATCGGCTCAAGCGCATCGTTGAGATCTGGAAATTGCTCAATCATCAGGTGGATGTTCTCGAGACGATGACGCCGCTCGATTTCCTCGAGTTCCGCGAATTGCTGCACGGCGCCTCGGGTTTCCAGAGCAAACAATTTCGCCAGATCGAAGCCGCGCTCGGTCTGCGCATGGAGCAACGTTTTCGTCCCGAATATTACAAGCACACCGAGCTCGGCGGATTCAACGGGAAGGATTTCGCGGAAATAAACGAGTTCGAAAAGCAGCCGAGCCTTTTGCTGATGGTGGAGGGCTGGCTGGCGCGCACGCCATTTTTTGACGATTCGTTTTGGCGCGAATGGAGCGATGCGGCCGATTCCTCGGTGCGCCCAGCTTTTTGGCAACGCTATCGCACACTCTTCGAGCAGAGTCTTTCGGAGCGCGACGACAAAAAGGACTTGTTAGGCAAATTCGACGCGATTTTTTTTGAGGAGGGATTAGGAGACTTTTCGCCGCCGGCCTTGCGCGCCGCGCTCTTCATCATGCTTTATCGGGATGAGCCACTGTTTCGTTTACCCTTCGCTCTACTCAACGGATTGATCGAAATCGACGAGCAGCTCGCGACCTTCCGTTACCGCCATCTGCAAATGGTCCGGCGCATGATCGGCACTCGCGTCGGCACCGGCGGAAGCAGCGGCGAACAATATCTGCAGGGGGCGGTGAACAAAAATTACGTCTTCAAGGAACTCGCCGGCGTGATCACCTTCCTGATCGAGCGCCGCAATTTGCCGGCTCTGCCGGAACGTTTGCACAAGGCGCTGCGCTTCGCTTTCGCGGAAACCTAAGATCGGGAGTTGAATCATGGCAGTCAGAAAAAAAGCGAATGTCGCGGAACGAGCAGCGCGCAGCTCCAGGCAAATCATCGGCTCGACTCGCGGCGTGAAGCTTATTTTCGACGACGCGAAGGGCCGGCAAAAGTTGACCCTGCAAACACCGGCTGGCCAGACGATCACGTTAGACGACGGCGCTGCCTCGGTTGAAATTCTCGATACGCACGGGCAAAGCATCAAGCTCGACGCCTCCGGGATCACTATCACCGCGTCGAGCAAGATCCGGCTGAAAGCGAACCAAATCGAAGTGAACGCCGAGTTATTGAAGATCGATGCGGGCACTTCGAGATTCGGCGGCATCGTGCAGTGCGATTCGTTGATCGCGAACTCGGTGGTGAGCTCTTCTTACAGTCCCGGAGCGGGTAACATTTGGTAGCTGTCACCGGCGCTACACAAGGTGCCGCCCGCAAGGAAACTCCGCTGGGACGGGGCCATTCGTTAGGCGAAAGCCGAATCATCCTAAGTCTCTCTTCGATCCCATCTCATGAAAAGAATCGTGCTTTTTTCGCTCCTCGTCTCGCTCGCCCTGCCGGTCGGTGCGGCCGAAAATGATTCGGAATGGAAAGAGGAAGCAAACAAGGACGGCCTCATCATTCAGAGCCGGAAGCGCGAAGGCTCCGCCCTCAAGGAATTCCGTGGCATCGGCACGATTGAAGCCGCGCCCGCGACCGTGTTCGCGGTTCTCGATGATGCGGAGGCGTATCCCAGTTTCATGCCTTACACGAGTGAATGCCGCGTCTTAAAACGGGCGAAGGATTTTATGATCGCCTATCAACGGCTGGACGTCCCGCTGATGAGCGATCGTGATTACACTCTGCGCTCCGAGCATTCGAAAACGAGTGGACCGGACGGCCCGACCTTTCGCATCCACTGGACTCCGGCGAACAATCTTGGCCCCGCCGAGAAGGCAGGCGTGCAAAGGGTAACCGTCTGCGATGGCGGCTGGCTGCTCGAGCCGAAAGGTCCCGGCGCCACTCGTGCAACTTATAGCGTCTTCACCGACAGCGGCGGCGCCATTCCGGCTTTCATCGCGAATAACGGA
Source organism: uncultured Chthoniobacterales bacterium (assembly GCA_964236815.1). GTDB lineage: Bacteria > Verrucomicrobiota > Verrucomicrobiia > Chthoniobacterales > UBA10450 > JACCTI01. The sequence goes on from CAXSFN010000046.1 coordinate 6,919, forward strand.
AGTCGCATCGGGATCCGGAAGTTATTCGACGCGGTCCGCAAGCAGGTTCGGGAGCCGAAGTATGCCGGCGCGAAAAGCGACGAGTAGGTGGCGGCGAACCGGGCCAAATTGCGCTGCGCCTTTCTGGCTTTCTGCAGGTGTCGACAAAATCTCTGAATTGGACAACGACAATGGAAGCGCAGTTCCGCGTGATTTCTCGAAGCCTTCAGTTTTGGCCTAACGAGCGCTGATTGTTTATGAAACCCCGCCGGCTTCTTGCGTTCCTGTGGATCGCCTTTTCCCTCACGAGCGTTCAGGGCGAAAAGCTGGCTCTCGTTAATGGCACCGTGATCAACCCGGTGGACGAGAAAAACGCCCCGTCTGCCGTGGTTTTAATCGAAGGGGAAACGATCAGCGCGATCGGTGATGCGAACACCGTGAAACTCGCGGCTGATGTTCGCCAGATCGATTGCACCGGCAAATTTATCCTGCCGGGTTACATCGATTCACATGTGCATTTTTTTCAATCGGGCGGGCTCTTTACGCGCCCGGACGCGGTCGACCTGACGAGCGTTCGGTCTTACGCGGAAGAGCGTGAATGGATCAATCGCAATCTGCGCGACACCTTCGCGCGCTATCTGCGCTGCGGGATCACGAGCGTGATCGATGTCGGCGGTCCGCTCTGGAATTTCCAGGTCCGGAAACTGGCGCAGAAAGAAGTCGCGCCGCGTGTGGCGGTGGCCGGCCCGCTCATATCGAGTGTGGCGCGCCCGCAATTGGAGCTGAATGGCGATCCGCCGATCGTAAAAATCGATACCCCGGAGGAAGGGATCAAGCTGGTGAGAATGCTGGGTTCGAAGCGTCCGGATTACATCAAGATTTGGTACATCGTGAATGCGGAAAACCCGGTCGAGAAATTTCGCCCGGTGGTGCGTGCCGTCATCGAAGCGAGCCACAAGCTCAAGCTGCGGGTCGCGGTTCATGCCACGGAATTGGAAGCTGCTCGCGCTTCCGTCGAAGAAGGCGCGGACCTTCTCGTGCATAGCGTAACCGATAAGCCGGTGGACGAATCATTCGTTAGGCTATTGCAGGAACGCGGCACGATTCTCATCCCGACTCTGGTGGTGTTCGAACGTTACGGCCGCACGTTTGCCAACAAGCTCGAGCTCACTCCGGAAGAAAAAGCGTGGGGTAATCCGGAGGTCCTGGCCACGCTCGACGTAACGAAATTGCCGGCCGATAAAATGCCGGACCGAATAAAAACCGCGATGACAGATCCGGCGCCGGTGCTCGATCGAATCAAACAGACCTACGAAGTCGCGCTGAAGAATTTGAAGACCCTGCAGGATGCGGGCGTGACGATTGCGGCCGGAACCGACGCGGGAAATATCGGGACTATTCACGGACCGGCGCTCTTCCGCGAATTCCAGCTCATGAAAGAAGCTGGTCTAACGAATCGTCAAATTCTGCAGAGCGCGACCAGCAATGGCGCCAAAGCCTTTGGCGGTGAAATCGGACCGCTGCTCGGCAACCTTAGCCCGGGGAAATTAGCCGATCTGGTGATCCTGCGTTCGAATCCGCTTGATGACATCGCGCATGCTTCGGAGATCGATCGCGTTGTGAAAAACGGCGTGATTTACGAGGCTGATAAGATTCTGCCCGTGGTGCAAAAGTAGCAGCACTTCGCTCGATCTACGCGTTCGTATTTCATCTCGGGGCCGTCTGGCTATGCTCGAAGTATGAGACGTAGAATCTTCCTGGCAGCTTGCTTCGTTTTGTCCTGCAATTGCGCCGCCTTCGGTGCGGCTCCCTCCGCCGCCGCGCTCGCGCCCATGGCCGAGCAATATATCAAACTCGTCCTCGCACTTGGGCAACACGACCCGGATTACGTGGACGCCTATTACGGCCCTCCGGAATGGAAATCGGAAGCGGAGTCGGAGAAGAAGTCGCTCGATGCCATTCAAGAAGAGTCGATGGAGGTTTTCGAGGCATTGGTGGGACGTCCACTGCCGTCGAATGAGATCGACCAGCTACGCTTGAACTCGCTCGTTCGTCAGCTGGGAACACTGGAAGCGCGCGTCCGCATCCTGAAAGGCGAGAGAATGAAGTTCGACGATGAATCCCGCTCCCTCTACGACGCGGTCGCGCCGACTTTTCCGGAATCGCATTTCCAAAAAATCCTGGCAGGCCTCGAGAAAAAAATTCCCGGCCGGGGACCGATCGCCGCGCGTTACGAGCAATGGCGCAAGCCCTTCGAAATTCCGAAGGACAAGTTAGACCAGGTCTTCCAGCTCGCGATCGCCGAATGCCGGAAACGCACCCTGGCCAAAATCCAACTTCCGCCCAACGAGAGCTTCACGGTTGAATACGTGACCGACAAACCGTGGGGCGGATACAATTGGTACCAGGGAAATTACCGCAGCGTCATCCAGGTAAATACCGATCTGCCGAGCTACATTGACCGCGCGATCGATCTGGCCGCGCACGAAGGTTACCCTGGCCATCACCTTTACAACGCGCTCCTGGAAAAGAATCTCCTGCACGAGCGCGGCTTTACCGAGTTCTCGATCTACCCGCTTTTTTCTCCGCAATCATTGATCGCGGAAGGCGCCGCCAACTTCGGGCGCGAGGTTGTTTTTACGAAAGCGGAGCGGAAGAAATTTGAGAAGGAAGTGCTTTGGCCGGCGGCCGGAATCGATCCCAAACGCTATGACGAATTCTACGCTGTGCAGGAGCTGACGAAGGAATTGAGCTACGCGGGGAACGAAGCGGCGCGCAAGCTGATCGACGGCGAGATCGATGAAAAAGGTGCGGCGGCCTGGCTGCAAAAATATGCGCTCATGGACGAGAAACGCGCCGAGCAGCGGGTGAAATTCATGGAGCGCTACCGCAGCTACGTGATCAACTACAATCTGGGCGAAGACATGGTGCGTGGATACATCGAGAAGCGCGGCGGCACCGCGAGCCAGCCGGAGAAGCGCTGGCGGGAATTCGAGCTTCTGCTCTCGGCGCCGCACCTGCCCTCGGATTTGCGATAGCGTGCGGCGGTCGGAATAGAAACTTGTCCCGCTAACCGAATCTCCGAACATTCAGCCATGAAATTTCGTTTTTGTTTTTTTGGCTTGCTCCTCGCCGCCGTCGCGCAAGCCCAGGACGAAAACGCTCCTGGGGCGCCGAGCTGGCAGGATGAAATCGCCCGCGGTTATCTCCCGCACCGGCAACTGAAGGTGGAAGATTTTCCGATCAACGATAAAACCGATCCTTCGAGTGCATTCGCGCTCAAGTCCTTCATCCATCCGCGCCCGCACTATTTGGTCCGTCCGGGCGATGGCGTCGTCGAGGTAGCGATCGACCAATTACTTATTTTTTCGGGGCTCGATCGCAGCGCAACCTGGCGGAAAAGTTCTTTCAAGGAAATGGCAGCGGCCCTGCCTTATGCGCAAGCCCTGCTCGATCTCAACGAAATTTATGCGCGGCAGCTTGCTGCAGAACCGGTAAGCAGTTTACCGCAGGTGCGAAACACTAACGGGGCGGATGCGACCACCGAACTGGACGGCGTGTTAAAGGAGCTGGTAAACGCGCAGTTGAAACTCGTGCAGGCCGAGACGGAAGCGTTGTCCAAGGCAACTGACGGCGGGCATAACGCAAAAAAGGTGCGCGAGAAGGCCGCAGAAATCCGGACTAGGCTCAAAGCGACACCGGCTACGACTGTGCCTTATTCCGAGAAGTGATTTGAAGAAAACTTCGGGCAGGCGCTGGGGAGTTCTCGCGGGTGGCATCGTTGTCTTTTTTCTCCTGAGCTGCGTCCTTGTCCTAGCGTTTCTGAATCCGCGGTTGACGCGCTATGTCGAGGGCGAAGCGTTCCGGGCCGAGATCGAAAAACAGACGGCGAAAGGCCTGCATTTTCCCGCTTCGCATTTCGCGCCGCTTCGGCGGACCGGTTTTCTTTCAGCCGCGACGGACTCGTTCCAGGCGGCTGAAGGCATCAAAGCGATGACCAAACTCGAGGCGCATGGCATCACCGCGCGCTTCAATCCGCTCGGCGTTTTTTTACGGCGCTGGCAGATCGACGACCTGCACATCGATGGCGGCGAAGTCGGTATTCAAGTTTACGAACCCAAGCCGGAGCCGTCGCCATCAAAGCCCTGGTATCACATCATTTTGCCGGACCGGGTTTATCTGAAGCGCGTCTGGTCGGATCCCGCCGACGTGACTTGGACGCTGCAGAATAAAAAGGCGGGTATCTTCGCCACGCGGCTCGTGATTACACCCTATGGACGCGACTTCGAATATCGCGCAACCGGCGGCACGATGAAGGTCCCGCATGTTCCCAATCTTGAAATGCGGCAGACCCACATGGTGGTCACGAAAACGATGTTCAGTCTTTACGCGCTCGATCTCGCTTCCGGCGACGGGAAGATTCATGGCGAAGGCAAAGCTGGCACGCGCGACGACAAGAGCGTCGAGTTCAAAGTCGACTTTGAAAAAATATCGGTGCCCGACTGGGTGCCGGCGACTTGGAAGGAGCACGTGAGCGGCGCTGCTTCCGGGCAGGCGCGTTGGACGGGGAAGGATCAGAAGCTAGAGAACGCCGATGTGCAGGGATCGTTGCGCGTCAGCGGAGGACGCGTCCGCGGTTTTCCATTTCTAGAACAGCTGGCCGCGATCACGAAACGCAAATCGCTTGCTGCTCTCGAGCTAAACGAATGCGCGGCCGAGGCGGAATGGAAGAACGATGCGGGCGAAGTAAAAAATATCGCGATCGAGAGCGAAGGAAAATTTCGGGTCGAAGGCGCGGTGAAGCTGGGCAGGAACTCGTTAGGCGGCGCGCTTCAGTTGGGGGTTGCGCCGGATTACCTCGATTGGTTGCCGAAGGCAGAAGAGGTCTTCACGCGTAAACGCGATGGCTATCTTTGGACGACGGTCCATCTCTCCGGCACGCTCGATCATCCGGAACAGGACCTGAGTTCGCGCATCCTCGATGCTTTGAAGGAAACGCCGGGTTCGTTCTTCGGCGCTGCTTTTCGTGCGCTCGGGTCGTGGCTCAAAGGAGGGGATTGAGCGCGAGAGTTGCTCTTTAGCGCGCTGTGAAAATCCGAACGAAAAAATCTTTAGCTCTTGCCGGAATCTTTTTGACCGCGAGCGCGAGCTTCGCCCAAACCGAAATTCCAGCGGGCCCGCGACCGACCGCTACTGTTACCCCGTTGCAATCGACTCCGGTTCCGACCGCGACGGTTACGCCACTCCCGAGCGCTTCGCCTTCCGGCACGCAGCCGGAAACGACCAACACGGTTGCGCCTTCGCCGAGTCCGTCGCCGTCCTAGATATTCCGCTCCCCTTTTGGCAAGGGAATCACGAGCTTTCCGTGCTAGGTCCCACTTCCGTAGCACGCGCTGTTCGCTCAAAGAAAAACAAAGCGCAGACAAAGCCCACGACCGTCAGTGCGCAGGAAACAATCGCCAGCCGCAGCGGCGATGCATTTGCCAGCGGCGAGAGGAGGCCCGCAGTTAACGCATTCATTCCCGTCATCAGAAAAGCCTGGCAAGAAGCAGCCAGGCCTTTTTGCGCGGGAAAAATATCGAGCCCGAAGAGCACGAGGCTGGGCATCGCGAGTGCCATACCGATGGTGTAGAGAAAAAGCGGCGCGACACTCCACGGCAGTTGCGCGTCATGCAGGGCATGAAAACCGACGTTCGTCGCCGCGGCCAAAATCATCCCGCCATAACCGAACATGACCGTGCGTGCGGGAGAAACGCGACCCGCCAAACGACCGGAAAGCGCGGCCCCGAGCAGCATGCCGGTGGGGATCGGAATGAAGAGCCAGTAAAATTGCGTTTCGTGCAGACCCAGGTGTCGCATTAGGAAAACCGGCGCGGAAGTAATGTAGAGAAAGACGGCGGTGAAATTGAGCGAAGCAGCGAAGGCCGCGGCCAGAAAGCGCTGGCTCGTGAGCGTGCGGATGTAGGATTGAAGAAGAAATCGCGGATGCAGTGGATGCCGCCGCTCCGGATGAAGCGTCTCGGGCAAGCCGAGCGCGCTCCAGATCCAGACGCCTAACGAGAAGAGCGCGAGAAAATAAAAGACGGAGCGCCAGCCAAACCATTCGTGCAGCCAACCGCCCAGGACCGGCGCGATCGCGGGCGCGACCGTGAAGATCATGGTCACATTCGCCATCACGCGCTGGGCGGCGTGACCTTCATAAACATCCCGCACCACCGCGCGGCCCACCACGATTCCCGCGCCCGAAGCGATGCCTTGCAAGGCTCGAAAAATCCAGAGCGTGCGAATATTCGGCGAAAGCGCGCAGCCGATCGAGGTAAGGGTCAGGACGGCGAGCGCAACCAAAATGACGCGGCGTCGTCCGAGCGCATCCGAGATCGAGCCGTGCCAGAGACTCATGAGCGCGAAGGGAATCAGATAGGCGGTGAGACTTTGTTGAACTTCGAGCCCGGTCGCGCCTAACGAGTGTTCCATCTCGCGGAACGACGGCAGGTAGGTATCGATCGCGAACGGCCCGATCATGCTCAGGGCCGCGATCAGGAGCGGGAGCGAAGGAGGGACGATGACCGCTGCGCTATCGGACGGTCGAACAGTGGCGGGCATCGCGGCGCAGTTTCGACGCGCCTCGCAAAATTGTCACTTGGCCCGATTCAGAGTCGCCGGCGTAGTTAAACCGGATACTCGTCCGAACCCTGAACCCAGATGAAGGATTGAATGTCGATCATATCACGCGGCTTTAGGTCTCGGACGTCGCGGCGCACCGCTTCGGCGAGCTCGAGCAAATTCGCGTAAACGGCCCATCCTGGTTTCGATTCATATTTGAAATCGAAGCCGTAGGCGCGGGCCGCGATTTTGGTCACGTTCGGTTTCAAAAAGATGTGTTGCTTCGGCTCTGCGATGAATCCCCAGACCGTTACCAGCGGCCAGGTTAGGACGCGCGTTTGACGCCGCGGCAATTCCGCGACCGTCTCGCACCAGGCCACGAACTTTTCCTCGTCGCTCCCCGCGCCATGCAGGAGATCGTAGAGCCCGGAAGCGAAAAGGCGCGCGCCCGCTGGTGATTTAACGGCATCGCGCAATGCCATTTTCTCGAAGGAGAAAAGCAGATTGGTCCGCGATTCGATTCGCACCGCATGCGCGGCGATCTCCGCGAATTTCTTTTCTTTGAGCAGCGCTTTGAACTGCGGTTGATCGAGCACCGCGAGCCATTGCTCGTGCGCATTGGCTTTGTAGCCGCGCTCCCAATCGATGTAAGTCTCGTCGCGAAATCCGGCCTTGAAGTAACGAAGAAATTTCTTGCGAGCGCGGATCGCGCCGGGTGCTGGCGTTTTCATTTCCTTTTAATCGGAGCCCACCATCGCTCCGCGGTTAAAATCTGTGAGTGATTGGCGCGCGAGCAGCTTCGCTTATAAGGGTGCACGCTCGGGTTTGGAAACGAACAATTGTTCCAGGACTGATCATTTGCAGCTTGCTTGCGACTTATCTTTCGGCTACGCCGCGTGTCCTAGTCGGGCCGAGCCGGATCGCCTACTACAAATCGCCGGTCCGCCGAGCGCGTCCCCCTCGGCCGGATGTGAGGCAAGAAGAAGGAAGCGCCGACGAACCGCCCTCTGCAAGACTTATCGTCGTCCCGACCCTCCACGCGGATCATGAGTCTACCTAAAGGCTCGGATCCAGCAGCCGTTCTTCCAGTGGTTCGATTGTCGTAGCAAGCGATATCGCGCGCATTAGAAGTGATTAGCAGCAATAAGCTACAGCAGGGCGCGCGACTGAGGTCGCATCTGCCTAACGAGACCCAAGATTAGTGACCATTGGTGATAATACCGAGACGTGAAAAGGCTCGGAATAAATGGCCAAGTCGCGAAGGGTAAGTGTCAAAAACCTACCGACGAAGTGCCCCTCTTTTGCCCCGGGCTGAGCCGAGCATACGCGCAGCTAAGGTCAATTTCGCGCGTTGTCTCTGTCGGCTGGTTAGCTGATTCATTCATTTGCTTGGATCGGGACCCAGGCAAAAATGTTTTCTTTCATTTCTTCGCCTCTACCATTGGCGAATCTTCGTTTGTTCCGATGATTTAAAAACCGCTTCGCCTATGCGCGTTCCTAACCGCCAAGTGGTCAATCATGCACGCATGCCTCTTCTATGATCTCATGCGCTTCGCCGCATCTTCGTACGCGACTTGCAGGCGCACGCCGCTCCTACTGCCAGCGGAAGATTACGACGCGTCCTGCGCGGTAAATTCCTCGGGAATGAACGAAGAATATCTGCCGCCCCCCAGTGCCATCTGCAAACGCTGCGCCTGTTGGAGGTTGAACACTGTGCCACCGTAATCGTGAGCGCGTCTCAAGGTGTCTAACGAGACTAGGATCACTGCCCGCTGTTGAGGGGCATGTTTGGCTGCAGGTTGAAGTAAAAGTCATCGAAAGCTAGAATGCGGGCGGTCACACCGGTTCGCTGCATCGCCCGGTTAGATGCTTGGCGTGGCTGGTTAAGCAGCATAGAACCGAATCCATAAGACATAGGCAGCAATCGCGGCAACTAAAGAGGCGCGAATAGCTGCTGCGGGCGTCTGCGGGAAGAACGGGATGACGGAAGGTCTGCCGCGTGCCCGCCATATCAGTAAGCAAAGTAGCGCGCCGCCCGCCAGTCCGACGAGGTAACTCGCCCCATGCGCAAACCAAACTGCCATGAAGCGATCGTGACGGGGCGTGGAGATAGCTGGAGCTAAACCAGCAGGAATCGAGATGAAACCTCGTCGTGAGAGCTGGTAGCCGACAATACCGGCGGTGAAGGCCGACGCGGCCATAATCGCGAGGAGAACAAGAATAGATCGCGCGAGTTGGGAAACTGGATATGGGGCCGGGCCGCGAGACTGGGAAACGAGAGCTAAGACGACGCCAAGTGCAGCACCGATTCCCGCGGTCGCCGCAACTCCCCAGCATATCGCAAGGAAAGTCGGAGACGCCGTGTGGAATAACGGCGGATGGGCAACTGTAAAATACTCGAGACAGAGCCGCACCGTGATCTGGTCGTGAACGACGCCGTACGTACATGCCGCAAAGATACTCAAGAGGATTACCTGCGCGGATCTCACGAGAAGCATGTCTGAACGCCTAACGATACTCTGGATCAGCGACCGCTGGCGAGAGCGCGCGTGGCCGCAGGTTGAAAGGTACAAAAGCTCCGCATCGGGCCGGGCCAGTGTTCGCTGTATCGCCTGGTTTGGCAGTGTGTTTGTGGTTGCTATGCCATCGACGCATCGCCTTCGACCGGGATTGCAGTTTCATCGGCCGCGCCGACTCAAACAACCAGTGGAGTTTAAAAACTTTACGCTGATCCGAGACGATCGCGGCTTTTCCTACCGCCAACGCGATTCTCTCCGGCGAATTTAAATTGTATGGATGCAGAAACGAACGAACAGACAAGCGACCACGGTGCCGCGGAAGCACAGCAATCCGAAGAAAAGCGGCCTGTTTCTCAGTTGCGCGATTTGAAACCGGAGAAGGATCCGATGGGCGCCGGAATTAAGGCCGAACCGCAAATCAGCGTTCGCGATATCAAGGCCGACGCTGACTGAGTTTCGCGACCCCGCAGTGTGACGGTCGTCCTCTCATTCCCTGGACGAGGGCGGAAGGGTGATCGAATCGGGAATTTTAATATTGGGAGGCAGCTCCACTCCTTCGGATCCAAACGCGACCGCCACGGCAATCAGCCGGCCACTTTGCGCGACCCCGACGCCGCGCGCTGCATCTCCGGACTTGGCTTCCTCTAACCTGGCCGCTTTGCCTTGCCGGAAGATTTTCGTGTCGGTTGTAACCAGAATTCGTTGCGAACCGCTGGCCCATCCGAGGGTGAAGACTTTTTTGATCGTATCCCGATCGCTCAGATGCCCGCGAAATTCGTAGTAGGCGCCGTCGCGGATTTTCTGGTCCGCTTTCCCAGGCGGCTCGCCCGCTTGCATGGTGAAAGCGAGCCAGCATGCGAAGAACGCGACTGCATTCAAGACCACGGCTGACCGAAGCGATCTCATTCTTCCCGTTATTGCAAAATGCGCTCCGCTTTGACGAGCAAGATCGGGCCGGCGGGTTCACAGAATTTTGAATCCAATCGCAGCCTCCGTAGCATCTCATTCTCGAAAGCCATGAATACGATTCCGATCCGACCTTTGCTCACCCTCAAGCTGGCGACCCTTGCTGCCCTCGCCTTCGCCCTGTTGCTGATGAACGGCTGCCACTGGGTGGGCGTGCGCGGGAATGGCAAAATCACGAGTGAGTCCCGGTCCGTGGAAAATTTCAGCCGGGTCGAAGCGGATGGCGCTTTTACGATCACTTGGACCAGCGGATCTCCCTCGTTCCATCTCACGACTGACTCCAACTTGATGGACTACGTCCGGACGCGCGTCTCGGGCGAGACTTTGCACATCGAATGGGTGAAGCCGCTGCAAGGCACGCGCGGGATTAAGATCGATCTCGCCACTCCAGCGCTCAGCCGCGTGACCCTGAACGGGGCGGTGCGCTTTACGGGAACAAGCATGTCGGGCCGCGAGTTTTATCTCGAGGCCAATGGCGCCAGCCGCATCTCGCTGCAAGGAAAGGTGGATGCGATGTCGGGTGAATTGAATGGCGCGAGCCGTCTCGACGCCGAGTCGCTTGAGACGCACGCGATGGAGTTGTCGATCAGCGGTGCAGGCCGCGCGGAAGTGAATGTGACCGAGGCGCTGAGGGTGGACATTTCCGGCGCAGGTAAAGTGATCTACTCGGGTAACCCGACGATCTCGAAGAACATCAGCGGGGCCGGCAGCGTGAGGAAGAAGGATTAAAAAAGTTGAGGGTCGCGATTTGCTGGCGGAGGGAATCGCGATGAGTGATCGCGACAAATCGCCGGAGGGATTTTCTTACAATACGCGGCTCGATATTCTGCATGGGCCGCTGGAAGTGATCGATCTCCCGGGATTGGTCGAGGCGTGTAAAGACCAGTGGTTCAATCAGACGCTCTGCAAGGTGGATGAATCAGTCGTTAGGCTAGGTGTTGTTCAAGGCGAATATCATTGGCATCATCACGACCATGAGGATGAGTTTTTCTATGTCGTGAGCGGGCGATTTTTGATCGACCTGGAGGATCGCACGGTCGATCTCACTGCCGGAAAAGGATTCGTGGTCCCGAAAGGTGTAAAGCATCGGCCGCGCGCCCCCGAGCGCACCGTGATCCTGATGGTAGAACGCGCCGGGATTGTGCCGACGGGAGTTCACTAAGTTGGGCGCCGTTACAATTCGGCGTCAGTCGTCCGATTTTTCCTTACCGGAACTTTTGAATCGCGCGCGCAATTCCTTCAGCCTTCTTTCCGTGTAGGTGAGTTCGGCGTTATTCGCTTCCAGTGGCGCGAGAGAGCCGCCTTCCGATTCGATGCCGGCCTTTGCAACTTTCGGCCGTTTCTTCAGCCATTGCGTCTGCTCGTCGACCAGCTTCACGCGCTCTTTCGCGCCCAGCTTTTCGTAAAGTCGAATGTAAGCGATGAAGAGTTGCGCATCCGTCACATCGGCGACGTGACGGCTTATCTGATTCATTTCGGCCTGCGAATTAGCGTCCTTTAAATCCTGCAGCGCGGTCTCGATCGTTGGCGCGAGCGCCGGGAGCCAGTCTTCCGGAATGATTTTTGTTCTTGTCTGCGCGCCAAGCGGAAGCGGCGTGGAGAAACAGATCAACGTTGCAACGACGACCGTGAGATAGCGCATACGCTTTTCGTATCCGCTAAGCCGTTATCTTGCAATTCGACGCAACGCTCGCGCGAATTCAATTATCACCTTCACGATTGCTTCCCGCTTCCAGCATTCGAATGCGCGAATTCAAATATGGCAAACGAATCGTAAGTGTGACGCCTTTGCCCTCATTGCTTTCGATCGCGAGCTCACCGCCGTGTTCGCGCACGATTCGTCTAACGATCAATAGACCGAGGCCGGAGCCGGCGTCCTTGGTGGTGAAGTAAGGCTCAAAGACGCGACCGAGCATCTCCGCCGACATGCCGCCGCCGGTGTCGGTGAAGCTAACGAGCAGATGTTTCTCATCCAGGTCGGTCCGGATGCGGAGAATGCCGCGCCGCTTCATCGCTTCGAAGCTGTTTTTGATCACGTTATAGAATGCCTGCTTCAGCTGGTCGCGATCGACTTCGATGAAGGGCAGGTCGGAGCGGAGTTCCTGCTCGACCACGATGTCGCGATCCTCGATTTCCGCCGCGAAGAAACGCACCGCTTCCTCGACAATCGCGTTCACATTTTCCGGATGAAGCTGCGGTCGCGAGGGCCGGATCGCTTTCAGGAATTGCGTCACGATAGAATCGAGCCGGCTGATTTCCGAGCGCGCGATGTCGATCGATTCCTGCAAATCTTCGCGCAATTCACGATCGAGCTTTCGCACTTTGCGCTCCATTAATTGCAAGTGGATGTGGAGCGAGTTGAGGGGATTGCCGATCTCGTGCGCGACGCCGGCGGCGAGCAAAGTCAGGGCATTGAATCGTTCCGACTCGATTGTCTTTTCGGTCGAGCGCCGGCTCTCGGTGATATCGCGCAGGATCATGGCGTGACCGACCGGCTCGGCCAGATTCTTCGCGCGTTTGCTACTGGCGCGGCGTTCGATCAATAACGGAACGACGTAGAAATTAATGAACTTGTTTGCCGGATAAAAAATTTCCATGTCACGGCTGACCGCGCCGGTCGCGCCGGAAAATGAATTCCAATCGAGACCGCGCACTCGCTCGTCCAGCCGCTTGCCGATTGAGTCGTCCGCGTCGAAGCCAAACAAGTCGCAGGCTGCGTTGTTCACGTAAGTGATGCGGCCATTTGCATCGGTCACGATGATTCCTTCCTGGATGGAATTGAAGACGGTCTCGATCAGCCCTTTCTCCTGCGCGAGACGGAGAAGATAATTCTGAACTTCGCTGGGATCGACGCGCCCGAGCCGCTCGATCAGCTTATCCAGAAAGCCGGCTTTCATCGCTTTACGGTGCGTGAAAGCGCAGTGCTTGTCCTGAATTTTTCGGACGAAGCAGTCGGGCGGGATCGATGATCCCGCCCTTCGCAGATAATGAAATTTCCCTAGTGAGCCGGCTGTTGCTCAGAGCGATCGTGCTGCCGCGGCGAGGCGTCGCCGTTGCCAGCGCCACCCGCTCCTTCCGCTTCGGCGTGTTCCTTGAGCGCGGCTCTGCGGCTCAATTTCACGCGGCCTTTGTCGTCGATGCCAATGCATTTGACCCAAATCATTTCGCCGATCTTCGCGACATCTTCGGTGCGTTTCACCCGGAAATCTGCGAGCTCGGAAATGTGCACGAGGCCATCCTTGCCCGGGAACACTTCGACGAAGGCGCCGAATTCTTTGATCGAAACGACCTTGCCGTGATAGGTCTGGCCAACCTCAATCTCGCGCGACATTCCGCCGATGATTTCCTTCGCGCGCGCCATGCTCTCGGGGCTGGTCGCGTAGATATGGACGGAGCCATCGTCCTCGATGTTAATCTCCGCGCCGGTTTCCGCGACGATGCCCTTAATCGTTTTGCCGCCAGGCCCGATGAGTGCGCCGATTTTCTCGGGGTTAATTTTTAGCGTCTCGATTCGCGGCGCGTATTTGCTCAAATCGCCGCGCGGTTTGTCGATCGCTTGCGCCATGATCTCAAGAATCTTGGTGCGCGCTTCTTTTGTCCGCATCGTCGCTTCCGCCATGATCTGGTGGCTGACGCCGGGCAGTTTCAGGTCGAGTTGGAATCCGGTGATGCCGGCTTCCGTTCCGCAGACTTTGTAATCCATGTCGCCGAAATGATCTTCGGAACCGATGATGTCGGTCAGGAGCTCGTAACGTTTCATCTGTCCGTCTTCGCCTTTTTCGGTGACGAGACCGACGCTGATTCCAGCGACCGGCGTTTTAATCGGCACGCCGGCATCCATGAGCGCGAGCATTCCGCCGCAGACGCTCGCCATCGAGCTCGAGCCGTTTGATTCCATGATCTCGCTCGTGATGCGGACCGCGTAGCGGAAATTGTCCATGCCGGGAACGACCGGCTCGAGCGAACGCTCCGCCAGTGCGCCGTGACCGATCTCGCGTCGGCTCGCACCGCCGGTGCGGCCGGTTTCGCCGACGCTGAAAGGCGGGAAATTATAGTGAAGGAGAAAACTTTTCGAAGTCTCGCCGCCACCGTAAGCATCGATGTTTTGCGCTTCCTCGATTGGCGCGAGCGTAACAAGCGCGAGCGCCTGCGTTTCGCCGCGCTGGAAAATCGCGGAACCGTGCGCGCGTGGCAGCACTCCGACTTCGCAAGTGATCGGACGCAAATCCTGATAACCGCGGCCATCCATTCGCTTTTGCTTGTCGAGCACGCTGACGCGGAAGGCTTTCTTCTGCACGTAGTCGAACGCCTGCGAAATCGCGAACTTGTCCGCCTCCGGGAATTTCTCGAGCACTTTGGTCTTCACCTCATCGTTCAAAGCGTTAACCGCTTTACTGCGATCGACCTTTTTCTCGTTGTAGAGCGCGCCTTCGATGCGATCTCCCGCAATCTGGTAAGCGACTTCGAGGATGTCCTGGTTCACCGTCATCAACGGCATTTCGCGTTTCGGTTTTCCAACCTGGCCCGCGAGTTCCTTCTGGATGCGGATCATTTCCTTCGCGTGTCCATGCGCGAATTCGAGCGACTTGATGAAGTCGGCTTCGGGAATTTCCAAGGCCGAGCCTTCGATCATGATCACGTCGTTTTCGGTCCCGACATAAACGAGATCGAGATCGCTCTCGGCCCGCTCTTCGTGCGTCGGGTTCGCGATAAACTCGCCATTCACTCGTCCGACGCGGACCGCGCCGACTGGGCCGGCGAACGGAATATCGGAAACCGTCAGCGCCGCGGATGCGCCGTTGATCGCGAGAATGTCCGGATCGTTCTGTCCGTCCGCGCTAAGCAGCATCGAAATGATCTGCGTATCATAAAGGTATCCCGCCGGGAAAAGCGGACGCAGCGGACGATCTGTCATGCGCGAAGTGAGCGTTTCCTTTTCGGAAGGACGCCCCTCGCGTTTGAAATATCCGCCGGGGAACTTCCCGACCGCCGCCGCTTTTTCGCGGTAATCGACCGTGAGCGGAAACCAGTCCTGCCCTTCTTTGATTTTAGTGGCGGAGACAGCGCTGGTAAGCACCATAGTGTCGCCGCAGGAAACGATGACGGAGCCGTCAGCGAGTTTCGCGATTTTGCCAGTCTCGATGGAGATCTGCTTGGACCCGATTTGGGCCGTGACCTTATTTTGCATAACTACTTTCTGGAATTGGCGAATCCCAGGCCGGTCACCCTTGATTGTAGGTTTCAATTCCGAAACATCTCGAAACTGAAACCTCTAATCAGAGGTGGAACAGCGGCCCGGAAAGCCGGGTTTACTTTCTTGTTAACGACTCGTTAGACCGAAAGCGCGGCGAAGGACGGAGTGCGTTCGGATCGAGCTGCGCTTTACTTACGCAGGTTGAGCTTTTCGAGCAGGTTCTTATACCTGTCGGAGCTCGACTTGCTCAGGTAATCGAGCAAGCTCCGGCGCATCGCCACCATCTTGAGGAGGCCGCGGCGCGAGGAGTGATCTTTGGCGTGACTCTTGAGGTGGTCGGTCAACTGCGCGATCCGGCGTGTCAGGAGCGCGACTTGTACGTCGGCGCTGCCCGTATCCTTTTCGTGGAGCTGGAACTCCTTCATGTCCATCGTGTCACTGCTTTCTGCCATAACGAAGGGCCTAGTGTAGATGAAGAATCGCGCGTCGCAAGTGGCCGCGTTCTACCGTTTCGCCCGGTGTCCGAACATCTCGCCCTTCATCATCCGGGCGTCTGCTCGATAAATATTTTTTTCCTGCGCCGACGTGAACAATCTTGTGTGCGGGATCTCGCAGAGATGTTCCGCCACAAACCAGATATTCCTTTCCGCTGTCATCCAATCGAGATGATCGAAGCGGGCCAGATCCACCGGGCGGGAGTAGCGGCGCAGTGTGCGTTCGCCGCGCAGATTGAAGTAGATATGGAAATAACTCAGCGCCAGCTCGCGCAACGTCCGATAGACCGGCGCGCGATCCCGGCAGCCGACGAAATTGGATTTCGCGATCGCTCCCCAGAGTCCGCGCACGCGATAAACCGCCATCACGTGGTCCACATCCCGGTCAGCTTCCAGATCGAGAATCAGTGCCGGATAGCCCAGCACGCGCAGAGCCGCCGCGGCCAAGGTCGCGCCTTCCAGACAATGCGACGTTCCCTCGCGCAGGACGCGTCTCGGCGACCATGAGGTCGTCGCGAGATGATACGGCATTCGATCGAGAAAAAGTTGGATGCCGCGCGGCGTCTTCATCGACCGCAATGCTCGGAGTTCACGCGGTGTGAAGGCGCCGATTTCTATGGACGAAGGTTTCACGAAGATTCACACGCGAGATCACAGAGGCCGCAGAGAGATCAAAATATTGTCGAACCTCCGCAGGCTCTGTCTCGTCTGTGGTTCAGGCAAAATCATGAGCTACCTTCTCATTGGATGAAAACTCTCACCTGCGCTCTTCTTCTTTTCGCCCGCATCAGTCTCATGGCGCAGGATTCCTCTCCGAAATTCGACGCCGCGACCGCGGAGCGGTTCGCTGATCTCGCGCTCGCCTGTGTGGGAAAAGAGTATCCAAACAAGATCAGCCACAATTTAAACAGCGACGCCGATGTCGCTCCGCCGCGAAAACTCACCCCGGCTTTCTTTGGCTGTTACGACTGGCATTCGTCGGTGCACGGCCATTGGTTACTCGTTAGGCTGGCGCGCACCTTTCCCGATGCGCCTTTCGTTGCGAAGGCGCGCGCTGCTCTGCGCACCAGCCTGACCGCGGAGAATCTGAAACAAGAAGCGGCCTATCTGCGCGGTGAAGGCCGGGCCAGTTTCGAGCGTCCTTACGGCTTGGCCTGGCTCCTGCAACTTTGCGTGGAACTGCACGAGTGGGACGATCCCGACGCGCGGGAGATGTCGGCAAATTTGCGCCCGCTGGAAGAAGCCGCGCTCGAACGATTGGAAACGTGGCTGCCGAAACTTTCGCATCCGGTTCGCATCGGCGAACACAACCAAAGCGCTTTCGCGCTCGGTTTGATGCTCGATTACGCGCGCATCATGAAGAACGAAGAGATCGCACAATTAGCCCGCGAGAAAGCGCTCCAATTTTACCGAAACGACAAGAACGCGCCGCTCGCTTATGAACCTTCCGGCGAAGATTTCCTTTCGCCTTCTCTGGCCGAAGCCGATGTCATGCGCCGGATTTCGCCGCCGGCCGACTTCGCGAAATGGCTGAAGGATTTCCTGCCACAACTGCCTAACGAGTCAAAATCTGACTGGCTGCCGGTCGCGGTTTCGCCCGATCCAAGCGATCCGAAGCTGGCCCATCTCGACGGATTGAATCTGAGTCGCGCCTGGATGTTGGAAGGTATTCTCGCGGGATTGCCGTCGAATGATCCACGCCGTCCCGCGCTCACCGCCGCCGCGCAAGCTCATCGCCGTGCCGGCCTCGCGGCAGTTACCGGCGAGCATTACGAAGGCGGTCACTGGCTAGGCAGCTTCGCGGTCTATCTCGTCACCGCGCGCGGGACGCGGTAGGGACGCCGTGCTGCGGCGTCCAAAGGCGGGGCCATGGCTAACGGCCGTCGAGTACCCCGCGCCTTTGCACACCATCGGACGGCGCAGCGCGCCGTCCCTACCCATTGCATTCGAGATGCCGCCGCAGTCCGCCGGCCAGCGCGAGCCGCCAGAGTTGCAGACGAGCTTGCGCCTGCACGCTTGCATTCGTTAGGCGGCGGTAGGCTGCGGTGTTTTGCCGAAACCCTGTCGGAATCCGCGCATGAAAGCTTCGTGACTCTCGAAGCAGGCCTCGATCGCAATGGTCAGAATGCGCGCTCTCGATGCACGCAACCGCGCCGCCGCCCGTTCGAGTCGATGACGGCGCAGATAGGCGCGCGGATTTTCACCCGAGACGCGCGCGAAGATGCGTTCGAACTGGCGCGGGGAAAGCCCCGCGCGTTTCGACATCGCCGCGAGATCGATTGGTTCGTCGAGATGATCGCGCAGATGCCGCGCGATCTTGCTGATGCGGTCGCGATGATGCAGCAGCGTGGCCGGCGTCATTTGTTCGCTGTTTCCACATAAGCGCGAAGGTTATGATCGAAGACTTCGCGCCAACCGCTGGCGGTATCGCATTCGCCCACCTGACCGAAACAGGCGTCGAGCACTTCCAGTTTGGTTTCCTTCGCATGGACCGCGCTCAGGGTGAGCCGCAATAAAGACGAAAGCGGCCCGCCAAACGGAGGTCCCATGAATCCAGCGAGCTGAAGCGAATGCGGGCTTTCGATTCCGACCACCGTGTACCAGATGAAACCTTCGCCGCCGCCGTTATCTTCAAAAACGCGTCCGCCGAGCTTCGGCTCGATCACAAACTTCTTCGCCTTTTCGCTGCTGAAGAAACTTTTCGGCCACCAATGCGCTGCTTCGTTTACCAGCGCATCCCAGACCCGCTCCTGCGCGGCGTGAATGGTGATTTCCAGTTTTGCTTCGACTGAACCAGCGCCTTTGATCGCCTGTTTCTTTGCCATAATGCAACCGAGGTTATCGGAAATGGCCGCGCGCTGTTTTGATATTTTGCGTCATTCTTTCCGCTCAAATTGCCGCCCGGAGCGGAGCGAAGAATCGATCGCCGCGCTGGGTGATCGGAAATAGCCTGAGATCCTTCGCTCCGCTCAGGATGACAGTTGAGAGATAGCGCGCATTACTTGTTAGACTCGCCAGACTCGCTCAGCAGTTTGACCAGTTCATCCTTCCAAAGCGCGGCGATGGTGTGACTCCCGTGACCGCGCGTCTTGTCGCTCAACGGAATGACGATAGCGCGACCGTGCGGCACGCGTTTGATCTCACGCTCGAGGATTCCCAACTCGGGCGGATTGATTAGGTCGTCGGCGGAATTGATCGCGAGCAGCGGCGCGCGAATTTTTTCCAGCGCCGGACCGGGATCGTAATCGTGTGAAGCTTCCACCGCATAGAGCACATCGTTTGCATCGCCCGTCTTCAGATAATCCTCGATGAACTTATCGAAACCTTCGTCCGTCTTCGCCAGCGTCGGCGCTTCCAGTTGCCGCAATACCGGATTGCTACTCATCAGCCAAAGCATCGCGGCCGCCGTGCGCAGACTGGGCGGCTGCGATTTGTAATCTCCTCCGTTCCAGCCCGGATCGTTCCGAATCGCATCGATCAACAGCCGCCGCCAACCGCGATTCCGTCCCGAAATTTGCGTCGGCAAACTGGCCAGCGGCATCAACGCGTCCATGAATTCCGGATGCGATTCGCCAAAGAGCCAAGTGTGCATTCCGCCCATCGACGTGCCCATGACGAGGCGCGCGTGCTTCACGCCCAACCCGTCCGTTAGCAAACGAAACTGCGCTTCGACCATGTCGCGATAGCCGTAGCGCGGAAACTTCGCGTGCATCCCGTCGCTCGGTTTGCTCGATTTCCCGTGCCCGATCCCGTCCGGAAGCACGATGAAAAATTTTGTCGCATCGAGCGGTTGACCCGCACCAAAAAGTTCGCCGGCGAATTCCTGCCGGATAAATTGCGCGCCGCTGCCCGTTGTTCCGTGCGTGATCAGGACCGCATTGCGCGCGACGCCGTTCTCGTCCTTCTCCAGCTTCCCGATCGTCCGATAATGGATCTTCAACTCCGGCAAATTTTCGCCGGAAGCGAATTTGAAATCTCGAATGGTGTAATCGGATTCCGTGGCGAGAGGATAATCAGCGGCGTGCAGCGCCGCGGCGGCGACGAAGAGTAGAGCGGGTAACGAAAGCTGCCGAAGCGAGTTCATGCTTCGTTTTGGACGAAACGCTTCCGAAATTCGAATGCAAAATTCGGCGTGGGGTCAGCCGAGATTCGGACACATCGCCTGCCCGCAAAACCTCGCGATCAGTTGGTGTTTAATTCAAGACCGCGTTGCGTCCGGCCACGCGGCCTTCATCGCCGCGCAGCGATGAGACGATTCGTTCGGCTTCCTGGCCGAGCGATGTCGGTGCATCCTATAAGCAAATGATTCATATCCTCGACACGCATCAACTCGGTCGGTCCGGCATCATCGCCGTAACCGCAGTCGAGACTAACGAGGGCTTCATCCTTTTCGATACCGGACCAGAATCCACTTTCGACATCGTCGCCGAAGAGCTGCGCGATCGAGGAGCGACCGCGAAGGATGTGCGGCATGTGTTTCTCAGCCATATCCATCTCGACCACGCGGGCGCGGCCTGGCGTTTCGCGAAGGAACGCGCGACGATTTACGTTCATCCGCGCGGCGCGCCGCATCTAATAGATCCTTCACGGTTAGTCGACTCCGCGACGCGGCTTTTTGGCGATCGAATGGAAAAACTCTGGGGAAAATTCGCCGCTATCCCGGAGGAGAGTATTCGAATTTTGCAGGACGGCGATGTGGTGCCGGTCGACTCGTTAGGCATCCACGCGCTGGAAACGCCCGGGCACGCCAGCCATCATCACGTTTATCACTGGGACGGAAATCTGTTTGGCGGCGATGTCGCCGGCGTGCGGATCAGAAATGGTCCTCCGATCCCACCCTTTGTTCCGCCGGAGCTGGAGGTCGAGGCCTGGCTGGAATCGATTTCCAAAATGCGCGCTCTGAATGCGGACCGGCTTTATCTCCCGCACTTCGGTTTGGTGCAGGGTTCGATCAACGCGCATTTCGATGAGTTGGAAAAGCGAGTGCGCATCTGGCCGGATTGGTTTCGCGATCGCATCCGCGCCGGGGACGACGAAAAGCGAATCGTGCCCGCGTTCGCCGAATACGAGCACGCCGATTTACGCGCGCATGGGGCAAGCGAAGACGAGATCGAAGATTACGAACGCGCCGATCCCAGCGCGATGGCTGTGACCGCAGCCTTACGCTACTGGCGGAAACGTGAGCCGGCCGAAGAGAGCGCGACCTAAGTTACCACTTCGCGCTTCGCGGGTGATTATGTGAACCAAAGTCGGCGATATCCCCCGGCGCGTCGCGCCTGCGTCGGGATGACAGCGAGTTTGCCTAACGAACGTAACTCGCGCCGTTGATATCGAGGACCGCGCCGGTCATCGCCGCCGGTGCGTGCAATGCGAGATAGACAACCGCGTTTGCGACTTCCTCCGCATTGGTCACCCGCCCTAGCGGAATTTCTGCCAGGATTTTCTCGCCGCCGCGGCTGCTCAAATATTCCTCCGCCATTCCCGTCATGGTGAAACCAGGTGCGACCGCAAAGGCGAAAATGTTTTCCGCCGCAAAACCGCGCGCGATCGATTTGGTGACCGCGAGCAGGCCGGCTTTCGATGCAGCGTAGTGCCAATGCTCGGGCGAATCGCCGCGGTGCGCCGCGCGGCTGGCCACGTTCACGATGCGACCTCCTCCGGCACGCGACCGAAAATGTCCGAGGGCGAAACGGCAGAGATCGGCTGCGGCCTGCAGATTGATTTGCAGAGTGCGCTCCCAAGCTGAGGTCCAAACCTCCATACTCTCGCCGATGGAAACTGGTTCGTAGATTCCAGCATTATTGATCAACACATCAATGCGGCCATCGAGACGATCGAGCGCCTCCTGCCAAAGTTTTTCCGCCGCGCCGCCTAACGAGAGATCGGCAGCGATGTGATCCGCATCATTCGCATGCGTGCCATGACCAACCACCCGAACGCCTTTAATTTTCAACTCCTGTATGATGGCCGCGCCGATCCCGCGTGTGCTGCCGGTGACCAGAATGTGAAGAGGATGTTCGTCCACGGATTCGCAGAGTAACACGTCTGGGGAGCGCACGCTTGTAGCCTGCTGGCCAAGGCATTTTGCCGAGCGAACTTTTTAGGAACGGGACGCCGCAAGGAAGATCGTTCCCGCAGAATGCGGGAACCAGCACGCTGCAAACGTGCGCTCCCCGAACGGAGGCGTTACCTTGCGTAGAAAATGCAACGCTATTCCCTGCTCGATCTCTCGCCCATTGTCGAAGGCGGCAACGCCGGGCAGGCATTTCGGAACACGGTCGATCTCGCGCAGCATGCGGAAAGCTGGGGCTACCATCGCTATTGGCTGGCGGAACATCACAACATGGCCGGCATCGCGAGCGCCGCGACTTCGGTGGTGATCGGACATGTCGCGGGTGCAACCAAATCCATCCGCGTCGGCGCGGGCGGGATCATGTTGCCGAATCACGCGCCGCTCGCGATCGCGGAACAATTCGGGACGCTCGAATCGCTTTATCCGAGCCGGATCGATCTCGGTCTCGGTCGCGCGCCCGGGAGCGATCAACTGACGGCGCGCGCTTTGCGTCGTTCGTTAGGCAGTAGTGGCGATACCTTTCCGCAGGATGTCCAGGAACTGCAATCGTACTTCCATCCGGCCGAATCCGGCCAACGTTTGCGCGCGGTCCCGGGCGCCGGTCTGGAGGTCCCGCTGTATCTGCTCGGCTCGAGCGATTTCAGCGCGCGCCTCGCGGCGGAACTCGGTTTGCCTTTCGCCTTCGCTTCCCATTTCGCGCCGGAATATCTGCTCGTGGCGCTCGAAATTTATCGGCGAGCGTTCCAGCCATCAGCGCAGCTTGAAAAGCCCTACGTGATCGTCGGTGCCGGTTTATTCGCCGCGGAAACAGATGCGGAAGCGAAGCGCCTGGCAACATCCGCCCAGCTGATGTTCTTGAATCTCGTTCGCGGCCGACCGGGCGAGCTACCCCCGCCGGTCGATGCGATGCCGTGGAGCGCGCCGGAAAGAGCCGCGGTCGCGGAGCGCATGCGTTATTCCGCGATCGGATCTCCCGCGACCTTGCGTGCGAAGTTCCAGGAATTCCTGGCGGAAACTAGCGCCGACGAAATCATCGTGACCGCGCAGATTTACGATCACGCAGCGCGACTGCGATCCTTCGAGCTGGGCGCACAGATTTTGGCTGAGCTGTGATTGGGAAATTCCGGGGAGCGCACGCTTGTAGCGTGCTGGCGAAGGCATTCTGCCGAGCGAACTTTCGAAAAGTTTGCCACCCGCGGAATGAACCGAATCCGAAGAAAGTTCGTTTTCGCAGAATGCGAAAACCATCACGCTACAAGCGTGCGCTCCCCGGAATTTCGCCTAACGAGAGCTTAGCGCGCCTCGTCAGGCGGCGGTGGCGCATCGCCATGCATCCGCTGCATGCGGCGATGCCGTTCGCGCATTTCGTTTAATTTTTTCTGCTGCTCCGGCGTGAGCAGGGGAAGCATCTCATCATGCGATTGGCTCATGGTAACTCCGACGCGGCGGCCAGTCTCTTCGCGGATCGCATCCAGCTGCTGCGTCATTCGATCTAGAATCGGCCCGACTTGTTCGGATTGTTCCGAGGTTAATTGCAACTCGCGCTGCAAATGATTCCGCATCCGCTGGTGAAAATGCGCGGAATGCCCACCGATGAAAGTGCGCCGCGCATGCCAGGCGCCGGCGAAAAGTCCCGTGGCCACGCCTGCGAAAAAGACAACGATGACTCCGAGCGCGAGCCACCATTTCAACGCACGCGTCATTGGAAAGCGCCGATTTCGATCGCAGAATCCGCGATCGCGTAAGCATTCGAGGCCGGCTCGTCGAGCTCGTCATTCTGTTCGAATTGCCAATAAGCCGCGCTGCTCGCGCAGAGCGCGATGATGGCTGCGCCGAGCGCAATCCGGCGGAAGATGCGCGCCATTTCCCAGAAGGCCGTGCCGTTTTTCGAGCGCTCTGCGCGCCAATGCGCGAGCACACGCGTCTCGAAGCCAAACGGCATTTCAGACAGCGATGTTTCCGCGCTTGCAGCGGCGCCGCGCAAGAGTCGATCGAGCTTTGTATCGCGCTTATCCATGGCGTTCTTTTTCTTCTACACGAGTCAGCAGCGTCTTCAATTTTTGCCGGGCGCGAAAGGCGCGCACTTTCACTAGTGCCGCGCTCCAGCCGGTGAGCTTCTGGATTTCATCGACCGATTTCTGCTGCAGATAAAGCATGTCGATCACGAGACGCTCGGCTGGCTTGAGCGCGTCGAGCAAGTGCGCGACCAGATCGCGCGCGGCCAGCCGCTGCCCCGGCGCGAGCTCGTTGGAAGTGGCGGCAAGATTATCCACAACGGCTTCCTGTTCCTCGCTCAAATCCGCGCGGCGTAACTCTGGCCGCGCCTTCTCCGCCGCGATCTGATTGAGGCAGGTGTTAATGGCGATGCGCGAGACCCAATGTTCCAGCGGGACCGTGCCGGAATATTGCGTGAGTTTCTGGAAAATTTTTATGAAAATCATCTGGCACAGGTCTTCTTCGGCCGCGCGTGGTGGCCGATGCGAGCGCACCAATTTGGCCACGAACGGATAGAGATGCCGCAAGAGTTGGCTGGCTGCTTCCTCATCGTTTCGAAGCGCGCGCGCAACCAGCGCGGCGACATCGAGATCGTCAGCCATAC
>CAXSFN010000047.1:0-30487 GCA_964236815.1 uncultured Chthoniobacterales bacterium
AAGGGATATCTGATTCTTTGGCGAGGGTCATAAAAGTGGGTGTAGAACGCCTAACTACAATTAGGCCGCGGACGATACGCGCGCGAGGAAAGTTTTGCGCGCACGGTGGAGACGAATATTTGGTTGGCGAGGAGTGTGTTGCACAGATAAAAGGGATCGTGCCGCGTCCCAAAGCACTTTACAGCATGCTCCTGAAGAACCATGTGAGCGGGGCCACGCTTAAAGTCGAGTTGATCGAGCTTCCCTTTGTGACAAGCCGCCGCTTTAGGGTGCGGGTGAATGGTCGCTGGGCTCAGAAATTGCCGGTAGCCAGCAAGACGATCGTGGCCCGCCAAGTGCGCAGTTGGCTGGTGAAGCATTAGACAACACTCCTCCTTTCAGGAGGGGAGTTGCGAATAACGCGCCTTGGGCGATTGCCATTTGACCACAGGTGGCTTAGCGGCGGCCTGTCCGTAGAGAAATACCGTCTCAATTCACCAAAATGGTCGCCGGGTCGCTCCAGCCGCTCTTGAGGTTACTCGGACCGATGGCGCGCACCCGGACCCAGATGTCTTTGGCGCGGGGCAGGCCGCGCAGGATCACTCCGCGCGAGCTACTAAAGATGTGCGATTCGGACCACGTGCCCGAGTTAGGGTCGGCCGCGGTCTGGACTTCGTAGCTCTTGGCCCGATCAGAGGCTTCGAAGAGGACCTGCACTTCGCCGGTGGTCCCGGTCGTTTTCAATCGGAGGTTAGCCGGGACGGCAGGCGGCTCGGTGCTGCGCGAGCTGGCTTTACGCAAGTCGAATCCGCTCGTGGCCAGCATTGCCTCGGTCACGTCGGGCATCTGCTCGAGGTTGTTTGCCAAGTCGTAAAGTAACTCTTCGAGGTTGGTTCGGGCGGCTTCGAGCGCGGTATCGCGCGCCTGACCTTTGGGCAGGGTTTGCGCCGTGGTCACGGCCCCGAGTGCCGCCTTGATCGCAGCGACAGTGGGGTTGGTGGTGGGGAAGTTAGTGTTTCCGGTAAGTTGCGAGAGGATTAGCATCACCTTGGCGATGAAGGCATCGAGCCCCAGACCGGAGAATCCGCTGTTGAGTATGTTGTTCATACCTACTTCTTACGGGAATGCTTTTCCCTGGTTTCCGTTCAGAAGCGCTTTTTTTTATTTTTTCGGGCCGAAAAGAGGGAAATCGCGCGGGACTGGTATCGATCGTCCGGTGTCGGACATGAATCGCGGCGCGATTTGCCCGTTTCGTCCCGTGATTCATGGGAACCGATAGGCGATCGGGATTCATCGTGGCCCGCTACAGGCCAATCTCGTTCTGATTGATATGAACTAGCAATCCATTGGCATCAATCGTTGGTCGATTGATATCAATCGTTCCGCGATTGGCCTGATTCGGTTGGCGATTCATATGAATGGCTACGCCATTGATATCGATCGCTGGACCATTCCTATGCGTCGGCGACCGGTTCATATGCGGCGTTAGACCTTTGGCCTTCGTCAGGGCTAAAAGAAGGCGAAGCGAAGTCCTATCCGCTTTAAAAGCGCAACCGGAAGGCACTCCAGGGAGAGCGCAACGCATTGCTAGCGTTGCGCTCTGTTTACGCCCTTAGCCCTTTGGTTTGCGATCTGGGGCAACCGATCCTTCTGCAACACGAACCGCCTGCTCGTTGCCGAGCAAGCCTTCGTAACGAAGCGCCGTCCGGATTAGCCGGCTGGCGAGCTTCGTCATCGGGATCTTACGCCGTCGGCGTTCCCGATAGAGAACCGGAATCAGATCCGGCTCGAGCCGTGGCGAATAGTATTTCGCTTTGGACATGTGAGGTCTCCTTTCGGGGAGAAGTAGGACCGCGCGGCGGCCGTAGAAGAAAGAAGCGCGTCGCAGAAAAGGATTGCTAAGCGGCCACTAACCCGGGCCGAAGCTGCCGTACCCGTTCGACTGAAATCCACAGTTCGGGCTCCTGCTTCATTTTCGAGGTCACGCCACTCATAAGAAGGCTCAGCGCCGACTCCAATAGACCCGCGGGGGCCTGCGGTGTCTCTTCCTCGATTAAGGCGATGTCCCTCGCTTTTACTCGAAGGCGTTTGCCTAGCTCCCCCCGAGTCATCCCTCGCTCTTCTCGCAACCGTGCCACCGCGTCTCCAAGATCAAGCAACTGCCGAGCGACCGCGTATTGCTCGTCGGCCAGGTTTTGCTCGTGGAATCTTTGCAGATCGTCTTTCACAGATAGCCTTCTCGCTGAAAATACCGCTTCTGTCTCTGTTGAGCAATTTCCATCTCCTGCCGCGGGGTTTTTTGCGATTTCTTTTGAAATCCATGCAGTAGGATCACGCGATTGCCTTTGGCAAAGGTCGCCAGCACGCGATAGATATTTCCGGCATATTCGACGCGCACTTCCCAAAGATTGGTTCCACTTAGCTTCTTCCAGAATTTTGCGGGAACGATCTGCTGACTGCGGAGCAATTCCAAAGTGCGCACCACCTTGGCGCGGGCATCGGACTCCAACGCGGCGAGAAACTCTTCGACTGGTCTATGCCGAAGGTCTGATTGGTAAAAAATAATCTCGCGCACGATGCTCCCAAAACTGCTTAATCGTCTTGGAGATCACGCCCGCGGCCGGTCCGGCCAGTCGCGCAAGGTGCCGGCTCGGTATGGCGTCGTCCGCTTCTCGGACGAGGAAGTCGAGCTTTGCCCGCCTTCGCATCTGCCTCTATCTGCCGGTCCTAATCATCCTCAAACTCCACCGCACGCAGTTGGTCGCGGAACTCATCCTTCTCGGTCTCAGTAAGGTGTTTCACCGCAGCAATAATCTCGGCGACCGTGCTCATCGACCTAGAGTATCGCTCTTAAAACAAAGCAGCAAGATTGGAGGTGAGTAACTGAACCGTGCCGCGCGTTGCAGCCCCAGCTTCAAAGGACAAGAAGTTGAGGATGTTAAGCTTCGACCCCTTCCGAACCTTTCACCAAAGACACGGCGAATTTTTCCTCGACCGTGATGGGCTGTTTCCAGCCGAAGGTCTTGGCGTAGACCGAGGAGTTGGTGAGCGTCTTGCCGCGGCTGGAATTGATCAGCGCGAAGAGCGCGTCGAACTCATCGCTGATCGCCTGGACGCCGGCGGAGCCTTTGGCGTCGGCATAAGTGATGAGCGCTTCTTTGTAACCGGCGGGAATCATTCCGCCGATGCGAGGATGTCAACGCGGCCAAGTGACTGAGCCTCTACTTTTCAGGAGATGTTTTAACGGCACTGGTTGTCGTCCGTCCTGACGCTAGTCTGGTAATAGGACGCGTCGGGGCGATAAGGCGCCAACGTCATGCCAAATTCGGTCCAGTGTTTGCACTCAAACACATCTTGATAGGTCACCTTCACGGATACGTGAATAAGCGTAAACGGGTCTCCGAGGATTGATGCCCATTCACGAGACCCCATACTTGAGCCGGTGTAGCTAGCCGGTACCTTTCCCTCTTCTCCAGGGGCAATTAAAAATGGCTCCTTAGTGATGGGCTTCGAGGCGTCAACCGCCTGCCATTCTTTGGGAGTGACATCTGCTAGTCCCGCTAGTTGATCTCGGGTGATGCGAATCCCCAAGTACACTTGAACATCAGTTGCGAACGTCTTGCCCTTATTTTTCGGATGAATATACCGGTAAAAACCTTCTCCCGGCCGTGGTTTACCGTCGAGGCTTATCGCTGTTATCCACGCGCGTTGATCCAGCACTGCTGTCTGTTTTGCCAATTTGGAAGCCTCTTCGCTGGCATTGGCAGCCTTGATCCCAGCCTCTGTCTGTAACTGCATCTGAGCCAATTGATCTCGCATAAGGTCAGCTTGGCGACGGTAGATTCGTGACTGAAAAATAACGACGAATAATAATGCCGCATTAAGAAGGCCTGGGATAAACAATCCTAGGACTGCTTTCCACTTTTTCGTCCATCGTCTGAAGAGCTCGATTCGGCTCCGATCGGTGGAAAGTTCTTCTACCGATAGAGCCCCTTTTGCTTTGAGAGAGTCCTGCTTCTCTGAACTTCCACCGTTTTCAGTCATCGGCTGTACAATGTGACCCTTTACTAACGTCGCGGTCGGATGGGTGCAATCATCTCTAAGGACGCCGCGCGTTGACACCTCAGATTCAGTCGTTCCAAACCGCGCGCAGGCCGGACTCGTTTCGACGATCCGGCCTGTGTCGTTTCTAGGGAGAACTTCGGCTGATCGATTTCGTATTGATCTATGTGAAGAGAACTGCAGCGAACAAATGGCCGAGCCGCGCGAAATAAACACATTTCAGCGTCTCATCCTGACGAAGCACGGATTCAGTTCTAAGTATCTCCGGGCAGAATGCGTCCTCGAAGAATTCGACGAAAAAATTCGGTGGGATTGCCTGGTCTGGGTTTTCCAGCTGAAAAATCCCGAACGCACAATCTGCTATGCGTGGAGCTATCGCGAAGCAAACGAGCAAAAGCATATTGCCATTCTCGAAACCCCCGAGATCAATTCAGCGGCGCGGGCAATAAGAGCGGCCCGTGCGGGACACCGAACCGAATCGACCTAACCTTTTTCCAGCAGCGCCTACGCCGTTCAACGGTGCCACCCACCACGACCGCCGGCTTTCGCATCTTCCTCGAGCGCCGTTAGCCCCGGCCAGGTAAACGCGCGAATCTCGACCATCGGGAGTTGGGGTGCGCGTTCCATATATTCGCGCGAGCCCATCCCGTACGAGCAGCTCAGCCAAATCGTCGCCGGCTGCGGTAAAGACGAACGCATAATATCGGGCCGGTCCAAAAACGGCGCGCCATCTAGTTTGAATGACGAAAGGCTTTGCCAGCGCGGCGGCGGTGAATGCCTTTGCTACTTTCCCGAGTTCGATCGCTCCCTCGCGGGTGAGTCCGAAGTAAGCAGCCTGATCGTCGGATCGTTTGCCGCGCGATCGCGACTCCGTTGTATCGACAAAGTAGAGGCGAAAGGTTTCCAGCCGGCCATCCGGTAGGCGCACGCGAAAGCTATCGCCATCGGTCCACTCATCTGGCTCGAGCACGCAGCCCTCGAAACGTTCGAATGGTTTCGCCGGCGGCGCATGCTGCGCGACCGCGGGGACGAGTAGAGCAAAGAAAAGAAGTGCGACCGATGTCTCATCGGGATCGCACTGTGACGTCACTACTACCCTGCCGCCGCGAGTATTTCGCGTATCCCGACAGCTCGGATTACCAAGACGATCACTCCGTGAGCTCGAGATAATTCACTAGGTCGCATCCCAGCTCGATTGTCTCATTGGCGGATTTGAGCAGTCGTTTCAAAAGCGAAAGACGAGCTGGCCCCTCAAACTGGCTGCAGGCAGGAAAGTTACCTTTGGCTTTCATCTCCTGATCCATCTCCACAATCAGCTCAGACAGCTCAATCGGTCGTTTGGATTCCGTAATAGTAGGTAACCAAAGTCTTCGGCCACTTCTCGCGACGTCCCAACTCTCTGAGGCAGCGCCAATTTGGAAGCGCTGGCGATGAACACGGCGTTATAGTTGGTGCGAAAGAACACAACGAAAGGCTCCTCCTGCCGACGATCTTCCATCGATTTGATCTGCCTTTTCAGAAATTCCACGAAATCGTCATCCCTAAGCAATTTTAGGACGGCTCGAATCTCGGATGCAAAGGCGAGCCGAAGCTGTTTCGCATCGATCCAGCGATCAAAGATTATTCTCGATCCGACATTCGCCGCCGCAGTCAGCAATCCCGTGAGAAGGGACGCCATGATAGCGGCCGACACCTCGGGACTTAGAGAAGCTAATCGCATGACGAAAGTCACTGGTACATTGAGCCAAGTGACGGGTGTTGGTTCAAGGGTGTTTTCGTGTTACACCGCGAGTTGCTCGAGCATCGCCTCCCGCGCTTCATCCTGCAGCTTGCGTTTCTGCGCCAGATAAACGGGCGTGAACAAGTCTAAGTGCTTTAGACTTCCACGCGCGCGCCGAGCTCGACGACGCCGTTGGGCGGGAGCCCAAAGTAGGACGTGACGTCGCCGGTGTTCCGCGTCATCCAGGCGAAGATGGCGCCGCGCCAGCGCGAGAGGTCGGGACGCTTGGTGGAGAGGACGGTCTCGCGTCCGATGAAGTAAGTAGTTTTCATCGGGTGGAATTCGAGCACTGGATCTTTGATCCGCGCGAGGGCGGCAGGAATATCGGGCCGTTCCATGAAGCCGAAGTGCAATTTCAGCCGCCAAAATCCTTCGGGAAGTTTCTCCAGCTCGATTCGCCGATCCCGTTCCGAAACATATGGGGTTTCTTCGGTGATGACGGTCAAGACCACGACCTGTTTATGGAGCACTTTGTTGTGTTTCAAATTGTGGAGCAAAGCGAGAGGAGCGCCCTTCGAGTTGCCCGCCATGAAGACGGAAGTTCCGGCCACGCGCTGAATGTGCTGCGAGCCGCAATCGCCGATGAAAAGCTCGAGCGGCACCGTCATATCCTTCATCCGCAAGCCAAGCATTTTGCGGCCTTTCCGCCAGGTCAGCATGAAGAACAGGATCACGCCCGAGACTAAGAGCGGGAACCAGCCGCCATGGAAAATCTTGAGCATGTTCGCGCTGAAGAAGAGCAGATCGATGACAACGAAAAATGCCGCTACCGGCAGGGCGGCGTAGACCGGCCAATGCCAGCGGCGGCGGGCGACGACGTAAAATAGAATTGTCGTGATGAGCATGGTGGCCGCGATCGCCACGCCGTAAGCAGCCGCGAGATGAGTGGATGATCCGAAGCCCAGGACCAGGCCAATGCATGCGACCATCAGGATCCAATTCACCACAGGCACGTAGACTTGGCCGATGATTTGGGCGGAGGTGTAGAGAACGCGCAACCGCGGGCAGTAGCCGAGTTGGATGGCTTGCATGGTGAGCGAAAAAGCACCGCTGATGATGGCCTGCGACGCCATGACCGCGGCCGCGGTCGAGAGGATGACCATCGGGTAAAGCGCCCAGGACGGCGCCATGAGATAGAATGGATTCTCCGCCGCCTCGGGGTCTCTGAGCAGGAGCGCGCCCTGGCCGAAGTAATTCAGAATGAGTCCGGGAAGAACGACCACAAACCAGGTCAGCCGGATGGGCGCGGTGCCGAAGTGACCGATGTCGGCATAAAGCGCCTCGCCTCCCGTGACGACGAGAAAGACCGCGCCCAGGACAACGAAACCGACCCAGCCATTCGTAACGAAGAACGCGATGCCGTGCAGCGGATTAAAGGCCGCGAGAATTTCTGGCGCGCGCACGATCTGGTGAATGCCGAGCAAGCTGAGGACGAGAAACCAGAGCAGCGTGACCGGTCCAAAAACTTTACCGACTGCGGTTGTCCCGCTCGATTGAAACCAGAAGAGCCCGATGAGAATGACGACGGCCAATGGCACCACGTAAGGGTCGAAGAAGGGGGTCGCGACGTGCAAACCCTCGATCGCTCCCATGACGGTGATGGCGGGAGTGATCATCCCGTCCGCGTAAAGGAGCGCGGCGCCGAAGAGGCCGAGCCGGAAGAGGAGTTTGCCGCGAGTGGCCATGTCGCTTCCGAGGGTGGCGAGCGCGAGGATGCCGCCTTCGCCGCGATTATCGGCTCGCAGAATCAAGACGAGGTATTTGATCGAAATGACAAGGATCAACGACCAAAGGATGAGCGAGATGACGCCGAGGATGTTCGCCGGATTCGGCGTGATTGCATGCGCGCCATAGAAGCACTCTCGCAGCGAATAAAGCGGGCTCGTTCCGATATCACCAAAGACAATCCCCAGGCTAGCTAACGAGAGGATGAGCAGGCGGCGTTTGCCGTGGCCGCCGTGTTTCGGAACCACGCAAGCCTGGGGCTGATGGAAATCAGACGCGGTCGTCACACTACTTGGCTGCAGACTCACCATCAGGTCTAACAACAGTAGGAGGGAGCGTGAGTGGCCGGTAATTAAAATGGTATTAAAATCGAGGCTGCCCGATATCGGCTTGGCTTCGATGCATTAGAGTCTCTCGCGGTGAACGCGGAAGCATTACAGAAGATGGGTGGCAAGCGGCGGAGGATGGCCCTCGCCGGCGAATACGCGGTCGCGGGAGCTGGCGTTGTGTTCCTGACTTTTGCCTGCTGGCTGCTAACCGCGGTCACTGGTTACGCGGCCATCGCGTTGATTTTCCTGCTCGGAGTCGTTCTTGCCGGGATGATTCTGCGTCGCGGCCCGGTCCTGCTGGTGGCGGCTTTAAGCGCGCTCTCCTGGAATTTCCTTTTCATTCCGCCGCTCTTCACCCTGCACATCGCCAGCTTCCAGGACGCGCTTATGTTCGCGACTTACTTCGTGGTCGCGATCGCGATCGGAAGTCTCACCAGCCGGCTAAGAGCGCGGGAACAGGCAGAGCGGGAGCGAGAACAACGCGCGACGGCTCTCTATCACTTCGCGCAGAAGCTTGCGGCTGCGCCATCCCTCGAAATGGCGCTCACGATCGCGGCCGATCACATCAAGGAGCTTCTCGGAATCAATGCAACTGTGGTGGCAGATCCGAAGGCGGCCGCCCACGCAGGCAGAGTTTTCCAGATCGAAAATCTGACGACGACCTTTGGCAGGTTGCAAGTGGAAGGCTCGGAAGGCGCCAATCTCAATGCAAGCGAGACGCAGCTGCTCGAAGCGTTCGCCGATCAACTCGCAACCGTGATCGAGCGCGAGCGACTCAAGCAACTGGCGGCACAAGCACAGCTCGGGGTGGAAGCGGAACGCTTACGAAAGACGCTGCTGGATTGCGTTTCTCATGAGCTGAAAACTCCGATCGCAGCGATCGGCGCCGCGAGTCAGGAACTCGAGCGTCATCCTGAGCTTTCGTCTCAGCTCGCTGCCGAAATTCAGCACGGCTCACGGCGTCTGAATCGCGTAGTTAACAATCTCCTCGATATGACGCGGCTCGAGAGCGGCGTGGTTCGGACAAAACTAGAATGGTGCGACGTGCGTGAGTTGCTGCAAAGCGCCATCCAAGCGGAGGAAGAAGCTCTGCGCAGCCACAACATCCATCTCGCCGTGCCGGAGGATCTGCCGCTTGCGCTGCTCGATCATTCACTGGTCGAGCAGGCGTTGGCGAAGCTGTTGGGAAATGCTGGCAGCTACACTCCGGCGCATTTGCCGATCGAGATCTCAGCTAGCCTAACGAGAGATCAATTGATCCTCTCCGTGAGCGACCGCGGCCCGGGGCTCGATGGAAAAACGGAGCGTGTCTTCGAAAAATTCTACCGCGCGAATGGCAGCAAGACCGGTGGATTGGGACTGGGATTGTCCATCGCACGCGGCTTTGTCGAAGCGCATGGCGGCAAGCTCATGGCTCAAAATCGTGACGGCGGCGGCGCGAAGTTTGAGATCAGTTTGCCGGTGCATACAACGGAGCGAAGCGCGTTGGAGACAGGCTTATGAAATCGCCTCACGTCGCGTTGGTCATCGATGACGAAAAACAAATCCGGCGTTTGCTTCGGCTCGCTCTGGAAGGTGCGGAGCATCAGGTCTTCGAGGCAGAAACCGGCCAGGCCGGTCTTTCCGAAATCGTGCATCGCCGGCCCGACGTGGTCTTGCTCGATCTAGGTCTGCCAGACATGGACGGCCTGAAGGTCCTGCGCCGCTTGCGGGAATGGACTCGCGTGCCGGTTTTGATTTTGTCCGTGCGCGACGATCCCGAGGAGAAAGTCGCCGCGCTCGACGCAGGCGCGGACGACTACGTGACCAAGCCCTTCGATACTGCCGAATTGTTGGCGCGAGTCCGCGTCATTCAGCGGCGTTCGCTGGTCGAAACGGGCGAGCCAATTTTCCAAATTGGCCCACTCTGCGTCGACCTCTCGGCGCGTCGCGTGACCCTGGAGGGCGCGGAAATTAAACTTACGCCTACCGAATACGCGCTCCTGCGCGTGCTGGTGCAACATGCAGGAAAAGTGGTCACGCAGAAGCAACTGCTCCGAACCGTCTGGGGCGAAAAGGCCGAGAGCCAGGCGCAGTATTTGCGCGTTTACATCACGTATCTACGCAGGAAACTCGAGCCGAATATCGACGTGCCGCGATTGATCAAAACCGAAGTAGGAATCGGCTACCGGCTTGCGACGGAAGTCTGATCCGGCGTAATCACGGCTTTTATCTGCCGTCGACTGCGAGCCGGGTTTTCGATGAACCACATCCAGAATGGAGACTCCGCAACGGGCTCCGGCGAGGCCATCTTCACGGGAAACCCTCTAGCTCCAACCGGTTGAGAAATGAGTGCGCTTTCCATGATCAAACGCTGCGCGAGGCAAAGAGGGTTTGGTAATTAAAAGATGACCGCAAAGCGTTAAAACTCCATTAAGCCATCTGTTCACCGCTCAACCCGGAAACGAGATATAAGCTGCTAGTTTGGACCGGAGTTCGTCGAGCAGCGCCGGGTCCATGAACTCGTATTCATCGCGGATGTGAAGCACCACTACGCGTTTTTCTGCGAGCGCTTCTGGAAACCGGGTCCGGAGTTTCGAGACGTGAGATTTCTCCATCGCGACGTAAGATCGGCCCATCCAATGTGTCCCGGCGTCACCGTGATCCTGGCCTGTGGCTGCGTGCCGACAGAACGGGCCTCGTACCAATGCAAGCTGCCCACTAACTTCTCCGCCGTGAGGCTGCGGCGGCGGTTTCGGCTACAAACAAAAAGAATTTTCTTCACCCTTCGTGCTTTTCCAGCAGAAGACGAAGGACTTGAACCAGTCTAGTTTTCAACCGCCAAAACTCGTCGGCCGCAAGCATACCGAGACGGCGCTCAAAACGCGGGATTGAGATGGGTTGAACCTGTTGCAGATGAAAAGCACCGGGCTTGAGAAACGGTTTTGATAAAACGAACTCCCAACGGGTTTGATGAAGCGCGGTGGTATGCGGAACGATGACAATGAGCGCCAATTCGTTTGCTGCCGGGTAGTCTCTTAGGACGAGGCATGGACGCACCTTGGCGGCCATGCCGAGATCAACAAGCCAGACTGCACCGGGATTCGGTTTTGCCATCTTGCGTTTCGATGGCATCAAGGATCAGGAACCGCTCATCTGCACGATGGTCAGAATCGGCGAGAACGTTAGACTCCTCGTTCTCAACCTCGAAAAGACGCCTCGCGAGTTCGCGGCGTTCGTCCCGCTTCAGCGTCGGCAGCGCGTTGACGATCTCTGACAGACTCACGCCGTGAATCTTACCTCCGCACTCCCCGCTTGCGAATGAAAATCCTGGTTTCGCACGACGTGCGGTTTCTAGCGCAGAAAAGAGCTTGCCACTGCGCGAGAGTGCATTCGACAGTCCCCTCTCATCGATGGCTGACCTGACCCCTGCCGCTCCCGGCGTTCATCGGCCTCGTAATGTTGATTGGAAACGCGCCGCGGCTTTGCTCTACGGCGACTGGGGCACGAGCAAGGCTTACGTCATCGGCCTCGCATTTATTGCAGCGGGGTTCTCGTCGTTCCCGATCATTCTCGCGGTCTGCGTTCTGACCGCGGTGGTCGGTTATAATTACATCATCGTCTGCGCTCATTTCCCGGATGGCGGCGGCGTTTATTCCGCGGCGCGACGGCAAAGCCGTTTTCTCGCTTCAACCGGCGCACTTCTCCTGATCGCAAACTTCATGGTGACGGCGGCGTTGAGCGGTTGGGCGGCGGTGAGCTACTTCGGGATTCCCGTGCAATACGCGCAGGTCGCGACCATGGCGCTGATACTCATTGTGGGCGCGATCAATTTTTTCGGTCCCAAACACAGCGGAAGCGTTTCGCTCTGGCTTGCCCTGCCGGCGGTTTTCGTGGTGCTGCTCATTATCGGTTTGAGCGCGCCGCATCTCACCACGGTGCACTTTGAGCCGCGACACGAAAATCTCGGGCACGTTTGGGTGGCGTTTGTCGGCGTAATTCTGGCGCTTAGCGGCGTGGAAGCGGTCGCCAACATCACCGGCGTGATGAAGCCGGACGCTGATTCCACGCCGGAGAAACCGAAGGTTACCCGGACCGCGACGAAGGCGATCGTGCCGGTGGCGATCGAAGTCGTGCTCGGCACCGCGCTGCTCGGCTGGGCCATGCTCTCCTTGCCAAAAAGTTTCGCGCCGGTCCTGGAAGCGCACAAAGAAGACATGCTCCGTTTTTTGGCCGAGCACTACGGATCCCTCGTGATCGGACCTGCGGCCGGCCAGATCTTCGGCCTCATCGTTGGTTTGGTTTTCGGCCTGCTCCTCTTCAGCGCAGTCAACACCGCGGTCGTCGCACTGATCGGCGTGATTTACATGATGGCGCAGGACGGCGAGATGCCGCGTCAGCTCGCGCGCCTCAATACCCACGGCGTCCCGAAAATTCCACTCTTCATCGCGGTCGGAGTTCCGATCGTGATCCTTGCGGTTACGAAAGAATTCGAAGCTCTCGCCGGGCTTTACGCAATCGGTGTCGTGGGAGCGATCGCGGTAAACCTCGGCGCCTGCACCTTCAACAAACGCCTGGGTTTGAGGTGGCATGAGCGGGCCGTGATGGGCCTGACTTTTTTCGTCCTGACCGCAGTCGAATTGACGATTGCGAAGACGAAACCGGAAGCGCTTTTCTTCGCCATGTGCGTGCTCTTTGCCGGCTACGCATTACGCGCCTATTCACACAAACTTTCGGGTTTGAAGACAGTGACCGTGAGCCGTGGCGTTGCCGCTATGGTCACGCCGGACATGGTGGCCGCGGTCCAGCCTCGCCTCGACGAGGGTCAGAAAATCATGGTCGCGGCTCGCGGAATCACGCCGGTGCTCGGGTTCGCAATGGACGAAGCGCAATTGCGCAAAGCGGTCTTGTGCGTCCTCTTTGTGAAAGAAATTTCGGTCTATCTTTCGGCAACGCCGACTGCGCTGGGTAAATCGAAGTGGCAGGATGATCCCGAGGCAAACGCGATCATGTCGTTGATGATGAAACTGGGCGCGGAGCGCGGCATCTGCGTGTTGCCGGTCTATGCGGTGAGTGAGGACGCGGCCGCGACCATTCTTGATTTATCGGCGACGCTCGGGGTGGATTATCTTTTGATCGGCGCTTCACAAAGAACGGCGCTGGCCCACCTCTTGCGCGGCAGTGTGGTTACGAGCGTCGCGGCGCAACTGCCCGATGAGATCCGGCTCGTGATTTTCGGATAACCGGACTTAGCCATATGAGCATGCCACGAATCCTGATCGCAGATCCGATCTCGGCGCGCGGTGTGGAAGAACTGAGCGAAGGCCGCGCGCTCGACGTGATGGTCCGAATCGGTCTGAGCGAAACCGAGCTGATCAAATTGATTCCCGATTTTAGCGGGCTGGTTGTTCGGAGCGAGACCAAGGTCACGAAGGCAGTCCTGGAAGCCGGCGCGAAACTTCGGGTCGTCGGACGGGCCGGTGTCGGCGTCGATAACGTCGACGTTGAAACCGCCACGCGTCGCGGCGTTATCGTGATGAATGCGCCGGGCGGAAACACCATCTCGACCGCGGAACATGCCTTTTCTCTCTTGCTCTGCGCGGCGCGCAAAATTCCGCAAGCCGACGCCATGGTGCGGACGGGCAAATGGAATCGGAAAGAATTTCAAGGCGTCGAGCTTTACAACAAGTCGTTAGGCATCGTCGGCATGGGGCGAATCGGGAGCGAGCTGAGCCGGCGCGCCATCGCCTTCGGAATGCGCGTCCTGGCCTTCGATCCTTATCTGGCGGCGACGCGTGCGCGCACCCTGCAGGTCGAGCTAATCGAGGTTCTCGATGATCTATTGCGCGAGGCTGATTTCATCACTCTGCACACGCCGCTCACGACGGAAACGCATCACCTGATCAACGCAGAACGCCTGAAGGGAATGAAGCGCGGCGTTCGCATCATCAATTGCGCGCGCGGAGGTTTGATCGACGAAGCCGCACTCGCGGACGCTTTGCGCAGTGGCCAGGTAGCGGCGGCTGCGCTCGACGTTTTCGAAACGGAGCCGTTGCCTAACGAGTCCTTTTTGCGCGATCTGCCAACTTTAGTTCTCACCCCTCATCTCGGCGCTTCCACCGCGGAAGCGCAGGAAAGCGTGGGGATCGAGATCGCGCAATCGATTCGGGCCGCGCTTCTCGAAGGAACAATTCGCAACGCGGTTAACATGCCGAATCTCGACGCCAAGACGCTCGCCATCATCGGGCCGCATCTGCGTTTTGGCGAAAAACTAGGCCGCTTCCTTTCGCAGCTCGCGCCCAGCCACGTCGAGCAGCTCAATATTAACTACAGCGGAAAAGTGAACGAGGTCGACACGACAGCGATCACGCGCTCCGTCCTGAAAGGCTTTCTGCAAAAAGCCGGCGGCATCGATGTGAACGAAGTAAACGCGCCCGCTTACGCAGAAAGTCTCGGCTTGAGGATCAATGAAACACGCTTGAGCGCAGTGGGTGACTACACCGATTTGCTCGAGCTCTCCGTGGCCACGCAAGGAGAAAGCGTTTCTGTTGCCGGCGCATTTTTCGGCGCAACGCCGCGCATCGTGAGCGTGAACGCGCGGCCGGTGGAAGCGCGACCGCACGGCGTCGTCCTCGTGCTCGAGAATAGCGATCGACCCGGCATCGTCGGCCGCATCGGGACTTTGCTTGGCGATCACGGTGTTAATATTGCGACCATGTCGTTGAGCCGAAACCAGGCCGGCGGAACCGCGCTGACTGTTTTGAATCTCGACACCGCGCCCGATGAAGAACTGCTCGCTAAGATTCGCGGAAGTGAAGACATCCGCTCCGCGCAGGTAATCCAGTTGTAGCGCGATTTTAGCTTTCGCGCGCGGAACGAACCTCCTAACGTCCACGGCATGTCAGCAATGCTCTGGACCCTCATCATCGGCGCCGTCATCGGCGCAGTCGCCAAACTTCTCATGCCGGGTCGCGACCCAGGTGGCTGCATCATTACGATCCTGCTCGGCATCGCCGGTTCGTTTGTGGCCGGTTATCTTGGCCAGGCCATGGGATGGTACCAACCGGGGCAGCCGGCCGGGTTTATCTTTTCCGTCGTCGGTGCGATGATTTTGCTGCTCCTCTACCGCGTTATTTTCGGAAGACGTTCCTGATCACGACGCAACGCTCTCACAGTTTGTCGTCCTGAGTCGCGCGGGCGACGAAGGACTTCGCAACCTTACCGCCTGCGCGGATGGGACGCGTGAATCGAGGAGTCAGATCTTTCGGCGCCTTCGCCCACCAGGATGACACCGTAGCGAGCCGCGCACGAATGAAGTCACCTTCTCGCGCCGCAATCCTGACGGCGTTCGCTTCCGTTTATCTCATTTGGGGTTCGACTTATCTCGCGATCCTCTTTGCGATTCGCTCCATTCCGCCGCTATTGATGGCGGGTTCACGATTCCTTCTCGCCGGAATCATCTTATATGTCGGCGCGCGCATCAGCGGCGCGGAGCGATCGCGCCTGATTGAGTGGAGAACGGCGCTGATCGTGGGCGCATGTTTGCTTCTCGGTGGGAATGGCGGCGTCACGCTCGCGGAACAATATGTTCCTTCCGGTTTAGCCGCTCTCCTGGTCGCGACCGTGCCCATCTACATCGCACTCTTGAGTTGGCTCTTCGGGATGTCACCTCGTCCGAATTTGGTCGCAGCCATTGGACTGGCGGGCGGCTTCGTCGGCGTCGGCGTTTTAATCGGACCGGCCTTGCGCGTTTCGCCGACGAGCGAATCGCCGCATGCATGGATCGGCATGTGCATCCTGCTTTGCTCCGCGCTCCTCTGGTCCGCCGGCTCGCTCTATTCGCGTCGCAAGCAGAATGCGACCTCGCCATTTCTCGCGGCCGGACAGCAAATGCTCTGCGGCGGTACGCTCCTGGTCGTGATCGGGCTCGCCACCGGCGAAATGCGTCGCTTCGACCCGCACGCCATCACCAATCAGTCGTTAGGCGCGTTCATCTATCTGGTTTTGATCGGCGGAATTATCGGATACGTCTCGTACGCGTGGCTCCTGCGTTATTGCGAACCGGCGAAAGTCGCTACTTACGCTTACGTGAATCCGATCGTGGCTGTCTTGCTCGGCGCGTTCTTTGCCGGTGAACGGCTAACGCTGCGCACCGCGATTGCGGCCACGATCATCGTTGGCTCGGTCGCGCTCGTGATCGCGAACGATCAACGCAGGCCGGCTCCAAGTTCGGCCAGGGCGGACACGCACGCCTAGGGCAGCTGATACTGATGACGGCCGCTGCAGTTACTCCGATCGCAATGCGATCATCGGATTGATCCGGGTAGCGCGGCGAGCGGGCAGCCAGGTTGCAAGCAGCGCGGCTGCCGCCAAAACGACGGGCGAGAGCGTGAAGGCGAGCGGATCTAACGCGCCGACATCGTAGAGCATTCCACTCAGGAGTTTTCCAGTGAGGGCAGCGAGCAAAAGGCCAAGCACAACTCCGCCCCCAAGCATGATGAAACCTTCCCGCAAAATCATCCACTGCACCGTTCCGCGTTGTGCGCCCAGCGCCATCCGGATGCCAATCTCGCGCGTGCGTCGCGCGACCGAATACGCTTTCACGCCATAGACACCGACAACAGAAAGGACGAGCGCCAGTCCGCCGAAGACGCTGAAGAGCGCCGCGCCGGCGCGCACGATCCAGAGTTCGAAATTGGAATCGAGATGCTGCGCGAAAGTTTTGAGCGAAAGCACGGGCAGGGCAGGATCAACTTCCCGCACAGCGCGACGAATCAAATCCGCGGTCGCATTCAGATCGCGGCCCGCCCCGGGCGCAAACTTGATTTGAAAGAAGGTATCGCTCTGAAATCCGCCGGCGAAAGGAAGGTAGAGCGCGCCGCGCGGATCTTTCTCGAAGAGGCTGGCGCGCGTGTAGGGAGCGATGCCGACGATCTCAAGCTGCGCCTTCGCCTCGCCGCGGCCTTCCTCCATCGTGCCGACGCCGGAGGCGCCGCCGCCCTTGGCGCGCGGAGCGTTCCTGGCCGCGAATTGAATGTGCTGACCAAGCGCATCGCCTTCGGGCCATAATTTTTTCGCCAGCACTTCGTCGATGATCGCAACCTTTGCCGGCGTCTCATGCATCGTTTCCGCGAGATTGAAAGCGCGGCCGCGCCGGAGCAAGACGCCGACGGTGGAAAAATAATCAGCGCCCACGCTGTTAAAGTTCGCGCTGAAAGCGAGACCATCAGCCGCGGTGGCAGGCTTCGAATCGGGCGCGGGATTAACTCCGCCGCGCTGGACGCTCTTGTCTAACGACACCATTCCGAACGGAACCGTGGCGGAAATGCTGGCGAGTTCCACGCCCGGCAGGGCCGAGAGTCTTTCTTCCAGCGTGCGATAAAGATTTTGCGCGCGCGTTTGGTCG
Organism: uncultured Chthoniobacterales bacterium; assembly: GCA_964236815.1. GTDB lineage: Bacteria > Verrucomicrobiota > Verrucomicrobiia > Chthoniobacterales > UBA10450 > JACCTI01. Next base: position 17,261 of record CAXSFN010000047.1, read on the forward strand.
TAGCCAGCGAGACTCGCGTCCACTTCCAGGAGGAAATTGAAATCGGCCTGCAATCCGGTCTCGACCGCGGCCGCCTTGCCCGCCCCGCGAATGAAAAGCCCGGCCGCGGTCAAGAGCGCTAGTGAAAACGCGATCTGCACCACCACGAGCGGATTTCGCGGCAGGAATTTCCAACGGCGACGCATCGCATCTTCGCCCGCGTGTTCCTTCAAATCCTCGATCACCGCCGCCTTCGATAATTTCAGGGCCGGGCCGAGAGCGAACGCGAAAGTGCCGAGAAGACAAAAGCCGAATGTGGCCACGAGCACCGAGACACTCATGCCGCCGCGCCAGACGAGATCGACCGGCATCATTTTGCCTAACGAGGCCACGAGAAGATCGGAAGACCAAAGGCCGAGTAACAAACCGAACGCGCCGCCAAGCAACGCGAGCACGAAACCCTCGATCAAAAGTTGCCGGACGATCCGCGCGCGGCTTCCGCCCAGCGCCAGACGGATCGCGATTTCCTTCCGCCGGGAAGTGCCGCGCGCGAGCAGCATGTTGGCCAGATTCAGACAAGCGACCAGCAGCACCACACCAGCCATGCCGAAGAGCAGAGGCGCCATTTGTTTCACCTGTCCGTCGCCCTGCGGGCTGGTGCTGGTGGAAAAACGCGAGACTGGTTCGGTCATAAAGGTTTGATCTTTTTGCTCGAGCGGAAACGCCTGCTCGAAATTCGAAGCAAGAATTTTCAGCGCGGGGTCGGCTGCTACCGCGGTCATCCCCGGCCGCAGGCGCGCGATCAGCATGAGCTGCGTCCCGGCGCGGTCGCCTAGTGCGATGCGGTTGTCGGATTCAAAATCATTCGCGACCTGATCGTAAACGCCGAGCGGCAACCAGATTTCCGGCGCGATAATCTGCATCGTGCCGCTAAACCCTTTCGGAAGAATCCCGACCACGGTGAAAGACCGGCTGTTGACCGCGATTTGCGAGCCAAGCACAGTCGGATCGCGCGCCTGTTTTTCCCAGAAGCTGTAGCTGACGATAGCGACCGGCGCGTTTGTTCCCGGCTTTTCTTCTGCCGCTGTGAAGCTGCGGCCCTGGATCGGCCGAACGCCTAAAACATCGAAATAATTTGCGCTCACGATATCGGCGAAGGTGCGCCGCGTGCTCGCTTTATCCCCCACCCCGACCATGGCGAGATTGTGCGCCATCACTCCGGCGAAGACGTCGTTCTGGCCGCTAATCTCGACGTAATTCGGATAGGAAAAACCGCGGAACGTTTTCGGATTTTTTTTGTCCTGCGAAAAGATCTGCACCACCTCGCTCGCCTTCGCGTAGGACGGCGGTTGAAAAAGCATGGTGTTGAGAAGGCTAAAGATCGCGGTGTTGGCGCCAATCCCGAGGGCGAGGACGAGCACGGCTGCGGCGGTGAATCCGCGCGCTTTGATGAGTTGGCGGAAAGCGAAGCGGAAGTCGTGAATCATATTGTTATCGATATGATGCCGCGATGCGTGCGTTTGGATTCAAGGTCTTCCTGGGCCGCGCAGTTCAGCGCCTCCGACGACGCTCGCTTAGCGATTGCGCGAGGAAATAAGCGGCGGCGCCGACGATTCCCCATGAAGCTTGAATGGCGAATCCGAGCGACGCGGTCAGCGCGGCCAAACTTGCGGGGACGTGCGCGAGATTGCCGAGCAGTTGTTGAAAAAGCGTTTCGCGCACCCCGAGTCCGCCGATGGAAATCGGAATGGAGGTGACCGTGTTCACCAGCGGCATGATTGAAATCATATCGACCAAGCCGGCGACGCGATCCGAAGCGCGCAATGATTGACCCGCGCAATAGAAGCTCACGTAGTAGGCCAGATGCGAGATGATGGTGGTAACGAAAGCCAGCGCCATGGCCGCGGGATGTTTCCGGTAAACTTCCAGCGCCTGACCCGATTCGACGATCGCTTTGCGGAAAAAGAGACGTTTCGGCAATCGATGCAAAGCGCCAAAACCGACCAGGGAAAAAAGCGCGACGACAAAAACAAGCGCCCCGCCGAGCAGAGCAAGCGCGAGCCACGCGATGTGCAAAGTGGCGGCGGACTGCCGCAGCCAGTTGAAGCGAAAGGAAAGAACCAGGCCGGCAAGGAAAAGAATCGAGAGCAAACCAAAAAGGCGATCCATCGCGACCGAGAGGGTCGCCTGCGTTTTCTTCTCGGGCGCGCGTTTGAAAACGAAATAAAGCCGGACCAGATCGCCGCCGATTAGGCCGGGCAAAAACATATTGAAGAATAGGCCGACCATGACCACACCGGCCGCGCGTAACCAGCCGAGGGAAATGCCCTGGATGCGGAGAAGAATCTGCCACCGCACCGTGGCGAAAATTTCGACAGCACTATAGCAAAGCCAGCCGATGAGCAGCCAGCTGCGATCGGCGTGCCGCAATGCCTGGGTGATTTCACCACGCCTCTGCGGATCGTGAAAAACATAGAAGATGCCGCCTGCGGTCACGAGCACCTGCAAGAAGAGAATGCCCACGCGCTTGATATTGTTTCGCGTCTTCACGATGAATCCAACCTCGCCCTATCCACTCGTTAGGCGGGATCGGGTTTTGCCAAAGCGGCACCTTGCGCGCTTTCCTTCCGGCGCTCGGCAAAACGCTGAATGACGTAATACGTCACGGGAATCAGGAAGATCGCGATCAGCGTCGCGGCCAGCATTCCGCCAATCACGGTCGTGCCCATGATGCGTCGCGCCACGGCACCGGATCCAGTCGCCCGCCAGAGTGGCACGCAACCGAGAATGAAAGCGAAGGACGTCATGATAATGGGACGCAGACGAAGACGCGCGCCTTCCAGCGTAGCTTCGAGCAAAGGCTTGCCGCGTTCGTATTCGAGCTTGGCGAATTCGACAATCAGGATGGCGTTTTTGGCCGCGAGGCCGATGAGCATGACGAGACCGATCTGCGCGTAAACGTTATTCTCCATCCCGCGCAGCCAGAGCGCGCCGAACGCGCCGAAGATTGCGATCGGCGTGCCTAACAAGACGCTAAATGGAAGCGACCAGCTTTCATAAAGGGCCGCGAGAATGAGAAAGACGAAGAGCAACGACATGCCGAAAACAACCATGGGCGAAACGCCTTGTTCGGCGCGCTTCTCCTGAAACGACATCGCTGAATAGTCGTAGCCCATTTCCGCCGGCATGGTTTGCGCGAAGGTTTCCTCCATCGCCTTCATCGCTTCGCGAGAACTGAAACCGGGCGAGGCGGTGACGTTGATTTGCGCGGCGCGATAAAGATTAAAACGCATCGTGAATTCCGGGCCGGCGCGCGCTTCCACCTTTGTGACCGAGCTGAGCGGGACCATGTCGTTGTTGGCGTTGCGGACGAAGAAGAGACCGACGTTTTCCGCGCGCGTGCGGTAATCGCCTTCCGCCTGGACGAAGACCTGCCACTGCCGGCCGAAGCGGTTGAAGTAGTTCACGAAAAATCCGCCCATGAAGGTTTGCAGCGTCTGGCTGACCTGCGTGAGATCGACGCCTTGCTTCAGGACTTTGTCGCGGTCGACATCGATGAAGACCTGCGGAACCGAGGGCAGGAAGGTTGTGGTCGCGGATGCAATCTCAGGGCGCTTTCGGACCGCGGCGAGAAACGTGTTCAAGTTATCGCCGAGAAAATTCACATCCCGACCAGCGCGATCTTCCAACATGAAAGTGACGCCACCGGAAGTGCCGATGCCGGGAATGGATGGAGGCGGAAAGGCGAAGCCAATGCCATCGGGAATAGCGGAGAGTTGGCGGTTAATGTTTTGCTTGAGCGCTGCGTATTGCGTTTCAGGATTCGCGCGGTCGCCCCATGGCTCGAAGGTAATGAAGAAAAACGCGCTGAACGTGCTCTGCACCGTACTGAGCAAGCTGAACCCGAGCACGCTGGTGACGTGTTTTACGCCCGGAGTTTTCAGCAGAATTTCTTCGACTTTGCGCGCGGAGTCGCTCGTCCGTTGCATCGACGCCGCATACGGCAAAGTGAGAGCGCCGTAGAGATAGCCCTGATCTTCCTCGGGCAAGAATCCCGGTGATAAACGCGAGCCGAAAAAGCCGGCGATAATTGCGAACCCAACCAGCAGCAACATACTGATTCCGCTTTTGCGAATCGCGAGTCGCGAGGTGCTGACATATCGCTCGGTAGTGCGGCTGAAGACGCGATTAAATTTTCCGAAAAACCAGCCGAGCGGGCCGCGCGCCGCCTGACGCGGACGCAAGAGCAGCGCAGAAAGCGCGGGGCTGAGCGTGAGCGCATTAAAGGCGGAAAGGATGACCGAGATCGCGATCGTGAGCGCGAACTGCTGGTAAAGCCGTCCGGTGATTCCGGGAATAAACGCGGTCGGAATGAAGACCGCGGAAAGCACGAGCGCGATGCCGATGACCGGCCCGGAGACTTCTTCCATCGCGCGCAAAGTCGCATCGCGCGGCGACATTCCTTCGTCGATGTGATGCTCGACCGCTTCGACCACCACGATCGCATCATCGACCACCAGACCGATCGCCAGCACCAGGCCGAAAAGCGCGAGCGTGTTGATCGTGAATCCAAAAAGCGGAAAGAGCATGAAGGTGCCGATGAGCGAAACCGGCACCGCGCAAAGCGGGATCAAGGTGGCGCGCCAGCCTTGCAGGAAAATGAAAACAACAATGATGACGAGGGCGAGCGCTTCGAGCAGGGTGTAGATAATTTCCTCCATCCCAGCGGTGACTGCCTGCGTGGTATCGAGCGAGATCGCGTAGGTCATGTCGGAGGGAAATTGCTGCGCGACACGCGTCATCAACGCCTTCACACCTTTGGCGGCATCGAGCGCGTTCGTGCCGGGCAATTGATAGAGCGCGAGAATCGCGGCGGCCTTTCCATCTAATCGCCCGGCCAGACTGTAGGTCTGCGCGCCGAGCTCGATCCGCGCCACATCTTTCAAGCGCAGGAGCGAACCGTCTGGATTCGCGCGAATCACAATCTCACCGAAATCTTCGATCGAAGTCAGGCGTCCCGGCGATCGCACCGTGTAAGTGAATTCCTGTCCCGGCGGCGCCGGCTCGCCGCCGATCTGGCCGGCGGGATTAACGGTATTTTGCGCGCGAAGCGCATTCGTAACATCGGGCACCGTCACGTTTAACTTCGCGAGCTGGTCCGGCCTTACCCAAAGCCGCATCGCATACTGGCCCGCGCCGAAAACCTGCACGTTCGAAATCCCGGGGACGCGCGTCAGCTGATCGATCAGATTAATATTGGCGTAATTGGCGAGGAAGACGTTGTCGTAAGTTCCGTTCGGCGAATTCAACGCGACCAGCATGAGCGGCGCGGTAGTCGATTTTTGCACGGTTACGCCGGCGTTGATCACGTCCGTCGGCAACTGCGAAGTGGCTTGCGAAACGCGGAGCTGCGACAGGATCTGATCGGTGTTCGGGTCGGTCCCGACATCGAAGTTGACCGTCATGCGGATGGAGCCATTCGCGTTGACCGACTGGATGTAATTGCTCCGATCGACCCCGCTCATCTGCTGCTCGATCGGCGTGGCCACGGATTGCTCGATCGTCTGCGCATCCGCGCCGGTGTAATTGGCGCGCACCTGGATCTCCGGCGGCACGATGTTCGGATACTGCGCGATCGGCAGTTGAATCATCGCGACCACGCCCACCAGCGTCATCAAAATCGCAATGACGATCGCGACGATGGGGCGATTGATGAAAAATTTCGACATGGACGATTCGCCTAACGAGTGATCGCAGCCGGGTTCGGCGCGGGCGACGGAGTCCACGGTTTCGGATTAACCGGAGCATCGTTGCGCGCTTTCTGCACGCCTTCGACCACGATGCGATCGCCGGCATGCAACCCTTCCTCGACAATCCACATTTGTCCGTAACGCCGGCCCATTTTCACTGATTGGATGTGCGCTTTATTATCGGCACCCACGAGCGCGACCTGATACGTTCCCTGCAGCTCGATGACCGCGCGTTGCGGCACAAGGAGCGCGCCATTTTTCATATCGGTGCGCACGCTGATGCGCGCGAATTGCCCGGGCCGCAAAATGTTTCCGGGATTCGGAAACATCGCCGCGATCCGAACGGAACCGGTGCGAACATCAACCTGATTCTCCGCCGCGAAGAGCTCGCCCTTGTGCGGAAAATGCGAGCCGTCCGCCAGGATCAATTCAAATTCGAGCTGCTTTTCGTGCTCGGCACGCTGCTGCGGATCGGCGTAACGCTGCTGGTAAGTGGTGTAGCGCTGATCGCTCACGGTGAAGAAGGCTTTGATCGGATCGACCGTCGAAACACTCGTTAGGCCGCCGGTACTCGGGCCTACGAGATCGCCCACCTGCGCTTTCGCTAATCCTGCGATGCCGTCGATCGGTGAAGTGATCGCAGTGAAGTCGCGGTTCAATTGCGCCTGCTCGACGGCCGCGCGTTGCGCTTCGGTTTGCGCCCTGGCCGCAGCGGCGCCTTGCACGGAATTATCGCGCTCCTGTTCGCTGATCGCCTTGGTCTTGAACAACTCGAGATTGCGCGCCGTGGTCAGCTCGGCCTGACGTTCGGAAGCTTCGGCTTGCGTGACCGCCGCCTTCGCCTGCGCGAGCGCCGCTTCAAACGGCCGCGGATCGATTTGGAAAAGCAGATCGCCCTTTTTCACCGCGGTGCCTTCCTTATAATTCTGCGAGGTGAGATAGCCCTGCACGCGCGCCTGGATGCTGGCGTTGACCGAACCGTCGAGAGTGCCGACAAACTCATCTAAAATCGGCACGTCTTCCTGCTTCACTTCGGTCACGAGGACATCCGGCGCCGCCGGCGGCGGAGGGGCTTTGCGCGCGCAACCCGCGACGGCAAGCACAAGACAAACCAAAGGCAGACGGCAGGCTTTCATCGGCGACACAGTTGCACAAAAACTCGCCGGAAAAAGCGATGCAGGGCGGAGCATTCTTCGTCGTCGCTCGCGCTCGGATCGCGCTGCAAAACGACAAGGGCAACCAGGCTGCGAGAAATATCTTGAACAGCCGTGTCGTTTTCATTCACCCTGCGGGCACCTGCCCTAACGACACATGAAAACAAATATTCATCCGAAGCTCGCATTCGTTCACGCGGTTCTGGCGCTCGTTCTGACCGCGTTTTTTCTCGCAGGGCCACATGCCCTCGCCCAACAGGCGGTCAACTCACCGCCTCCGACCGGCGCGGTTTCCGCTCCGGTGCGGGATCAAAATGGAAATGTTCTTCCGGCTTCGAATACGGAAGCCTCGACCGATCGCGTCTTCGTGACCGGTTCGATTATTCCGACTGCGGCTGAAGTAGGACCGAATCCGGTTATCAACACGAACCGCGATTTGATTAATAAATCTGGCGAACGCACGGTCGAGGAATTGTTGCGCAATCTTCCGATCGCAAACGCAAACGGCGTCCCCGTTTCCAACAACGAAAACGGATCGAATACAGCGGTGGGCGCAGCCACGATCGCGCTGCGCGGTTTCGATGCGCGCGCCACGCTCATCCTTCTCGATGGCCGCCGCGTCGCGCCTTATCCGACGGGGAACAGGCGCGTCGTTTTCGTCGATCTAAATTCGATTCCGGAATCGTCGATCGAGAACATTGAAATCTTGAAGGATGGCGCCTCAACCACCTACGGCGCCGACGCGGTCGCAGGCGTTGTGAATATTAAACGCTATAAAGATTATCGCGGGGCGGAGGCTAAGATTGAGTACGGGAATACAACTGACAAAGACTCGGGCGAATTCAACAGCTCCCTGACCTTCGGCGTGGGAGACGGAAAGACGAACGTCTCCGGAACAATCAACTACTACCATCGCAATTCGATCTTCAACCATGATCGCGAGTACTCGGCGGTGCCGCCGTTTCTAAGCAGCAACGCGAGCCCTTACAATCTCCAGGTGACGAACGCCGCGGTGGCAGAAGCCGGCGGAACAGTTGTTCCGAGTGCGAGCGGGAACCAGTTTGCGAGTGCGCCCGACCGCACGAACGGATTTGTCCCGGCCAACGCTTATCTCTATGGGGCCGGTCGGCCAAGGTCGGGCCCCAACGGTTTTAATTTCAATGAATTCTCTCTCTCGTTTCCGGAGTCCGAGCGCTACGGCGGTTACGTCGCGGTGAATCACAAATTCCTCGGCGAACAACTCGTCGTCTACGGCGACGCGATGTACCAAAATGTGAAGACGCACAACGAGCTGGCCGCAGCTGCGACCGGGAATTTCCAGACCCCCGGGTTCACTACGATCGCGATTCCGCCGCGCGTGGCGAATCCCGCCGGCAGCACGCCCTTTGGCGGTCCGACCTATGCGGAGACTGGCGTAGCGCCGGGTTCTTTCAATCCGTTTAACCCCTTCAATCAAATCATCTCGGGCGGAACGCGAGCCCGCCTGGCAGAATTCGGCAACCGTCTCTTCGATAACGAAAGTGACGCATTCCTCGGCACGCTCGGATTTCGCGGCGACAAATTATTTAATGGAACATGGGGTTATGACGCGGGCTTCCGCTACAGCCAGATCCGGAATACCACCACCGGGCAGCAGGTATCGATTTCGCGCTTTAACCGCATCCTGAATCAGGCCGATCCGATCTTCGATCCAGGCTCGCCGCAATACATCGGCACCACCGTCGCCTTCAATCCATTCGGCGACTTCCGAGTTCCTATTCCGTCCAACGAAGCATCGGTCGAGTTTGCCCGCGTCCATCCCAAAGACACAGACACTTCGAAATTAGCCACGGTCGATGCGACCATCTACACCACCGATCTTTTCGATTTGCCGGCAGGCGGAGTCGGCTTTGCCTTGGGCGGGCAATTCCGGCGTGAATCGCTGAACGAAGATCCCGACCAGCTCAACATCATGGGCGATATCGCCGGTAATTCTGCGATCGCTCCCGCGGTCGGTGGCCGGAAGTCTTATGCCTTCTATGTGGAGACGACCATCCCAATCTTCAGCGATAAAAATGCAATCCCCGGCTTCCACGCCTTCGATATCAGCGCGGCCGGCCGTTACGAAGCGTTTCGAAATAACGACACCGATGTTGCGGTGCCAAAAGTCGGTGTGCGCTGGCAGCCGTTCGATGATTCGCTCACGCTGCGATTTACCTGGGGACTGGGCTTTCGCGAACCCTCCCTCGAGGAATTGTACTCCTCTCCCATCTCCGATATTCAACCGTCGCACGATCCGCAAAACGGAGGTGCTTTCGAGCCGGAAACTACGACCCTTGTTCAGAGCAGCCCAAATCTGCAGCCAGAGGAGTCCGAGACATACAGCGGAGGATTTGTTTATACGCCGAAGTTTCTGCCCGGTCTGACAGTCTCGACCGACCTGTGGCAGATCGACCGCACCGGTGTGGTTCAATCCGCGTTTCTCGATGCAGTTTTGGCGCGCGAGTTAGCTGGAACTTTGCTGCCGGGAGAGCGGGTCGAACGCTTGGCTGACGGCACCATTACGCGCATCGTCGTCTCCAACCGAAACGAAGCATCGCAGAAAGCGAACGGCGTCGATTTCGGAATTCAATACGTGAAGGAAACGCCTTACGGCACGTTTACTTCGCTCACGCAGGTGACCTACCTTAATTCTTTCGAGGTGCAACGCGTCGAGGGCGGTCGCATCGAACAACTCGCCGGAGTGACCACAGATCCAGGCGCGTCACAAGAAGGTTACTACAGATGGAGAGGCAACAGTCGCCTCGATTGGGCCTGGAAAGGCTTCGACGTTATCGGGACCGTTCGTTACATCGACGGATTCCAGGAGGAAGATTCCGATCTTGTTCGCCATTATGTGGAGCATCGATGGCTCTTCGATCTTCAAGCTTCCTATGACTTCAGCGCGCTCGTCTCCAAATCGGCCACGACGGGCTACGCCAAGAATGACAAAGGCGGCGGCGCCACCGGCGCTTCCAGTGAGATGAGTGTGTTGGATCACATCTTGAACGGCACTGCAGTTACCGTCGGCGTGATTAACCTCTTCGATAACGATCCGCCGTCCGCCTTTGGCCAAGGCGGAAACTCTGTCGGTTATCCCGGCTTCACTTACGATTCCACCGGGCGTTTCGTTTACGTGCGCCTAACGAAGAAGTTCTAAGTCTAAGACATGCAGTTGCGTCCAGGCGCGGCGTGGCCAACGCATAGCGGCAACGCCTGCATCGCCCGTTTGAGGTGCACTGAATCTAAGCTGCGAAACGTGCGACGAGGCCGCCGCGCGACCATTGGGTAACGAAAGCATCACCACTGCCGACCGCAGATCTCCCGCCGCAATCACGGCATCGTTACGACAAACCTAGGGCTGTGATTAGTGCGCGTTGCGATTGTTTCCCTCATTCTCTTTCTCTCCGGAAGTAGCGCCCTTCTTTTCCAGACGCTTTGGCTTCGGCTGAGCGGCTTGGCTTTCGGAAATTCGGTTTGGTCCGCGGCGCTTATCCTTTCCAGCTTTATGGCGGGCCTCGCGCTCGGAAGCACTATCGCTTCCGCCACAACACTCGGAAGGCTGCGACCGCTGCGTGTCTATGCCGGATTGGAAATGATCGTAGCGATCTTCGGTTGCAGTCTAGTCTTCGCGCTTCCGCTCCTCGGGGAATGGTTGCGTCCTATCTTTCAAGCCTTCTGGAATCACCAGCAACTCCTCAACCTCCTTCGCGTCACAATCTCGTTCTTGATTCTCCTGCTTCCGACCACTGCCATGGGATTGACCCTTCCCGTCTTGCTTGAAGATCCGCTTCTGCAAGCGCGGGAGTTCGGCCGCAGCATCGGTATTTTTTATGGAGCAAACACTTTGGGCGCGATGGCCGGCGCCTTGGTCGGGGAGACTTATCTGATCCGAGCCTGCGGGCTTTTCGGGACCGCACTAACGGCTGCCGGTATCTGTTGCGGAGCAGCTGCAATTGCCTGGATATCGGCCGGGGCGGAAACGGTAGTTATTGAGCAAACTCCATTGCGACTTCGAGTGCGCTTCTGGCCAAAGACACAGCCGCCTTGGCGTCTGCTTTTGGTAAGTGCGAGCGCCGGTGCTGTTCTTCTTGGCCTCGAAGTAATCTGGTTCCGCTTCCTGCGTTTGTACATCGCCTCAACCTCCACCGCTTTCTCCGTCATGCTCGCGGTCGTGTTAGGCGGGATCGGTCTCGGAAGCGTAGTCTCGAGTTTGATTCCAGAACGCGTCCTTTCGCGACGGAAATTGTTACCTGTCCTGCTGCTCCTCGCGGCAAACGCAACGCTTCTCACCTATCTGCTTTTTCCCGCGCCGATTCTTCCGCCGAACCTTCCCGCGCTTGATCATGCGTTCTGGCAGCAATCAGGAAAGCTCTCCCTGGCCTTGATGTTTCCGGTAGCCTTTCTCTCCGGGGCTCTGCTCCCCGCGGTCGTGACCTCTGTTCAGTCCGAAATGAAAGGCCGGATGAACAGCATCGGCCTTACTATCCTGTTCAATACGATCGGCGCCGCCTCCGGACCGCTCCTGGCAGGTTTCATCCTGCTGCCGCGGCTTGGATTCCAATCGAGCCTTATTATTTGTGCAGTTGTCTATGCCGGGCTGGCTGGCCTAACGAGTGAAAAACAAGACTGGTCGGTGCTGCGATTCCCTGGATTCGCAACGGTTTCGCTCAGCGCAGTCCTGGTCTTGATCCTCGCGATCTTTCCTTATCATCGTGACCAAATCCATTTCTCGAATGCCCGCCGCCCGTATGAAGTCGACGCCTCGATTTTGCTCAAGAAAATCGAAGGCGCCGCCGATACCTTTCAACTGCTGCGTCGCGATCTCTACGGCCAGCCCTATTACTATCGGCTAGTTACCAACTCTTACTCGATGTCGGGAACGCTACCGCGCAGTCAGCGTTACATGCGCTTGTTCGCCTACTTGCCCTTAACTCTGCGCCCCGAGAGCGAGAATGCTCTTTTGGTTGGCTACGGCGTCGGCGTTACCGCAGATGCCTTCACGCGCGATGCCCGTCTCAAGCATCTAGACATCGTCGATATCTCAAAAGAAGTTTTCGATCTCGCTGATTCCTATACTGGCCCGGGTTACTCAAACCCTCTGCGCGATCCGCGTGTCACGACCTTTGTCCAGGACGGACGCTTTTTCCTGCAAGCGTGTCCCGAACGATACGACATCATCAGTGGAGAACCGCCGCCTTTGAAGACCGCAGGCACCGTCAACCTTTACACCGAGCGATTTTTTTCCCTGATGAAGGGCCGGTTGAAAGATGGAGGCATCGTCAGCTTTTGGTTGCCGATCTATCAACTAACTAACGATGAAACCAAAGCAATCTTGCGCGCCTTCCATAATGTTTTTCCGAACGTATCTCTCTGGGCAAATTCCGATTTGGAATGGATCATGATCGGAATTAAACCGCCTCTGCCAAAGCCTGACCCGGAGCTGGCGCATCAGCTCTGGACTGATCCCAGTTCAGCCTCCGATTTAGTCCGAATCGGGCTCGAGCTTCCCGAGCAGATGCCCGCGTTATTCGTCATGGACGCTGAGGAAATCGACCGAATGACTCAAGGCGTCGAGCCGTTGAATGATTTTTATCCCAAGCGCCTGACCGACGCGTCGCCCGATCCCAAGACAGTTTACCGACTGGGTTACAGTTATCTCGAAGCCTCGGGCGCGCTGCAGCGTTTCTTCGCCTCTCCTCTCGCTCACGACATTTGGCCTAACGAACGAAAAGAATCGCTCGAGCCATTTTTTTTCCTTCGCGAAACACGATTTCGCTCGGAAATGTCCGGAAGCAATTGGTTGGCCGAACTTGATTTTTACCTGCGCGGCTCGCACCTGCGCACGCCGGTATTGGCAGTCCAGAAGAGCGACGAATTCCGCCTTGCGCTCGCGGAGCGATTGGTCGCGGGGGCGGATTCTTTCTTACCTGACGCCTCTCCCGATCTCTTGGCAGGAGCGCTAGCCCGCCGGGATCTGGACGCCGCCATTCGCCTCCTCGAGGCGGAGAAGGATCGCGGCTTCTCGAACATCAATGACGTTTTTTTGCTTACCTATCTCTACTGCCTGAACGGCCGCGTCGAAAAGGCGGAATCTCTTGCCGCCGCGCGAGCCGAAAAAATCGAGAAAGATTGGTTCGTCGATTGGCTCTGGGGAGAATTGCAGGCGGAATTTGGATTTCGCCCTCCAGGGTGAGATTACCAAACGGGGGAACGCGGGAGCTATCCCGCTTCACGAATTCTCTCGAAGTGGTGGAGGTATGGGGATTCGAACCCCAGGCCTCGTCATTGCGAACGACGCGCTCTACCAACTGAGCTATACCCCC
>CAXSFN010000048.1:0-28850 GCA_964236815.1 uncultured Chthoniobacterales bacterium
GGATGAAATGGAACATGGGCTGGATGCACGACTTCCTCCATTACATGGCGCTCGATCCCATCTTCCGCCGCTTCCATCACAACAGCATCACCTTCTCGCTCATGTATGCCTTCAGTGAGCATTTCGTCCTCGTCCTCAGTCATGACGAAGTGGTTCATGGCAAAGGCTCGCTCATCGGCAAAATGCCGGGCGACGAATGGCAAAAGTTCGCGAATCTCCGGATGTTCCTCGCTTGGATGTACGGTCACCCGGGCAAGAAACTCGTTTTCATGGGCGGCGAGTTTGGGCAGGTGCGCGAATGGAATCACGACCGCGGACTCGATTGGGAATTATTGCAATTGCCGAAGCACGACGGGCTGCGCCGACTCGTGCAGCATCTGAATTACACCTACCGAAACGAGCCCGCGCTCTGGGACCAGGATGACAGCTACGACGGCTTCGAGTGGATCGATTTCCACGATGCCGACAACAGTGTGGTCGCCTTCCTCCGCAAATCGAAGGCGGGCGATATCATCGCCTTCATCGTGAACGCCACGCCGCAAGTCTTGCACGGTTATCGCATCGGCGTGCCGGAAGGCGGCTTTTATCGCGAGATCATCAACACCGACGGTGAGACCTATGGCGGCGGTAACGTCGGCAACATGGGCGGCCTCGAAGCAGCGGATGCGGAATGGCAGGGCCGCAGCCATTCCCTGATGATCGAAGTGCCGCCGCTGGCCACGGTCGCGTTTAAACTTGAACGGTCTAAGACCATTCCGCTTGACCCTGAGTAACCGTCTTCGCAGTCTGCAAGCACGCATCATGAAGAAAAAGAATTCCTCCGCTTTTACTCTCATCGAACTCCTGGTTGTGATTTCGATCATCGCCATCCTGGCATCTCTCGCGGTCCCTGCGATCACTGGCGCCCTAACGAAAGGTCAGATGACCGGCACGATGAACAATGCGCGCCAATTTTATCTGGCCGGATTTCAGATGGCCACGGACGGCTCGGCCAACTCCGATCCTAATTATTCCTGGCCGGGGGATTACCAAGCCGCGGCTGCCGGCGGTGGTGCGGGTGGTAGTGGAGCGGTGGATACGTTGGAAGCATACTGTAACAAGCTTGTTCAGAACGATTATTTGAAGCCAGGCGATCTTCAGAAAATCCTGAACGCACCCGGTGCGAATTGCACCGTGACTTCGAACGCTGCTGGAGGTGTAACGAGCGTCCAACTTGCCGGGAGCAGTGGGCTGAAAGTGTACAAGGTCAAAGAAGTCGATGCTTCGAATACGATCTTCGGGGTCAGCGCGAACTTCACCTATAACACGGCGCTGAGCCCAACCGCCGTGCCCTATGGAGACAAAGGCTTCGTCGTCATGCGCAAGGGCGGCGATGCTTCCATCTTTCGGAAGAATCAGGCCGTCATGGCAAATTACGGTGGCGACATTACCAAATACGGTAACGCGGTCGGGGTTCTCACGGGCGCTCAGACCACTGAATCGTCCGGGATGGTGCTGACTAATCCGCAATAGTCCACGCGCGGCGCGTCAGCACACCTCAGATTCAAACGTCCCATCGGCGACGCGGGTGGTCACGCGCAGGCCGGGCGCCGCGAGCTTTACCGAATCGATAACTCTGCCCTCCAAGTCTCGCGTGATGCTGTAGCCGCGATGAAGTGTGGCCTCTGGTCCAAGCACCCGCAGCATCGCTTCCACTCGCTGAAAACGCTGACGGTCGGTCTCCATCCGTCGTGTGGGATGATCCATTAAGCGACGTTGTAGTTGCGTAAGGTTGGCCTGGCGCGTCGCCAATTCGCGGGCGGGGCTGTGGGCTTGGATTCCTTGGGCGAGGCCCGCCAGATGACGGCGCTTTTCGCTCACGAAACCACCAGCCAGTTTGCCTAACGAGTCCTTGACCAGGTCGGTGTTTTGTTGCGCCTCGCGCAGGCGCTGCACCAACTCACGCGCGATCGCTTTTTCGGAAAGAAAACGCAGACGCGTCTGCGCGTGCGCAACGAAGTTGCGGAGGTTTCGATCCAGTTGGGCGGAAAGTTCAGCCACCCGGCGGAGCAGATCGGCAACATCTGCGACGATCAGTTCCGCCGCGGCGCTCGGGGTCGGGGCGCGCAGATCCGCTACGAAATCGGCGATGGTAAAATCGATTTCGTGGCCGACGGCGCTCACGATTGGAACCGGCGAATCGTAAATAGCGCGGGCCACGATTTCTTCGTTAAACTCCCAAAGGTCTTCGATGCTGCCACCGCCGCGGGTGATAAGGATGAGATCGAGCGGCGGCCATGACTCGTTAGGCGTGGCCAACTCGCGAATCGCCACGGCGATCTCCGTGGCAGCGCCCACGCCCTGCACGCGCACTGGATTGATCAGAATTTGAAGACCGGGCGCACGCCTTTGCAGGACATTGAGAATATCGCGAATGGCCGCGCCGCTTGCCGAAGTGACAATTCCGATGCGTTTCGGAAATTTCGGCAGCGTGCGTTTTCGCGCCGCGTCGAAGAGGCCCTCCGCTTCCAGTTTACGTTTGAGCGCTTCGAATTTCGCCTGCAGCAAACCGAGCCCGCGCGTCTGCACGATCTGAACGCTGAGCTGGTACTGGCCGCGCGCTTCGAAAACGGAAATCTGCCCGAAGACCTGCACTTGCGCGCCGTCCGCGAGCAGCGGCGCGTCGGGCGGCAGCGTATTCCGAAAAATAACGCAAGCGATCTGCGCGCGATGATCTTTTAGGGTGAAATATTGATGACCGGACGGGTGCGACTTGTAGTTGGAAATTTCTCCCTGCACCCAAACAGCGCCGAATTTCGTTTCTAGCGTCCCGCGGATGGCGCGAGTCAGTTCACCAACGGTGAGGACCTTCGCGGTTTGTTGGAAGAAATCAGCGGTAAGCTGCACGGATGGGAACGTAGCACAGTCCGTCCCGGCTGTGCGGACACCGGGCATCCTGCCCGGTGAACGATGCGAAAGGCAAAATGCCTGTGCTACGGATCAGCCCCCGAAGAGGTCGCTTTGTGCGCCAGTGGGCGGCTTGAGCCCAAGCTTGCGATACGCGTTCGGCATCGCGACGCGGCCTTGCGGGGTGCGTTTAATGTAACCTTCCATGATCAAATAAGGTTCGTTCACTTCTTCGAGCGTGCCCGCTTCTTCGCCGATGGCGACGGCTAACGAATTCAAACCGACCGGGCCGCCGTTGAATTTGTGGATGAGCGCTTCGATCACGCGCTTGTCCCATTGGTCGAAGCCGTCGCTATCGATTTCGAGCATGGTCAACGCGCGATCTGCGATATCAGCCGTGATCTTCCCATCAGCTTTGACCTGCGCGTAATCGCGCACCCAGCGGAGCAAATTATTGGCAGTGCGCGGCGTGCCACGACAACGCGCGGCAACTTCGCTCGCGCCTTTGTCATCGATTTCAACACCGAGCAAGCCCGCGCTGCGCAGGATGATTTTGTGCATCTCTTCTGCGGCGTAGTAATCCAATCGCGCGGTCATGCCGAAACGCGAGCGCAGCGGCGCGCTTACCATCCCCGCGCGCGTGGTCGCGCCGATGAGGGTAAACTTAGGCAATTGCAGCCGCAGGCTGCGCGCTTGCGGTCCCTGATCGATGATGATGTCGAGTCGGTAATCTTCCATCGCCGGGTATAGATATTCTTCGATCGTTGGCTGCAGCCGATGGATCTCGTCGATGAAAAGCACGTCACCTTTTTCGAGGCTGGTGAGAAGACCGGCGAGCTCGCCCGCCTTTTCAATCACCGGCCCGCTGGTGTTTTTCACGTTCACGCCCATCGCATTAGCGATGATGTGCGCCAGCGTCGTCTTTCCCAAACCAGGCGGCCCGCTCAGCAAGATATGCTCGAGCACATCACCTCGTTTTTTCGCCGCCTCGACCAAAACTTCCAGGCGTTCACAAACCTTCACCTGTCCGGTGAATTCGCTGAACATCGGCGGCCGCAGCGAGACTTCGAAAACGGGGTCGAGCTCTGGCGGCGTCATTTGCTAACCAAGAATTTGGAATCCAGGAAAAGATGAGTCAGCAGCTGCCGGGTCTTAACTCAGCCCAGCCTTTTTGTCAGGACCAGTTCCGTGCCGCGGCTTTTCAGGATGAAATCAACCTTGTCGAAGGCATTCCGGATTAGATGCAGGCCGAGGCCGCCGGGACGAATCACATCCGTCGCGCGACCCTGCATTTTGTCCGGCGGAGTCTGGAGGCCGTAATCGCGCAAGCGCAGACAGACGCAGTCCGGTTTGCCTTCGAGTGAAAGCGCAATCGGCTGGTCGTCGCGCAAATGATAGGCGTGACGAATAATGTTAGTGCAGGCTTCGTCAACCCCCAGGACCATGAGCGTGCGTTCCTTTTCCGAAAATGGGTAGGCGTCGAGAAATGCGCGCACAAATTTCCGCATCAACGCCAGATTCCCAGTGTGACTGGAAAACTCGACCTTTCGTTTTCTCGTCATCGTTCGCCCACTGGCTGAACATTCATGCTCGCTTCCTGAAGTCCACCACGGAAAACGGTTGGACAGGACGTGCTGGGAGCAGTTTTGTTTCGCGCATGCGGAAATGGACCATCGCGCTCGCACTCGGATTGATCGCTTCTTCGGCGTGGGGGCAAGAACAAGTGACGGCTTACGAAGCTTTGCGCCTCGTCGGCCGACAGCTTAATCGCGGTTATCTAAACCGCATCGTTTCGGTCAACGGAGTGGACGGCGATCCGCAGCCGTCGAAATGGAATATCCTCATCGCCGACCGCACTTCGCCCGGCGGGGTTCGTGAAGTGCAGGTCGTAAACCGGCGGATTATTTCGAATCAAGCCGGCCGCAGCATGGTTGGCTCGACAGCGGGCGCAACGATCGCAACCGCGCGTTTGAATCTGGATTCGAGCGGAGCCTTCAGCGTGGCCAGTTATACGGCCGACAAATCACATGTGAATTTCGATCGCGTGACCTACACTTTGCGCACGAACGAGCGCGGCATTCCGGTCTGGATCGTCACACTCCAGGATGGAGCGCGTCGACCGCTCGGCACTATCCAGATCAACGCGAACCGAGGAAACGTCACGCGCGTCGAAGGCCTCTATCAAGGCGCGAACATGGCGCACGTCGAAGAAGATCGCGGGAACAATCGCGTCGATCGAGTTGAACGGACACGCCCGCCGGACGAATACGCATCGACCGGATCCGACGAAGGAATCGAGCCGGGTGAGGAAGACGAAAACGTCGTGAAGAAAAACATCAAACGGATGTTTCATCGGACCAAGGAAGATGCGGAGCGGATTTTTCATCGCGCGCGCCGTTCCTTTGCCGACTTCATCGCGGGCGAGTGACCAGGAGCGAAATCCAAGATTTTATTTCGCGTTAACTTGTGTCGTCCCGAGGCTGACAAAGCGCGCCGAGGGACTTCGCAACGAAGCTGGCGGCGTGCTTGCGTCGGAAGGCGATCAACGCGGATTTGAGAGATTCCTCGCCGTCTTCGCGGCTCGGAATGACAGAGCGAGCGGGCGACGCGAGCTCCAAAAAACTTCCGTGGTGACGCCCGCCATATCCTCAGGCAACATCGCTCGCTCGCATGAAGATTACGCGCGCATTGATTTCTGTTTCCGACAAAAAAGGGGTGGCGGATTTCGCGCGCGCGCTGGAGAAGCAGGGCGTCGACATCATCTCGACCGGCGGCACTGCTGAGCTGCTGCGCAGGGAAGGCGTGCCGGTGCGCGACATCTCCAGCTTCACCGATTACCCGGAAGTTTTGGAAGGCCGGGTCAAGACGTTGCATCCGCGCGTGCACGGCGGGCTTCTCTACAAGCGCGGCCACGCTTTGCACGAGAAGCAGGCGCAGGAGCAAGGTTTTCAGCCGATCGATCTCGTGGTCGTGAATCTTTATCCGTTCGAGGAAACGATTGCGAAAGAAGGAGTCACCCTCGCCGAAGCGATCGAGCAAATCGATATCGGCGGGCCTTCCATGATTCGGAGCGCGGCGAAAAACTACGAGTCCGTCACCGTCGTAGTCGAGCCGACCGATTACGATGCGGTCCTCGACAACATGCGGGATCACGGAGGCGAGACGACTTTGAAATTGCGCGAGCGTCTCGCGATCAAGGCCTTCATCAAAACTTCGGCCTACGATCGCGCAATCGGAAATTACTTGAACAACGAACAGACGACGGATGCGTCGTTTTCCTTGTCCTTACCACTCGTTAGCCGATTGCGTTACGGCGAGAATCCGCATCAAGGCGCGGCTCTTTACGGCGACTTCGATCAGTGTTTCGAAAAGCTTCACGGCAAGGAATTGTCGTTTAATAACATTCTCGACATCAGCGCCGCAACCAACCTGATCGCGGAGTTCGGCGAGCCGACGGTTGCGATTTTAAAACACACCAATCCCTGCGGCGTCGGAAGCGATTCCGATCTGCGTGCCGCCTGGGAGAAAGCGTTCGCGACCGACAAGCAGGCTCCCTTCGGTGGGATCATCATTTGTAATCGCGCGATCGACGAACCCCTCGCAAAAGCGATCAGCGAAATCTTTAGCGAAGTCATTATCGCGCCGGATTTTGAAACGGAGGCGCGCGCGCTTTTTCAAAAAAAGAAAAACCTGCGCCTGATCCGTTCGCTCCCGCTGACGGAATCGAAAATTTCGCAGATCGATATTCGCTCCGTTTGTGGCGGAGTGCTGGTGCAGGACAAGGACGGCGGCGAATCGGTCGAGGACTTCAGCACGAAAGTCGTGACCAAACGCGAGCCGAACGAGACCGAGCTGGCTGCGATAATTTTTGGCTGGCGCGTGGTCAAGCATGTGAAGTCGAACGCGATCGTTTACGCCAATGCGGACCGCACTCTCGGCATCGGCGCTGGCCAAATGTCGCGCGTCGATGCGTCACGCATCGCGGTTTGGAAAGCGCAGGAAGCAGGACTTTCGCTCTGGGGGAGCGCGGTGGCGAGCGACGCGTTTTTTCCATTTCCAGATGGACTCCTCGCCGCGGCCGATGCAGGCGCGACGGCTGCGATTCAACCGGGAGGATCGGTGCGCGATGCGGAAGTGATCGCGGCCGCGAACGATCGCAACATGGCGATGATTTTCACCGGCGCGCGACATTTTCGACATTGATCTTCGAGCCGAAGGGATGCGTCCATCGCGCGACGACCGCAATGCGTTATGGCCTTACTCCGCTGTTGTCATTTCACAGGAACTCGCTAGAACCGCGCGGATGAAATTTACTCCTCTTCTCCTCGGCGCGATGGCCCTGGCACTTTCTCCGTTTGCTGCGAACGCGAAAAGCGACTCGACTCAACCGGGCCGCTACAGCGACTGGCACGATGTCGATCAGGTTACGATTGTGCAGCCATTTCAGCTCGCGAATTACAAACGAGTCCTGGTGCAGCCGCTCGATACGAGCAATGCGACTTTGCCGGAGGC
Organism: uncultured Chthoniobacterales bacterium; assembly: GCA_964236815.1. Lineage (GTDB taxonomy): Bacteria > Verrucomicrobiota > Verrucomicrobiia > Chthoniobacterales > UBA10450 > JACCTI01. Next base: position 7,399 of record CAXSFN010000048.1, read on the forward strand.
GAAGGACAACAGTTATCCGGCGGTGAAAGCCGCGCTCGCCAATGGCACACAGCCGTTCACCGACGGTCTGCGCAAAAAGATGGCGGCGAATTTGCAGGTGGAAAACGGGCGCGATGGCGGTGCTGGCGCGCTTATCGTGCGCGCCCACATCACTAAGAGCGACCCAGGCTCGCAGGCGGCGCGTTACTTTGCCGGCTTCGGCGCGGGCGCGGCCAAGGTCGGCGTCGCGGGTGAGATCGTGGATGGAAAATCCGGGAAAACACTCGTGCGCTTCGAACAGGAGCGGCGATCGGGCGTGGGCGCTTTCGGCGGCGGATATAAGGACTTGTTAGACCGAAGCCTGCGCCAAATCGGCGGCGATGTGGCCGGAATGTTGAAGGCGTTTTAGCGGCCGAACGGAAGCGAGAAAACGAGATCGCGCCGGCGGACGCGCGGTTAGTCGGCGACGGCGCGACGTCGGAAAATTGCCGTCTGCACGATGAGGCCCAGAACGGCGAGCGCGATCAACACCATGGTGGCGCCCGTTTTTGGCAACGTGATTGCGCCCAGAATCAAGTAGGCGCCCAGTAAGGAGGAGAGAACGATCACGGCCCAATCGAAGAGCACGAGGAGAAGAATAGCTCCGACGATTCCGCCGATGAGAAAGATGAGCCAGTAGAAATTGACATGGCCGAGGAACGCGGCCGAGAGCTCGAGCGCGAGCCGTCCGCCAGCGCCGAAGCCGACGAGACCGACCGCAAGTTTTTGCAGGAGCAAAGCGAGGAGCGCGCCGACGAAACCAAGCACGAGCGCGAAAGTCAGCTGCAGGAGTGGTGTGGGTTGGACCAAAACATAGGGCGCGAGTTCCACGCCGGCTGCGAAACCGAAGGCCGCGACACAAAGCCAGAAAAGTTTCCGACCGAAAAACAGAATGACGGTCCCGATCAGCGCGCTGACGACGGGAAGCGACGCGTTCATCTTCTAGCAGCGGTTTGCGATCGCTGAACGCGCGGATTGCGGTGGGTTTTCGGCGGTCATAGACCGCCGTTACAGAAGAAAAAGCGTCATTTCGCTTTCAGCATTTCGTCACGCCGCGCTTTGAATTCGTTGCCCGGTTTCCATTCTGGAAATTTGTCGGCGTTCGCGACCTGGTATCCGACCTCGAACAGCAGGCGAACGTCTTCCGCGGCGCCGGAAAGGTCCCAACCGGGTTCAACTTCATCGGATGGTTGATGATAATGTTTTGCCACGAACTCTTCGACCTTCTGCTCGCCGAAGCCGGGTTTGCCCGGAAAATCGCGGCCGCGGCTGGTGTAGAGCGAAGGCACGCCGACTTTGGAGAACTCAAAGTTGTCCGCGCGATAAAAACCGCCGCGCTCCGGCCGGCTGTTTGGATTGAGGACGCGATCGTGACGTTTGGTGGCGTCGCCTAACAAGTCGTCGAGATCGGAATTGCCGTCGCTGATGTCTTCGATATCGCGAGTTTTCCCCCAAACGCTCGTGCCATCGATGTTGATGTCGGCCAGCGTCTTGGTGAGCGGATAGAGAGGATTCTCCGCGTAATATTTCGCGCCGAGCAGACCGGCTTCTTCCGCCGTGGTCGCCATTACGAGGACGGAGCGCACGGTCGGCTTGGACAATTTCATGTGCGCTTGACCGAGCTCGAGAATCGCAGCGACGCCGGAAGCATTATCGAGCGCACCATTGAAGATTTGGTCGCCCGGCAACTCCGGATGCCGGCCAAGATGATCCCAATGCGCGGTATAGAGAATCCACTCGTCTTTCAGCTTCGAATCGCTGCCCTCGATTTTCCCGACAACGTTGTGCGATTTGAAGGAGCGGACCGCCTGTTTCAAATCGAAGGTGGCTGTTGCGCCTAACGAGACTGGACGAAAATCCTTGCTCAAGGCCGCTTTTTTCAGCGCATCGAAATCCTGCCCGCTCTCGCTCAATAATTTCTTCGCCGTGTCGAGCGAAATCCAGGACCGCACGCCGACCTGGTCTTTGTTTTTGTTCGGCCGATCGATCTCGAAATTTTCTTTCGACCAGCTGGTTTGCACGACGGAGAAGGGATAGGCAGCCGGTTCCGTTTCGTGAATGATTACCGCGGCCGCCGCGCCTTTTTCAGCCGCGATTTCGTATTTGTAACTCCAGCGGCCGTAGTAAGTCATGGCGCGTCCGCGAAACATTTTCGGATCGAGCTGGCTCGGATCGCCCGGGTCCGGAATGGCTGGGTCGTTGATCAACATCAGGATCGTTTTGCCTTTGACATCGACGTCTTTGTAATCGTCCCACCCGAATTCCGGCGCGACCACGCCGTAGCCGACAAAGACAATTTCCGACTTATCGACCTGGATGTCTTCCTGCAGTCGCGCGGAGGAGGCGACGTAATCATCCGGAAATTTCAGCGGCATCGTTTTGCCTTTGATGCTGAAACTTGCCTGCGGCGTTGTCTTGATCCCAGCGAGCGGAACTTCCTGCGTGTAACTGCCGTTCGGGTTTCCCGGTTTCAGCCCGAGCGCTTTGAATTGATCGCTGATGTATTTGACCGAAAGCTCTTCACCTTTCGAGCCGGGCGCGCGGCCTTCATATTCATCCGAAGCGAGAACCTTGATGTGTTTGAGCAAATCTTCTCCGTTGATCGCGTCGAGCGCAGTTTTCGGAGGAAGCTCCGGCTCCGCGCCGAAAACGGTCGCGGCGGCGAGGATGAGGATGGAAAAAAACAGGCCGCAATATTTCATGGCAATCTCCCTTTCGATGTTCACTGGTATCGGGCAGAGAAGCAGAAGCTAAGATGAGCGCAAACCCTCTTGGAGATCGGTCGAGCAATCTCTCGATCATGATTCCGAGCTTCAATTGCGCGGCCTACCTGCGGCAGGCGCTCGCTTCCTTAATGGAACAGCCGGCCGGCGCAGTGGAGCGCGCGCAAATCGTGGTAGTCGACGATTGCTCGACGCGCGACGATCCAGAAAGCGTGGTGCGAGAAATCGGCGCAGGACGGATCGGATTTCATCGACATCCGCGCAATCTTGGTTGCTGCGAGAATTTCAATTCCTGCTTCGAATTGGCGGAGCGGGAGTGGATTCAAATTCTGCACGCCGATGACTACATGTTGCCCGGCGCGTATGCAGAGTTTGGCGCGTGCCTCGGACAATTTCCCGAAGCTTTGGCGCTCTTCGCGCGCTCACGCATCGTGGATGCGAAAGATAATTTTCTGCTCGAGTCACAACCGCTCGGATTGGAAGAGCGCGGACAGCTCAAATACGATCCGCTGATGTGGGTGCGAAATCCGATTTATCCCGCCGGAGTGTTGCTCAATCGGCGCGCCGTTGAGGTCGTAGGAAAGTTCGACTGTTCCTTTGGTCACGTGAACGATTGGAACTACTGGTGGCGGCTGGCGCGCACCGGCGAAAGTATCTATACCCGCGCTTGCCTCGCAGCCTATCGCACCTCTGAGACGGGGCACAGCTCGTCGTTGATCCAAAGCAGTTTGAATGTGGCGGAAGGCCTGGAGCAAGTGGAACGATTACGCGCTTCGCTGCCGCCCGAGATTTCGAAGGCGAAAGCGAATCGTGAGCTGTACGTCGGCGTATTCGAAACGGCCTTCGCGCAGTGCACCAGATTTTTGGGCGAGGAGGAGCCGTTCATGGCGAACTGGAAACATTTTGCGAAAATGCCGCTGCGTTTTCGCTGGGGCAAACGTGGAGAATTGGCGGGCTTGCGCTGGCGGCATCTCAAAAAATTAATCCGGAAACGGGGGCGGGCCGCTGGTGCGTGACGAGTCGAAGCTGTGCCGGCGCGAGTTCTCCTCCCCCTCTAACGGTCTCTTTCGGGATTGCGTGAGTTGATCTGTTGATTGAGGTCCCTCGCCGTCTTCGCTGGCTCGGGATGGCCGGATGGAAGCGTCTAGTCTAACGGGTGGTCACTGGCACCGGCGCGTTCCCGGATTTCTTTTCTCCGCCGATGCCAATGTGTTTCAGAAACGGCTCGACCGATTGCTTGCGACTAAGGAATTTTTCGATCGAAATTCCAACGTCGCGCGAATCGCCGACTGCGTAGATTTCATTCCGCAAACGCATCCCAGCCTGCTGGTCGAGATAACCATCTTTCGCTTTTTCGAAGACGGTGCCCATGTCGGCGGCGATGGCATCGGCCCATGCGTAACCATAGTAACCGGCGTCGTAGCCATTGAGATGCCCGAAGTAAGCGACGAAGGCGGTTTCGGGCGCGATTGGCAGAAAGACCTTTTCCAGAATTGGATTAGAAATGGCGACCGCATCATACGGTTTGTCCTCGGGATGTTTTTCATGCAGGGCCAGATCTAGTGAGGCCATGCCAAACTGTCGTCGATACCAGAGCGCGGCGGTGGCGAGGCGGGCCTCCTTCATTTTTTCGATCGTCTCCGCCGGAATTTTTTTCGAGGAATCGCGATAGTCGGCTGCGAAAGTGTCGAGCACTTTTTTGTCCCAAACCCAGTTCTGCAGCATCTGCGAAGGCGCTTCTACGAAATCTCCGGGAACGTGCGCGCCGGCGAAACGCCCATATTTCGCGTGGGTGGTGAGGGAATGGAGGACGTGTCCGAATTCATGGAACAACGTTTCGACATCGGAATGGCTGAGGAGCGATGGCTGGCCGTCGGACGGCGGCGGGAAGTTGCAGAGGAGCGTTACGGTCGGTCGTTGATATTTCCCATCGGGCAGGAGCTTGCCGCCGATAATGTCAAACTGGGCGAAGTGATTGAATTTTCCTTCGCGCGGAAACATGTCGAAGTAGAAAAGTCCAAGCGGTTCGCCGCTGGCCGCGTCGGTCACGACGTAGAGTTGCAGATCGTCGACCCATTTATAGGGCGGTTCAATCTGCTCGAACTTCAGACCGAAAATGCTTTGGTAGATGGCGAACATTCCATCAACCACTTGCTGGTATGGGAAGTAAACGCGGAGCGCTTCGGCATCGACGTTATAATTTTGTTTCTTGAGCTGGTTCGCGAAATAACGCCAGTCCCAGACGTTGATTTGCGCTTTCGGGTCGTTCGTTTCCGCGACTTTGATTTTGCGCAGCTCGCTTACTTCGGCCGCGAACTTCGGCTGGGTGCCTGCGATGAGGTCGTTGATGTATTTTTCCGCGCCGGCTGCGCTCTTCGCCATCTTCACTTCGGTCTGATAATCGGCCCAGGATTTGTAGCCCAGCCGAAGCGCGATCTTGTTCCGAAGCACCAGCATCTGATTCAAGAGCGGCACGTTTTTGTCTTTCGCCAGATTATCGCGCACGAGGTAAAACCGCTTACGCACGTCTTCTCGCTTCGCGTTTTCGAGCACGGTATTGGCGTGGAAGGTAACGTTGGCCAAAACGGTGAATTCGTCCGCGCCCGTTTTCACGCCGGGCGAGGCGAGGAAGCTGTCGGGAACGCCATCGAGTTCTGCTTTTGTGAAGAGAAGCGGGGCCTTGGTTTCCGCGATGTTGGATGAGAAATCGGTGCTGAGTTTTGCGAGCTCTTTCCGCAATTCTTCAACGGCGTGCCGCGATTCCGGATAGAGGCTCAAGCCGGCGCGGCGATAATCCCGCAGAGTCTCCTTCAAGAGCTTCTCATCTTCACCAGTCAGCTTTGGTTTGGTCGCGGCGAAAGCTTTGATCGCGCGATAAACGTCTTCGCGGTAGTCGAGGCCGACGAACCAATCCTGCAAATCCTTGACCGCTTTTTCAGCCGCGTCACGCATCTCCAGCGACGGGCTAGACTCTTGAATCACGGTCGCGCGATTCGCCGCCACAGTGGCTTCCCACCCGACATCATCGAGTGCGGCGACCGTGCTCTTGAGCGTGACTTTGCTCAGATCCTGTGCGCCGATGGCGTCGAGTGCGTTGTTCGCCTTCGCGATGACGTCTTTAGCCATCGCTTCGACCGCAGACGGCGTTTGTTCCCAATCGGGAACACTCAGGATGGCGTTGGCCTTGTCGGCAGCGGGCCGAAAGGAATCGACCGTCTTCAGTTCAGCGGCGAAGAGAGAGAAGGGGAGAAAGAGGACCGGTAAGAAGAGTTTCATGGGGAGATTGATGGAAGAGGTGAGATTGTGTAGAAGCGCGGCAGCCCGAAAGCAATCTCGCGCGGTCGATCGATCCTCATGCATGAATTCATCGAAAAATTCGTCGCGGCCTTTCTCCCGATTTTTGTCGCGCTCGACGCGATCGGGCTGGTCGCGATTCTGATTGGCTTGGCGGGTCCGATGGAAGTTCGGCGGCGCCAAACCGAAGCGCACCTTGGCCTCATCACCGGGCTGGCCGTTTCGATCGGGTTTATTTTTCTCGGCAAAATCATCTTCTCGGCGCTCGGAATTACGGTGGGCGATTTTCAAGTGGCGGGTGGCTTGATTCTGCTGGCACTGGCCGTGAGGGAGTTGCTCGATGTGGCGGGCGAACGGCGGCAAACGAGCGAGGCTTTCGGCGTGGTGCCTCTCGGCATGCCGTTGATCGCGGGGCCGGCGTTGCTGACCGCGTTGCTCATCCTGGTAGATACGGTAGGGCTGATTTACACGCTGTTATCCTTGCTGATGAACTTGCTCATCGTGGGCGTGGCGTTTCGAAATGCGGATTTGCTCGCGCGCTGGCTGGGGAAGCGCGGATTGAATGGCGTGTCGAAATTGGTTTCGCTTTTGCTGGCGGCAATCGCGGTGAGTTTGATTCGGCGCGGCTGGCAGGCGCCGTGATTTTCCTGACGCGGGAAGTCTCGCGCCACAGATGGCAGGTCGGCTGCCCTGCGTCTGAAAAAGACGGGATTTTAGAAGGTGCCAACCTGCAACATGACGAGGGTGCAGGCCTCGACCACTTCGATGCCGGCTGCTTGCGCCTTTTGTGCTAGCTCCTCGTTCTCCGCGCCGGGATTCATAATAATCCGATGCGGTTTGGCGGAAACGATCTCATCGACCAGAGGATCGGAGCGTGATTTGCCTAGATACATCGTAATGGTGTCGATCGGCTGCGGCGCATCGGAGATTTTCGGATAGCATTTTTCGCCAAGGATTTCAGAGAACGCTGGATTCACCGGGATCGCTCGATGGCCAAAGCTCCGCAGCATTTTCATGGCGCGAAAAGCATAACGGTCTGGTTTGGGCGTTGCGCCCAGGACAATCACCGTTTCAAATTTTCCTTCAGCCATGGATTCCAATAGTTCGTTGGCATATGATACCGCGGTCGCCACGGACGCGCGTTCGTTCGCGCAAATGTTCCTGAATTGCCGACGAACGGGTCAATCTGAGTGAGATTTTTACGGGCAGAAGCAGGAAGAATAGACGGGGAATAAAGGGGCCTCGCATTGGTTCATAGAGGGGTGCATCTATTGACACTCACCCCGGCGTCGATAGTATCCTCGCCCTTATGAGATTTCCTCTTGCGCTTACGAGTAAAATCGCGGCGTACATCATCGGTCACAAGCTTCGGCGGACGGAAAAATTCGCCACCGTCCTCCAGCTGGAGCCGCTTCATACCTGCAACCTGACCTGCACTGGTTGCGGACGGATTCGCGAATATTCGACTTCGCTCAAAGACATGATGACCCTGGAAGATTGCCTGGGCGCGGCCGACGAATGCAACGCGCCCATGATTTCAATTTGCGGTGGCGAGCCGCTGATTTATCCACATATCGAGTCGCTCATCGGCGGTCTCTTGGAGCGGAAGCGGATCGTTTACGTCTGCACGAACGCGATGTTCATGCGGAAAAAAATGCGCGAGTGGCTGGCGTCACAGTCGGCGGGGAAGGTCGCCTTTGTTGACGAAAAAATCAGGGAGCTGGTGGCTTCTGGTTTGATGAACGAAAAGGAAGCCGCGGAAGTCCGCAAGGGTCCCAAGGATGCGGCCAAGCCGACGATCGCTCCGAGCGACTGGATGTATTGGAATGTCCACCTCGATGGTCTCGAGCGAACGCACGACTTGATCGTCGAGCGCGAAGGCGTTTTCAAAGAATGCATTCTCGCGATCAAGATGGCGAAAATCCTTGGCTATCAGGTCGCAACTAACACCACGATCTATAAGGAAACCGACATGCAGGAAGTGGAGCAGATGCTCGACTTTCTCTCCGATCTCGGTGTGGACGGCCACACCATCACGCCGGGTTACGAATACGACGCGGCCAAAAAAGACATGGTGACGCGTTTGAATTTGCAGCCGGAGAATTTTTTCCTGACGCGCGACCTGACCGTGAAGAAATTCGCGAAAATGGAAGAGTGGATGGCCAAATACACTTTCTTCGGCACGCCGGTTTATTTCGAATTCCTGGCGGGGAAACGCGATCTGACTTGCTCGGCCTGGGCGATTCCAACTCGCAACATGGCGGGCTGGAAAGCGCCGTGCTATTTCATGACCGACAAAGTTGGAACGAACGGCACCGGTCATTACGGTAGCTACGCCGAATTGCTTGAGCATGTCGATTGGGACAAATACGGCGTGGTCGATGGCGTGGCGCGCGATCCACGCTGCGAAAATTGCATGACGCATTGCGGTTATGAGCCAACCGCGAGTCTCGGCCTGAATGCAAAGTCCGGCGACACATGGAAGACGATCAAGTTTAACTTTGGCGCGAAGCCGAAACCGACCGGCCGCGGCAGCGACGTGCTGGCCTATAACGGAGTCACTTCCGGCAACGGACATCTCACCGGCAAACAAGCGCCCATGGAAGCGGTCGCTTCCTGATCGGGATGCCTCCGAGTTCCTCGAACGTCATTCCTCTCCCGAGCGCTTCACCAGGCGCGTCGGTTTCCTCATTCGCGCCGGAAACTGCGCGGTTTGAAGACGCGATCGCGCGCGCTCAGGAAAATCTCCTGCGGCAGCAGCATCCGGACGGTCATTGGTGCGGGGAGCTGCTGGTCGATAGCACGCTCTGTTCTGATTACGTGCTCTTCATGCACTGGCTTGGGGATGTCGATGATGTCCTCCAGCAACGCTGCGTTCGTCACATTCTGAAACGCCAACTGCCAGACGGCGGCTGGAATATTTATTACGGTGGCCCGAGCGAAGTGAACGCGTCGGTCAAAGCGTATTTCGCGCTCAAGCTCGCGGGGCATTCAGCCGATTTGCCGTTCATGCAGGAGGCACGCGCCAACATTTTGCGCCTCGGCGGCATTCCGGGCACGAACACGTTCAGCAAACTTTACCTCGCGCTGCTCGGACAATTTCCCTGGCAATATCTGCCGTCGATCCCGGTGGAAATGATTTTGCTCCCGAGCTGGGCGCCGTTTCACATCTACAAAATGTCGTCCTGGAGCAGGGCCATGCTTATCCCGCTCGCGATCATCAATCACTTCAAACCGACGCGCGAGTTGCCGGGTTTGAAGCAACTGCACGAGCTTTATCCGCTCGGAACCGAGCATAAGGATTTCACCCTCCCGCGACATCCGCGTTTCTTAGCCTGGAGAAATTTTTTCCTGCGCGCCGATCACGCCCTCAAGATCATCTCGAAGCTGGGCTGGCGTCCAATGCGGAAGCGCGCCTTGGAAGAAGCGGAGCGCTGGATGCTGGAACGCATCGGTGAAGGAAGCGATGGGCTGGCCACCGTTTTCCCGGCCATGCTGAATGCGCTCATCGCTTTGCGCGCGCTGGGATATCCCGTCACGCACCCGGTTTACAAAAAGGCGTTGCAGGATTTTCGCGGACTCTTTGTGGATGATCCGGACGATCTGCGGATTCAGCCGTGTCTTTCACCGGTTTGGGACACCGCGATTAATATGATCTCGTTAGGCGAATCCGGTTTACCGCCCGAGCATCCAGCTTTGTGCAAAGCGGCCGAGTGGCTCGTGAAAAAAGAGGTGCGCGTTCGCGGCGACTGGGAGGTGAACAATCCGCATCCGGAAGCGAGTGGTTGGGCTTTTGAATACAACAATGTTTATTACCCGGACACGGATGACACCGCGATGGTCTTGATGGGATTGCGGCTAGCCAGGCCTAACGAGCAATCCTCCCTCAACCAGTTATTCGAACGCGCCCTCGCCTGGCAACTGAGCTTCCAATGCCGCGATGGTGGTTGGGCTGCCTTCGACAAGGAAGTCACGACGCATTGGCTCGAGGACATGCCCTTCGCGGATCACAACGCGATTCTCGATCCAACCTGCAGTGATTTGACCGCGCGCACCCTCGAGCTTTTCGGCTACATCGGTTTCGATCCGAAACAATCTTCCGTCCGCCGTGCGATTCGGTATTTGATCGATACGCAGGACGACGACGGTTCCTGGTATGGACGCTGGGGCGTGAATTACATTTACGGCACCTGGCAGGTCTTGCGTGGCTTGCGCGCCATCGGCGAAAACATGACGCAAGATTGGATTCTGCGCGGCCGCGATTGGCTGGAGAGCTGTCAGAACGACGATGGCGGCTGGGGCGAAACCTGCGCGTCTTATGATGACCCGACTCTGAAAGGCCGCGGCGAAACTACTGCTTCGCAAACGGCCTGGGCATTGATGGGAATTTGCGCGTGTGGCGATCTCGATCGGCCGAGCGTGCAACGCGGTTTGCGTTATCTCCTCAACTCGCAAAACACGGATGGTTCATGGTCGGAGCCGCAAATCACGGGCACGGGTTTCCCACGTGTTTTTTATCTGAAATACGATTTCTATCGTCAGAATTTTCCACTCCTGGCGCTCGCTACCTACATGAATTACCGGCGCGGCCTCGGACATCCCTCGAGTTTTTACCGCTGCTAGGGCTCGACTCGCACGCGCACTTCTGCGCCCTTGCGGCGCATGAAATGCCGGCACCGCCGCGATCGAAAAGCGAGAGTTCGTCGAGGAGAAAGGCTGCGGGCATTGACGCACCGCCATTCGAGCAGAAGTGTTTGGAATTATGGCTTACGAACTACCGAAACTCCCTTACGCCTACGACGCTTTGGAGCCGCACATCGATGCGCGCACGATGGAAATCCATCACACCAAGCATCATCAGACTTATATCACGAACCTTAACAACGCGATTAAAGGCAAAGCCGATCTCGAAAATAAGTCGATCGAAGATTTGATCGCCAATTTGGACGCGGTTCCGGAAGACATTCGCACCGTCGTGCGCAACAACGGCGGCGGTCATGCCAATCATTCTTTCTTCTGGCAAATCATGGGTCCGAACGCTGGCGGCGAGCCGACAGGCAAACTCGCGGATGAGATCAAATCCACCTTTGGAGGCTTCGATCAGTTAAAAGAGAAAATTGGCGATGGCGGTGTGAAACGTTTCGGCAGCGGCTGGTCGTGGTTGATCAAGAACAAGAACGGCAAGCTGGAAGTGATGTCGACTCCGAATCAGGACAGCCCGCTGATGGACGGCAACACGCCGGTGCTCGGCGTCGACGTTTGGGAACACGCCTATTACTTAAATTACCAAAACCGCCGGCCCGATTATATCAAAGCCTGGTGGAACGTCGTGAACTGGTCGGAAGTCGCGAAGCGCTACGAGAAGTAGCGAAAAGGAAGCGGCGTTTTTTAGAGACGCCGGCGCGTGAGGGATTTTGAACTGCCTCGTCATGTCCTGATGCCATGACCGCGAAACAGTTTTTCGATTGGCAGACTGCGGGCGGCGCGAACGACGTCATGCGCCTGATCGACGCCTTGGAGAGCGCGGACATCAATTGGTGCGCAATCGGCGGAATCGCGGTTAACCATTGGGCGGAGGAGCCGATGGTGACGCGAGATATTGATTTCGTGGTCGCCACCGCAGCGATCGAGCGCGCGATCGACGCGCTGGAAAAGGCCGGACTTTGTGCGGAGCGCTTCGAATGGTCGGTGAACTTCACAGGCGGATCGAAGGTGAGCATGCAGCTGAGCACAGAAGAATTCTATCGCGACTTTCCCGCGCGCGCGGTCGCGGCCGATGTGCACGGCATTCTTTTGCGGGTCGCTTCCCTGGAAGATACCTTGCTCGGGAAGATTAAAGCCTGGAGTGATACCACGCGTCGGCCGAGCAAGAAGATCAAGGATCTTGCAGACATCGCGCGCCTGGTCGAAGCGCATCCCGTCCTTTGGGACAGACTCTCCAGAGAACTCAAAGCACTCGTTAGGCCGACCGATTCGTAGTTTTTCTATATGGCTTACCTGAACGAAAATTACCTCAAGCTTCAAGCCGGTTATCTTTTTCCCGAGATCGCCCGGCGGGTCCGCGAGTTTTGCGAACAGCATCCCGAGGCAGCTGAGGATATCATTCGCTGCGGTGTGGGCGATGTGACCGAGCCACTACCGCGTGCCGCAATTGCAGCGATGCACGCCGCGGTGGAGGAGCTAGCCCATCGCGAAACATTTCGCGGCTACGGACACGAGCAGGGTTACGAGTTCCTGCGCGCCAAGATCGCGCAGCAGGATTATCGCGCACGCGGGATTGAGATCGCCGCTGACGAGATTTTTCTTTCCGACGGATCGAAATGCGATTGCGGTTTCATTCTCGATATCCTCGGTCACCAAAATAAAATCGCGATCACCGATCCGGTTTATCCGGTCTATGTCGATACCAACGTCATGGCCGGTCACACCGGCGAAGTCTCCTCCGACGGCCGCTACCAGGGAATAATTTACCTGCCGTGCGTTCAGGAAAATAACTTCGTGGCTGAGCCGCCGAACGAACACGCCGATCTGATTTATCTCTGTTTTCCGAACAATCCTACCGGAGCAGTTGCGACTCGCGCCCAACTCACGGCCTGGGTCGAGTACGCGCGGGAGCACAAGGCTTTGCTTCTCTTCGACGCGGCTTACGAGGCCTACATCGGCGACCCGGCGATCCCGCATTCGATTTTTGAAATTCCTGGCGCTTTGGAATGCGCGATCGAGTTTCGCAGCTTCTCTAAAACCGGCGGGTTCACCGGGGTGCGTTGCGGATTTACCGTCATGTCGAAGGCGGTCCACGCGCAGACCGAGGATGGGCGGCAGCTGCCGCTGCATCCACTCTGGCATCGGCGTTGGAGCACGAAGGCGAACAGCGTCAGCTATCCGGTGCAGCGCGGCGCGGAGGCTCTCTACAGCGAAGAAGGCCGGGCCCAGGTCCGCGATTTAGTCGAACACTACATGGGCAACGCCCGCATCCTAAGCGATTCCGCCAAGCGCGCGGGTCTCGCGGTTTTCGGCGGAACGAACGCTCCCTACATCTGGGTGAAAACACCCGGCGGTCTAACGAGTTGGGAAATGTTCGATCGCATGCTGCACGATTTGCATGTCGTGATCACGCCCGGCAGCGGGTTCGGATCCTCCGGCGAAGGCTATATCCGGATCTCCGCTTTCAATAGCCGGGCTAAGGCGGAAGAAGCTGGTCGCCGCTTGCAAAAACTCGGTTGATTCGAATCGAGTCACGCACGCTCGGAGCCCGCCCTTGTTTCGGTCGATCACGCACGTAAAATCCGCTTCGAAAAAATCGGCGTGCTCAAGACCAACGAAAATCTTCCGCAGCTATATCGCTTTTGCTTTCTCATGACGGGAGATTCGGCGAAAGCGCAGGAAGCTTTTCAGAACACGCTGCGTGCGGCGGCCGCACGGGCCGCGCAAGGCGAGCCCGCGCCCGATCGGTTGTGGTTTTTCCGCGATGCGCGCTGGCAGTCTCTGATCGCGAGCCAAAGCGGCCTGCAGGCCGAGCCCGGCACCGTGGAGGAGGCGGAATTGACCGCGGAGGCACCGTTGCAAGTTGGCCAGCTTCGTCCGGAGCAGCTCGCGATCTGGATTGCCGGTGCACCGGAACCGCAGCGGAGCGCGCTTGCGGCTTTTTATCTCGACGAATTCACGGTGCGAGAAATCCTGATCATGCTGGAATTAAAAACGAGCGAGCTCTCTGCCTTGATCGCGAGTGGGCGTCGGCAATTTCAGGCTTGGTTGCATGCCACCACGCCGCTCGAAGTTTACGAAGAAGAATGAGCATTTTCCGCATTTCGAAGCGCGAGAGAATGCTGGCGCGTTGCGCGCCGATCACGGAGAAGCCAGGGACAGAGCGCCGGATGCGCGCCGCTGTCCTACGCGCCCGCCGGAGCGCGAAGATCGCGAAGGAATTCAATCATCAGCAAGCGTTCGACAAAGCCGTGGCAGCGCTGGTGCGGGACACGCCGGTCTCGGCCGAAATTGCGGAATGGTTTCGAAATGAGAAGCTCATTCCGCAGACCAAACGGAGCTGGAAAAAAACGGCGCGCAATCCTGCCGTCCTGTCGGTCGCACTCGCGTTTATGGTCATTGTCGGAGTGGTCGTTTTCATCGTGATGGAGCGAATGAAGGAATTTCCCGGTTCGGGCACGGCTCGAAAAATGTTGACCATCGCGAGCGCGACTCGCGCCGGCCAGCTCGATCCGGTCGAAGCGGAGGCGGGTTCGTTAGGCGATTTCTTTTTCATGAAATATCGGCTCGAGCATTACGACGTTGCGCCCGAATTCGCCGGCATTCGGACCAGTGCCTGCAAAGTCTTCGACGACGACGAAGGCCATCGCGTCGCGCAGATCAGTGTGCCGGAGAAACGGATGCAGTTCTTTATTTTTCCCGGGGAACGGAATCCGAAAGACGGGCGATCGCTCCAGTTCAACGGCTGGCGTTACGTCGAGCACGAAGGCTGGACCGGAGTGGTGCAGATGAAGGACGGCGTCTGTTTTATGGCTGCGCTCCGCGGGGAAGAGAAGGATTTGGCCCCGTACCTAACGAAGAGCCGGCGGGAGCCATCTGGCGACGGCTGAGGTCGTTGACACGCTGGGCGGCGGCATCCAATTTTCACGCCGCGATGCCAGGGTAGCTCAGTGGTAGAGCAGGGGACTCATAAGCCCTTGGTCGGGAGTTCAACTCTCCCCCCTGGCAGATTCCCCAGCATGAAAACATCAAGGTAGAGAATTCGATGTCGGTTGTTGGATGTTCCCCCTAACGAGTGATGAACAAGATCACTTTTGACGATTTGAAAGCGGGCGATCGCTTCAATTCGGAGCCGTACGAAATCACTGAAAGCGCTATCGTCGCATTCGCGGGGGAATTCGACGTGCAGGCATTTCATCTCGATCCCGCTGTGGCCAAACAAAGTGTCTTCAAAGGTTTGGCGGCGAGCGGATGGCACACCGCCGCGATCGCGATGCGTCTTTTCACTACCGGCCCGCTGCAATTCGCTGGCGGTGTGGTCGGGCTTGGGGTGGATGAATTGCGTTGGCCCATCGCGGTGCGACCGGGTGATATTCTGCAACTCGAAACGGAGATTCTCGATGCGCGGCCTTCGCGATCGAACCCGGAACGCGGGCTTATCCGCATTCGCAACGTGATGGCGAATCAAGATGGCGCGGTCGTGCTTAGCTACACCGCCAACGCGATGGTGCAGAGACGGCCTAACGAGTGATCAAAGACGCTCTTTCTGCTTTTTATCCTTCGTTGCGCTCAGGATAGAAGAGAGGGCTGCACCTGATTCAATCGAGAGCCTTCAGGCTTGGGCCAATTCTTTGCATTTTCCAAGGTCGAGCTTTCCCGATGCCAGCACCGGGATCGCCTCCACCTGCCGAATCGTCCGCGGAACCCAAAGATTTGGCACGTCCGCCTCGCGCAAAGCCGCGCGCAATTTCTGCACGTCGATCTCGATGCTGCTCAGAAGAACGAGCGCTTCGCCCTTCGTTTCATCCGGCATGCTCATGATCGCGATCACGCGATCGGATTGATCGTCGAGCTTCAAGGCCGCGAGGATTTTCTGCTCTACCATTTCGTGCGGCACCATTTCGCCGCCGATCTTCGAGAAACGTGAGAGTCGTCCTTCGATGAACAGAAAACCATCCTCATCGAAGCGTCCCAGATCACCGGTCTTGAACCAGCCATCACGCAAAACTTCCGCGGATAGCTCCGGATTATGAAGATATCCTTCAAAAATATTCGGGCCTTTCACCCAGAGCATGCCCGATTCATGCAGGCTTAACTTTCGGTCCGTTTCCGGATCGCGAATTTCCGCCGCAATTCCGGGCGCCATTTTTCCAGTCGAGCCTGCGCGGTTCGACGGCTGCACGGAAACGCCGCGAACTTTCGGGATCGGATCGGGAAGATTCACGCTGATGACCGGTGACGTTTCGGTCAGTCCGTAACCTTCGAAAACTTGCTGGCCGAAGCGTTGCTCGAAGGCCTCCGCCACCTCGCGCGGCAACTTCTCCGCGCCGGTGATGACGAGCCGCGCGCTACGCAACTGCGGCGGTTCCACTTTTCGCAAATAAGCGCGCAGAAAAGTCGGGGTCGCGAACATAACCGTGACGCGATAACGCTCGACCAGCGCGGCGTTCTTCGCCGCGTCGAGCGGAGTCGGGTAGGTGATGATGCGGACTCCCTCGATCATCGGATACCAAACCGTGACCGTGCAGCCGAAGCTGTGGAAAAACGGGAGGGAGGCGAGGATGGTTTCGTCTTTGCGCAGATCGAGCAACACCGCGAATTGCGAGACGTTGCCAAGGATATTTCGATGCGTGAGCGGGACGCCTTTGGGAGCGCCGGCGCTGCCACTGGTGAAAAGCAAAATTGCTTCGTCGCGATCTCCCACCCGCGGAATTCCAAGCAGACGCGAGAGTAGCCCCGCCGGAGTGATCAAGCCCACCAACCACCAGCAGAGAATCGCCGGCTTCATCGCGGGCAGAAGATCGTCGAGCCGAATCACGGTGGGCGTCCATGGGAATTGCTCGAGCTTTTTCTCGAGCGCGCGCGCCGAGACGATCGTCCTTAATTCGGCCTGCCCGATGGAAGACTGAATCGATTCGCGCGAGCTGGTGAAGTTCAGATTTACCGGGATTTTTCCGGCAAGAACAATGGCGAGATTAGCGACCACTCCGCCTTTGCCCGGGGGCAAAACAACACCGACGCGCCTTTCTGGACATTGTTGTTTTAGATGACGCGAAAGCGCGGTCGCGACACCGAGAAGTTTGCCGCGCGAGAGGATGGTGTGATCGAAGCCATCAGTGATCGCGGTCCGCCAGGGCCGCCGTTTCAATCCACGCATGCAGGCATGCGCAAGATGTTGGTTTAGAACCGGGCGCTGGCTGTAGCAAACTTCGCCGAGCTTGAGCAGCTCCTCGCGCACAGTCGCGATATCGGCGTTTTCGGGATCAAGCGGCCGGCCAAAAGCGACCTGCACTCGATACGGCAATCGCCGTGGCCATTTCGTCAGGATGCGCCCTCCCTGGTACGAAAAGAGTGAGCCCCAAAGCTCATCCATCCAGACCGGCACGACCGGAGCTTCTGCTTGCCGCGCGATTAATTCATAGCCGCGGCGCAAACGCAGCAGCGTCCCGGATCGTGAGAGTTGCCCTTCCGGAAAAAGACAAACAATGTCGCCGGCGCGGATTCGCTCGGCTGCGGCGCGGACTGCTTCTTTAGCGCGCGTCGATGCGATCGGAATGCAACCAGCCAGCCGTAGAATTGGCTGCAGAAAACGATTCCGATAATATTCCTCATCGATGATGAAACGGATTTTCCGCGGTGTCGCGAGCTGCAGGATAATCGCGTCCACCCAGCTGATATGATTGGGCAGGAGCAAAAATCCGCCGGCCGGCAGATGATCGTGCCCGATGATCGTGACGCGATAAATGGTCTGCGCGATGCAGCGGCCAACGAAATAAAGCGCGCGCTCCGCGAACGGGGAATGCAGCATCGTTTATCATTTACAATCGCCGCGCTGCCCACTGCAATCGCGATTCGATGACCGCCGCGCATTCCGTACCGAAGTCCGGCGCCCGCACCGCGCTTGGCCTCCTGCTCGCGATCAATCTTTTTAACTACATCGACCGTCAAGTTTTGGCCGCGGTCGAGCCGGAAATCCGCGATACGTTTTTCGGACCGAACGACTCGAACGCGATGGCTTCGACCGGTCTGCTCGGGACCGCCTTTCTCGTCACTTACATGTTTTCCGCGCCGGCCCTCGGCTGGCTTTCCGATCGTTTCTCGCGCTGGATTATCATCGGGATCGCAGTGCTTCTTTGGAGCCTGGCCAGTGGCGGCTCGGGACTGGCCGCGACCTTTGGGATTTTGCTCTGCACGCGCGTGCTGGTGGGAATCGGCGAAGGCGGCTACGGACCGGCGGCGCCAACAATCCTGGCCGATCTTTTTCCACTGGAAAAACGCGGCCAAATTCTCGCAATTTTTTGCGCGGCCATTCCGGTCGGCAGCGCGCTTGGTTATGTGATTGGCGGTTCGGTTGCGGCTCATCTCGGCTGGCGCTGGGCGTTTTATCTCGTCACGCCGCCCGGGATTGTTCTCGGATTGCTCTGCTTTTTCCAACGCGATCCGCGCGCGACCGATGGTGAACGTCCTGCCCTCCTGCGCGCCGGTCTGCGCGAATATCGCGAGCTTTTTCGGACGCGCGCTTATGTCTTCAACACGCTGGCACAAACTGCATTCACTTTCGCTCTTGGCGGCCTCGGATTTTGGATCGCCGCTTACCTGCGGTATCGCGGGCAGCCTTCGTCTGGCAAGGCGATCTTTGGCGGAATTACCGTCGTGGCCGGATTGATCTCGACCCTGCTGGGAGGTTGGCTCGCGGATCGATTGCGCGCGCGTTACGCCGGATCTTATTTTCTGGTTTCCGGCGTGGGCATGGTGCTGGCATTTCCATTTTTTCTCGCCTCCCTTTATGTCCCGTTTCCAGTCGCGTGGGTCTTAATGTTCTTCACGATTTTCTTCGCGTTTTTAAACACCGGCCCGTCGAACACCGCCATCGCTAATGTGGCGCGCCCCTCGGTACGGGCGACGGCATTTGCCTTCAATATTCTCATCATCCATCTCTTCGGCGATGCGGCCGCCTTCCCGACGATCGGATACATCGGGGGGCACGCGAATATGAACGTCGCGTTCCTGCTTGTTTCGGGGATGATCCTGCTCTCAGGAATTTTCTGGCTCGCCGGAATGAAATATCTTCCCGCCGATACAGCGGCGGTAGAAGCGAAGCCGAACTAACGCCGCAGAGGCGCGGATTACTCTAGGGCTTGGAAGGCGAGGCGGTGGCTTCGGCCTTCGGTGCGCTCTTGGCCTTCTTGGGTTTGTCGTTTTGTTTTTGCGGCTTGATGTCAGCGTCGCCTTTTCGAGTCGGGTCCTCGGTCGTAATCGCGATCGGCTTCGGGCTTACATTCGGAATCGCGGAAGCGAGCGGCGAAACACTCGGGCTCAGGGCTGGGCTGGCCAAGGCATCAGTCGCCGGGGCAACCGGAGGATTCGGCGAGGCTACCGCTGCCGGAGTCGGCGATGAACTGGCCGGCTGCGTTTGGGCAACTAAGGCGCCGAGTTCGAAACTTACGATGGCGAAGAATGCGACAGAGAAGAATAGTTTTTTCATAGGTCGATATTGGCGAACAGCGAGGCGGCGAACTTCAACGAGACGCGACGTTGGCTCTCTCGTCGTCCAAATGAACATCGTAGCGATGCGCATTCATGGATGCTTCCGTTGCTTCGCTGGCGCGTCCGGCTTTCTGCAAGAACTCGGCGAGCAATTGCCAGGTCTCGGCCCGATACCATTGCGCGTGCAGACATCCCTTTAGTTCGTCAATGGCCGCATCTTTCCGGCCAGCCTCGTCGAGCAACTTTGCGTAGCGTTTCTCGATCGACCAATCCGGCGGACCAGTTCGCGAGGCGAGACGCAGCCGGAGCAAGTTTGCTGCGCCAGTCTCTTTGTTTTCAAGCACGGCCATTAGTTCGTAGGCCTGCGCTTCGACTAACGGCATTCGGACCGCGCGCGCCAGGAGTTCATGCGCAGTTTTGAAATCGGACTGCTTAATTGCGACCGCCGCCAGGTTCAAGACCGCCAGCGGTTCTTCCGGCTCCTTAGCCAACGCTGCGAGCAGATTTTGTTTTGCTTCCTCCAAGTGATTTTCTTTCAATTCCAAGCCGCCAAGATTGATTAACATCCGCGCAGAATTTCCGCCCTGCGCAATCGTCCGTTCCAAAAATGTCCGCTGATCTTTCCAATCAAAGGTGCGCGTGAAAGTGCGCGCGCCTAGAAACAGAACCCAGAGCAGCAGGAACGAGAGCGTAATTGGCCTAACGAGAGATAACTTCGTTCGTTCCAGAAAGCGCCCCAGGGCCAGGACGACGGCCAGAATGAGAAACGCGCTCGGCAGATAAAGCCAGTGCTCCGCGACGGTCGCGTTCAAGAGAAAAACAGAGCTGATCGGCAGGTAAGTAATGGCGGTGAGAAGGAGGCAAATGAAAACGGGGCGCTCGCGTTTTCGTTCCCGCAAGAGCCAGAAGAGGAATCCCGCCAGGAGTAAAATTCCCGCCAGGGTTTGCAGCTCCCGCCAGGCCGCCACGTCCATGCTCGCGTTGCTAAAACCGAACGGATGCGTCAGGACATCGCGATCCATGTGAAGATTCAGTGGAAGAAGAATCAGCCCAGAATATTCCGCGATCGCGCGCGCGAAGACGATTGGCCTAACGAGTAACGGAAGTGCCGAGACGGTCGGAGTGGGAACGTGTTCCGCGGAGAAACGCAGGCTGGTGTAGCTGACGAGAATAACGAAGAGGGCGATGCCGGCCCAGGCGCTCGTCTTCCAGTTTCGTTGCGCGAAAAGGATCGCGATCCAGACGATCGGATAGATGAGGCCGGCTTCTTTACTCAGCGCGCTGAGAAAAAATGAGAGCGCGGTCGCAGTGAGCAAGAGGTAAAATTTAGCGTCCGGAGATTGCCGGCGCTTGTTCGCCGGCTGGATGGCGGGGCTGCCTTCTGTCGCAGCACGTTGGAGCGCGCGCGCCTTCGCGCCGGGAGATTCACGCGCAGCGAGTATCCCTAAATAGAGCCCGGCAAAACCAAACATCGCCGCGAGCGAATCCGCGCGTCCCGAGATGTAGGCGACCGCGCTGGTCTGCAGCGGATGAATTGCCCAGATGATCGCAGCAGCGAAGGACGCCAAACGGATGGAGCGCTCTTCTGCATTGAAATCGCGCAACAATGCGCGTGCGAAAACAAGGAGCGCGATCGCCGCGAGCAAATGAATAACAACGCTATCGAAATGATAGAGCGCGGGTCGAAACCCGGTCACGGCGTATTCCAAAGTGTAGGTCAGCCGCTGGATTGGCCGATAGAAATCCGACGCAGTGGCATCGGTAAAAAGAAAATGCGCAAACCCTTCCGGAATCAATCTCCAGCTGCGGATGAGCGGGTCCCGCAAGACCAGTGCCTGATCATCCCAGACGAATCCGTTCTGCATCGCCGGCGCGTAAAGGCCGAGCGTGAGCAGGATGAGCAACAAGAGCGGTAGAATTTTTTTCACCGAGAGATGGACAGCGAGAGGAAGTGCGCGTCTAAGTTCGCAAATGTCTATCGTTTCTCTTCGTTGGATGACGCGCCTCGCATCTCTTGTTCTGGCAAGCAGCGCTTATGCCGCTGGTGTGCCAGACGATTGCACGCAATTGCTTGTTGGCACCGCGCCGGACTGGAATTCGATGCGAGGAGAGCTGCGCATCTACGATCGTGTGCGGGCGGGTCAGTGGCAGCAGCAAGGCTCTCCCATCGCCGTCCTCTTTGGCAAGAACGGCCTCGCCTGGGGCATTGGACTGGCCGGTCAAAAT
>CAXSFN010000049.1:0-28173 GCA_964236815.1 uncultured Chthoniobacterales bacterium
GTTCGCTTATGTGCCGATGGAATATTACGACGTCGACCGGCAGGTGGCGCGGATGCTGCCGGACCATCTGACGCTCGGCCGGCTCTTTGTGCCGTTCGATTTGATCAGCCGCACGATCATGGTGGCGTGCTGTAATCCATTCGACGCGGCGGGGCGCGAGGCGGTGCAGCAATCGCTCGATTACGCGGTCTCGTGGTATCTGGCCCGGCCGAGCGCGATCATTAAAGCTTTGCAAGACATCTACCGGCTGGAAAGCCGCGCCTGACGAGAAGCGCGATGAGAAGCAAATCTTTCGCGGAGCGCATCGCCGATGTCCTGATCGAGGACGGCCTGCTCCTACCTAATCAGCTGGATGAGGCCACGGCCATCCAGCAGAAGGAGGGCGGGCGTCTGCTGAAGATTTTGACGGACCGGCAGTTCGTCACGGACCAGGACATGGCCTTCAGCATGGGGCGTTGCCTGAATACGCCGCCGATTAATTTAGCAAAGCTGCGGGTGCCGGAAGAGATCATGTCGCTGGTGCCGCGCGAGATGGCAAAGGCGAACAAGCTGGTGCCGATCGCGCGCTTGAACGGAAAACTTTTCGTGGCCATGGCGGACCCGACCAACGTCGTGGCAGTGGACGACGTGAAGCGGCGGGTGGGGCTCGAAGTGGTGCCGATGATCGCGACGGAGCGGGCAGTGGCGGATTCGCTCGCGGGCGTGCATGGCGGGAGCGCAAACATGAGCGCGGTCCTGAAACAGGTCGCGGAAGACATGTCGAATGCCGGCGAAGTGGAGGTGCAGACGACGAAGAACGAGGAGATCGATATCGATCGTCTCGCGGCCGACACGGAAGACGCGCCGGTAATCAAGATCGTCAACCTCATCCTGGTGCAGGCAATCAAGGAGAAGGCTTCCGATATTCATATCGAGCCGTTTCAGCGCACGCTGAAATTGCGCTACCGCATCGATGGCGAACTGGTGCTGGCGGAATCGCCGCCGAAAGCGCTGCAGCTCGCGATCACTTCGCGCATCAAAATTCTCGCCGGGCTCAACATCGCGGAGCGGCGGCTGCCGCAGGACGGACGTTTCCGGATCAAGGTGCTGGGTAAGGAAGTCGATCTTCGTATTTCGATTCTCCCGACTTCGCACGGGGAGAAAATCGTCATCCGTATTCTCGATAAAGCGGCGCTGACCGGCTCGATCGACCAGATGGGAATGGACGAGGGCACGCTGAGCAAATTCCGAAAGGCAATCGATGCGCCACACGGAATGATTTTGGTCACGGGCCCGACCGGTTCCGGCAAGACGACCACGCTTTACTCGGTGCTGCAGGAATTAAACAACCCGCAATACAACATCGTTACGGTCGAGGACCCGATCGAATACGAGCTGGCGGGAATCAACCAGGTCGCAGTCCGCGCGGATATCGGTCTCGATTTCTCTTCGGCCTTGCGATCCATCCTGCGGCAGGATCCGGACATCGTGATGGTGGGTGAAATTCGCGATAACGAAACCGCCGACATCGCGGTGAAAGCGGCGCTGACCGGTCACCAAGTGCTCTCGACTTTGCACACGAACGACGCGGCGGGCGCGATCACGCGACTCGATGACATGGGGATCGAGCCGTTTCTGATTTCGAGCTCAGTGATCATGGCCTGCGCGCAACGACTCGTCCGGCGGGTTTGCACGAATTGCCGCGAAGAGTTTTCGCCGGAGCCGGAGATTTTCGCGCAGCTCGGAATGGAACCGCAGGAAGGCGCTATTTTTTACCACGGGACCGGATGCGATCGCTGCAAAAATCGCGGCTATCTCGGACGGGTGGCGCTGATTGAAGCGTTGCCAGTGAGCGAGACGATCCGGCGGTTGATCATCAAGCGTGCTTCCGCCGCGGTGGTTAAGAGCCAGGCGGTGAGTGAAGGGATGAAGACTTTGCGCATGGTCGGGATCGACAAGGCGCTCGAAGGCATCACGACGCTTGAAGAAATCTGGCGTGTCACGGCAGAGGACCACTAACGATGACCATTCCATTTTTGGATTTTTTCAAAAATAAGCGGGCGAAAGGCCAGCCAATGGCGCACGTGCCGATGCCGGCGCCGACATTCGAGAGGCCGAGCGGCGAACGCTTGAGCAAGACGGTGTTGCCAAACGCGACGCGCACGGTCGGGCCGCGAGATACTTTTGAAGCGGCGGCGCCGAGCGCTCCGACGGCATCGAAGCGGCCTTACTCGTTAGGCGGAAACCCGGGAGGGCCGCGCTCGCTCGATCTTCCACCGGCGGTGGCCCTGGCGATCGAACCTACGATCGAACGCGTCATCGCCATGCTGCTTTCGGAAGTCGTGCCGCTAGTGCCGGACGGTTGGATTCGTCCGATCTCCGAAGCCGAAGGAAGCCGCCGCATTTTGTTGAAAGCGGCAGAAGTGGAGAAGGGGATGTCCGCTGGCCACCCGAGTGTTTCGATCGGGAGCATTTACCAGCAGGTGCCGGAGATTTTTGTGAAACCGGTGCCGACCGCGGACAGCACGCAGGTGCCGCTGCCGTTCGCGAAAGTGATGGAAGGATTTAAAAACGTGCAGCAGCGCAGCGATCAGCAGCGCGATCAAATGGTGGCGCAATTCGAGACGCCATTTCTGAAAGCGACGCTGGAGGATAATACGAAGTTCGGGATCAAAACTGGGCCCGTGCAAATCCACGATAATATGCCGCCGGTGCGGATGGAGCTGGCTACGGCCGAGACGATCGCGGCCGCGCAACCGGAAGCCGCGATGGCTCAGCAATTCGCTATGCCACTGCCACCACCGCCCCCACTGGCACCTGTTCCGGTTCAGGCAAAAGCGCCTGCCCCGATCGAGAAAGAGCCGCCGGCAAATTCGAATCCCGCGCCGACGAGGATTCCGTTTAAACTTTCACCGACAGGACCGGACGCGCCCGCCTCTGAGAGAGTTCCAGCCTCAAGCGGGCCGTCCGTTCCGAGCGGTGCGCAGGCTGCGAAGATTCCGTTCAAAATCAATCCGCCGAGCGATGCACTACGTGAGAAAGACGATTCGTGGCTGACGACGAAGGAGCGTTTCGAAAAAGAGGCGGAACATGCGCCAACTGCGGCGGCTCCGCTTACGACACCAAAAGGCGCGGCTGGAGCGAAGAAAACCGAAGCGAAAATTTCGCTGCGATTGAAGCCGATCCTGCAAAGCCTGCCCCCGTCGCAATTGACCGGCGATCTCAAGGACCTGCCGGAGGACGTGCGTTTCGAGGTTCCCTATTCCCTGGTTGAATCCCAGCTCGCGTCAGGACGCGTCGAGCTGCGGCCGGAAGAATTTGCGGCAGCTTTGCCGGAAGCATTCCGCGGATTCTTCAACGATAAAGTGGCGGCGTCCGTGCTATTGCCGCTCCAGGATGTTTTAAAAAATCTTTCGTCCGCCTCGTTGCGGATGCGCGCCGACCAGGTGGAACAAGAGAAGGCAGCCGATTTCGCGACGCCGTTTTCCGCCAAGGCGGAAGAGGATGCGAAACGTTTTAATTTGGCCGACGCGATGGAATTGAGGCCGCTAAAAGGGATGGCCAGGCAACCGGCAACGAAGGGCGCCAGCGCAGCGCCGCTCGAAGTTCTGCCGTCCGCCACCCAACCTGTGACCCCGCCGGAGCCTGCCGCGATCCAGAACGAAAACGGCATTCACACTGCGCTGCAAACTGCGTTCGAACCATACGATGAACTCGACGCCAAAGCCGTGGTGGCCCACGTCGGCAAAATGGCGGGCGTGCAAGCGTGCGCGATCATGTTTGGCGACGGACTGAGCCTGGCCGGAAATTTGCCCGCGGTTTTCCAAGCGGACGGACTGTGCGCGATGGCGCCGTCGCTCTTGCAAAAAGTCGAAAACCACATGGGGGAAACGAAGCTGGGCGCGCTCCGAGCCATGACGCTCTCGTGCGAGCAAGCCTCGGTTACTTTTTTAATGCAAAACAATCTCTGCCTGGCCGCGCTGCACTCGAATGAGGAGCTGGCCGCCGATGTGCGTGAGGGCCTGACCCGCGCAGTGCACGAACTTTCGAAAAAATATTCGAACCCTGCCTAGGAACCGCCATGTCCATCATCAATTACGCGAGCCGCGAAATTCAGTTCAAAATCGTTTATTACGGGCCGGCACTTTGCGGCAAGACAACCAATCTCGGTTACATCCATCAGCGGATTAACCCGGAGAATCGCGGCGACCTGGTCTCGCTCGCGACCGCAGCCGATCGCACTTTATTTTTCGATTTCCTGCCGCTGAACGCGGTCGTGATCAAAGGTTTCGTGACCAAGTTCCAGCTCTATACCGTGCCGGGCCAGGTCATCTACAACGCGACGCGCCAGCTCGTTCTGCGCAGCGTGGATGGAGTTGTTTTCGTAGCCGATTCGCAGTGGGAGAAAATGGAAGAGAACGTCGAGAGTTTCAAAAATCTCGAAGACAATCTGGCCAAGCAGAACATCTCGATC
Organism: uncultured Chthoniobacterales bacterium; assembly: GCA_964236815.1. Classification (GTDB taxonomy): domain Bacteria; phylum Verrucomicrobiota; class Verrucomicrobiia; order Chthoniobacterales; family UBA10450; genus JACCTI01. Next base: position 4,454 of record CAXSFN010000049.1, read on the forward strand.
GACGAGATTCCCTACGTCTTGCAATACAACAAACGGGACCTGGAGAACATCGCGCCGGTCAATTATCTCGAGTACGTCCTGAACAACCGAAAGAAGCGGGTGCAAAGCTTCGAGGTCGTCTCGAGCACGGGCCAGAATGTTTTTGCATCGCTCAACGCCGTCTCGCAGATCCTGCTGCATAAATTCAGCAAGCAAAGCGACGCGCCCAAAACTCCGCCCGCTCCGGTAGCGGTGCCGCTCGATCCTCCACGGATGCAGGAAGGAGCAACGGTATGACCGGAATTCCCTGCCTGACGATTGAAGACGTCGCGTCGCTCGATGGTGTGCTCGGCGAGTTTTTGAAAAAAGCGGAAGCGGAACTGACGGTCGTGATCGACCGGGGCGGCAACGTCATCTCGCAGTTTGGCGACATGACTGTGATGGATGTGACGGTGATCGCGGCGCTCGCCGCCGGTTCGTTTGCGGCCACGAAAGAGCTGGCACGGCGCATCGGCGAAGTGGAATTCAACGCCCTCTATCATCAGGGAAATGGCAATCACATTTTCATGAACTCGGTCGATGACGAAACGATCATGATCACGGTCTTCGGAAAAAAAACGACGGTGGGATTGGTGCGATTTTATTCTTCCAGCGCCGCGCAGGGTGTCTGCGAGATCCTAAAAAATCTTTCCTCATCGCCAGAGGGACACGGATTTTCCTTCGATGCCTCTGACGTGACATCGACGCCGATTTTCGCAGACGGTTGATTGGGCTCGGCGGTCTATGACTGCCACCCTGATTATTTCACGAACTCGCGCACTACGAGGGTGGCGTTGTGCCCGCCGAAGCCGAAGGAATTGTTCACTGCGACGCGCACTTTTTTTTCCTTCGCGACTTTCGGTGTGTAATCGAGATCGCAACCCTCGTCTGGATTATCCAGATTAATTGTGGGCGGAATAACCGAGTCGCGCATGGCCAGCGCGCAGGCCGCCATTTCGATCGCGCCCGCGCCGCCTAACAAGTGACCGGTCATCGATTTGGTCGAACTGATCGAAACGGTCTTCGCATGTTCGCCGAAGACCGTCTTGATCGCTTTGGTCTCGGCGACATCGCCTAACCCGGTCGAGGTGGCGTGCGCATTGATGTAGTCGACTTCGGCTGGAGATATCCCCGCGTGATTCAAAGCAATCCGCATCGCGCGCGCCGCGCCGCCGCCGTCTTCTGGAGGCGCGGTCATGTGATGTGCGTCCGCGGTTAGGCCGTAGCCGAGAAGCTCGCAGTAAATTGTCGCGCCGCGAGCTTTGGCGTGCTCGAGCTCTTCCACCACGACTACGCCCGCGCCTTCGCCCATGACGAAGCCATCGCGGTCGCGATCCCACGGACGCGAAGCGCGTGGCGGATCGTCGTTGCGCGTGCTCAAGGCTTTCATGGAAGCGAACGCCCCGAGCCCGATCGGCACCATTGCGGCTTCGGAACCGCCGGCGAGAAAGACATCCGCGTCGCCAAATTTAATCATGCGCCACGATTCACCGATCGCATTGTTCGAAGTGGCGCAAGCGGTGACGATGCAAAGGTTCGGGCCCTGTAGTCCATACTCCATCGAGATGAGTCCGCTCGCCATGTTGCTGATCAACATCGGAATCGTGAAAGGCGACATCCGCGTCGGGCCTTTGTTGAGAAGATTGCTGTGCTGATCTTCCAGCGTTTTTAATCCTCCGATGCCGCTGCTGACGATGACGCCGAAGCGTTCGCGATCCACTTTCTCGAGATCGAGCCCGCTATCATCCTTGGCCATTTTCGCCGCGCCCATCGCGAGCTGGATGAAGCGATCGGTGCGGCGCGCGTCCTTCGGATTATTGAAATAATTCTTCGGATCGAAACCACGAACCTGGCCGCCGATCTTGCAATCAAATCCAGTGGTATCGAAGGCGTCTATCAGGCCAATGCCGCTAACGCCGTTCTTCAGATTTTCCCAGAAGGTAGCAACATCATTACCGACGGGCGTGACTACGCCCAACCCGGTGATGACAACTCTGCGATCCGTGTTCATGACGAGGTGTGCCTAACGAGTACCCATGCCGACACTCTGGACGGTCTGGAACAGTTTGCCTTCTGTTTTAATGGAAGGGGCGATGATGATTTCGGTTTGCTGAAATTCCGGAATGTCGCGCGCGCCCACGTTTCCCATGCAGGTGGTGATGGCGCCAACGAGATTCTGGCTGCCGTCATCCACTTCCGCCGGTCCAAAGAGGATCTGTTTCAACGAACCAGTCGCGCCAACCTTGATGCGAGTGCCGCGCGGGAGATTCGCGTGCGGTGTCGCCATGCCCCAATGATAGCCGTGCCCGGGGGCTTCGTAAGCTTTCGCAAAGGCGCTGCCGACCATGACCGCGTCCGCGCCGCAAGCGAGAGCTTTGCAAACATCGCCGCCTTTGCTCATGCCGCCGTCAGTGATGATGGGAACGTAGCGCGAAGTCTTTTTGAAATAAGCATCGCGCGCGGCGGCGCAATCCACGGTGGCCGTAACTTGCGGCACCCCGAGGCCGAGGACGCCGCGTGAAGTGCAGGCTGCGCCCGGCCCGACGCCGATTAAAACCGCGGCGGGTCCGCATTCCATGATTTCGAAGGTGACGTCGTAGCCCACCGTATTTCCGACAATGATCGGAATGCGCATTTCGCGGCAAAATTTTTCCAAGCCTAACGACTTATATTCCGACGAAATGTGGCGCACGGTCGAGACCGTGCTTTGCACGACAAAAACATCGGCGCCCGCTTCCTGCGCAATAGCCCCGAACTGCTCGGCTTTCTGCGGAATGGAACTTACCGCCGCGATCGCACCGGCATCTTTCATCTGCTTGATGCGGGCTGCGATCAGGTCTTCCTGCACCGGCTCGAGATAAATTTTCTGGAGTAAGCCGGTGATCTCCGATTTGTCGGTCTCGACAATTTTCTGCAGCACTTCCTGCGGATTTTTGTAGCGCGTTTGCACGCCTTCGAGATTTAGAACCGCGAGACCGCCGAGCTTGCTCATCTCGATTGCAAACCGCACATCGACCACACCGTCCATCGCGCTCGCCAGGACGGGGATTTTCAACTCGATCGGATCGGCGTCGCGTCGCGGAATGCAGAAAGCGGTATCGACTTCGTTGGGGTTGATCGTAATCCGACCCGGCACGAGCGCGATCTCGTCGAAGCCATAGGTGACGCGCGCTTTGCGGTTTCTGCCAATCCACATTCCCATAAAGTTAAATTTGGTCTGGTTTGAGTCGTTCGTTCAGGCTGCCGCAACGTGGGCATCGCGGAAGCAACGCGGGCGTTCGATCTTCAAACTCGAAAGCGCAAATCACGCAACGCAATCGATAACGCAACGCCCGGCGTTCGCGCCGGCGGCGATTCCACTCGCCCACTATCCAGAGCAGAAAAACCGCCGCAAGAAAAACCAGCAGATAGATCGTGACGAGCGCGGCCAGGCTGACGCGAATCACGGCTTGGGCGCGGCGGTAGGGGCGGCGGTCTCGGGCGCGCGGGGCGCGAGGTCGCTACCCCACTCTAAAGTTGCTATCGTCCAAAGCAGGTCGTTCTCGATTGCAGATTGTCCGATTTCCGGGAAACGGACGCGCAGTAAATAACGTGCAGCTTGCGCGTCCAGTTGCGGATCGCCGGAAGAATTTTCGAGGAAACAATGCTGCACTGCGCCGCGTCCGTTAATCGCAATATGGAACTGCGCGGCTTGCGGCGGTTCTTTGCTCGAGGCCCTGAATTCTTGCGCAGGGAAAACCGGTTTTCCGACCTGCGCTGCCTCGAAGGCAAATGTCACTTCTGTTTTCGTTACGAGAGGAATCTCGGGAGCGCTTCGATGGGCGAGCGCGACCGGCGCGGGAGGATTCGAGCTGGGCACATCGAGAGCCGGCGGCAGCGGCGGTAATTGTTTCAAGACCGGCTGACGCGAAAGATAGGAGGGGACATGCTCGATTTTCGGCAAGGCGAAGTTGGCCGAATCAGGCGCGCGTTGCGTCATTGAAGTCAGGGCGGGATCTTCCGCTTCGATCCAGCGCAAAAGGACGCGACCTTGCTCCGAGTCGTCGGTAATGAAATTCACCCGCGCGGGTGTCGGCGGGAGGGCGATCGTCGGCGGATAAATGATCTGGAAGATGTAAAAACAAAACGCGTGGAGGAGTGCGGACGCTGCGATGAAGCTGAGGAGCGAAACCTTGCGGCTGCGCGGCTGACTCCAATTGAAGATTGGAGTGTATTCGACAGCCGGCATGACGGTCCTCATTTTGCCGGAGCGCTTGCCAGCGAAACGGAAACGATGCCGTGTTCGAGTGCGGCGTTTGTCACCGAAACGACGACTTCATAGGGCGTTAAGCGATCCGCCTTGATGATGACTGGCCGGCTCTCCTTTTTCGCTGCATCGAGGAGCGGCCCCAATTGTTCGAGCGAAACTTTCTGGTCGCGGAAATAGACCGCCGGCGACGGACCTCCTGTGATGCTGATGATTTGCGGATTGATCTGTGGTCCGAGACTGAAGCGCGACAGCGGGAGGGAAACAGAGACGCCCGGTTGCAGGATAAAATTCGAGCTAAGGAGCAGGAAAAAAATGAGGAGAAAAACAAGGTCGATCATCGAAATGAGGCCCAGCCATCCGAAGTTATAAACCTTCGTGCGCGTGAGTTTCATGAACTGCGCGCGTAAGAAATTGCGCTAGCGATCGCTCCGCCGATCGCGTTCTCCAGCGAGCGCGGCGGTAGGCTGGAAAGTGATGATGTCGCTAGTTGGCGCGCGATCGCTCAACATGTGCACAACCTCGATTCCAGCGCGCTCCATCTCGTGCATCATCGTGTTTACGCGCGACGAAAGGTAGCTGTAGGCAACGAAAGTCGGGGTCGCGACGACCAGACCGGCCGCAGTCGTGAGCAAGCTCTTATAGATGCCGGTCGAAAGTTCGGTCACGGTCGCGTAGCCGCCGTTCGAGGAGATGGTGCCAAAGGCATCGATCATTCCCGCGACCGTTCCGAGCAAGCCGAGCAGCGGCGTGAGATAAGCGATCATGGGCAAAATGCCGAGAAACCTTTCGAGCTTCGGCACTTCGAGTTGTCCCGCTTCCTGCACGATCTCGCGCAACTCCGAAGGCGGCGAATCGTGCCGGATGATGGCGGCGTGGATGACGCGGGCGACCGGACCGGGCGTGCCGGCGGATTCGTGCAAAGCTTCCGCGAAATTGCGGCGCGTGATCAGATTGGAGAGGCCCTGCAGGAATTCGCCGACGTGAATCGAGGCGCGATGAAAATAGAGCAGCCGTTCTGCAAAGACAGCGATGGAAATGATGCTGCAAACCAGAATGGGCCACATAAGCAGGCCACCCTTCTGGATGTAATCGATCATGCGAAATTCTTCTTAGCTCGCTTTCCGCCCGAGGCAAGAGATGGCGCGCAGGGCTGGCATCGCGGCGTTGGTCTTCGCGCCGCTTCCGAGCGATGTCATCTACGGTCTGAAGCGAGCCAATCAAGAACCGTCGCGAGATCCTTCGCTTCGCTCAGGATGAAGCTCCGTGCGGCGCTATTTCTTTCGCGGGGGCGGGTTTCGCTTCGCTGGTGTGGTTTGACCGACGACATTTCCATTCGCGTCGTAAACCGTGTAGCCCGTCTGCTTGCCAACCATGTCGTAAGCGTAAACAAGGCGGTTTTGGACGAGATCATCTTTTGAAAGGTGCGTCTCTTCACTCAACCGGCCGGCGCCGTCATATTTATAACGCGCTTTGAAGCGTAGTTTACCGTCGGCATCGTAAATCTCACCCGCGGCAAAACGCCCGGCATCATCGAGCACATATTTAATCGTGCCCATCGATTTGCCATTTGCGCTCGTCGTGGTCGCGACGGCTTTATGGTTGGCCTGGTCGTATTGATAGCTGGTGCGCGAGCCGTCTTCGTTCACCGCTACCGTGACCCGAATGGCGTCCTCGCTGCCGCGATCCTGCAACTGCGCTCGAAGCGCGAAGGAACCACTCGTTAGGCAAACGAGGAGCAGAGGGAAAAGGCGTCCGGACACGAGACAGAATACGCGTCGAGAAAATTAGCTGCAAACCGGCAATTTATATTGACCGCTGGCATGCGAGGTGGTTAGAAATGGGGCGAAGTGGATTAGAATGGCAAAGTTCTCCACCGGCGTATGCAACTCAATTCGCACACTCAGATCTCCTACGCCGGCGATTCCACAAACGCGCTCGACGACAAGAACCGCATCACCATTCCTTATACCTGGCGGCACGGCAAAAAAGGTGAAGGCGAAGAGTTCATCATCACGCCGGGGAAGGATGACGAATATCTCCGCGTCATGGTTCCCGCGGAATTTTCAAACATGAGCGCGGAAGTGAAAGCTAATCCTAATATCGTCCCGCGCGATCGGACGGTTTATCTGCGGAACCTCCATTCCAGCGCAAAACACGCCTTCTCCGACAAACAAGGTCGTCTCGTCATCCCGGATGAGCTTTGCCAGCTGGCCGGTTTGAAAGGCGAAGTCCGGCTGATGGGTAATCTCGGAAGCTTCGAGATTTGGAATACGAAAAAGAGGGCGCAAACCGAGCCGACGGAAAAGCCGACCGTCCGGCGGGTGGCAGACATGGTCGGTCATTAGGGCATGGCCTAACGAGCGATGAACGCACTGCTTTTTGAACGCGCGATCTGGTTCGCGACCGGTCCGCTCATGATCGAAGAGGAGGCGCAGGAAATGGAGGACATCATTTATCATCGTCCCGTGCTCGTCCAGGAAGTGGTCGAGCTGCTCGCACCGCGGCCGGGATCGCTTGTCTTGGATGGCACCTGCGGCGGCGGCGGACACAGCGAAGCAATTTTACAGACCGGCGCGGACGTGCTCGCGCTCGATCAGGACCCTGACGCGATCGATCACGCCGCCGAACGGCTGGCGCGTTTCAACGGCCGCGTCACTTTGCGGCAGGCAAATTTTCGCGAGGCCGGACGCGTCCTCGATCAGCTCGGCATCGTTGGGCTCGGGGGCGCGTTGCTCGATCTCGGCGTTTCGTCGCGTCAGCTCGAAAACGCCGAGCGCGGTTTCAGCGTTATGCGCAACGGTCCGCTCGATATGCGGATGGACCCGCGCCGCGAGCTGACTGCAGCGGATGTGATCAACACCTACAGCGAAGAGGAACTGACCCATCTCTTTCGTGCGCTGGGCGAAGAGCCAGCCTCGCGCCGCATCGCCAGCCAGCTGGTCAAACAGCGCAAGGCGACACCGTTCCGCGAGACGTTGCAATTGGCTCGCGCGATCGAAAAGATTGTCTGGCGTCACGGCCGCAAACATCCGGCCACGCAAGTTTTCCAGGCCTTGCGGATGGAGGTGAACGACGAGCTGAACGCGCTCGCGGAAGGCCTGCTTGGCCTAACGAATCGTTTGGAATCCGGCGCGCGCTTCGCCGTCATCACCTTTCATTCGCTGGAAGATCGCATCGTGAAAAATTTCTTCCGTGATCGCGCCCGGGAAACGCTCGACCGCCCCGAATGGCCCGAGCCGAAACCGAATCCCGATTACGCCTTTCGCCTCATCACATCGAAGCCGATCGAACCCAGCGAAGAGGAACAACGCACCAACCCGCGTTCGCGCAGCGCCAAGCTCCGCGTCGCTGAAAAAATCTAAATGCAACGCGCCCGCCGCAAACAATTCAACACCATCAACGCGCCGGCGCTCGCGCGCGGGCTCGTCATCACCGCGTTCCTGTCCGTCACCGGGCTGATTTACGTTTACCTCAGTCTGCAGCTCTACGATCTCGGGAAACAAAAAAACAAACTGGAGCAAACGCTTACTGGTCTGCGCGCTGACAGTAAAATTGCGGCCGATCAAATTACCGCGCTCACCTCTTATCCCGCGCTGCAGCGGCGGCAGAAGGAAGGCTACCTGAAGATGGTGTCGATCGCGGAACAAAACATCGTGCGTCTCAGTGTGCGTACCGCCGCGCGCGGTGAAGACGATATCCAACCGGTCGTTAACCAGCGTGCCGGCAAATGAAGTGGAATTCCCGGATCCGTTGCGCGCTCGTGTGCTGCGCGTTCACGGGATTGTTCAGCCTCTTTTCCTGCAGGCTGATCTATCTCCAGATCGTCAAGCACGCCGAGTACACTCTGCTCGCGGCTGAAAAGCACGGCGACAAACAAACCATCTTCGCCGATCGCGGCTCCATCGTGGATGCGGGCGGCGCGGTCCTCGCGCACAATGTGCCTGACGAGACGGTGGTCGCGGATGCCACTCTAATTAAGAATCGTGATGCGCTCGCCACCGTCCTCGCGGAAACGCTGCGTTTGGATCGCGGCGCGGTGCTTGCGCTGCTGGGCGAGAACAAGCCCTACATCGTCCTGAAGCGGGAAGTTCCCCTCGAAGTCACCGCGGAGTTGCGGCAAAAACTCGAGGCGGTCAAAGAGCGGCGTTGCATCGTCTTCGAGCACAGCTCCACGCGCATTTATCCGAACGGCTCCATGCTTTGTCACGTCGTCGGGTTCACTGATTTCGACCACCGCGGAATCCAGGGGATCGAAGGCTCGATGGAGCAATATCTTCGCGGCGAAAACGGCTGGCGCGTGATCGAACGCGATCGGGTCGGGCGGGAGCTGGTCGCTTATCGCGGCCAGGAGGTTGCGCCGCGCGACGGCTATCAGGTGCATCTCACCGTCGATCTGAATTTGCAGAACATCGTCGAAAACGAGATCGACGATGCGATGCGCGAATACACTCCGCAGAAAGCCACCATCATCCTGATGCGGCCGGAGTCGGGCGAAATCCTGGCCATGGCGAACCGTCCGAATTTCGATCTCAATAGACGCGCGGAAGCGAAACCGGAGCAGATGAAAAATCGCGCCATCATCGACCAGATGGAGCCGGGCTCGACCTTTAAGATCGTAACCGCCGCGACGGCGTTGAACGAACGCAAAGTGCAGCCCGACTCCATCATCAATTGCGAGAATGGTGTCTGGAGTTATGGCGGACGGCTTCTGCACGATCATGGCAGCGGCTATGGCGAACTTTCAGTGCAGGACATTCTTGTGCACTCGAGCAACATCGGCGCGGCCAAGCTCGCGCTCTCTGTCGGAGAGGAGAAATTTTACGAATACATCCGCCGCTTCGGATTCGGCGAACGGACCGGCATCGAATTGCCGGGCGAGATTCCGGGAGCGATCGCACCGCCGCGTTCCTGGAATAAGATTTCCATCACGCGCATTCCGATGGGGCACGAAGTCGCTGTCACACCCTTGCAGATGACGCTGGCGATGGCGGCGATCGCAAACGGCGGGAAGTTGATTACGCCCCGCATCGTAAAATCGATCACCGATGCGGATGGCAAAACGGTTGCGACCTTTTCGCCGACGGTCGTGCGTCAGGTGATTTCACCCCAGACTGCGGCGCAGGTGGGGAATGCATTGCGCGGCGTCGTGAGTGATCGCGGGACGGCAGCAGGCGCGGCGGTGCAGGGTTTCACCATTGCGGGCAAGACCGGCACTGCGCAGAAGCTCGATCCCAAGGGCGGCTATGATTCGCAAAAGACCGTGGTTTCGTTCTCAGGTTATTTGCCCGCGGAACGTCCGGAATTCGTCGGCCTTGTCGTCCTGGACGATCCGCACACAAAGACGCGCGAGGAAAATTACGGCGGCAAAATCGCCGGTCCGATTTTTTCGCGCATCGCCGAGAAGGCCGCGCGTTATCTCGATCTTGAGCCGCATGAGGAAATTAGGAAAGCGGTCGCGGTGGGGCAGGTCGCCCAAACCAATCCTGCACGCCGTTGAGCGCCCGTCCGTTTTCCAACACCCCATGCAGCTCAAAACTCTCCTCGCCGGCCTTTCCCCGCGCGCCATCGTCGGCCCGGCTGATCGCGACGTGGAAAGCATCGCGTATGACTCGCGGCGAGCGCAGAGGAATTCCATGTTCGTCGCACTTCGCGGTGAAAAAAGCGACGGCCATGCCTTCATCGCCCAGGCGATCGAGAAAGGCGCCGCCGTGATCGTGGCCGAGCGCGAGGCCGACCAATCCCCCGCCACCTGGGTCCAGCTGGAAAATACGCGGAGCGCTCTGGCCGATCTGGCCGCGAATTTTTATCAACGTCCCACGCGCCGTCTCAAGATGGCGGCCGTTACCGGGACGAACGGGAAGACCACCACGACGTTCCTGATCAAACACATTTGCGAAAAAGCCGGCACGCGTTGCGGACTCATCGGCACGGTCCGCTACGAAATCGCGGATCGCATTTTGCCCGCGGTCCGCACCACGCCGGAAGCGCTTGAAGTCCAGGAGCTGCTCGCGCAAATGGTCAACGCCGGCTGCAAAGCCGCGGCCATGGAAGTGTCGTCGCACGCGATCGCGCAGGATCGCGTGCGTGGTCTCGAGTGGGACGTGGCCGTCTTCACCAATCTCACGCAGGACCATCTCGATTTTCATGGCACGATGGAGAACTACTTCGAGTCGAAGCTCAAGCTCTTCACCGATCTGGCGAAACAGCCCACGAAGAAAAAGGCGATCGCGATCGTGAACATCGACGATCGCTATGGCGAAAGATTGCTTGAGCGATTGGAGAAAGATTTTCCGGTCGTCACCTACGGCATGAGCGCGCGCGCGGATTTCCGCGCCTCGAATTATCGGCCGGAATTTTCCGGCACGTCGTATCAGCTCGATGCGCGCGGCAAAAGTTATCTGGTGCGCGTGCCTTTGATCGGGCGCTTCAATGTCGCGAACTCACTCGCCGCTCTCGCCGCCGCGCATAGTCTCGGTATTAGCGTGCGCGACGCGGTCCTCAGTCTCGCGAAATCGCCGCAAGTCCCGGGACGCCTGGAAGCGGTCGAAGCGAAGCGGCAATTTCAGGTCTTCGTCGATTACGCTCACACGCCGGATGCGTTGCTTAATGTTTTGAAAACCGCGCGCGAGTTATCGCCGCGTAAGCTCATCGTCGTCTTCGGTTGTGGGGGCGATCGCGATCGTCAAAAGCGGCCGTTGATGGCACGCGCGGCGGATGAGAACGCCGACTTCAGTATCATCACTTCGGACAACCCGCGGAAAGAAGATCCCGATGCGATCATCGCCGAAGTCGAAAAAGGTTTTCGTTCCGATCGTTATGAAAAAATCGCAGATCGCACCGAAGCTATTGCGCGCGCCATCGCCCTGGCGCAACCGCGCGACATCGTTCTGATCGCGGGAAAAGGGCACGAGACCTACCAGGAGTTCGCCGATCACACGATCCCATTCGACGACATTCAAATCGCGAAACGCGCCCTGGAAAACAACCCGGTGGAATTTTGATGCAGCGGACGAACGAAGGACTCTGGGGAGCGCACGCCTGTGGCGTGCTGGTTTCCGCATTCTGCGGGAACGAACTTTCCGAGTCGCGCGCGCCTTCGAGGAAATTCCGCATAACGAAAAGTTCGTCTCGGCAAAATGCCTCGACCAGCACGCTAGAAGCGCGCGCTCCCCAGAATCTTTCTTCGACTCGTTAGGCAAAATGGACGCGCTTTCTCTTTCTCAACTGGCGGAATTCGCCGGCGGAAAACTTTCCAGCGGTTCTGGCAACGCGAAGATCACTCGCCTCAGCACCGACTCGCGCACGATTCAGCCTAACGACTTCTTCGTTCCGATCCGCGGAGAGAATTTTGACGGGCACAAATTCGTCGAACAAACCGCGACTCGCGGTGCGATCGGCGCATTGGTCGAGGAGAATTGGAATGGCAACGTGCCGAAAATTTTCGCGCTCATTCGCGTCCCCCACACACTCCTCGCCTACCAAAACATTGCGGCCGCCTATCGCCAATCGCTTCCCTTAAAGGTTGTCGCTATTACCGGCAGCAACGGCAAAACCAGCACGAAAGATTTCCTTGCCGCCGCGCTCGCCCAACGCTTCCGCGTCACCAAGACGGAAGGCAATTTCAACAATCACGTCGGTTTGCCGCGAACCATTCTGGAAGCAACGCAGCAGGACGAAATCGGCGTTTGGGAACTCGGCATGAATCATCCCGGCGAAATCGCGATGCTCGCTCGTCTCGCCGCGCCCGATGCCGCCGTCATCACGAACATCGGCATCGCCCATCTCGAATTCATGGGTTCGCGCGAAGCGATTGCGGAAGAAAAAGGCGCGCTCGCTGCCGCTCTTTCCGCGGAGGGCACCCTGATTCTGAACGCCGACGATCCTTTCAGCGAAGCGATTGCGGGCCGGACGAATGCAAAGGTTATTTTCGCTGGAACACAGAGCGGAGCGGTCCGCGCGGAAGCGATCAGTCAGACCGCGAATGGCTCGGAGTTCACCATCATGGAAGGCGCGCATCGTTGCCGCGCGCAACTTCCCGTGCCCGGTTTACACATGGTGCAAAACGCGATTCTCGCGGTGGCGGCCGCGCGTGCTTTCGGAGTCTCGATTGAAGAAGCGGCCGCCGGTCTCGCCTCGACTCCACTGACAAAAGCTCGCCTGCAACGGCGCGAAATTTTAGGCGTTCAATTTCTCGACGACAGCTACAACGCGAATCCCGAATCGATGAAGGCGGCCTTACGTACGCTGGTCGAGCTCGAGACCGACGGTCGTCGCGTCGCGGTCCTCGGTCACATGGGAGAACTAGGCCCGCAGGAAAATCGCGGTCACGCTGAAGTAGGGGAGATGGCCGCGGCGTTGCGCATCGATCAACTGATCACAATCGGCGATCTGGCGGCGAAAATTTCGGAGGCCGCAAAATCTTCCGGTCTCGATGAAGCGACGAATGTTACGAGCGCGGAGGAAGCGGCCGAGCTTCTCGCCGAAAGAACATTGCCTGGCGATCTAGTTCTCGTGAAAGGAAGCCGCGCCGCGCGAACGGAGCGCGTTTTGGAAGCGTTTAGCCAGCAAGCGATCGGGGCCGGGCCATGATGTATTACCTCCATCTGCTGAGTAACGACGTCGGCGCCTTCAACGTCTTTACTTACGTCACCTTCCGCTCCGTCGCGGCCGCGATCACCGCTTTCACCATCTCGATTCTCTTCGGAAATTTCATCATCCGGAAATTAATCTCGCTCAAAATCGGGCAACCGATTCGCACCGCTGCGGAAGTTCATCGCCTGGCCGAATTGCACGGCGGCAAAGCCGGCGTCCCGACCATGGGTGGCGTTCTCATTATCAGCGCCGTTTTTATTTCGTCCGTCCTTTGGGCACGGGTCGATCTCGATAAAGGCCGCTTCGTCTGGCTCGCGCTTTTCGCCATGTTCATCCTGGGCGCGCTTGGATTTGCCGACGACTACCTCAAAGTCACCAAGAAAAAATCCGAGGGCATCAGTGGTAAAATAAAATTGCTCGTCCAGCTCGTGGTCGCCGGCGTGGCCACCGCGCTTTTCCTCACGAGTCCTTTGCTCGAAGTGCAGGCGCGCACCCTTTACCTGCCATTCTTTAAAATGCCCGTGATCGCGAACATGGGCTTTTTCACATTCCTCTTTTTCGCCATCGTCATCGCCGGCGCCTCTAACGCGGTCAATCTCACCGACGGTCTGGATGGTCTAGCCATCGGTTGCACGATCACCGTCGCCTTCGCCTATGCGCTCCTCGCCTACGCGGCCGGCAATTTCAAAATCGCCGAGTATCTCCAGGTCCCGTTCTATCCCTTCACCGGCGAGCTGACTGTAGTCTGTTCGGCGCTCGTCGGCGCGGGCCTCGGTTTTCTCTGGTTCAATTGTCATCCCGCGAAAGTTTTCATGGGGGATACCGGCTCGCTCGCGATCGGCGGATTGATCGGCGTGGTCGCGATTTGTTGCAAACAAGAGCTGCTTCTTGTCGTGGTCGGCGGCGTCTTCGTGCTCGAGGCGGTCTCGGTCATTCTACAGGTGCTGAGTTTCAAGATGACCGGCAAACGCATCTTCCTCATGTCGCCAATTCATCATCATTTCGAGCTGAGCGGTTGGAAGGAAAATACCGTCATCGTGCGCTTTTGGATCGCGTCTGCGATCTGCGCGCTTCTCGGGCTCGCGACTCTGAAATTGAGATAACCAATCGTGCGCTATACCGATCGAAAAGTTGCAGTTCTGGGAGCGGGCCTCAGCGGGACCGCGGCCGCGCATTTGCTCAAAGACGAGGGCGCGACCGTGACCGTGCTCGATAGCGCGGAAGAGAAAACCATTCTCAAGACCACGATCGACGGTTTGCGCGCTCGCAAGATCGAAGTGATTTGCGGTCCGGAAGCGGAGGGTAATGCCGCGCATTACGAAATGGTCGTGCTCAGTCCCGGCATCGATCCGATCTCGCCCCTCGCGCAAAATTTTTCCGGGCGCGGCGTGGAGATGATTGGCGAGCTGGAGCTCGGTTGGCGCTCTTGCGGCTTGCCGGTCGTGGCCGTCACCGGCACGAACGGCAAGACCACCACGACCGAGTTGCTCGCGCAAATGCTGAACGCCTGCGGCCAGCGCACGATCGCCTGCGGCAACATTGGGAAACCACTCAGCGAAGTCGCCCGCGAAGGTCGCGACCTCGATATCCTCACGGTGGAAGTGAGCTCGTTTCAACTCGAGACGATCTCAACCTTCCAACCGGAAATCGCGGTCTGGCTCAACTTCGCGCCCGACCATCTCGACCGCTATCGCTCGTTAGGCGAATATCGCGCCGCCAAGCTTCGCATCTTCGATTACCAGACCGCGGAAAACGTCGCGGTTGTAAACGCCGCTGAGGAATTGCCGTCACTGGCGGCGCGCACCGTCACCTTCAGCGCCTACGACGACCGGGCTGATTTTCGTCTGGCCGAAGGCGCGATCGTTTATCGAGGGTTGCCTGTTCTCCGACTGGCCGAGACCAAACTGCGCGGCTCGCACAATCTCGAGAACCTCATGGCCACGCTTGCGGTTGGTCTGGCGCGCGGCCTTTCCTTCGCGGAGATGGTCCCACCGCTCTGCCAATACGAACCACGCCCGCATCGTCTCGAGTTTGTCCGCGAGCTCGATGGTGTCGGATACATCAATGATTCCAAGGCCACGAATCTGGATGCGGTGGAGAAAGCGCTTCTCGCCCAATCGAAACCGATCGTGCTCATCGCCGGGGGAAAGGACAAAGGCTTTGCTTTCGACACGCTCAAGGCACTCGTTAGCCAAAAAGTCCGCGCCACAATTTTGATCGGTGAGATGGCCGATCGTATTCAGCGCGACTGGAGCGGCGCGATTCCCTGCCAGATCGCGCATTCCTTAGCCGACGCGGTCGAGCGCGCGCACCAGATCGCGCAACCAGGCGAGACCGTTCTCTTTTCTCCCGGCACCTCCTCCTTCGACATGTTCAAGAGTTACGCCGATCGCGGCGATCAATTCCGTGCCCTCGTGCACAAGCTGCAGAAATGACGCCATGAAAATTCCCACGTTTACCTTACGAAAAAAACTGCGCGCCAGCACCGCGGCACGGCGCTTTGCCGGCGCCGATGAGATGGATCACGAAGAGATGTCGGAGCCGAACATGAAGCTCTCGCGCGCGTTGCTCATCGTTCTCGTCCTGCACGTTGTCGCAGTCGCAGGCATCATCGCTTTCAACACAGTCAAGAGCCGGCAAGGTGCTTTCCCTTCGGCGAAACCTGCAGCCAGTCCAGCCGCTGCGCTCGCCAGCGTGGCCGCCTCGCCGGCGAAAACAGAACCGGCTGCTTCGAATCCTGCTCCGGTCAGCGCGGCGAAAACCAGCGCGAAAGACGACGCGAAAATTCCCAGGGCGCTGCCCGTCGGCAACGACAACGGAAATTCATACGTCGTGGCGAAAGGCGATAACCCAGTGAAGATCGCGAAGAAGCTCAAGGTCTCCGAGAGCGAGTTGCTTGCGGTCAATCACATCGACGATCCGCGCAAATTACAGATCGGGCAGAGGCTCATCGTGCCGAGCCCGAAGGCGAAACCGAAAAAGTCTAACGAGTAATGAGCAGCGCGATGACAAAAGAAAACGTGGTCGCGATAATTCCGGCGAGCACAGGCTGCCCGCCTGTTGTTTTCGGCAGCATGCCGAAAACTGCTGGGCGGCGTGACGGAACGGAAAACGGACCGTTTCTCTTTGGGCTCGGCGCGCACCCGCCCGGCAAGCTGCCGGACGGAACAGGCTGGCAGCCTGTGCTCCCCGGAATTTTTGCGCACCGCCATGTGCCTTTTACAGCCCATGCATCGTAAGAGCGCCTATTTCCTTTTTCTCGCTGTCCTCGGCATGCTCGTGATTGGCATCGTCATGCTTTTCAGCACGAGTGCTTTCGCGCGCGACAGTCACGGCGACGTTTACTTTTTTGTAAAACGCCAGGCAGGCTGGCTCGGCGTTGGTCTCGTGGTTTGCGGCATCGCGGCCTGCGTCGATTACCACATCTGGGCCCGTACTTGGTGGATCTGGTTCACGCTTGCCTTCGTTACCTTAGTGTTGTGTTTCGTCCCCCACATCGGACAACGCATCAACGGCTCCCGCCGCTGGGTCGGATTCCACGGGCTGACTTTTCAGCCCTCCGAAATCGCAAAAATCGCCGCCGTTTTCTTTCTCGCCTATTGGTTTTCGCGTTATGAAAAAGCGAGCGGGCGCATCCTGCAGGGATTCATTCTCCCGCTCGGTATCGTCGCGCTTTTGCTCGCGCTCATCGTGAGTGAAGTCGATCTCGGCACGACCGCGCTGATCGGCGGGACCGCGTTCGTCATGATGTTCGTGGCCGGCACGAACGCGGCGCTCCTCGGCGTTCTTTCCATGATCGGGGTGAGCGCGATTATTTTTGTCGCGACCACTATGCCGGAGCGGATGGCGCGGCTGACGGCCTTCATGGATCCCGAGAAATACAAACAAGATGCCGGTCTGCAGCAGATGCAGGCGTTGATTGCCTGGGGCAGCGGCGGCATCGAAGGCCTCGGCCTCGGTAACGGCCGGCAGAAAATGCTCTACCTGCCCTACGCCCACACCGATTTCATCTTCCCGATGATCGGGGAAGAACTCGGGCTGCGCGTAAGCCTGCTCGTCATCTTCTTGTTCGTTGTCATCATCATTTGCGGAACGATGATCGCGCTCCACGCGAAAGATCGGTTCGGCTTATTGCTTGGCACCGGCATTCTCGGCCTGCTTACGCTGCAAGCCGCGGTCAACATCGGCGTTACTACCTCGCTCTTGCCTAACAAGGGGTTGCCATTGCCTTTCATCAGTTACGGCGGATCAAATCTGGCCGCGTCTCTTTTCGGCATCGGCTTGCTTCTAAGTATTTATCGGCAGGGCGTGCTCGAACCTGCCGTGAACAAACGCCGCTCGACCATGCAAGTGCGCGCGACACCGAGAATCTGAGATGGACCGAATGATTTTCCAAGGTCTTCCGGGGAGCGCGCGGCTGTGCCGTGCTGGTTGCGGCATTCTGCCGCAACGAACTTTCCCGGGAAATATCGATTACTCGTTAGGCGCGGTCACAAGAAAAGTTCGCTCGGCAGAATGCCTTTGCCAGCACGCTCCAAGCGTGCGCTCCCCAGCGTTCGCTACCACACGCTTATGAACGCCGTCATCGCATGTGGAGGAACTGGCGGTCATTTGTTCCCGGGACTCGCGGTCGCGGAGGTCCTGCGCGCCCGCGGACACGAAGTCATGCTCTTCGTCTCGGAGAAGGAAATCGATGCGCTCGCTCTTTCCAGTCACTCGGAATTTCGTTTCGAAAAACTCCCGACCATCGGTCTGCCTTCGCCCTTCTCGCCCGCGATCGTACGCTTCATGCAACGCTTCAACGAGAGCCTGGCGCAATGCCGCCGCATCTACCGGAGCTTCAATCCGCACGCCGTTCTTGGCATGGGCGGTTTTACTTCGACCGCGCCGATCATGGCGGGACGCATGCGTGGAGTTCCCACTTTTATCCACGAATCCAACGCCATCCCCGGCAAAGCGAATCGAATGACGGCGCGAATGGTCCGCGCCGTTTTGCTTGGGTTCAAAGAATGCGCGCAATTTTTCCCGAAGGTGCGCACTGAGGTCACCGGCACGCCGATTCGCACCGAGCTGAAACGGATCGATCGTGCCGCGGCCCTGCAAAAACTCGGGCTGAACCCGGATCGGCGGACGTTGCTCGTCATGGGCGGCAGTCAGGGCGCGACCGGAATTAATCAGGCCATCATCAAGGCCCTGCCCTCGTTGCAAAATCAGTCGCTGCAGATGATTCACTTGGCCGGCGCGCGCGACGAACGGCTCGTGGCTGACAACTATCAGCGCGAAAAAATTCCCGCCTACGTCGCGGCCTTCCATCACACCATGGAAGAGGTTTACAGCGCGGCCGATTTTGCGATCACACGCTCCGGAGCGGCCAGCCTTTCCGAGCTGGCGATGTTCGCGCTTCCTTCGCTTTTGATTCCGTTTCCGTATGCGAGTGAGGATCATCAAACGCGCAACGCCGAGATTTTTACCAAGGCTGAAGCCGCGGTCCTGCTGCGCGAGGCCGATCTCTCCGGTGAGATGCTGGCGCGCAAAATTCAGGACTTGTTAGGCGATCCCGCCCGGCTGCTGCGCATGTCGGAAAATTGCCGCCGACTCGCGCCGAAAAACGCCGCCGATCTGGTCGCGCAAACGATGGAGAAGTACGCGCAATGATGAAGCAGGTCGCCGATCTCCAGCAGCAACTAACGCGGGAGCGGCATCGCATTCATCTCATCGGCGTGGCGGGGAGCGGAATGAGCGGCATCGCTGCCCTTTTGCTCGAGCTGGGACACGAAGTTAGTGGGTCGGATCGCGTTGGTTCGTTGGAGACAACGCGATTGCAGCGGCTCGGCCTTCGCTTTCATCAAACGCATCGCGCTGAAGATGCGAGCGATGCTGAAATCGTTGTTTATTCGTCTGCAATCAAAGAGGCGAATCCGATCCTGGCTGCCGCGCGCGCGTCGGGAAAACAAACGCTGCGCCGGGCCGAAGCGCTCGCTGCCATCATGCTGGGTAAGCGCGGCATCGTCGTCGCGGGCATGCACGGCAAAACGACAACCTCCGCGATGAGCGCGCACGTTTTTCGCGAAGGCGGATTGCATCCCTCGCATTATGTCGGCGCGGAAATTCCTCTCCTCGGCACGAACGCGCATTGGGATAAGCGCGGCGAATATTTCGTCGCGGAAGGTGATGAGAGCGACGGCACGCTGCGTTACTTCCATCCGGAACACGCGCTCATCCTCAACATCGAGGAAGAGCATCTCGATTTTTACGCGGACCTCGCGGCGATCGAAAAAGTCTTCGGTCAACTGCTTGAACAAACGACCGGCCACGTTTTTTACTGCGCCGACGATCCGAATGCGAAGCGGCTTTGCGGGCAAGCTGCGCGCGCAATTTCCTACGGCTTCGCGGAGGGGGCGGATTACCGCGGCGCGGAAATCGAGCTGAAGGATTTTGCCTCAGTCTTCTGCGTCTTCCGGCGCGGCCAACAGTTAGGCGAAGCGGTCCTGAACGTTCCGGGCCGCCACAACGTATGCAACGCACTCGGCGTCATCGCGCTCGCAACCGAGGTCGGAATTCCCTTCGAAAAGATCGCCGCATCGCTCCGCCATTTCCAACACGCGCGCCGCCGTTTCGAAATCAAATATGCGAGCGAGCGGTTTCTGCTCGTGGACGATTACGCGCATCATCCGACGGAAATTCGCGCCACGATTGCAACCGCGCGTTCGACGGGTCGCAATCGCGTCCTGGCCATGTTTCAACCACATCGCTACTCGCGCACGAAAGCGCTGCGAAAAGAATTCGGAGCCGCCTTCGATGGGGCCGATCGCGTTTTTGTTACTGACGTCTATCCGGCGAGCGAGGCGCCACTGCCCGGTGTGAGTGGAGGAACGATCGTGGATGAGATGATCGCGCATGGGCACAAGGCCGCGATTTATCAGCCGCGGATCGAGCGTTTGCATTGCGATGTCGGCAACACGCTCGCTGCCGGAGATTTGGTTTTGAGCCTCGGCGCGGGCAACATTCACGAACAACTTTCTCTGCTCGCGGCTGATCTCGTCATTGCCGAGAAGCTGCAGGAAATCGTGGGCGAAGCCGGCGAGGTGCGGCTTTACGAACCGATGTCCAAACACACCACGTTGCGCGTGGGAGGACCCGCGCAGTATTGGGTCGAGCCGCGCGACGAACGCGCTTTTGCCGACATCATCCGCTTCGCGCATCGCGAAAATCTTTCGCTCTTTGTCATCGGTCGCGGCTCAAATCTTCTCGTGCGCGACGGCGGCATTCGCGGAGTGGTGGTGCATCCAAGTGGCGGCGAGTTCGAGCGCATCGTCGTTTCCGGAACCACGATTACGGCCGGCGTGGGCGCGAAATTGAAACAGGTCGCGTATGCCGGAAAGGCAGAAGGCCTGGGCGGCTTGGAATGGATGGAAGGAATCCCCGGTGAAGTCGGCGGCGCTTTACGCATGAATGCCGGCGCGATGGGATCGCAGACTTTCGACAACGTCACCAGCGTGCGCTTTCTCGATGGCGATGGAAATGCGCAGGTCAAAACCACCGCAGAACTGGAAATCCATTATCGGCAGGTTCCTTCGCTCTTCGGCAACTACGCGGTCTCCGCGGTTTTTCAGGCGCGATCTTCGCCGCAGGATGAAATCGCACGGCGTCTGGATGAGTCGCAACAGAAACGGCGCAAAACGCAGCCGGCAGCTTCCAGCGCCGGATGCATTTTCAAGAATCCCGCGGCGACGCCGGCAGGAAAATTAGTCGACGAGCTTGGGTTGAAAGATTGTGCGGTCGGACAGGCGCGCGTCTCCGAAGTGCATGGGAATTTTATCGTAAATGATGGCGGCGCCACCGCAGTCGAGATGCTGGGTTTGATCGAAAAAATCCGCACGATCGCGCGCGAAAAGCGCGGGATCGAATTGGAGACCGAAGTGCAAATCGTGGGGGAGGATTCGTGAGCGCGGAAATGCTGGCTCTGGGGAGCGCACGTCTGTGGCGTGCGGGTTGCGGCATTCTGCCGCAACGAACTTTATTGGAGGGCGAGGTTAGCGCTATCGCCGACGAAATCGAAAGTTCGCTCGGCAGAATGCCGCAACCAGCACGCTGCAAGCGTGCGCTCCCCGGAAACGAAAGTTGTCATTCTCTCGCATGAACGCGCTTCCGAAAAATATCGCAGTCTTGAAGGGCGGACCGGGCTCCGAGCGCGAGGTTTCGCTCGCGACCGGCGCCGGTGTCGCGAAAGCTCTTCGCTCGTTAGGCGCGGAAGTGACCGAGGTGGATGTTCGAGGCGCAGACTTCGAATTGCCCGACAAGACCGACCTCGCGTTCCTCGCCCTGCACGGAACTTTCGGTGAGGACGGCCAGGTGCAGCAAATCCTGGAAGATCGCGGCGTGGCTTACACCGGCGAAGGAATCGATCAGAGCCGTGTCGCCTTCGATAAAATCCTCTCGAAGGAAAAATTCCAGGCTGCGGGCGTGACCACTCCGGAATGGGAAGTCATCAACGCAGGTCAACGTCCGACCTTGCCGCTTCCGTTCGTGCTGAAGGCCCCGAAGCAGGGCTCGACCGTCGGGATCTACATCGTGAAGCAGGAACGCGAATTGGCGAAAGCTTTGCAGGATGCAGCCGAGTACGATTCGCGTTTGCTCGTGGAAAGATTTATTCCCGCACGCGAGCTCACGATCGGAATTCTGGGCGAACAGGCGCTGCCGATCATCGAGATTATTCCGAAGGGCGGCGTTTACGATTTCACGAACAAGTATCCGTTTCTGAATCCGAATGCGGGCGGCGCGGCGCAGCACGTGTGTCCGGCGAAAGTTTCCGAAGACGAAACGCGCGCCATCCAGAGTCTCGCACTCCGAGCGCATCGCTCGTTAGGCCTGAAAGTTTATTCGCGCGTCGACGTCATGTTGCCGAAAGAAGGCGAGCCGACCGTGCTCGAGATCAACACCATTCCGGGAATGACCGAGGCAAGTCTCCTGCCGGAAGCGGCCGCGGCCACCGGCATCAGCTATCCGGAGCTCTGCACACGCATCATCGAATTGTCCCTCGCTCAAAGGAGGAAAGCGTGAGCCGGGCGGTGAAAGAACGGCCGCGCGCGCGCAACCAGCGTGTCTCGAACACGCGGCAGCGGCGGCAACAACATTTGCTGGATGTGCGCGTGCGCTCGCACAAGGCGGCGCAATATCGGAACAAGCGTATTCTCGTTTTTATCTCGAAAGTGGTGCTGAGCATGGTCGCGCTGGCGGCTCTGATCTTCGGCGCGCGCTACGGAGCCAGGCGGCTTTTCTTCGAGAATCCCGATTATCGTTTAAGCAAAATCGAAGTGCGGACGGACGGCACACTGCAGCGCGAGCAGATCCTGCAAACCGCGGAGCTGCACGAAGGCGTGAATATCTTCAGCGTCGATCTCGCTCGTGTGCACGATCGACTCCTGCAGCTCGCGCAGGTCGATGAAGTGCAGGTCGTCCGGAACATGCCGGGCGAAATCAACATTCAGATCGTCGAGCGCAAACCCGTCGCCTGGATCACTTCCGAGAAAACGATGAGCGATCCATTCGGCGCGGACGCGGCCTTTTTAGTCGACGCGCACGGCGCGGTCATGAAGGAGAAAAAGCTTCTGCCGGAATATCTCGGTCTGCCGGTCATCACCGGTTGCACGACGGAAATGCTCGAGGCTGGTAAACAGATCGAATTTTTCGAAGCAAAAGCCGCGCTCGAGTTACTGCGCCTGAGCACGCGGAGCTTCATGCAAACGCGTTTTCAAATTCGGGAGATCGATCTCTCGAAGGGATATTGCCTGCTGGTCACGGACAAGAACCGCACCCGGGTCACGTTCGGCTTCGACAATCTCGAAGCGCAGTTGCAACGGCTCGAGCAGTTTTTGGTTTGGTCGGACGATTACAAGCACGAGCTCGAAACGGTCAATTTGCTCGTGCAGCACAACGTGCCGGTGACGTTCGCGAAACTGCCTTCGGAGATCATCAACGAGACGATCGATCCCGATGGCGAAGAGCCGAAAATTTTGAAAGCAACTCCGGTCACTCCGGGAATGAAAATCGAAACGAGCGCAGCGAAAACGAGAGCGGACTCGAAGATTCGCAAAGCAGCTCCAGTGGAACGCGGGAGGAAGAATCAAGGCAATGGCTAGCAGCGATCTAATGGTTGGATTGGAAATTGGGACCTCGAAAATCTGTGTCGTCGTCGGCGAAGGCCGGCCGGATGGGACGATCAAAATTCTCGGCGTCGGTCAGGCGCCGTCGCGTGGCGTGCGCAAAGGTGAGATCGTCGATTTCGAGACGGCGATGAAATGCGTGCACGAAGCAGTCGTCGATGCCGAAACGAACAGCGATGTCATGATTCGCAGCGTTTACGTGGGCGTGAGCGGCGCGCACATCCAGAGCTTCAGCAATCGCGGCTCGGTCGCGCTGCCGGAAGAGCGCGATGAGATCGATGAGCAGGACATCGAGGATGTGAAGCTGAACGCCCGTGAGGTCAGCATCCCATCGCAGAACGCGTTCCTGCATTCGATCATCCAGCATTATCACGTCGATGGGCAGGACGGAGTGCTGAACCCGGTCGGGATGCTCGGCGAAAGATTGGAAGCGGATTTCCACATCATTCACGGCGTCCGGACGCGAATCCAAAACACGATTCGTTGCGTGAAAGAGCTCCCGCTCGAAGTCGAGGATGTTGTCTTCAACGCGCTGGCTTCCGCGCAGGTCGTGCTGACTCCGCACCAGAAAAATCTCGGGGCGCTCGTAATCGATATCGGCGGCGGAACGACTGATTATATTTTGTATGTCGACGGCGCGGTTAAACAGAGCGGCTGTCTCGCGGTCGGTGGCGACCACATCACCAACGACATCTCGA
>CAXSFN010000050.1:0-27420 GCA_964236815.1 uncultured Chthoniobacterales bacterium
CAACGCGCCCGCGCCATTCACCTCGATCGAGCCGCCTTCCAGAATCATCGGGCCGTTGTAAACCGGCAGATTCAGCGTCTCAGCCACGCGCGTGGGAACGGCGTCATCGAAATCGAACGGCGGATACTTTCCGCCCCAAGCGTTAAAGCCCCAATCGACGATCGCGAGCTGCGGCGCTGCAGCGCGCGTCAAAAAAATCGGTCCGTGATCGCGGCACCACGGCTCGTTCGTCGGGATCTCGAAGTAGGTAATACGATCGGCCGGCAGGTCCTTCAGGACTTCGCGCACTTCCGCTTCATGCGCGCCGTTACTGACATTGATGCAAACCGGTTCGGAGGTGAGTAACGCAGCCACCATCTCGCGAAACGTCGGCATGACGCGGTCGTAGGCCTCGGGAAAACTAATCCCTTCGCGCCGCGGCCACGAAAGCCAGGTCGTGGCGTGCGGTTCCCATTCCGCGGGCATGCGGTAGCCGAGAGCGGCTGGAATCGCAGATGATTGAGTTTCCATCAGGACCTATCCACCACAGAGAACACAGAGACCACAGAGGAATCAATTCCTTCAAACCTCTGTGATCTCTGTGGTAAAGATCAGATCGCGCGCCGTTGTTGCGCCGCGAGTAGAGGCGGGAATTCCGCGAGCGCGGGCGAGGTCGTGTGCTCGACGAAATGCTGCGCCGCAACTTTTAATTCGCGCCAGCGCTCCCATTCCAAATCCGGCGCGTGCACAATGTGCCGGAGCAGGCTGCGCCATTCCATCAGGGCGCGTTCGATGTCGCCAGCTCGCAGCGAATCACTCGTTAGGCGATATTTCGCGCCTGGGTTCTCGATTACTTCCCGGATGACTTCGGACGCACCCGAGCCGTAGTGCGCCGGCACGCCCATTTCGAGATAACCGGGATAATCCGCGCGCTCGTAAATTCGCTGGCAAAGAATACCGAGCCGTCCACCCATCGGCGCATCTTCGCCAGCGAAACGCGGGCCGCCGCGGATATTGGCCAGATCGAAAATGAGATCGGCGATCGGATAAGTTTTCTCTTTCAGCGCGACCGCAATCGCAAGACCTTCTCCGCCCTGGAAAAAAGAGAAAATCAAGCCGCGTTGCGTTGGGCTGCCATCTTCCCGGACGAGCCCGAGTTTGCGCCAGGCGTAAGCTGGTGAATTCACGATCGGCGCGGTCAGATCGTATTCGCGCTGGTCGCAGCCGCGGCAAACGAGCGGCATCGCTTCGCGTAATGGCGGCGCTTGCAAGGCGCAGCCTAACGAATCGACGCATGCGGAAATTTCCACCGCGGAAAAGTCGACTCGCGCCGAAATAGTTCCGTTCCGGGTCACGACTTCGAAAACCCGCGCACCCGCCACGAAGTCCGCGATGCGCGGCAACACGCCTTCGTCGAACGCAGCGCGCGTCAGTAGTTTTTCATTCAACTGGCGGCGCAGCCATTTTACCGGCGCGACTTGTTCATCCGCCAGGATGGTCGCAAGCGGGATTTCGCGTCCGTAGATTCCCTGCTCTCGCAGCTTGCAGAGATTGCCGAAGCCATGGCCGTCCAGCATGCGCGGCAGAGCGAGCGCGCGCATCCAGCGTTCTTTTTCGAGGACGTGAAGCTGGCCTAACGAGACCATTTGAGAATCGGAATGCGGCTCCCATTCGCCGACCGAGTTAAGCATTTCCATGATTGGGCGCCTCACGAATCGCTGCCGCTCCGCGTCCACCCACAAAGCGCAGGGCCGCGCTCCCACGCCTAACGAGTGTTCGACTCCAAGAGGAACTTTTTGCGTGCTGAAAAGCGAATGGCTCAAATTTACCGCGGCGGCGAAGGGCGAGTTGCAGCCGGGGTCGCTGACAGCCATCACGCTGATCAAGCTCGGCCAATCCACTTGCGTGGCGCGTTTCAGTTGGCGCGGCCGCGCATCGCCCAGCCGCGGAATATCCGGCACGATCAGGACATATCCGGTTTGATCGAGCCCGCGGCGGCCGGCGCGGCCGAACATCTGGAGGAGCTCATCCGGCTGCACGTGGCGTTCGAAATTTCCCACCATGTAACGCGTGCCGGTGATGAGGACGGAGCGCATGCTGAAATTAATTCCGGCCGCGAGACCCATCGTGGCGACGACGACATTGAGCTGGCCCGCTTTCGCGAGCGGCTCGATCAATCCCGCGCGCACCGCGTAGCTCAGCCCGCTGTGATGATAGGCCACGCGATTGCGCAGAAGTTTTGCCAACCGCTTGCCGGCCAGCGCTTCCTGCGCGGCTGAAAGCGGGAGCGGGTCACGGAGCGCCATTGCGGAGGCGATCGCCTGCGCCATTTCTTCACTCGCATTCCGGCGCGGCGCAAAAATAAGAACGGGCGCCAGCTCCGCGCGCAAGGCGCGGCCGGCCATCCGCGGCCAGAAATTTTTCGACTGCACAAATTGCGAATCGGAAAGATTGCGCAGATCGATTTCCTCCAACGGAACCGGACGCTCGTGATGCGAAATCAGAACCGCATCGCGCCCGATCCGGCGCAGCCACGCAACGATATCCGCTGGATTTCCGACGCTGCCGCTGAGCAGAAGCAATTGCGTGTGCGGCGGAGCGAGCGCCAGAGCGAGCTCGTAATGAACGCCCCGGACCGGGTCGCCGATCATTTGGTATTCATCCACGACCAGAAGCTGCGGCCCATCGCGGCGGAGAAAACGGGTGCGTTGCGTTTCCAAAGTCGCGACCACGACTTTCGCATTCGTGTTCAGGGCAAGATCGCCGGTGGCGATGCCGACATCCCACCCGCGCGCGCGCCATTCCGCGAGCTTGTCATTCGCGAGCGCGCGCGTCGGCACGGTGAAAATTGCCTGCCCTTTCAGCGACGAATAGAGCAGCTCGAAGATGTATGTCTTGCCCGAACCGGTCGGCGCCTGCACCACGACATCTTTGCCTTCGCGCAAAGCGCGTACCGCTTCCTGCTGCCAGAGATCGGGGACGACCAGGTTGACCTCGAGCCCCTTCAACATCGGGCAAACAACATGCGACGCCTGCGTGGTTCAAGATTCCTCTGGCGGGTCGTTTGCGTCCGCGGTCACTCATTCCAGAGCGCGCACGGGTCAGATCATAACCAGAGATTTGACCTCACCTCGCGGAGCGCTTTGCTGATCAGAGATGAAAAAGTTTTTTGGATTCGGATCGAGCACCCCGTCACCGCCGCCGCCGCCTTCCCGGCCGCCCGCTCCTCCGTCCGCCAAGCCCGCCGCAAAGACTGCTCCTGCTCCTTCAATTATCGGCCGTTGGAAGGAGCCAAGTGGGAGCGATACGACGGAGTTCCGCGCGGACGGAACGGTGCTCGAAAAGATCGCCGACGGAGAGATTCGCGGACGCTATTCTCTGGAGGGCGCAAAGCTGAAGATCAAGCTCGATGGAGTGCCTGAGGAGCTTTCGTTCTCCGCTGTGATCAAACCTGATGCGCTGGAAATGACAGACCCGGATGGGCAGGTCACAGCTTATCGGAGAGCGTAAATGCGCAGCGCTCTCTTCGCGCTTTCGTTAGTCGCGTTGACGGTGGTGATGGGCGCCGAGCCGGTTCCTTATCTTGGCGAGTGGTCGAACGGACGCGGTGAAACCCTTGTCGTGACCCGGACAACATTGCAATTCGCGAACGACAAACCGGTTCCTTATCGCGACGTCACCCGGGCCACTGAAGGGCAAACTTTTGAGTTAATGATCACCGCGTCTGGCCCGGTGAACGCTTTTTCCGGCAAGACGATCGGTCTGAGCTGCAAAGAGAAATCGATGACGATGACGACCTTCGCTTCCCACTCCGCTTACATGCAGGAGAACGAACCGCGCTCCGTTGTAACCTGGTTCAAAGACAGTTAACGCCGCCGAGCATTCTAACCGGCGGTTCGGTTCGCGCGCTAGCCTAACGAGTGATTAAAACTCCAGCTCTAGATCGTCTTCGCAGAAGTCGAATTTGACCGCTTTCGATTCTTCACCATCGGAAAATACCGCTTTGAAATATTGCGTGCATTCACCGGAGTTGGTCGATTTGGCCCAGACCAGCTTCGCAGTTTCACCGGCTTTGATTCCGGAACCGATATCGAAAAAGCCGTAGTCTTTGCCGTCTTCCGAGGCGAGCAGTTTCTTGATCGTCTCCTTCTGCGTGTTGTGCACCTTGAAGGTGTATTCTTCATCTCCAGCACGGGCAGATTGCGGAAGAGCCAGGGAAAAAAGAGCGAGGGCGCCGAAGGCCGCCTGGACGAGACGCGGATAAAATTTCATATACGCTCCTTCTAGCAGCCCGTATGCCGATTTCGGGAAAGCTCTCCTGCTGGAGAAACGGCTCCTCTGGCGCGCACATACAAATTGACTCGACGTGCAGAAATCCCTAGTGACAAGCCCATGAAGCGAGTCCTGCTGGCGGTCTTTTCCTCTCTCTTCTTTTGCGCGAATCTTTTCGCGCAGGAGACGACGAACAACGACGCGGCCGGCGCCGCCGCCGGTTTCATGGGTCTCGGATGCACCTGCATCGTCGTCATTGTCGCGCTCGGAATTCAAATCGCGCTCGCGGTCTGGGTTTACAAAGATGCGAGAAGCCGCGGAATGGAAAACGCGATGCTGCTCACCGTGCTCACCGTCTTCACCGGGTTGCTCGGTTTGATCATCTATCTTCTGATGCGTCCAAAAGAAAAGATCATCCCGCCGCCCTCCGGACCGCAGACGCCTCTCTAAGAGGACGAATGCCGGAGCTGCCATCCCTTAGACGCGGCCGTCGGTGGATTGCCATAGGTGCCGCGGCCACATTGCTGGCCGGAGCGATCTTTGATTGGACGAGACCAGCCCAAGCGCAGTCTTCGGTCCGCCTTTATGAACGCGCGGTGATCCAGCCTTATCGATTACTCGTTAGGCCGATGACCAGGTCGTTTGTGCGCTGCCGTTACATTCCCACCTGCTCGCAATATTCGCTCGACGCCGTGCAAACCCACGGATTTCCCCGCGGCCTTTGGCTCACGATCAAACGTCTCTGCCGCTGCGGCCCGTGGGTCGCGCCCGGCACGTTGGATCCTATCCCGCCGGCGCACGCTTCCTGATTTTCGCATGGACGAATTCAGTTATCTCTCCGTTCTCCTCTCGATCATTCTCGGGCTCGCGGTCACCGAGATCCTGAGCGGCTTCCGCAGCTTGCTTCAGGCGCGCCAACGCGTGCGTCTCTACTGGCCCTCGCTCCTCTGGGCTTTTCTGCTCCTTCTGATCGCGGCGCAAACGTGGTGGGCCTCGTTCGGCCTTCGCACTCATCACGATTGGAACTTCGCGGGTTTCGCGGTCGTGCTTTTGCAAATGGTCGTGCTCTACATGCTGGCCGGCCTGGTTTTGCCTGAAATCAACGCGGGCGAAGTGATCGATCTGCGCGCTCATTATTTCGCGCAGCGCCGCTGGTTTTTTGCCATCGCGTTAGCAAGCGTCATCGTCAGCGTGGCCAAGGATCTCGTCCTTTCCGGCGAATGGCCGGATCGCCGCAACTTGATCTTTCACATTATTTTCGGGGTCATGGCCTTGAGCGCGACGCTGATCCAGCGGGAGTGGCTTCACAAAGTTCTCACGCTCGCGCTTGCCGTGGTTTTCGCGCTCTACATCGCGCTCCTCTTTGGCCATCTGCATTGAACTTCTGGCAACCTCTGGCCGGCGGGCTCGCGATTCGTTTATATGAAATCGAGCACAAAAGACAAAATCGCAGGGCAGACCGATAAAGTGAAAGGCAAAGTCCAGGAAAAGGTCGGGCGCGCGACCAACAATCCCGAGATGGAAGATCGCGGAACGGTTAATAAAGTTGGTGGCGCCATCCGCGACAAAGTCGGCGACATCAAAAAAGTGTTCGAGAAGTAGCCTTCGCAATCCGGCGTCGGAGGCCGGACGGGAAACCCTATTTTCGCCGGGAACAAGCGGAAGCGTATCTTCCGGAAGATTTTATTTTGCCGACGGCATTTCGACGAGTTCGACGCGGCGATTTTTCGCCCGCCCTTCGTCGCTGCTGTTGGTCGCAACCGGCGCGGCAAACGAAACGCCGACCGGAAAAAGACGTTTCGCCAAAATTCTGTGCTTGGAGATGAGCGCGGCTACGATCGCGTCGGCGCGCCGCTGTGAAAGCGTGCGATTGCTCTCGAAACCGCCGACCGAATCGGTGTGTCCGACGACGAGCACATTTAAATCGGGACGCTGGCCGAGCAGCTTCGCGATTTCCACTAAAGCAATTTCCGATTCCGGTTTGATCTCGGTTTTATTGGTGTCGAAATAGATTCCATAGAGCGCGACCTTGCCCATCGCGGCGATCTGTTTGTCCATCTCACTCGCATCGATCGTCACCATTTTTTCCTGCATCGGTTTGCTCTCGATCACGTCCACCTGTACCGCGGTTTGGCCTTTCTCGATTGGATGTTTGGTCAGGCCGTTTTCGAATTCGGCCGCGTAAATTACTGCGTAACTCGCGCCGATTTTGTAAGCGCCGTAGCGCGCCGTGGCGTGGCTGTAGCCGAAGAGCTGGCCATCTAATCCATCATATTGCGGCAGCATCCCGAAAGTGTAGCCAAGCTCTTCGGGGCCGGAGCCGGTGAAGAGCACCTCCGCATTTTTCGCCTTCAGCTCATTTTCGTAATTCCGAAAAACCTCGAGCAGCGAGCGGCCTTTCGGCGCGAAATAAGTAAGGCGTGTGATCCTGCCTTCGATTGTCTCCTCTTTCTCGACGCGTTTGCCGCCGCTCGCTTCCGCGGAAGGATTGAGCGCCCGGCCGAGGACAAGTTTGTAATCGGAAAATTCTTTCTCGCTGTAAGCAACGATAACGGAGCCTTCGTAGCGCTTCAGCAGCGGATGATCGTGACCAGCCGCATCTTTCGTCAGGGAATCCGCGGCGTAGCAGTTGCCGGCAAGGATCAACAATGTGCAAAGCAAATGCGTTCTCATAATCGCATTGCCAAAGCAGACGCCGCGCCCGCTCTACGCGATCAAACGACCGGGACGCCCGCCTCGGCGAGCGCTTCCCATTCCGCCGTCGTGCGCGCCAGTTCTCCGCTCAGGGCGAGAAGCTCGCGGTTGAGTTCCATCGCGTTCCCGCCCGTCTCGTAGGTCTCGGGCTTTTCCAGATCGGCGGTCAGTTCACGCTGCCGGCCTTCGAGCGAAAGAATATGCATCTCGAGCTCGCGCACCCGCTTCTCGCGATCGCGTTTCGTTTTCGCTTCCGCCTTCCGCTGCTCCGCATCGGCCCGGCGTTGCTCACGCGTTTCGCGCAGGCCGGAAGGACGCGCTTCAGCGGGTACGATTTCATGCTCCCCGTTTGCCGCCGGCTGCGCGTTTTGCAATTTCCCACTACTCGTTAGGGCGGACCGCGCCGAAGTGGCGCGCGATTTTTCCAGATAATAATCGTAGTTGCCTGCATAGGGCGTCAGTTGTCCGGCATTGATGTGCAGGACCGTCTTCGCCACCTCGCGGATGAAATAAACGTCGTGGCTAATGAAGACGAGAGTGCCTTCGTATTGCGCGAGGGCCCCGACGAGCGCGTCGATGCTTCCGACATCAAGATGCGTGGTCGGCTCATCCATCAGGAGAAGATTCGGCGGATCGAGCAACAGCTTCACAAGCGCGAGCCGCGTCTTCTCGCCGCCGCTGAGCACGCCAGTGGTTTTGAAAACATCGTCTCCGCGAAAAAGAAACGAACCGAGAACAGTTCGCGCGACCTGCTCGGAGACGGGATTTGGCATATCCCGCGCGGTATCGAGCACGGTCATGCTCGGCGTCAGCATCTCCACTCGATATTGCGAGAAGTAACCAACCTTCGCGTTGTGTCCGAGATCGCGGGTACCGCTTTGCACTTCGAGCGTGCCGGCGAGAAGTTTCAGTAAGGTGGATTTGCCCGCGCCGTTCGGTCCCACCAAAACCATGCGCTGTCCTCGTTCCGCTTCGAAATTTAACTGCTCGTACACGACTAAGGCATCGTAGGCGTGCCGAACATCTTTGAGGGTGATAACGCGATGGCCGCTTCGCGGCGGCTGCGGAAAACGAAAATGCACCGTCTTTTCGCGCGCGAGCGGCGCTTCGATTTTTTCCATCCGGTCGATCTGCTTCAGCTTGCTTTGCGCTTGTGAAGCCTTGCTCGCCTTGGCTCGAAAGCGATCCGCAAATGCTTGCAGTGAGGCGATTTCTTTCTGCTGATTCTTGTACGCCGACAGCTGCTGCTCTTCGCGTGCCGCCTTCTGTTCAATGTAGTTATCCCACGTCCCGCGGTAACGATTGAGCTGGCGATGTGCGATCTCCACGATCGAGCCGACGAGCTGATTGAGGAATTCGCGATCGTGCGAGATCATCAAAATCGCGCCGGAATAATTCTTCAGGTATTCCTGAAACCAGACCAACGACTCGAGATCGAGATGATTGGTCGGCTCATCGAGCAGGAGTAAATCCGGCTCCTGCACGAGCAAGCGCGCCAGATGCGCGCGCATGACCCAGCCGCCGCTCATGGTTTTGGCGGGCCGATCGAAATCCGTTTCGCGGAAAGCGAGGCCGTGCAGGATGCGTTTTGCTTTCGGCTCAGTTTCCCAATCGAGCTCATGCCCTGCAATTTTTCCGCAGGCCAGTTCGAGCACGGTCTCGTCGCTGGCCGGCGCATTTTCCTGCGGAAGAAATCCGACCGTGGCCGATTTCTCCAACGAGATTTTGCCTTCGTCCGGTGAAGCTTCGTCCAGAATAAGTGAGAAGAGGGTGGATTTGCCCGCACCGTTCGGTCCCACTAATCCGATCCGATCGCCGCGATTCACCTGGAGCGACGCATCCTGAAAAAGAGTCCGCCCGCCAAAGGCTTTCGTGACTTGGGAAATCGTGAGCATCGAGGGCGGCCAATCTCGCGGGGGACGCAACGCGCGCAAGGAAAGCGGCGGGAGAATTTCGCCGTGAAGATGACCGGGACAATTGCCCCTCTTGGTGATCGAGGTTATGGCAACAGAACAATGAAACGCTTCCTGCCGCTCGCAATTTTTTTTGCCGTTCCTGTGTTGGCTTTGGCGAAGGAACCTGCAAAGCCTTTCGACTATCCGCCCGCGCCGAAGAGCGAGCAGACGGACGATTATCATGGAACAAAAGTGGCCGATCCCTACCGCCCGCTGGAGAACGCCGACTCGGAAGAAAGCCGGAAATGGATCGAGGCAGAAAACAAACTCACCTTCGGTTATCTCGAAAGCATTCCGGAGCGAAAAGGAATCAACCAGCGCCTGACCAAGCTCTGGGACTACGAGAAGTACGGGGTGCCCTTTCATGAAGGCGGGCGTTATTTTTTCGCGAAGAATACCGGCCTGCAAAATCAAAGCGTGCTTTACAGCGGCACAGAACTGCCGGGTGAACCACGGGCCTTGCTCGACCCGAACACCCTTTCAAAAGATGGCACTACTGCTCTAAGCGGCCTCTCGGTCACCGATGACGGTAAGCTGCTCGCTTACGGTCTCGCGGTCGCCGGCTCGGATTGGCAGGAGTGGAAGGTGCGCGATGTCGCGACCGGAAAGGACACCGATGACGACGTGAAGTGGAGCAAATTTTCCGGCGCCGCCTGGACCCATGACGGCAGCGGATTTTTCTACAGCCGCTACGCCGAGCCGAGTGGTGAAGAACTGAAGGCCGCGAACTACGATCACAAACTTTACTTTCATAAAATCGGCACGCGGCAGTCGGAAGATCCGCTCATCTACGAGCGGCCGGATCACAAGGATTGGCTCTTCAACCCCGAAGTGACACATGATGGCGCCTACCTCCTCATCAATGTTTCGCACGGGACCGATCCAAAGAATCAGATTTTCTACAAGGACCTGCGCGCGCCGGATTCGAAGGTGGTGGAGCTGCTGAACAAGCAGGACGCGCAGTACGATTTCCTCGATCACGAAGGCTCGGTCTTTTGGTTCCAGACAAATCTGAGCGCTCCGCGCGGCCGCATCATTGCGATCGACACGACCGCACCGGCTGAGATCAAAGAGCTCGTTCCGGAAGCGGAAGAAAAGCTGAATGGCGCCAGCGTGGCTGGCGATCGCTTCATCGCGAACTATCTGAAGGACGCGCATTCACTCGTCAGGCTCTTTGAGCTTTCAGGGAAAGCAGCGGGCGAAATCGCGCTTCCCGGTCTGGGCACGGCCAGCGGTTTCACAGGCAAGCGCAAGGAGACCGAGACGTTTTACAATTACGTCAGTTACACGGAGCCGCCGACCGTCTTCCGCTGCGACCTAACGAGCGGTAAGAGCACCGTCCTCTTCCGCCCGAAGGTCGATTTCAAATCCGAAGATTACTCAACCGAGCAGGTCTTTTATCAAAGCAAAGACGGCACGCGGGTGCCGATGTTTCTCACTTATCGCAAAGGGCTGAAGAAGGACGGCAATAACCCGACGCTCCTTTATGCCTATGGCGGTTTCGACGCTTCTTCGACGCCGGTCTTCACGCCATCGACCGCGGTCTGGCTGCAAATGGGCGGAGTTTATGCGGTCGCAAACCTGCGCGGCGGCGGCGAGTATGGAGAAGAATGGCATCTGGCCGGAACGAAATTGCGCAAGCAAAACGTCTTCGATGATTTCATCGCCGCCGGGGAATGGTTGATCGCGAACAAATATACTTCGACCCCGAAGCTCGCGATCAATGGCCGCAGTAACGGCGGACTATTGATCGGTGCGTGCCTGACGCAGCGGCCCGATCTTTGGGGCGCGACGCTGCCGGTCGTCGGTGTGATGGACATGCTGCGCTTCCAGAAGTTCACCATCGGCTGGGCTTGGGCTTCCGATTATGGATCGTCCGATAACGCAGAAGAATTTGCTGCGATCTACAAATATTCGCCGCTGCATAATATTAAAAAGGGAACCAAGTATCCGCCCACCATGATCACGACTGCGGATCACGACGACCGGGTTTTTCCTGGGCACAGTTTCAAGTTCGCGGCCACGCTGCAGGAAGCGCAGGCTGGGGACGCGCCGACCTTGATTCGTATCGAAACGCGAGCCGGTCACGGCGCAGGCAAACCGACCTCGAAACAAATCGAGGACGTGACCGATCAGCTTTCGTTCCTGGTCAAGAATCTTGGGATGAAGATTTCGTTCTGAGGCTCGGACTCATCTCAAAACCTGTCATGTTGAGCGTAGCGAAACATCTCTGGATATTTCCGCGCTCGGTGGGCTGAGACAGTCAGAGATCCTTCGCTACGCTCAGGATGACAATTTAACGAGGCGGGCCTTATGCCAGCGCCTCCGCCAATAACTCCGCCATGTGTTTAGGCTTCACCGGGGTGAGATGCTCGATCTAATGCCGGAAGCTTGTCCCGCAGGCGACGATCGTTGTCTCGTTAGGCTGGAAAGATATCTGCCTAACGAGTGGTCCGGCAACCCGCAGGGAAAGATCATATTTCGAATCGAGCGCGCCGAACGCTCCCGCCATTCCGCAACATCCGGTCTCGAGCAACGCAACCTGCGCTCCAGGAATTCTGCGCGCCAGCGTGGCCATGAAGCCCGGTTTCATCAGCGCTTTGGCGTGACAATGCGCGTGAATCGCGACGGCCGTTTCCCTCTCCTTGAAGCGCAAGGCCTGCGGCTCGCGCGCGAGAATGTCTTCCACAAAACGCTCGAACAATACCGCGCGGCGAGCCCCGATCGGTGAATCGGCTAAATCAATTCGCGATAATCTTCGACGAACATCGAGTAACAGGACGGCTCCAGAAAAACGACCGGCACCGCGGGATCGTCTGCACATAGAAGCGCGAGATTATGTTCTCCGAGACGCTGCGCTTCATCCAAGTTTCCCTGGCTAAACGCCGGCCGCCCGCAGCATTTTCGATTTTTGAGCAACGAGACTTCAAAGCCTAACGACGCCAAAACAGTTACCGCAGCGATGCCGATATGCGGCTCGTGGTAACGCACAAAGGTATCGTCCCAGAGAATGACGCGACCACGTCGCTTGCAGCCGGGGTCGGCGCGCCCCGCTGCTCTGGCGTGTGACCGGGTCTTATCCCGGCCGGGGTCACCGACCCCGGCTACAGCGCATTGCGCGAACCATTCGTCGAAACGTTGCCGGGCATAATGCGGCAGCGGTCTTCGCGCAAAAATGCCGAGCGTTCTCGACATAAGATTCCGGATGAGCGGCGCCTCCAACGCAGCATTCGCTAACTGCGGCGTGAGGCAGCCAAGTTTGCCTAACAAGTCCACACTGCTCAGGATTCATTCGCGCAAAGGCAATCCATCGCGACGATGCCGCGCGTAAAGGATCTCCGCTTTGAGCAAAGCGAGATTAAGGTTCGAGGGGCATTCCGTGGTGCAGGCTTTGCAGGAAAGGCAGTTGCTCAGCGCCTCCTCCATCTCCAGCGCGCGCAAGGGAGCATGAGATCCAGCGCGCAGCTCAAGCGCGGCGCGGATCGCATTCGCGCGACCGCGCGTGGACATGTATTCCTCGCCGGTGGCGAGAAAAGTCGGGCACATCGTGGGCGCATCTTTGCAGCAGCCGCCGCAGCCGTTGCATTGCTCGAGATTGCGGACAAACGATTCGTCCTTGAAGGCGAAGGCGAGTTCGGCTTGAAGGGCAGCTTCAACTCGTAGCCCGCGCCCAGACGAAGCAGGGTGTCGATCTTGAACCGGCCGTCGGGTAAAATTTTCCCGGGACTGAAACACTCTTCGGATCGAAAGTTTGTTTGATCTGGCGCATCACGCCTAACAAGTGATCGCCCAACTGCTCCGGCATGTATTCGGTCCGCGCGATCCCGACGCCGTGTTCGGCTGCGAGCGAGCCTTTGAATTGCCGAACGAGCGCGGCCACGTCATCAGAGATATGGCGGAATTTTTCAGATCGACCGCGCTATGCAGATCGAGAACCGGGCGCACATGCAGGAGGCCGGTGGCGGCGTGACCGTGGTAACAAACCTCGACGCCAAGCGGTTCGATAATTGCGCCCAGACCCGCGACATACGCGGGCAATTGCTCTGGCCGCGCCGCCATGTCTTCGATGCACGTGACGGGCTTGGCGTCGCCTTTTCGACCGGTGAGCAAGGTCAGTCGCGTAGAACTGCCGGGTCAGATTATCGAACGCGATCTCGCAATTTGCTTCGGC
The DNA here is from genome assembly GCA_964236815.1 of uncultured Chthoniobacterales bacterium. Lineage (GTDB taxonomy): Bacteria > Verrucomicrobiota > Verrucomicrobiia > Chthoniobacterales > UBA10450 > JACCTI01. The sequence continues at coordinate 13,072 of CAXSFN010000050.1, forward strand.
GAAGGCGTCAGGATTCAGGCGAAGCACAAACGATACTATTCGATTGCATGTCGCTCCTCAATGGAATGGCTTGCCGCTCCGGCTAACGAGCAGCTATCTCTGCGCTGTGGATACACCGCCGCCCGTACCGCCCGCCTCCATTCCACCCCAACAACCTGCGCCCGCGCCGCAGTTCATCGTCCCTCCGCCGAAGCCTTCCGGTTGCGGATGTTTCGCTGGCGGTTGCATGAGCCTCTTTGCGATTGCCGCCTTCGTATTGGTCCTGCTCCTCGCTTGTTGCTGGTTTTTCTTCGCCAAGGCGGTCGGCATGTTCACGGCCGATCAGTCAATCGAGATCACAATGACGGTCCCGAGCGATGCGGAATACACCGCGGCCGATGCGAAGCTGCAACAATTCCAGGGCGCGCTTCGCAGCGGTCACGCCACCACCGTCGCTTTCACTGCCGCGGATCTAAACGCCCTGATCGCGCGTAGTCCGGATTTCGCGGACAAGCGGGGACGACTGCGGGTCGAGATTGTCGACTCCACCGCGACGCTCGAGATGAGCGTCTCGATCGCTTCGCTGCAAATCCCCTGGGCGCGAAATCGCTGGTTCAACGGCAGCGCGCGTTTCGGTTTTTCCTACGAGGATGACGAGTTCGTCTTCAATCCGGAGTGGATCGAAGCAAATGGGCACCAGTTCTCTGGCGGATTTCTCAGCTCGTTCACGCGAAGTTTCAATCACAGCTTCAGCTCCAGCTTTCGCGATTCCCTCGAGAAAAAGGGCGCCTCCATTTTTTGGAGAAACGTGAAAACGATCACGCTTGAAGATGGCCAGCTCGTTATCACCACGCGCGGCGATACGGGCACGACCATCTGAGGCGAAAGTTTGGTTTGACCGGCGGCTCACGATTTCGATTCTCTGAGCCATGTTTAAGCGCATTCTGAAATGGCTTCTCGCCATCGTCGGCATCGTCCTCCTGGTCGTGGCGGTGCTGGCAGTTAACGCCATCTGGTTTCGCCCCTGGAGCCTGAATGTTTTTTACGAGAAGGTTTTCGTGGAAGTTCTCTTCGAAGAACCAGAGCTGCTTTCCTCGTTAGGCCTGGTCGAGCAATTCGGGATCACAGGTCATAACGGCAAACTGAGCGACGAATCCCCCGCGCATCAGCAGGCGCAGGCGGATCGCACCCGCAAAAATCTCGAGCAGCTTCGCCAATATCCGCTGGAGAAACAGAATGAATCGCAGCGCTTGTCCACCGCGGTGCTCGACTGGTTCCTCGCGGTCCAGGTCGAGGGCGAAAAATATCAATGGCACAACTATCCGGTGAATCAGCTCTTCGGGGTCCAGAATCAGTTCCCATCTTTCATGGCGAACACGCATCGCCTGCTCGCGCCGCGTGACTGCGAGTATTACCTTAAGCGGCTCGACGCCTTGCCGCTCAAGTTCGATCAGACCCTGGAAGGTTTGAAACTGCGCGAGCAGAAGGGAATCACGCCACCGCGTTTCGTGGTGGAAAAAGTGCTGAAGGAAATGACGGAATTCGTCGGGCAAGCGCCGGCGGAAAACATTCTTGCCACCTCCTTCAAGACGCGCGTCGCGAAAATCGACAAACTAAACGAGCAGCAGCGCTCGGATTTTCAAAGCCGGGTCGAAACCGAAATCCGCGGGAAAGTTTATCCAGCTTATCAAAAGTTGATCGACTATTTCACCGAGCTCTTACCGAAAACGACGACCGACGATGGGGTTTGGAAATTGCCGGATGGCGAAGCGTTTTACGCGCACATGCTGCGGGAGAACACCACCACCACTTTGAATCCGACCGAGATCCACGCCCTCGGCGTTTCGGAGGTGGAAAGGATCGAAGCGGAGATGCGCGCGATTCTCGATGCGAATGGTTTTGCCGGGCAGCCAATTGGTCCGTCGCTGGTCGCGTTAGGGAAAGATCCGCGCTTCCTTTATCCGAACGATGACGCCGGCCGCGCCGCCGGCTTGGCGGAATACACTCGCCTGATCGATCAAGCGCTGGAGAAATCAAAGCAGCTTTTCTCTACCATCCCGAAGGCGAAAATCGAAGTGCGGCGCGTGCCGGAGTTTAAGGAAAAAACTGCGCCCGGCGCCTACTATGAGGGAGCGGCGCTTGACCATTCGCGACCCGGAATTTTTTACAGCAACCTGCGCGACATGAATGAGCTGGCGCGCTGGACCATGCCGACGCTGGCCTATCACGAAGGTGTGCCCGGCCATCATTTTCAAATCTCGACCGCGCAAGAATTAAAGGGGCTGCCGCAATTTCGAAAACTGATCCCGTTCACCTCCTATGTGGAAGGCTGGGCGCTTTACACCGAATGGCTCGCGAAAGATGCCGGTTGGTACGAGGGCGATCCGTTCGGTGATCTCGGGCGATTGCAGGCGGAACTTTTTCGCGCGGTCCGGCTAGTGGTCGATACCGGTATTCACGCGCAGCGATGGACACGCGAACAAGCCATCGCCTACATGCTGGAAAAGACCGGCATGGGCGAGAAAGAGGTCACGGCCGAGATCGAGCGTTACATCGTCAATCCCGGACAAGCCTGCGCGTATAAAGTTGGAATGCTAAAAATTCGCGAGCTGCGCACCCGTTCGCAGCAGGAGCTGGGAGCAAAATTCGATCAACGCGAATTCCACGACGTGGTCTTAAAGAATGGCGCGCTGCCGCTCGAAATTCTCGAGCAGCAGGTCAACAAGTACATCGCCGCGAAGAAAACCTAACTACTCCGTTCGCAACGCGGTCATCGGGCTCACTCGCGTTGCTTTTCGCGCCGGAAAAAAGCACGCGAGTAACGCGGCGATGGCGAGCAAGGCGGACGAGACGATCAATGCAATCGGGTCGGCCGGACTGACCTGATAGAGCATCTGCGCAAGCACGCGACCGGCGGCGAGCGCGAGCAGCAAACCAATCGCAACCGCGAATGCGGTCTGCAATGCGCCTTGTTTCATAATCAGCACGAAGACATCACGCGGATGCGCACCAAGCGCCATCCGGATGCCGATCTCACGGGTGCGCCGAGCGACCGCGTAAGCCTTGACCGCGTAGACTCCCACGACCGCGAGCAGCAATGCGATTCCACCGAAGACACCGAACATGATCGCACCCAGTCGGACGATCCAGAGACCCACATCTTTTTCGATCAGGTCGCTGAACGGCAGCATGCGCAAAATCGGCAGGTCGGGATCGACCTTCCGGAAAGTCTGACGCAGCACCGGCAACATCGCGATCACCGCGCCGCGATCGGCCGATTGCATGCGGACGTGAAGGTAAACGCCGCCGGAATAAACTTGCGCGAGCGGGACGAAAAGCCGCTTCGGAATGTCCTGTGAAAGCGTCTCATGACGATGCGGGCTAACGATGCCGACGATTTCCATTTCGCCGCTCGAACCGTCGGGCGACGGGTTCGTGCCTTTGATACGCTGGCCGAGCGCATCCGTATTTGGGAAAAGTTTCTTCGCCATGTTTTCATCCACGATCGCAACTTTCGGCGTCTCCTTGTTCTCCACTTCAACCTGGGAGAAATCGCGTCCACGCAACAACCGCACGCCGATCGCGTCGAAGTATCCGGTCGTGACCGAAGTGTAGAGACCGTTCACGCCTTGGGTGGGTGAGTTCGGATCGGCTTGCGCGGCGATCGCTTCACTCGCCGGCATCACGCGCTTGGTGTTGGTCAAATTTCCGTAGGGAACCATGTTGGAGATGGCGGCGGCGCGCACCCCCGGCAGCTCGCGCGCGCGTTGCACCGCGGCGAACATGAAACGCTTCGCGGCCGCTTCCTCGGTATTGGCGAGAGTGAAATCCATCTCGGTCACGATGTTGTCGCGATGCTCGAAGCCGAGATTTACGCCGCTGGCTTTGAGCGCACCGCGCAGAAAGAGCCCGGCCCCAAAGAGCAGCATGAGCGAGAGAGAAATCTGCGCCATCACCAGCAATTGCCGACCGGCGAAGAAGCGATTAAGCCGGCCGAGGTGTGCAGGTTCGCCGACCTGTTGTTTCAAATCGTTGACCAGATCCGCTTTCGTCGCTTTCAAGGCCGGGCCCAGGCTGAAGAGCAAAGTCGCGAGCAGACAGAAGAGAAAGGTCACGCCAAGGACCAGCGCATCCGGTTTGATCGGGATCGCGATCGAGAAACTCATCGAGCCGAAGAGCGCGCCGAGGGAACGGACAAGCAGGCCATTGCTCCACAGACTAACGAGTAATCCAAAAACGCCGCCGGCCAGGGCGAGCAGCAATCCTTCACATAAGAGTTGGCGAATAATGCGCCAGCGCGAGGAGCCGAGCGCGAGACGGATGGCCATCTCCTTGGCCCGCGCGGTGCCGCGCGCGAGCAGCATGTTGGCGAGATTCAAACATGCGATCAGCAAAACCGCCGCGGCCATCGACATCATCAGCACGCCCATGAGCGCGACCGGGCCTTCATCCGACGGGGTGGTGCTGAGACTGAAGCGCGACGGTTCGTGGACCTGCAGCTCACGCGGGCCGGCGGAGTCTGGCGGCTGCACCGCGGTGATGCGTTGCGAAAGAACAGGCAGGCGCGATTTCACCGTCTCGAGAGTCAATCCCGCACCAAGACGCCCGATGACATTGAGCGTGTAATTTTTCGGCTGGGCCAAATCCTGCAGCGCGCTGGAGTCGCTGAAGGCCGATGAAATCTGCGAATAAATTCCGAGCGGCAGCCAGACATCCGGCGAAAGCAAGGCGCTGACTCCGCTGAATCCCGCCGGCGTCACGCCGATGACGGTAAAGGGCTGGCCGTTGATGAAGAGTGTGCTGCCGACAAAATCCTGCCGGCCGCCCATGCGCAACCAATAGCCGTGACTCACAACCACCACCGGAATGTTCGCATTCGGCCGGGATTCCTCGGCGTTATAAAAACGCCCGATCACCGGCTTCGCGCCCATGAGCGAGAAAAAATTCTCCGAAGTCAGAAAGGCGAACGAACGGCGCATGCTCTCGTCCCGGCCGAGACCAGCGAGCGCGAATTGCAGCGCAGCCACATCCGAAAACACATCGGTGCTCGCGCGCAGCGCCATGTATTCGTTGAGCGAAAACTGCCGGTAATCCTTGCTCGCTCCCTGGCGCGCGCTGAAAAGATTTACCACTTCGTGCGGTCGGACCAGCGCCAGCGGCTTGAGCAGCACGCCATTGATCAGGGAAAAAATGGCGGCGTTAACGCCAATCGCGAGCGCGAGCGTAACGATGGCGATGGCGGTGAATCCCGGCGCTTTGAGCAATTGCCGGAGAGCGAATTTGAAATCCTGGATCATGGCTTTCCGATGAGATGCGGAAAGCCGGCCGTTCGGATTCAGGATTTTCCGAAGACGACATCACTGTCCTCGATTGCGGCCACGTCTTCGAAACCGAGAACTAACTTGTCACGCGCGCGCCGGCAGAGGCTTCTGGAATTTCCTCTTCCTCTGTGGTCTCTGTGAAGTCTGTGCTGGAAGAAAAATGGAAGATCGTCGCGGCTTACGTGATCCTCTGCGTAGTCTGGAGCTCGACTTGGCTCGCGATTAAACTCGGGCTGGCCGACCTCCCGCCCATTTCCTTTGCCGGCCTTAGATTTCTAATCGCTTTCGTCGTGCTGGTCGCCGTCTCGGCCGGGCGCGTGCCACTGCTGCCGAAGTCGCGCGCGGATTGGACGCTGATCGTGGCCACCGGCGTGACCATGTTCGCGGTCAATTACGGCCTGCTCTTTTGGGGCGAGCTGCATGTCTCCTCCGGTTTGGCGGCAATTCTGCAAGCGACCATTCCTGTCACCGGAATGTTTTTCGCGCACTGGTTCATTCCCGAGGAACCGCTGCGTTGGCAGCAGCTCACCGGGGCCGGACTCGCGGTAGGTGGCGTCGCGCTTATTTGCGGCCGTCTTTTCGGGCACGGCGGCATGCTCGCTTTCTGGGGCGGGCTTGGGATTTCCCTTGGCGGAGCGGGCGCGGCTTTCTCGACCGTTCTGCTGAAGCGGCGCAAGCTTCAGATCGCGCCCGCCATGCTGGCGGCTTGGCAAATGATTTGCGGCGCGGCGCCTTTGCTCTCGTTAGGCATTTTTCTTGAGGGCAATCCGCTGCACTTTCACTGGACCGGGCTGGCGATTGGTTGCCTGCTCTATCTTTCGATCATCGGCTCCGCGCTCACTTTCATTCTTCTTTACTGGCTGCTCCCGCGCATTCCGGTAAACAAATTGCAGACCATTTCGCTGATCACGCCGCCGGGTGCGGTTATGCTCGGGTGGTTCGTCGGCGGCGAACGATTTTCACTTTGGTCATTAGTTGGCGGTGCGCTCGTGCTTGCAGGAGTCTGGATGATTTTCCAGCGGGTTGAACCGCGAGTGAGAAAAAAGGCATTCGCAGCCGTAGCCGCTCGGAGTTAGAGCGCCTTCTTCAATGTCATCCTGAGCGAAGCGAAGGATCTCTCGCTGTTTTCGCGTTGGGTGACCCGAAATGGTCAGAGATCCTTCGCTTCGCTCAGGATGACAGCTTGAGGCATACCCCGATAACTCGGTAGCGCGGCAGCTAGATTATCCCGCACGGTTGCGCAGCATCCACCCTTCCGATAGCCTGCCGCGCATGGCAAAATCCGCTCTCGGCAAAGGTCTCGGCGCTCTCATCGGCGTGCGGCCGGCGCCAGTTGCGGATGTGACGGCATCGATCGCGCCGGGTGAGAAAATTCAGCAGATCAATCTCTCCAAAATCGTCGCAAGTCCGTTGCAACCGCGGAAGGAATTCACGCCGGATGCGTTGCAGGAGCTTAAAGAATCGATCCGGCAACACGGCGTCATTCAACCGCTCCTCGTTCGTCTGGTGAACGGTCATTTCGAATTGATCGCTGGCGAACGCCGCTGGCGCGCTTCGCAGGATATCGGTCTTACCGAAGCGCCCGTGATTGTGCGCGAGGCAACCGATCTGGAAGTGCTCGAACTTTCGTTGATCGAAAATATTCAGCGCGCCGATCTCAATCCGATCGAGGAAGCGCAAGCTTACGCGCGCCTTGCGGGCGAATTCGGAATGCGACAGGAAGACATCGCGCAAAAAGTTGGGCGCAGTCGCGCTGCGGTCGCCAACTCGATGCGCCTGCTCGATCTCGATCAGCAGGTGCAGATGTGGGTCGTGCAGGGCTTGCTCTCCGTCGGCCACGCCAAGGTGCTGCTGGGGTTAAAAGCGCACGACGAACAGCGCGCGGTCGCGGAGACAATTTTGCGCCGCAGTTCACCGGTGCGTGATGCGGAACGGATGGTCGGACGCCAGCTCGGAACGGGGCGGCGGCGAAAAAAAACAGAGCGCGCCACGGCCAGCTCGGCCACGCTGGAAGATCTGCAGAATCGACTGCAACAATATCTCGGAACGCACGTTGTCCTGCAGCACGGCGAGAAGCGCGGGCGAATCGAGATCGAATATTATGGCAATGACGATCTCCAGCGCGTCTTGAGCGTGATCGGTTTGCCTAACGAGTGATCTTGTCATTCTGAGTGCAGTGGAGGAATCGCTGCTAATTCTGGGAACCGGCGTTACGTGCACGGAAATAATCAGAGATCCTTCGCTGCGCTCAGGATGACATTCTTAAAAAAATGAGACGACTCGTTAGGTTAACTGTCGCTGCAGGCTTCCTCGCCCTGGCGGCTTGCGACGGGGCGAGCAGAACAGAGACCCGGCAAGCGAAGAGCAAACTCTGGGAAGAATTTTCCGGCGAGAAGGCGCTGCTGCATGTGCAGGAGCTGGTGGATTGCGGACCGCGACCGCCGGGAACCGACGCGATCGAGAAGGCGCGTGTTTACCTTTCCCGCCAGCTGGAGGGTCTCGGCTGGCATGTGGTTCGGCAGACCTTTACCGACCAAACTCCACGCGGACCAGTCACGTTCGTGAATTTGCTTGCGACTTTTCCCGGCGGAACTCCGCCGACCTTTTTGCTCTGCTCGCATTACGACACCAAGACATTCGACACCGCAAAATTTGTCGGCGCGAATGACGGCGGCTCGAGCAACGGCGTCCTCTTGGAAATGGCGCGCATCCTCGTCAAGCAGCCGGAGCTGGCCGCGAAAGTGCAGCTGGTTTTCTTCGACGGTGAAGAAGCGTACGTGAACTTCACCGAGACCGATGGTCTTTACGGCAGTCGTTATTTTGCGCGCCGGCTCGCCTTCGAAGACAAAGCCAAGCAATTCCGGGGCGGAATTCTCTTCGACATGGTTGGCGATATTTCACTCACGATCACGCTGCCGAAGGATTCACCGAGCGAAATTACACGCGGGATTTTCGCAGCCGCGGAAGCGCTCGGCCTGCGGAATCAATTCACCTATGACGGCGGAATCCTGGACGACCACACTCCCCTAAACGCGGTCGGAATTCCGGTGATCGATCTGATCGATTTCGATTATCCACCGTGGCATACGCCAGGAGATACAATGGACAAACTTAGCGCGGACAGCCTGCAGATTATCGGCTCGGTCGCGACTCGTTATCTGGTCGAGTCGGCGCTGAAGTGATGCGCGCACTTCGTTTCATCCTGCTGCTGTTGACGGCAGCGGGAGCGGGCTTTGGCGGAAGCGAAATCGTTTATCGCTATTTCTTCGTCCAGCATGAAACCGAGCGTGCTGAGGCCGAAATCGTCGCGCCAGCCGAAATCGATCGCGAGCTGACGTTGCTCCGCGATCAATTTGCGGATGACGATGTGTTCGCGAGCGCGATGCGTTCTTCGCATTTAACGGAAGCATCTTTGCGGCACGAGCTTGAAGAAAACTTGCATGAGCGGCTTCGCATCGAAAAACAAATCGCGTCCACGATCATCGTGACGGAAGCGGAAGCAGGTGGAGTTTACGACACCAGAGGCAAACGCTTTGAGCTGCCGAAACGTTATCGCGCCCGGCACATCTTCCTCGCGGCTCCTGATGGATCAGCGCCAGATGTGATGGCGGCGAAGCAAAGCGCGATCCAGGGTTTGGCGGTACGAATTCTGGCCGGAGAGAAATTCGAGCAGCTCGCCGCCGAAGCCTCCGAAGACGAAGCTACAAAATTGCACGGAGGCGATCTTGGCTATTTTTCCGCCGCGCGGATGCCGCCGGAGTTCATCGCGGAACTTGAAAAGCTGCAAGTCGGAGAATTGAGTCCGCCAATTCGCTCGCATCTTGGATTCCACATCGTGCAATTGATGGAGCTGAAGCCCTCGGGCGAATTGAGTTACGAGCAGGCGCGGCCGGAAATTCAGCTTTCGTTAGGCAACCTGAAACGCGCAGCGGCCGTCGCCCAATTGCGCGCGCAGCTCGGCGTCCGTTAAGAAGTTCACATTGCGCGCGCGAGGCTTCTCGCGATTTGTTACGAGGAAGTTGTAAATGTCGCGCCGCACGGAAAAAAATGTTGGAGTCATTGGGCTGGGGATCATCGGCCAGCGCGTGGCGAAATGTCTGAGGCATCGCGGTTTTTCCACTTTTGTCTGGAATCGCACGCCGCGCCCGTTCCCTAACTTCGTCGGCTCGCCCGCGGAAATCGCGGAACTCTGCGATTTCATCCAGATTTTCGTCGCCGACGATGAAGCCCTCCTGCAGGTCGTGCAGCAAATGAAATCGTCCTTCAAGGCCCATCACATCGTGATGGCGCACTGCACGGTGGCGCCAGCGACGATGCGGGCAGCGGCGGAAATCGTGCAGCGGCGCGGTGCTCAATTGCTCGATGCGCCATTCACGGGAAGCAAGCTCGCAGCCGAAAAAGGCGAGCTGGTTTATTACATCGGCGGCGATGAGGCGGCTTACCGCCGGGCGCGTCCGGTGCTGGAAGCGAGCAGCAAGGAGATCATCGAAATCGGGGAAATCGGCCAGGCAACCACGATCAAAGTGGCGACCAATATGATCACTGCCGCGACGGTGCAGGTAGCGGCGGAAGCGCTCGCGCTCGTGCATAATTCTGGGTTGCCACTGGAGAAATTTGTCGAGGCGATGGCAAGCAATGGAAGCAATTCCGGCACCTTGAAAATGAAATTGCCCTTAATGATCGGCGGGGATTTCGATCCCCATTTTTCGGTCAAACACATGCTGAAAGATGTGGAGATCGCGGCTCGTTTGGCGCGTGCCTACGGGGTGACTTTGCCGGCTACGGAGGTGGCGCGGAACAGTCTGGTGGAAGAGGTCAACCGCGGTCGGGCCGATTCCGATTACTCCTCGATCGTGCACAGTTTTTTCCCGGACGGTCCGCCGGCCAAACTAGCCGTAGCGACGCCAGCCGAAGAGGAACAGCGCGATTTCGATTTGGGCGGACGTTCCGAGGTTGGAACTGAGACAGAGATGAAACCCGAGGCGGATGCGCCGGAGCCGATCGAAACGCCGCCAGAGAGTGCGCGGGAACAAGAGACAACGAAAGAGGAGCCGGAGACGGTGAATGACGCCGAGCAGGAACTAGCGGTCGAAGACGAAACACCCGAAGAAACCGTCGCGAGCAAGGTTGTCGAACAGCCGGAACAAAACGACGAAGAGACTCCGCGGCGCGGCTTTCTCAGCCGCATTTTCAGCAAGGTGGACTATTGAAGTCGGGCGCTATTTTCGATCTTTCGAAGCGCGCAAAATTTCGCCTGACCGGCGCCGATCGCCTCCGCTACCTCAACGGGCAGGTGAGCAATGACGTGCGGAAGGCAACGGAAACCTGCGCCGTGCATGCCTGCGTGCTGAATGCCAAAGGCAAAATCAACGCGGACATTTTTCTCGTGGCGGAGGGCGATTCGTTTTTGCTCGATACCGAACCGGAATTGCGCGAAACGCTCCCCGCTCGCTTGGAGCGTTATATTATCGCAGATGACGTGCAGATCGAAGATGTAACGGATCTCTTCGCCCTCCTGCACGCAAAGACCGGTGAGCTGACCACCGGCCAGAAGTTGGCATCTGCGCAACGATTCGGATTTGAAGGAACCGATTTGTGGTTGCCGCTGATCGAACGGGAAGGCGCGCTGCGGGAGAAAGATGTTTGCGACGAAGCCTGCGCCGAGAGGTTGCGAATCGAGCAAGGCATTCCGCGCTGGGGACGGGAGCTGAGCGAGGAAATCATTCCGACCGAAGCGAACCTGGAAGCGAGCGCGATCGACTACAGCAAAGGTTGCTACATCGGGCAGGAAGTCATTTCGCGAATCAAGATGTCGGGACAAACGAACAAGCGTTTGTGTGGTTTGGTCTCGTTAGACAACGCACCGCTCGAGCCCGGGATGCGCCTAACGAGTGATAAAGAACCGGGAAAAGATCTTGGCTGGATCACGAGCGCGACCCGAAGCGAAAAACTCAATCAGGAAATCGCGCTCTCGTTCGTCAAGCGCGGCTTCAATGAGATCGGAACGGAATTGAGCGCAGGGCCATCCGCGGTTCGCGTCCGAATCGTGCGGCTGCCGTTTCAGTGAAAGCATTGACCCTCGCCAGTCCGCAATCGTAGCTTCACCGCTCCCCACATGGCCAAAGTCAGCGTCAAAAACGTCTTTAAAATCTACCCCGGCGAGAAGGGTGGCGACGTGACCGCGGTTAGTGATGTCAGTTTGGAAATCGCGGACCGAGAGTTCGTGGTCTTGGTCGGACCGTCGGGCTGTGGGAAATCCACCACCCTGCGGATGATCGCTGGCTTGGAGGAAATCTCTAAAGGCGATATTTTCATCGGTGATCGGCGTGTCAACGACGTGCCGCCGAAAGACCGCGACATCGCGATGGTCTTCCAGAACTACGCGCTCTATCCGCACATGTCGGTTTACGACAACATGGCTTTCGGCTTGAAGCTGCGGAAATTTCCCAAGCCGGAAATCAAGAAGCGGGTGCAGGACGCGGCTGCGATCCTCGGCATTGAAGAGTTACTCGGGCGCAAACCGAAGGCGTTATCCGGCGGCCAACGTCAACGCGTCGCGGTCGGGCGCGCCATCGTGCGGCAGCCGAAAGTTTTTCTTTTCGACGAGCCACTCTCAAACCTGGACGCGAAGATGCGGGTGCAGATGCGGACCGAGATCACGAAGCTGCACCAGCGGCTGCAGGCCACGATGATTTACGTCACGCACGATCAGGTAGAAGCGATGACGATGGGCGATCGCATCGTGGTGATGAACCATGGCCTGGTGCAGCAAAACGATGCGCCGCTCGCGCTTTATAATGCGCCGGTCAATCTTTTCGTAGCCGGTTTTCTCGGCAGCCCGCCGATGAATTTCATTCACGGCAGTCTCAAACAGGAGCGCGACGCTCTTGTTTTTCGCGAGATGGAAGGCGGGACAATCGAGGCCCGCTTGCCCGCGGCGGAGCGGCCGGGCGCACGAGAATTTATCGGCAAACCGATGGTGCTCGGGATCCGTCCGGAGGACATCGAAGTCGCGCAATTTGCTACAGGGCAGGAGAATTCAGCGGCCGGTTTTCCTGCAATTGTCGATATCGTGGAACCGATGGGCGCGGAGACGAATCTCTATTTGCAGACCGGCGCGCATACCGTCGTCTGCCGCAGCCAGCGGCATCTGGACCATAGGGAAGCGGGTCATCGAATGCAGTTCCAACTAAATGTCTCGAAAGCGCATTTGTTCGATCCCACCTCGACCCTACGGATCGTCTAGCCTGTAATCCGCTTTCTGTCTGTAGCTTGCGCCTTTTTTTGCCCTTGTCTTACAAAAGCAAGTCGCCGATAAGGTTCTTCGAAAGACAAAGCATCCGTGAATCAACAACTCCTTTCCGAAATCGGTCGAACCCAGCGGCTCGAAATTTTAAACACGCTCAAGCGAACCAAAGGCCTCTCCGTCAACGAGCTCGTCTCCAAAATGAAGATGAGCTACATGGGGATCAAGCAGCATTGCCTCACCTTGGAACGCGACGGGTATCTCGACACCTGGCGACGTCCGCAAAAGATGGGCCGGCCCGAGATGGTCTATCGACTTACCCGCCGGACGCACGATTTATTCCCGTGCGACAGCAATGATCTCACCCTCGAGCTTTTGACTTCGACCAAGGAAATTTACGGACCGAACGGCCCGGAAAAGCTTCTCTACAACATCTTCGAGCGGAAAACGGCGGGCCTGAAATCGAAAGTCAAGGGCGAGACCGTGCCCGAGCGCGCAAAATGGCTGGCGCAACAGCGCGAAAAAGAAGGCTTCATGTCGGAATTTGTCGCCGAAGAAAAAGAAGGCGGACCGCAAATTCTGGAATGCCACTCGCCGATCATGAACCTGCTCGATCAATACCCGATCATTGGTCGTTTGGAGCAGGATTTAATGGAAGGAGTCCTTGGGATTCCAGTGCGGCGGGAAGAGACGCGCACCTCAGGGCTGTACGAATGCGCTTTTTACTTCTCACTCGGATCCGCGGGCGAGTCGGGCAGTAACGGCAGCTAGGCTCGACTTCCGGCTGAAGCGGAAAATTCGCTTTCGTTCGGAATTAACTTCGCTTGATTGCAGCCCCCATGCCGCGGGCCTTTCCAACTGCTGTCATCGAAAACCTGCAGCCGCTGCTTGATGGAGGTCGCTATCCGATCAAGCGAGTCGTCGGAGAAGATTTAACGGTTGAAGCGGACGTCTTCAAAGACGGGCACGATGTCGTCGCGGCGCGTTTAAAATGGCGCATCGTCGGCGAACCGCGCTGGCATGAAACGCCGATGACGCTGGTGGAGAACGATCGTTGGCGCGGCGTTTGCACGCTCTACGAAAATACCACTTACGAATATACGGTCGAAGCTTGGACAGACAGCTTCGCCGGTTGGCAGCACGAATTCGCCGCGAAATTCAAAGCCGGCCTCCCGGACCTGGCGAGTGAAACACTCGAGGGCGCTGGTTTGATCGAAGATGCCGCGCTTCGCGCTGGGCCGGAGGCGGACAGGCATCGCTTGCAGGAGTTATCCGAGCTGCTTCGGACGAGCGAATACGCGCAGGTCGACGCGCTCGCACATTCCGGCGAGCTGGAGGTTTTGATGGCGACTTATCCCGATCGCACCGCCTCCACCCAATACGCTCCGCCGCCAAAGGTGACGGTCGATCGCATCGAAGCGCGGACCGCGGCTTGGTACGAATTTTTTCCGCGCTCCGCTGAGGGTCGCGCCGATCGGGGCTCGACCTTTCGCGATTGTTTACCGCGGGTCGATGACGCGAAAGCGATGGGGTTCAATGTCGTTTATTTTCCGCCGATTCATCCGATCGGTTTTGCTAATCGAAAGGGCCGTAACAATTCCGTCACGAGCGAACCCGGCGAACCGGGCGTGCCCTATGCGATTGGCAATCGTCACATCGGCGCGCCCCACGGCGGCGGACACAAGGACGTCGAGCCTGCCTTAGGAACGCTGGAGGATTTCGATTGGCTGCAGCAGGAAATTCGCGATCGCGGAATGGAGATCGCGCTCGACTTCGCGATCAACTGCTCGCCCGATCATCCCT
>CAXSFN010000051.1:0-26819 GCA_964236815.1 uncultured Chthoniobacterales bacterium
GGTCGCGTGATGTGCGGCTCGCGCAAGTAAATTGGTTCGAGCGGCGGCCTAACGAATGATTCCGATTCCCCCATCGCAATCCGCGCAAGCACGAGCGCGGAGGAATGCGAGAGAATCGCCTCCGGAAATGCCGGCAGGGCTTCCGAGGTAAAAATTGGCAAAGCGATCCCGGTGAGTCGCGAGTTCAATTCTATCGTGGTGTGAAGAGCTGGCTCTTCCACGCACAGTCGCCCCCTCACCCGAGCGAACCAGAATGATTGCCGGCGCGCATCGCCGATGACCGCGTATTCCGTCTCCTCAGTAGGCAGAGCGCAAACCGAAGAGATCCCGATGAGTTCCGCGCTTGCGACCGCCTGTAACCCAAGCGCCGCCGCGATGGCGATTCGAGTTCCGGCGTAGGAACCGGGACCCAAGCCAGCCACAATCCGCTCTGGGTTTCCGAAGCTCTGCACGCACTCCTGGAGGTTCTCGAAAAACAATCCGGAATGTTTCCGGTCGTTCGGGAACTCGCGTGTGAAGCGAATTTCATTCTCGTCCAGAAACGCGATGCTCCCTCGCCCGCTCGAAAGTTCCAAAGCGAGGATTTTCATGCGCTGATAATTTCACGCGTCGTTTCGCTCTTGACGGAAAACGAGATCCAGACAGAGCGGTCCGGCAGCAACTCGCGAAAGCGATCGGCCCATTCGATCACGCAAACGCCGTCGCCTTCAATGTAATCGTCGAAACCAAGCCTAACGACTGCTTCGGCGGAATCGAGCCGATAGAAGTCGAAATGATAAATCGGAAAGCGGCCGCCGGGGTATTCGTGGACGAGCGTAAAGGTCGGACTGGTCACTTCCGCGTTGCTTCCGATTCCTGCGACCAAGCCTTTCACAAACTGCGTTTTACCCGCGCCGAGATCGCCGGTCAGCGCGAAGACATGACCGAGCGATGCGCGCGCGGCGAACTCACGGCCGATCGCGGTAGTTTCCTCCGCGCTATCGGAAATGGACATAGCCGGAGGGCAAGGGTCCAGGGCCTAGGGTTGACGTTTCAGAAAAACAGCCAATGCGTGTGAGCGGAAGCCTGGGAAATTTTTTCTTCCAGCGGCTTTGAAGCTTCCGGCTGTCGTCCGGCGAGATCGCGAAAAGTAATTCATAATCTTCGCCGTCCCCGATCGCCTGCTCAATGGTGCAGCCGCGATTTCGCGGGATGGTGGCGGGGTCGATCTCGAAGCCAAGTTCGCTCGCGCGCGCGAGGCGCGGAAGGTCCGCGCCGAGTCCATCGCTCAGATCCATCATGGCGTGAATCCGAAAGTTACTCGTGAGCCAGCGGGATTCGAGGACGCGCGGAATGAATCGCAAATGTTTCCCGCGAATCGAACCGCCCAGCCGGCCGGTTACGTAAAGCTCATCTCCGACTTTTCCTCCGCTGCGCGAAGTCGAGCGCTCGTGTTCGACTCGCCCACTTATGCTGACTGAAACGACGAGCGGTCCATTTGTGCGGCTGGTTTCACCGCCGACGATTGCAACTCCAAAGGCGCGCGCGGCTTTTTCGAGCCCGCGATAACATGCCGTCGTCCATGACAGAATGGTTTTCGACGGCGCGATAAAAGTGATGAGCGCGAACTGCGGCACGCCGGAAACCGCGGCGAAATCGCTCAAAGGCCGCGCCATCGCTTTCCAACCGACTGAGTGCGCGGCGGTTTTTTTTGTGAAATGGACTCCTTCCACCACGCAGTCGGTTTTGAGCACGAGCAGCTGGTTGTCTTGAAAACGGAGGACCGCACAGTCATCGCCCGGCCCGGAACGAAGAACGGAAGAACGCGAAAGAAAGGGCGCGATTTTTCGGAGCAGTTCGTCTTCGCCGACCTGGCGCAGATTCATTGTTGCGGAAAGGAATCCGGAAACGCGAGCGCGACGAGAGTGAACGAATTGAAGAGCGCGTGCATGCTCATCGAGACGAGAATGGATCCGCTCCATTCGTAAGCGAGGGTGAAACAGAGGCCGAGGACGAAGAGCGGTCCAGCCGAGGGAAGGTGCGCATGCACGGCGGAAAAGAGGACGGAGTTCACGAGCAATCCGGCAAAGCGGCCGGCGTAGCGTTTCAAGACGCCGTAAAGGTAAAAACGGAAGACGAATTCTTCGACGAGCGGAGCGATCGCTACGGCAAGGATAATGATCAGGACGCGCTGCTTCAGTGTTTGCGAACCGCTGAAAAGCTCGACAATGCCCTGCCGGCTGCTCCCGCCGCCGATAATGTGTCGTGTGATCATGTCCGCGAGCAGGATGAGCGGATAAGCGGCGAAAAGAAGGATCCCGCCCGTCGTGACCGTGCGCGCGAGGCCGAGCTTGGAAAATCCTGCAAGCGATCCGACATCGACGCCGCGAAAGGCAAGGAAAGCACAGATGAAGGCAAAAAGACCGGCTGAGACGAGACCGTTCAGAATGAGGCCGTTCTCGTGCAAAACCACCTGTCCTTCGTTCGAGGAAGAGGCGGCATTGAGCAGGAAAAGGCTGGCGAGCGAAAGCGCGAGGACGATATCAGGAACACCAAATGTTCTCGCGGTCGCGGCCTGACCGCCTGTCTCGATTTGCCGACGGCCGATTTGCCTAACGAGCGATAGGTAAATGTAAAGCCCGGCGATGAGGAAGAGCGCGTTAGCTACAACCTCGAGCGCCGTCACGAAGCCGTCCGACATGGTGGCGGCGTGAAACTACGGAGCGTAGTAACTCGGCAGGTAATAGGCTCGCCCGGATTCGAGCTGCGGCATGAATTGCCTCGGCAATGTGATTTCGAGTTTGGGCGCGTTGCTCTGGCCGAGCGCCCGGAAGAAACGGCCGATTGTGAAAGGCGGACCGTACTTCACCACCGTCGCTTCGGTCGCGCCGCCGAGTTCTTTCGCTTTGCGGAAGGCGTCTTCGACTTGGCCTAACCCGTCAATCAGTTTGTTATCGCGCGCGTCCTTTCCGGAAAGAATGCGGCCATCGGCGATTGAATTACGCAAGCCGTCGGCGGGAAGATTTCGTTCCTTGGCCACGATGCCGAGAAATTTCTCGTAGGTGCTCATGACGAAACCCTGCACATACTCGCGCTCTTCCGGCGTGATCGGCCGCGCGCCATTGAGCATGTCCTTGAACTTGCCGCTTTTGAAAACGACCGAAGCGAGACCAATTTTATTGAAGAGCTGTTCGTAGTTTAGCGTTTGAATGATGACGCCGATGCTGCCGGTGATAGTGGTGTCGCTCGCGATCAAATATTTCCCGCCGCAAGCGACATAGTAACCGCCGGAAGCCGCGACCGAATCCATGTAAACCACGACCGGTTTGCGCGCGCGCGTTTTGACGACCGCGTTGTAGATGATGTCGGAAGATGTGACTTCGCCACCGGGTGAATCGATTTCCAAAACGACCGCGCGCACATTGTCGTCATCGCGCGCCTGTTCGAGCGCGAAGCGCATATCGTCGACCATCGAATCGCCGATGTTGCCGGGGAGCGAAGAGCTGATCACGCCGCGCAAAGCGATGACCGCAATCTTGTCCGTGCTGCCTTTGCGGCCGCGTTCCAGAATCGTTTCGCGAAAGCGCGGGAGCGTTTCCTGGTCGCGCGAAGTCCCGTTCAAGCGACTGAAAACGCTCACCGCCAGGCCGAAATTGAAGACGAGGCTGAGGCAAAGAGCGACGAACAAAAAAATGCTCAAGCAACCCAGCTTTCGATTGGCCATCACGGGTGGTAATTGACCGGAGAACCGCGGGGATACAAGCGGTTTCACCTCTCGTTAGGCGGCAGTGGCATGCATCCAAAATCGAAGCTGGCCCGTAAGCTGCTTTTTACAATTTCATGGACAGCAGTGGTCATCTTCCAGTAAGCGACTCCGCGGCTCGGCCGAATGGACACGCCAAACGTCGTGGTCGCCCGCGCAAGCGCATCAGCGTGACCGCGGCCGCGGAACGGCCCCAGGCCGCAGTCGGAACTTTGACGCGAACGAAGAGCTTGCTCGCCGCCGCGCTCAAGGTTTGGGAATTGAAACAGCGCGGACTCGGCAACTGAGTCGAGCCGTTTTTTTCCTAATCACTCGTTAGGCACGGGCCTTGTCGCCTCGAATTGTCTAGTCTCACCTAGTTTCGCACGCTCGCGGAGAAGCATTAAACCAGCGCCGCGAATTGCTCGTGCTTCAGGATCATTTCGGCGAACGCTTCCCGTTCATGCGGCAGAATAGCCGCAGGAAATTTCGCGCCAGATCGATGCCATTTCTCCAGCCAGCCCGATGAGAGCAAATCGTAATCCGGCTGGGCCTCCGAAGCGAAAGCAGCCGGCGTAAGCGCAATGGTCGTTTCTTCCTTTTCGCCGGCGTTTCGGCCCCGCGCTACGAAGAAGCCAGCCGCGAGGAGAGAGACACGCGCGGAGGTCGAGCAACTGTAGGTGAAAAGTTGGACGGCCCGCGCATCGCAAGCGGCAAATAGTTTTCGAAAAGTCTCGATCGTCCAAAGTTCCGTGCAGGTTTTGCTCGAGAACATGTCGTAAAAGATGAGATCGGGTGGGGCGGCAGCCGCCACGATTGTTTCCGGAAATTCTCCTGTAATTAATTCCCAGCTCAGCCCGGGATGTTTCTTCGATTGCCAGTGGCCTTCGCGCAAAATTCCCGCTGGCCCGCCATGGCGTAGATAAGGAAACAGATCCGAACGACGCATGGCCAAACGAAGCGAATCCAGATCGTTCTCGAAGCTGATGAGTCGCAGTGGTCGCGTCGCACCCATCTCTTCGTAGCAGCGGATCGCGGCCATCGCGTTCGCGGCTGCGCCAAGGCCGACATCCCAGATAACCAGGGGCTCCCCCGTTTCACGGAGACGCTCGGCCAGGTGCGATTGTTCCACATAAAGCCGCTCCGCTTCCTCCATTGGCGCGGTGCGCGAATGCATGATCTCTCCCGAGGCTCGATGACGAATGCTGCCGAAACCTTCCTGCGCGAGATGGATTTCGTAGGCGCCGAGGATGAGCGATTTTTCCTTGTTCGGACACGGCACGCGCACCGGATTATCGAGGTCCTCTTCGTGCAAGAAAGCCCGCCGGGCGCGATACAACTCGAGAAAGCGATCGGCCAGAATGCTGGCACGAATTTCGCGCATGAGCCGCTGGTAGAAATGCAGATTATGTTTGCCTAACAACTGCCAGCCTAGCGTTTCGCCGCTCTTGGTTAGATGATGAAGGTAAGCGCGCGAGTAACGAGCGCAGGTCGGACACGCACAAGCTGGATCGAGCGGCTCCTCCGAGAATTTGTAAACACCGCGCCGCATTTGCAGATAACCGCGCGAAGTGAAAACAGCGCCGCGCTGCGCCACCTGCGTCGGGATAATGCAGTCGAACATGTCGACGCCGCGGTGAACTGCTTCGAGAAGATCGAGCGGCGTGCCGACGCCCATCAGGTAGCGCGGCTTGTCCTGCGGCAAGAGTGCGGCCGTGAACTCGCAGACGTCTTCGCGCTCGTTTTTCCCCTCCCCGACCGCGAGCCCGCCGATCGCGAATCCATCGAATTCCATTTCGCTTAAGGTGTGCGCGCTTTCCCGCCGTAGTTCTTTAAAGAGCGCGCCCTGCACAATGGCGAAGATCGACTGCGGGGAATCTCCGCGTGTCGCCAGACTACGCGCCGCCCAGCGGTTGGTTATTCCCACCGCCGCCCGTGCGCTCGTTTCGTCCGCAGTCGATGGAATGCAATGGTCGAGCGCCATCATGATGTCGCTCCCGATCGCTTTCTGCGTCTCGATGCTCAGCTCGGGACTGAGAAGAATGGTGCGGCCATCGAGATAACTCTGGAAGACCGCGCCTGCTTCACTGATCGAGCGCGAATGCGGCAGCGAAAAAATCTGAAAGCCGCCTGAGTCGGTCAGGACCGAGCGTTTCCAGCTCATGAATTTGTGAATCCCGCCGAGCCGCCGGAAAACTTCCGGACCCGGCCGAAGCAAGAGATGATAAGTGTTGGCCAGGAGAATCTGCGCGCCGGTTTCCTCGAGCGTGCGCGTGAGCTGCGCCTTCACCGTGGCCTTCGTCCCGACCGGCATGAAGAGCGGCGTTTGCACTTCGTTGTGCAGAGTACGAAAGGTCGCGGCGCGTGCTCTTGAGTCGGTGGCCAACCCGTCGAGACGGAAATTCAAACGGGAAGAACTCATCGCGTGCCCAGGTTAGCAGACTGTTTACCTAACGAGTGATTTTCGCGCCTTCTGCGACGAATAACCGCTTCAGCAAAGATCGATGACAACGGGCTTCATCCTCGCAGTAACAGCCAACGGAAAAATTCGTCTCCCGCGAAAGCGCGGCGAGCAGCGCGAGCAAACGCTTCGCCGCCGGTTGCTTCATTTCATGCAAGTAGCGCCGTTGATACGAAGCCCAGCGGGGCGAAGTCCAGGGTAGCGCCAAGGCCCATTTCACCAAGGGCGCGCTGGGCGCTAATTCCGGCAGCCAAAGATCGAAATAATCCTGGCTGGCGTAATTCTCCTTCCGCACGCCGCGCGGCGGGCGCCGCACCGTCCCGAGGCGCAGACCCTCCTCGGAATGGCGTGGCGTTCCCAGGCGGACGATGCGCAACGACATTATCGCTCGGCTCGCATCCGTTTGCCTAACGAATGATAGCGCCGGTTATTTCTTGACCTGGAACGGCACCCAAAATTCCATGTCCTCCCAGTTCATTTTCAAAAGACCGCCGCCCGCTTCCGTTTTCTCGAGCGCGATCGTGAACTGATCCGCCGGCTTGTCGGCGGTCTCTTTCTTTAAATCAACGCGAGCCATGTCCTGCTTCTCGTCGTACTTCGTGCCCCACTGGCCGGTCTGTTTATTGATGATGAGCTTCGAAACACCCTTCTCTTCCGGCAACATGAAAAGGGAATAGCTGCCGGCAGCCAGCGTCTTTCCGCCAAGATCGATCGGCTGCTTGATCGTCAAAAGCGTGGCTTCATCGGCGCCCATTCTCCACGGTTTGCCATAGGGCACGAGGCTGCCCCAGACGGTGCGTTTCTCGCCTGTCTTCGGATCTTTCGTGTATGGCCGGCCATAAACTACCGTTATTTCATCGCCATCGATGGTGGCGGTAATGGTTTCGTGCGGACTGACGCGCGGCTTTTCTTGCGCCAGGAGCGGCGCCGTTGTGAGGAGAAGAGCCGGAAGAAGGAGACTAACGAATCGAAGCGGTTTCATCTTTCAGGCTCGACCCGCCGAAGTATGGCGTCGAGAGAAAGTTCTGAGCGCCTTGCAGGTCTTGCCGCCAAATAAAACGGGTAACCCTGCAGTTTAATACCGCGGCACCGAAGAATCGATCTCCCGCGACCACGCGTCGATGCCACCGGTGAGATTGAATGCCTTTTCGAAGCCAGCATTGCGCAGCAGCTGCACCGCATGCGCGCTTCGCACTCCACTGTGGCAGTGGATCACGATCTCGCGCTCCTTCTCAATTTCGCCAAGCCGCGCCGGCAATTCACCGAGCGGAATTAATTTCGCGCCGACAATGCGCGCTATTTCATACTCGTTAGGCTCACGCACATCGAGGAGCAGAAACGGCGCGTGCGCCTCCAGCTTGCGCTTCAACTCGCGCACGGAAATTTCCGGAACTGCCGCGGGTATGCCGCAGAATTCCTCATAGTCGATCGGCGCCGTAATCGTCGGATGCTCGCCGCAGACCGGGCACTCTGGGTCGCGCCGCAAATTGAACTCGCGGAACTTCATTTTGAGCGCGTCGAAATGGAGCAGTCGGCCGACGAGCGATTCGCCCAGGCCGAGAATAAGTTTGAGCGACTCGATCGCCTGCAACATTCCGACGACGCCCGGCAGCACGCCGAGCACGCCGGCTTCGGCGCAGTTAGGGACCGACCCGGCCGGCGGTGGTTCGGGAAAAAGACAACGGTAGCACGGTCCGCCGAGATGCGGCGCAAATACCGTTGTCTGGCCATCAAAACGAAAAACGGAGCCGTAGATGTTTGGCTTTCGCGCGAAGACGCAGACATCATTCGAAAGATAGCGCGTCGGGAAATTATCCGAGCCGTCGATCACCACATCATAAGATTCGACAATCTCCTGCGCATTTGCGCTCGTGAATCGAATCTGGTGCAGTTGGACGGCAACGTGCGGATTGATCTGGCTGATTCGCTCCCGCGCCGCTTCCACTTTCGCGCGGCCGAGATCGCTGGTGCCATAAAGCAGTTGCCGTTGCAGATTGGAAAGCTCGACCCGATCCGCATCGACCAATCCGATCGTGCCCACCCCAGCCGCCGCCAGATACATCGCGGCCGGCGAACCCAAACCGCCCACTCCGATGCACAAGATCCGCGCCGCTTTCAAACGCTCCTGGCCCGCACCCGACACTTCTGGCATGGAAAGATGACGCGCGTAACGCAGGCGCTCATCACTCGTTAGGCTGGGAATCCGGCTCACGGTTTAACGAGCTCCCATTTGATCCCCACGATGCGTTTCTCAGCAAAGCGTTTTAGTGATTTCGGGAAAGCGAGGTAGCGGGCGCCTTTCCGCTCACAGAAATCCGCCACCCCAAAATCTGTGCCGGTCTCACCGGGCTGCACCGTCATGACGCGATGATTTTTGCGCAGGCTTTGCAGGAGACGGTCCGCCGCCGGTTTTTGCCAGAGGGTGTGAACTTCCGGCGTTCCACATTTTTCGACTATCTCAGCGAAACGAACGGTTTTGATCTTGAGCAGCTTCATCCTTGAGAGGTTGACGGTTGGGGATTCGTTCCCGATTTCAACCTATAACTCCCAACAAAAAGTCCGCCAGAGAACTACGGCAAAGAGGATCAGACTACCGTTGCTGCATTCCTGCCCTGGCGGGGTTCGTAAGTCCGCAGTCCATAGCCCCTGACGGAGCGGAAAGGTGCGCGCGAATCTTGCGCGGCGCAACGCTGGTTTCTCCTCCACTCGTTGACACACAGCGAGCCTTCTGTTTGCATCTCGCGCGTGAAGCCGCTGCTGATTTTGTCCCTCCTTCTGGCCGCGACTTCCTGCACCACGCTGGAAAATCGGCGTGACCTTTACCGATCTCCCGCGGAAGGTTACGAAGCTTGGTACCCGGAGCCGCCGCCGACGCGCAAACCGGCCGGACCGCCTATCACATCCACCACCGCGACGACGACAGAACGCAACGGGGTGATTACATTCCCGGAAGAAAATCTCCCCGAGCCGGGGCGATGATCGATCAGGGTCACGGGACCGTTGTTAAATCAGAGAAGCGGAAGGCGCGCAGCGATTCCGGATCCGACTAGGCGAACGGCATGTTCATCTTGATGCGAGCCGTATCGGTCTTATCGACTTCAGCGGACTTCGCCATGTGCCGCTTTAGTTTTCCGCTCTTGGAGGAAAGCAAGTGGCGCCGCGAAGCGTGCTGACGCATTACCTTGCCGGTCCCGGTGATCTTGAAACGTTTCGAGACCGCTTTCCGGGTTTTGCTGCGCGCGATTGACTTCGGCATAGGGCGCGCAAGATAGATGCGTTTCGCATCCCGACAACCTCTTTCCGCCTCGCGAACTCCGCAACGAAAGCTCTGGCTTCGTGCACTTAAACCGCGAAGTTTTCGCGCATGGAAGCGCAGGCGGATAAACCTCACGTAGTCGTCATCGGCGCCGGCTTCGGCGGACTGGAAGCGGCCAAGCTTCTCGGCGATGAGCCGGTGCGCGTGACGGTGATCGACCGCACCAACTACCATCTCTTCCAGCCGTTGCTTTACCAGGTTGCAACTGCGGCGCTTTCACCGGCCGATATCGCTGCGCCGATTCGCGGAGTGGTGCATCGTTTCCGAAATATCGACGTCATGCTCGCGGAAGTAAGCGCGATCGATGTGGCTACAAAAAAACTGACCGCGGGCGAACGAGAGATTCCCTACGATTATCTTATTCTCGCGACCGGCTCGCGGCATTCGTATTTCGGGAACGATCAATGGGAAAAGCTCGCACCGGGATTGAAGAGCCTGGAAGACGCGGTCGAAATTCGCCGGCGTTTGCTTCTCGCGTTTGAATATGCGGATCGCGTCACTGACGAAAGCGCGCGCAAAGCGGCCATGACTTTCGCGGTGATCGGAGGCGGGCCCACCGGCGTGGAAATGGCGGGCGCGATCGCGGAAATTGCGCGCTACACGCTGGCGAAGGATTTTCGCCACATCAATCCCTCCGACGCGCGCGTCATTCTGATCGAGGGAGACGAGCGGGTGCTTTCCGGATTTCCGGAGGATCTCTCAGCAAGCGCGCTCGAGCAACTACAGACGCTCGGGGTGGAAGTGATTACCGGCACGCATGCGAAAAATCTGACCGACAGCGGACTGGAGGTGAACGAGAAATTCATCCCGTGCCGGGTAAAAATTTGGGCCGCGGGCAACAACGCTTCCGGTCTGGGCAAATGTCTGGGCGTTCCGCTCGATCGCGCCGGACGTGTTCTGGTCGAAAACGATCTCACGGTTCCCGCGCATCCCGAAATCCAAGTGATCGGCGATCTGGCAAACTTCCCCTACCAAACCGGCAAACCGCTGCCCGGCACTTCGCCGGTCGCGATCCAGCAGGGACGGCACGCGGCGCGCAATATTCTCGCGGTGCTCGACGGCCGGAAACCGCAACGCTTTTGGTATTGGGACAAAGGCAGCATGGCGACGATCGGTCGTAACAAAGCGGTCGCCGATCTGAACTGGGTGCACTTCAGCGGTTTTCCGGCGTGGCTGGCGTGGCTTTTCGTGCACGTCGTTTTTCTGGTTGGTTTCCGCAATCGCATTGCGGTCTTGTTTCAGTGGGCCTGGGCCTATTTCACCTTTAACAAAGGCGCGCGGCTCATTACGCGAAACTTCCAATCGGAGTCGCGACCGCCGATCTGAGGAACGCATCGCATAGGTCTTGTCCGGCCCGAATGACCATTGCACCCCATCGCTCATGAGAGCGCGCTACCTCCTGCCAAACTTCCGCATTGCTGTCGTCGGCGCGGGCGCGATCGGCGGTTATTATGGGGCCAAGCTAGCCTACTTCGGACGCGACGTTCACTTCCTGATGCGTGGCGATCTGCGCGCAGTGCGACGTTTTGGAATTCGCATTCGTGGCAAAACGGAAAACATCCGGCTGGCGAAAGTGAATTGCTACAATTCCACCGCCGAGATCGGTCCGTGCGACCTCGTCCTCGTTGCAATCAAGGCCACCTCGAATCAGGACTTGTTAGACCTGATCCCGCCCTTGCTGAAAAAAGAAACGATGCTGCTCACTTTGCAGAACGGCTTTGGCAACGAAGAATTTCTCGCGGCAAATTTCGGCGCGGAGCGCGTTCTCGGTGGCCTTTGCTTCATCTGTTTGAATCGAATCTCGCCCGGCGTGATCGAACACTACGACGTGGGCCGGTTGGCTCTCGGCGAATACCAAAACTATCCGACCGCCCGTACGCACGACATCGCATGGGAATTCAAACGCTGCGGCGTTGTTTGCAGCGTGGTCGAAAATCTCGCGCTGGAACGCTGGCGCAAGCTCGTCTGGAATATTCCCTTCAACGGCTTGGCCGTAACGGCGGGCGGTTTGGATACCAAAGCGCTCTTGGCGGACGATGGCCTGCGCGCGGATGTCCTCGGCTTGATGGATGAGGTGATCGCGGCCGCGAACAAGTGCGGTTATCCGCTGCCGACTGCGGTAGCGCTCGAACAGATCAAACGCACTCATTCGTTAGGGGCGTATAAGCCTTCCACGCTGGTCGATTTCGAAAACGGCCGGCCTCTGGAAGTCGAAGCCATCTGGGGCGAACCGCTCCGCCGAGCGCTCGCTGCCGGCGCGGCGATGCCGCGATTGAGCGCGCTCCATGCGGAATTGAAAGCGCTCGACCAAGAACGCAATTTCGTACCGCTCGTCTCGTGAGAAAATTCCCGGCAGTCAAGGTGCGAAACGCGCAACGCGGTCTTCGTTTCGACATTCTCGCGTTCCAGGAATTCGCCGAACGCGCACTTCATCTTTGTTTGAAAGGTCCGTCGCGCAGTCCGCTCGCGCGCTTGCCGCAAGTAGATGTTCTGCTCGTCTCCGATCGTCGCATTGCCGCGTTGCATCGTAAGTTCATGAAGATTGCGGGGCCGACCGACGTGATCACTTTTCAGCACGGCGAAATTTTTATCAGCGTCGAAACCGCGCAACGGAATGCTCGGCATTTTCACTCCACGATTGAAAACGAAATCAAGCTTTACCTCGTGCACGGCCTCCTTCACCTGAGCGGCTTCGACGACAAGACCGCTGCAAAAGCGCGGGTCATGGCACGACGGCAAACACAAATCATACAGGCCGCCGCGGTTTGAACTGAGACCAGCGTATGGTAACGTTTCGCCCATGAGTTCGCAGCTACGGCGCGAGCGGACACTCATGGAGCCATCATCTGCCACCGAAGCGCCAGTCATCGAGCAGAAGACGAAGGAAAAGCAGGAGGTCGATCTGCCCTGGCAAGTTGTAGTCCACAACGATCCGATTAACCTCATGAGCTACGTCACCATGGTCTTTCAGCGCGTCTTCGGTTTTAACCGCGAGACCGCGGAGAAACACATGCTCGAAGTTCATGAGCAAGGCCGCTCCATCGTTTGGAGTGGATTGCGGGAGCGGGCCGAGCTTTACGTGCAACAACTCCACGGCCATCTACTCCTCGCCACCCTCGAACGAATCAGCTGATGGATATTCGACGGGATGGAGACATGCTCGAGCTATCAGAGCTCGATCCTTTCCTGGCCGAGTTGCTCCGCCAAATCCCCGAAAGCACAAAGATCGAAGACACGGAAGCTGCGCGCGACCGGGTCTTCACTGTCCCGGCAACATCGGATGAAAAAGAATTGTGCGCGGAATGGAAACTTTACGTCGAGCCGGAGCTACACCGGCTTTTTCAAAGCGCGACTGAGACGGTAATGGACGACCTGAAGCCTTTAAATGGCGCATCAAAACCGTTCGCAAATTGCACTCTTCGGATTCCGACACGAAACGCGGATGCATGGCTGAATGCGTTGAATCAAGCCCGGCTCGTGATTGCCTCGAAATATGCTTTTACTGAGGGCGAGCTCTGCGATCACTACCGGTCGCCGATCGGCTCGCGCCGCGACCTCAGTCTCTTCCAGGTAAATTTCTACGGCTTTCTGCAGGAATTTATTCTGCACGAAATGCGAGCGGAATCTTCCGGCGAAGCGTAGCTATCGCGCGCCAAAATTTGGGGAACGCGAACGACTACGATTCCCGTTGCTCGGGAGAGAACAGCGCCGCAGAACGAAACCGCCGCGTCGCACCAAGCGGTAAGCCGCGTTTACTTATCCTGCCGCGACCGCACCATCGACATCAGTCGATTTTTGAGGGTGTCGGATGACTTAGCCGGCTGCAAACTCAAGGCGAAGGCCTCGTGCAAATTGTAACACTCAGCGATGAAACTCTCGGCCTCGCTCCCAAAATCTTTTCGCGCCAATTCGAAGTCCGCGGTCTCTTCCGGCTCAAGCGCGCCGATCACATACATGCGGGCTTGATTTTGGAACTCTTCAAAGCTCATCGCGCAATTCTTTCAAGCCGTCGTAGATCTTTTTCAGCCCTAATTCGAGCCGGGTCTTGACCGTCCCTAACGGTGTATTCGTTTTTGCGGCGATTTCGCGCTGACTCATTCCTCGAAAAAATGCCAGATTGATGGCCTGCTGCTGGGCGGGCGGCAAAGTGTCAATCACTTTGCGCACCAAAATTCGCGTGTCGCCGAAGGTGATTTCTTCCTCGGTCGAATTGTGCACCCACGCGTCCGGCTGCTGTTCCGTCTCATTCTGTAAACGCTCGCCCGCCCGCGCGTAAGCCTGCTTTTTTCGCAGGCCATCGATCGCGCGGCGCCGCGCCAGCGTCACCATCCAGCCTAGCGGCTTGCCTTTTTGCGCGGAGAAATTCTTCGCCTGGTTCCAGATCTCCATGAAAATTTCCTGCAACAAATCGTCCGCTTCCGCTTCGTTGTGGATCACGCGCAGGATGAGCGCTTTCAGAATTCCGTTGTAGCGATCGTAGAGCTGCGAGAGCGCTTCGGGATCTTCCGCCTGGATCGCCGTCATCAACTCCAGATCGGTCGGCGCGCCCGGCGGCAACTCCGGGGCGGCTGCCGGCAGACGCGGCGCAGGCGCCCCGTTCGATTCGGATAAAATGCTTTCGTTTTCCGGTGTATCCATGCCTGTGAAGAATGCTCTTGTAGTGCGTCGCTCTCGCTTCGTCCAACGCCATTTGCGATCCGCGGTTGCAGCCAGTAGACGCAGCGCGGAGCGGCGCTTTCTCTTGAAAATGAGTGCCGCTGCTAAAACCTGTTGACCCAAAAAGTCCGCGCACTACGATGCCGCCAGCGCGCCGTTTTCCGGGAAGAAAGATTGAAACGCATCGCAGAAATTTTGCTCACCGCGACTCTCGCGTTTACCGCCGCGGAGTCCATGTCCGCCCAGGATGCGCCAGCGCCTTTCCGGCGCATTTCTCCTACCCCGACGCCTTCCGCCACACCGCGTCCGAAAGCCACTCCTACGCCCACACCGACGCCGACGCCCAAACCGCCGCCGTCGCCCTCCGTTCCGCCAACACCGGCGGCGACTCCCACGCCGACTGCGAAACCGTCAGCATCACCCTTCGCCGAGACCTCTCCGGCGCCGCAACCGGTTGCGACCCCGGCGCGAAAAGAAAAACCTGGCCGCTCTATTCTGCGCGAAAAGCCGGTTCGCGCGGTCGAGCCAAGACAGCCACTGATCCGACGCATTCCGGCAGAAAAAATCGACGGACCACCCGCCTCGCGACCCACGATCGATCTGTCGCGCAGCAATTGGTCCACCAACTCCAAACTCCGTTCGCTGGAAAACAAATGGCAGGCCGCGATTAAAGGTCACGACGCTGATGCACTCGGAAAGTTGCTCGACGAAGATTTCGCCGGCACATCCGCCGCGGGGAAAAGCGCGTCGAAAGCGCGGATGCTGCGCGAGCTGAAGTCCGATAAAAACGTTTATCGTTCCGTCGGCGCGCGCGACCTTTCCATTCGCATGACGCGACCGGGAGTCGCGGTCGTGACCGGCACTGCAAAAGAAACCGGCACGAAAGAAGACGGACAGAAATTTATTTCCGCGCGTCGCTTCAAAGATACCTGGAAAGAGCACGACGGGGTCTGGAAGTGCACTTCCAGCGAAGTGAAGCCGCTGCCGAAGCCGTGACGCCGAGGCCCGATCGCGCACGCCGATGAAAGAAGCGCTGCTCGTGGGAGTCGGCGGCTTCGTCGGCTCGATCGCGCGTTATCGGCTCGGCGGTTTCGTCCTGCATCATGCCCAGCAGTGGCGATATCCATTGAGCACGTTTTGCGTGAACGTGCTCGGCTGCTTCCTCATCGGCGTGCTCGCGGGTCTGGGAGAACGGTATTCCTTCCTGAGTGCGAATCTGCGCCTTCTTCTCATCACCGGATTTCTCGGTGGTTTCACCACCTTCTCTGCTTTCGGCGCGGAAGGCGTGTTCCTCATCCGGCGCGGTGAATGGCCGATCGCGTTATCTTATGCGGCGCTGAGTGTCTTCTGTGGGTTCGTGGCGGTTTGGATTGGAATAAAACTCTTCGGTCCAAGCGCGACCGCAGTGATCCGATAACATTCCTTTTCGCGCGCGGTATTCATGTAGGTAATCCGGGGAGCGCAGGCTGCCAGCCTGCAGTTTTCGGCAGCCTGCCGAAAACATCGCGGTGCGTTCCAACACAGCGATGCGTCAACAGACCTGCTGCACGGACAGTCTGTAGATTGCGTGTCCCAGAGTGATTGCGCGTGCACGCATTGTGCGCCAACTGTTAGCGCATGCCCGGCGCAGCTCCCCCTGAGACATTGCCTGTCGATCCGCTTTGGTTCAAAGACGCCATCATCTACGAGCTGCACGTCAAGACGTTCCACGATAGTAATGGTGATGGCATTGGCGATTTTCGCGGGCTGATCGAGAAGCTGGATTATCTACAGGAACTCGGTGTCACCGCGATCTGGATCCTGCCGTTCTATCCTTCCCCGCTCCGCGATGATGGTTACGACATCGCGGACTATTACGACGTCAATCCTAACTACGGCACGCTGCAGGATTTTCAGGTCTTTCTGGCGGCTGCACATGAACGCGGATTGCGCGTCATCACCGAGTTGGTGATCAACCATTCCTCCGATCAAAACCCGTGGTTTCAGAAATCGCGCCGCGCCGTCGCGGCGCGCAACGCCGCGATCGCAGCCGGCGTCGGTGACCCCAGCGACGATAAGGCCGCCGGTTCGGTGGACGATTCCCGTTACGCGGATCTTTATGTCTGGAGTGACACGCCGGATAAATACACCGGCGCGCGCATCATCTTTAAAGATTTCGAAACTTCGAACTGGTCGTGGGATCCGCTCGCGAAATCCTACTACTGGCACCGCTTCTATTCGCATCAGCCGGATTTAAATTTCGACAATCCCGCGGTTCACGAGCGCGTCGAAGCCGTCTGCGATTTTTGGTTGAAGATGGGAGTGGACGGGCTTCGTCTCGACGCTGTCCCGTATCTCTACGAGCGCGATGGAACGAGCTGCGAAAATCTTCCGGAGACACACGTCTATTTGAAGAAATTGCGAGCGCACATCGAGGCGAACTTCGAAGGGCGCATGCTGCTCGCAGAAGCGAATCAATGGCCGGAAGACGCCGTCGCGTATTTCGGCACCGGGGATGAGTCGCACATGAATTTCCACTTCCCGCTCATGCCGCGGATGTTCATGGCGCTGCAGATGGAGGATCGCTTTCCGATCATCGACATCCTCGATCAAACACCCGCCATTCCCGACAACTGCCAGTGGGCCATGTTCCTGCGCAACCACGACGAGCTCACCCTCGAAATGGTGACCGACGAAGAACGCGATTACATGTGGCGCGTCTACGCAACCGACAAAACCGCGCGGATCAATCTCGGCATCCGCCGCCGTCTCGCGCCGCTCCTCGCGAACAGCCGCCGGAAAGTCGAGCTCCTCAACATTCTCCTCTTCTCCATGCCGGGAACGCCCGTTCTCTACTACGGCGACGAAATCGGCATGGGCGACAATTTTTATCTCGGCGATCGCAACGGTGTCCGCACTCCGATGCAATGGAGCCCGGATCGCAACGCCGGATTTTCCAAAGCAAACCCGCAACAGCTTTACCTGCCGATCACGATCGACCCGGAGTATCACTACGAGGCCGTTAATGTAGAGAACCAGCAGAAGAATTTATCTTCGCTCCTCTGGTGGACGCGGCGCGTTATCGCGATGCGAAAAAATTTCAGAGCCTTCTCGCGCGGCTCCCTGCATTTCCTCCATCCGGAAAACTCGAAGGTGCTCGTCTTTCTACGCGAACACGAAGGCGAGACCATCCTGGTAGTCGCAAACCTGTCGCGCTTTTCTCAGGTGGTAGAGCTCGATCTCTCCCGCTTCGCCGGCTGTTCGCTCATGGAAGTTTTCAGCCAAAATTTCTTCCCCGCGATCAAGGAAAGTCCGTACGCAATCACCCTCGGACCACACGGGCATTTTTGGTTTGCCTTGCGTCCGCAACCGGAATCGACGCGAAAATTGCAGGACCGCGTGGTCCCGACCCTGACTATCGCGCCGAAGTTATCCACGCTCCTCACCGACGGATTACGAGCGCGTTTTGAGCGCGAGATCCTTCCTGATTACATCCGTCGCTGCCGCTGGTTCGGCGGCAAGGCGCGCGCCGTGCGCGAAATGCGGATCGCGGAGCAAATCGATTTTGCGGAAACCGGCGCGCAGTTTTGGTTTGTCCAGGTCAGTTACGTCGATGGCAGTCCCGAGACCTACGCGCTCCCGGTGCAACTCGCGCTCGGCGACGCCGCGCACGCCATGCAAGCTGCCGCGCCGCACGCGATCATCGCGCGCTTTGCCGGCACCGAAGACGCTGTCCTGCACGATGCCATTTGGGACGCGAAATTCCGCGAGCAGCTCTTCCGCTCCATCCTGGATGGGACTTCCTCAAAGGGAAAATCCGGCGAACTGCGCGGCCTGAAAGGTTCCGCCCTAACGAGTGATACCGCCATCCCTTCGTCACAGGTGCTGCAGGCCGAGCAGAGCAATTCCTCCATGCTCTTCGAAGGAAAATTCTTCCTGAAGCTTTATCGCAAATTGGAAGACGGCTTGAATCCGGACGTCGAGATCACGCGTTTCTTGACCGAGAAACGCAATTTCCCGAACGTCCCCGCTTTTGCTGGCGCGATGGAATATCGACGCAGCCAGGGTGAGGCGACGATCGTTTGCCTGCTGCAAGCGGCCGCGCCGAACGAGGGCGACGCCTGGGCGCTGACTCTCGATTCGGTCGGGCGATTTTATGAGCGCGTGCTCGGACGTAAAGCCGACCTGCAGGACACCAGCATTCCGACCGCCGGATTGATGGGCGAATTGATCGGCGGCGTCTATCCACAAAAAGCCAAACTGCTTGGAGAGCGCACCGGCGAGCTCCATCGTGCGCTCGCTTCCGATCCGGACGATCGCGCTTTCGTACCGGAGCCGTTCAACGCCATGTCGCAGCGCTCGGTCTTTCAATCGATGCGCGCGTCACTGCGCCGCGCTTTCGATTTGCTCGAGAAAAAACTGCCGAATTTGCCGGAAGCTTTCAGAACCGAAGCCCAGGAAGTGCTGGCCGCGGAGGAGCAAATTCTCGCGCTCGAGCAGCGCATCCTGGTGCAAAAATCTGCCGCGACCAAGATTCGCATTCACGGCGATTATCATCTCGGCCAGGCGCTCTACACCGGAAAGGATTTCGTCCTTCTCGATTTCGAAGGCGAGCCGGCGCGTGCCTTGAGTGAGCGCAAACTGAAGCGCTCCGCGTTACGCGATGTCGCGGGGATGATGCGCTCATTCCAATACGCTGCTTACAGCGCGCTTTGGCAGCCGGCGATGCGTGCGGAAGACATTCCGTTTCTCGAGAAGTGGGCCGACACCTGGTATCGGCAAATGAGCAGCATCTTTTTGCAGAGCTATCTCGAGGCCACGCGCGGCGCTTCCTTCATTCCGAAAGACGACGACGAATTCCAAGTCCTGCTCGAGGCCTACCTGCTCGACAAAGCAGTTTACGAAGTCAGTTACGAATTGAACAATCGGCCCGACTGGGTCGTGATTCCGATTCGCGGAATCAAACACATCTTGCAGAAAAGCTGACGAAAGTTTTTCATCCGCCTAACCAATCATCTCATGAACAAACATCTCGACGCCATCGATCAACAAATCGCCGCCAAACATTTGCTCACCCATCCGTTCTACCTCGCCTGGACGCGGGGCGAATTAAGCAAAGAAGCGCTGAAGGATTACGCGCAACAATATTATCATCACGTCGCAGCGTTCCCGACTTATCTCTCCGCAGTGCATTCGAAATGCGACGATCAACCGACGCGCAAACAGATCCTCTCCAACCTGATCGACGAAGAAGCCGGGACGCCGAATCACCCCGAGCTTTGGCTCCAGTTCGCCGATTCGTTAGGCACATCCGCTGACGAACTCCGCTCCAGCAAAACTCAGCCGGAAACCGCGGCGTTGATCGATACCTTCCGCTCCGTCTGCGGCAATCGCCCGACCGCCGATGGACTCGGCGCGCTTTACGCCTACGAAAGCCAGATTCCGGCCGTCTCGGAATCGAAAATCGACGGCTTGAAAAAACACTACGGATGCAACGATTCGAAAAGCTACGAATACTTCAGCGTTCATATCGAAGCCGATCGCGAACATTCCGCCGCCGAGCGCCAGATGTTAGACGAGCACATCACTGACGAGAATGCCTCGTCTGTCAAAGATTCGGTCGACCGCGTGCTCAACGCGCTCTGGGATTTGCTCTCCGGCGTCTGCCAACGTCACGCAATCACTTGTTAGGCTGCGCGTCCCCTTCGCAGGGCAGTCGGCGAATGTGCTTCGCCCGGCCGTCTGGGGAGCGCACGCTTGTAGCGTGCTGGTGATCGCATTCTGCGATCACGAACTTTCGTCAACGCACTTCGGAGGTGCAGTTCGATGCACTCCCGCGGGCCTAGGAAAGTTCGCTCGGCAGAATGCCTTCGCCAGCACGCTGCAAGCGTGCGCTCCCCGGAATTTCGATCGCGCGTCCTTTCCAGGAGACCGACTTGCCGCGGAGAAAGCGGATGAGCCCAGCCCATTGGATCCCGAGCAGCGCGAGGATCGCGATGGGATGCAAAATAATTGACGCGATTGGTTGCGAAAAACGTCGCGCCGCGAGGACGCGCGGGAACAGCGCCAGCGTTGCCGCCAGGAGCGCTATCCCTGAATGCGGCGCGATCGCAATGAGTAAGAATGGCATCACCTGACCAACGAAGAGGACAAATGTCGCCGGTAAAATCCGCGCGGGCGCGCCCAGACCTTCGTGGGTATTTTTCGCAAAGCCGCGCCACGTTTCCGCCCCAGTCCGATACATCCGGCAAGTCGCCATTTCAGTCGCATCGAAAAGATCCGTTCGGAAATTGTGCTGGCGAAATAGTTTCGGCAAAGCGAGCCCGTCATGAATTCGATCGCGGATCGCCGCATGTCCGCCGCTGCCGCGATAAGCTGCCGCGTCAGCGATCACGAGCTGGCCGCATCCCGTCGCGTAAGCCGGATGGCGCGACTCGCGCATGCGCCTGAGCGGAAGAAATCCAAGGAGAACAAAATGAATCAGCGGAATCAACAAGCGTTGGCTGAAGCCGCCGAATTCCTGCCGCGGCACACCACTCGCCAGTTGCACACCGTTCTGGCGCATCCAATTCGAGATACTGGCCGCGGCCTCCGGAGCGAGTCGCACATCGGCATCGACAAACAGGAGCACAGGGCGAGTAGCTGCCTTCGCGAGTTGCGCGCAGGCCCAGTTCTTTCCGCACCACTCGTTAGGCAACGGCTCGCCTTGAATGAGGTGCGCACGCCCTTCAACCCGAGCCACACCGGACTCGGCGATATCAGAAACGACCTGCATCCCAGCTGATGCTTCCCCCTGCAAATCGGCAAATATTTTAGCGACGATTTCTCGCGTTCCATCAGTGGAACTGTCGTCCAAAACCAGCACCTCCGCGCCTGTATTCGCCAAAGCTGCTTCGAGCGCCCCTTGAATGTTCCGCTCTTCGTTGCGCGCCGGAATTAGAATCGAAACATCATCCGCAGAATTCATCGCGCACGCCGGCGGCCGGAAGACGTGCAGATTGCGCACGAACAGAATCGCCGGGACCGCAGCGCAGAGAAGTGAAAGAAGCGCCAGTGCGGTCACAAATCGGAGTGCGCGACATTAAATTTTTCGCCCCGAAATTTTGCGCAGACGCGCCGCCAGAGATCATAGGCACCGCCGACACCGGCGCGTCCGGTGAGAAGGATTCGCCAATCATCTGGATCGCGACGTTGCGCGGCGGCGCTCACTTCGGCCTGCAAACTCTCCATGGCCTTTTCGAAAAGCCTCGTGGTCTCCGTGATGCTGAGATGATTGTTCGGGCCAAAGATGAGCGGCTGTCCGAAGCTGCACAGAATCTCGGGCAGCCGTTCCTCCCAAAATGAATATTCAATCGCGAGCGGGAGGAATGCGGCGCGCTCCACCCGCCGCGCCACATGGCTCAGTCCGCCCTGGAAACGCATAGGCCGCGCGCGAGGATCGACAAATTTTCCCTGCGGCGTGATCCACAAGACATTTTCGGGCGAAGCGAGCACCGCATCGGCGGTTTCCAGAAATCGCACCGCGCCCTGCAACGACCCAGATTCGAGGCCGAAAAGCCCGAGGCGCGAAAGGAAGCGATAACGGGCCAGAGCGCCCGCCTCGATCGGCGCGAAGCTGGTGCGCTCCGGAAAGAATTGGCCCGCGAGATGCATGCAGAGCAACGGATCCCACCAGGACGAGTGATTCAGATAAATGACGAGTGGAAGACCTTTGCATTCGTTAGGCAAACCGTTACGCAAAATTCGCGCACTATGAAAATGACGGCGGAGATAGCCTCCAGCATACCTGCCGAAAAAACGCAGCAGCGGTTTTGAGGAAGACGGCAACAGATTCGTCGACCGTCTTTCGCGTCCCGATAAAGGTCGCGAGATTCGAACCCTCGAAACATTCACGCCGATCTCCCTTCCGGGGAGCGCACGCTTGCAGCGTGCCGGCGATGGCATTTTGCCATCGCGGACTTTTGGTTCGGTATCGGCTCAACGAGAAATCGCGCAAATCGGAAGTTCGTTTCGGCAGAATTCCGAAACCAGTGCGCTGCGAGCGTGCGTTCCCCAGAACCTCGCAGCGCCTTCATGTTATCGCGCTCGCCGCCCGGTGGAATGATGTCTTAATCGAGGCAAGATCCCCGTCGAGCGCGTCGGCCGCGATCCAGCCGGACATCAGAACCATCGGCATGCCGGGCCCGGGATGCGCCGAGCCGCCGCATAAATATAATCCGCGCAGATCGGGGCTGCGGTTGTTGGGCTTGAATGCGCCGGTCCATTTTCCATGACTCGTTAGGCCATAGATCGCGCCGTTCAAGACCCGATAACGCTCGTGGATATCGAGCGGAGTGAGCGCGCGCTCGCTCGCTATTTCGCCGTCCAGCTCCAAGCCAGCGGTGCGCCGCAGTTTTTCCAGAATCGTGGCGCGATAAGAGGGCAGCATTTTTTTCCAATCGTGATGCGGGCGAAGATATGGCGCATGCACCAAAACGTAGAGTGCCTCTCCGCCGGGAGGCGCCACGGTCGGGTCCGTCGACGCAGGCGCGCAGACATAGCACGTCGGATCGGGCGCGGGCTCGCCTCGGCGGTAAATAAAATCGAACTCCTCGTGTGGATCGGCGGAGAAGACGAAATTGTGATGCAACAACTGCGGCGGACGTTTCGTTAGGCCAAGATAGAACACCACCCCCGAACAGGCCGGCTCGTAACGCCGGCGACGTTCGAATTTCTTCACGCCGCCTAATAACTCGCGATGAGTTCGGACCGCGTCACCGTTAGAAACGACGGCATCGAATTTCTCCGCTCCGCCATTCGCCAATTCAATTCCGGTGACTGCGCCGTTTGTAACCGTGATGCGTCGCACCTCCGTGCCAAGACGAAATTCAACCCCAAGCTCGGTCGCTAATTTCTCCAAGGCTGCAGGAATCGCGGCCGTCCCGCCGCGCGGATACCAGATGCCTTCCTCCGTCTGCATGTGCGCGATGCCGCAAAGGACGGCCGGCGATCGATCGGGCGCGGAGCCAACGTATTGCGTGAAGTGATCGACCATTTGCGCGACACGTTTGTCCGGCACGAAAGAGCGAACCGTGCTCGCCACACTCCGTCCCATGCGCATCGCGAGCACGTCACCAAGCGTCCCCGGCTGCGTCATGTTGCGCGCGTCGAACATGTCGCGCAGGCCGCCGATCGGTCGCCAGAAAAACCAATTCTCGGAGATGCGATGGAGCCGTTTCGAATGCTCGATAAAACGCGCATAACCCTCGGCAATTTTGCTGCCGGCGAATTCGCCTAACGAGTGGCGCATCGCCTCAACTTCGGAAACAAGATTTAGCGTTGCGCCGTCTTCGAAGAAGCAACGCCATTGCGGATCGAGCCGGACGAGCTCAAGGACGTCTTCCATCTTCCGGCCACTTTCGGCAAAGATGCGGCGCAAAACGGATGGGACGGTCAGAATGGTCGGGCCCATGTCGAAACGAAAACCATCCTGCTCGAGCGTGGCGGCTTTTCCGCCTAACCAGTCGTTTTTTTCGAAGAGAACGACGGAGTGTCCGCGCGCTCCCAGAGTGCAGGCGGAGGCCAGGCCGCCTAGCCCGCCGCCGATTATTCCCACGCGACTCATCGTTTTCGGGCCGCGCGCCAGAGAGCACGCACCGCTTGCAGGCGCGCACGGAAACCACGTCCATGACTCAGGCCGATAAAGCCGGCGAATATTTCGCTATCTCCGCTGCGTGGTTCGTCGAGATGCGGCAGAAATTTCGTTCTCCGAAGCGAGATCGACTGCGGATAAGTCATCTCCAGCAAACCCTCCGCGCCGCGCGTCACGCCGAAGCCGCTTCCGCGAATTCCACAGAATGGAAAACGCGGATCGGCGGTTGGAACGATGAGATCGTTGATCGTGACGAAACCTGTCGTTAGGCGATCGGCGAAAGCGCGCGCCGCATTTTCGTCGCGCGAAAAAACGGAGGCGCCAAGTCCTTGTTGATCGAGGCCGGCGAGAGCCAGTGCCTGGGTGTCGTCGGCGACCGAGATCACTTCGATGCTTGTAGCCTGAAGACCTTGCAAGGTTCGCTCCAATTCGGCTGCAACGCGCTCGTGCGCGATAACCAAGTGCGGCGCCATACAGGTATCGCCTCCATTCAAGCGCAAACCGAAGGCGATAGCTTTCGCGGCCCGCTCGACATCGGTATCGGCTCGCACGAAGACCGTGTCCGCACCTGATAATTCCATGATGCTCGGGATATTTTTCTTGGCCAGCTCGGTGAGAAAGGCGCGCCCGTTTGCGGTCGAACCGGTGAAAATCGCTTTGTCGATTCCACCAAGAACGGCGTGGCGCGCCGCCTCCGGGTTTTCGGGTAGAAGATGAACGAGCCCGAAAGGAATCGCAGAGTGCGCCAGAACGGAATTGAGAAAAGTGGCCAGCAACTTTCCGGTCGCTTCCGCGGGTTTGATCACGACCGCATTGCCGGTCACGAGGGCGTGCAACGCCTGCACAGCAGGAATAAAAAGAGGATAGTTTCGCGGCCCGACGATGAGAATGACGCCATACGGTTTGCGCTGCACCGAAAAGGAACTGCCGTGCAACCAAAGCGGACGCCCGGACGCGCCAAAATGTTTCGAGCGAAGAATGCGCGCCGCATTTCGCTGCAGAAAACGGCAGGCGTCGAGCAACGGTAAAACTTCAGAGACCATCTTTTCCGCCGCGGGACGATTTCCGATCTCACCCGCGATGCGGGCAAGATTGCCCGCCTCCTGCGCGAGGAGAGGCCGCAGATCGCCGATGATTTTGGCGCGTTCGCGAATGTTTCGCTGGGACCAGGCCGATTGCGCCTCACGCGCCATCGCGATCGCGGAAAGAACCGCATCGGCCCGCTCAGTTTCCGGCGGATCGAAAAGCGCGATCACGTGAATGCCTCCAGCGATTCTGCGACCGGTTCTGGAATCGGAACGGTCGGCGCCGCCACTCCCAAGTCCTCGCAAAGCAGGCGCGAAGTGATCCTCGCGGATTCAAAAATAACCGGCAGCCCGCTCCCGGGATGCGTTCCGCCGCCGACCAGATATACGCCTGCAATGTCTTCGAAACGATTACGCGGCCGAAGATGGAGGAGCTGGCCTAACGAGTGAGAAAGATTAAAGGTCGCGCCAAGATGGATCTCGTATTGTTGATCCCAATCCTGCGGCGTGATCATGCGCTCGAAGCGAATGCGCGGCTCGAGGTTTTTGAAGCCGGCCCGCTCGACTTGTTTCAACATTAGGCTTCGGAACTTATCCTTTTCTTTCACCCAATCGACATTCGCGTGTTGATGGGTGACGGGAGCAAGCAGGTAGAGAGTGCTCATTCCCGCGGGCGCGAGGGTCGGATCGGTCACGGACGCGTTTTGCACGTAGAATGATGGATCACGGGAAAGAACGTGGCGATTTTCGATCTCATCCAGGTTCCGTTCGTAATCGCGCGCGATGTAAATGTTGTGATGCGGAAGATCGTACCGTCCTTCGATCCCGAGATAGAGCATGAAGGTGGAACAGGAAAATTTCTTCCGCGCCATTTTCTTTTCCGTCCAACGCCGGCGATTGGCGTCGGGCACGAGTCGCGACATGGCGCGCGCAAAATCGGCGTTCAAGACCACGGCCGCGGCGCGATACGTTCCGCGTCTCGTGCGCACGCCGACGGCGCGTCCTTTTTCCAAAAGCAATTCTTCCACCGGCTCATCGAGCTGGATTTCCACCCCGAGCCGCTCGGCCACGCGCGCCATCGCTGTCGTGATCGCGCCGCATCCGCCGACAGGGTGGAAGACGCCGTATTCGTATTCGAGGAAGGAGAGAATCGAAAACAAACTCGGACAACGAAAAGGCGACATGCCGAGATATTTTGATTGGAAGGAAAAAGCGAGACGGGTCCGCTCGTCGGAAAAAAAACGACGCAGATAAGCATCGAGCGAACGGTGCGGTCGCAGGGCCGGGAGGAAGCGGAGCAATTGCGGGTGAAACAATTGGCGCCAGCTGTGAAAAGCGCTTTCCAGGCAGGGCTGCATGAGCGCGAGCTTGCTGCGGTTTTCCCGCATGAAATTTTCGAAACCGCCCGCGTCGGCCGGAGCCAGCGCAGAAATCTGGCGCTCCATTTCGGCCACATTCGGCGTGCAATCAATCCCGCCGCCGGCGCCGAAGATGAGGCGGTACTGCGGATCGAGTCTAACGAGTTCTATCTCCCGCTGGAGCGTCGTGCCGGCGACGCGCATGATCTCATCGAGCACGCGCGGATAAAGAAAGAAGGTCGGACCCAGATCAAAACGGAAGCCGTCGGCTTCGATCGTGGAGGTGCGCCCGCCCACAATCGGAAGGCGCTCGATCACGCGGACGCGCAGACCAGCGGCAGCGAGCAAAATCGAAGCCGCCAACCCGCCGGGGCCAGCGCCGACAATCACCACCGTGCGCTGATCCGCCGCGCGTTTCGCCATTTCCATAACCATCTGCAAGGATATTTTCGCTTGCGGAAGGGTGGCGGATTCATCGCGCTCCGAGGTCGGTCGCAATGGGCGCCGTCACGCGAGATGAAATCATTCGCGCGCTAAAACCGCAGAATCTGGGGAGCGCACGCTTGGAGCGTGCTGGTCGAGGCATTTTGCCGAGACGAACTTTCCTCGGTCGTGCACCCCGCCGCCGTTTTAAAAGGCGAAAGTTCGTTTCCGCAGAATGCGGAAACCAGC
>CAXSFN010000052.1:0-26381 GCA_964236815.1 uncultured Chthoniobacterales bacterium
CAACCCGCAGCCACATGCGCCCTCGCCAGCGGTCGCTGATCTTGGGTCTCGTTAGGTGTTGTGAGCGATTCGAGGATTGATGACGCAATCATGACAGTTGTTCGCAGCTCGTGGCGGAAAGTCGCTCTTGTTGTCAGTCAGGCGGCGGAGCGGATTGGTAGCGACTTCGCAGCCCGCGAAGATGCCTACGATCTCGTCGCGCGGCGTATTCGTGCACTCGTAGCAGACGGCCGATTAGCAGCACAGGGAGACTTGAGCAGTTGGCGGCAGAGCGAAGTTCGTCTAGCATGACATCATTCGTGTTAGCCACGTCCACACCTAACCAGGCGATGCAGCGAACCGCTGGCCGCTCCGCGTTCTAGCTTGCGATGACTTCCACCTTCAACCTGCAGCCACACGCGCCCTCGCCAGCGGTCGCTGATCTTGGGTCTCGTTAGATGCTGCGCCTCTTCCCTCTGATCATCGCGCTGTGTGCCGTGCTCTGTAGTCCCGGTGCCTCGGCGCAAACCGTAGGCGACACCTGGATCATCGTGACCAATCCGCAAGACAGTTCGATCACGTGGACGCCGACCAAGCGGCAGGTGCTTGTCGCTCGCGCTGCAGCACGAGACACGTTACAGAAGCTTTCGCAGCACCGGACAAAGCCGACGGTATATTGGGAGCTGGGTTACGCCCGCGATATCCTGCGAAAGTGGCAGGGCTACCGCCTTCAAGCCTGTGGACTCACACAAGACCACCGGCGCATCATCTACCTTAACTTCCTTACACCGGATTCGCCGTCCGACGGCCAGTGGAAGCGTAATGAGCTCTTGGAAGTCTCAGACGGCGACTCGAATTACTGGCAAGCGAAGTACGATCCAGGGAAGAAGACGATTGTCTGGTGGATGTCGAACGGCCCGGGGTAGCAAATGCATCTAACCAGGCGATGCAGCGAACCGCTGGCCGCGCCGCTCTCTAGCTTTCGATGACTTCCACATTCAACCCGCAGCCACATGCGCCCTCGCCAGCGGTCGCTGATCTTGGGTCTCGTTAGATGTGGACGCCGCACTCTGTCGTCAGCACGCAAAAGAACTCGCGGAGCGCGTCGCCGCGGAGTTTCCGAATCTGCGGTGTGACATTGACGAGTCGCCCGGCCCCGTCGACTACTCCGCGCACTTTCCGGCGAAGCACGGCCTGCCATTCCAGGTCGGCATCACCTTAGTTAGCGATGTGCTCCAGTTGTATGCCGGCGATGCCTACCACCAAGATTTCTTCCCAGCAGATGACGCGGAAGTGGC
The DNA here is from genome assembly GCA_964236815.1 of uncultured Chthoniobacterales bacterium. Taxonomy (GTDB): domain Bacteria; phylum Verrucomicrobiota; class Verrucomicrobiia; order Chthoniobacterales; family UBA10450; genus JACCTI01. The sequence goes on from CAXSFN010000052.1 coordinate 1,278, forward strand.
TTCACGCGTCGAGGCGTATCTTCGCGGTCTGCTCGCAGGCGGGTGTCGCGTCGTCGAGCGGCAACGCGGCGGGCGTCGTCCTCACGCCGCTCGACTTGAGCAGTTCGTCGATGGTGGTTGGGTTGTTCGCTCGCGTTGGGCTCGTTTACACATTCCATTCCTGCCGAGTGCCACCCGAAGGCTCCACAACATCTAACCAGGCGATGCAGCGAACCGCGAGCAAGCCTGCGATCCACCTATGAGTGTTTGCCATCCACACTTTTGCTACGATTCACCCTTTACCGGGCTCGCGGTCGCTGATCTTGGGTCTCGTTAGGTCTCATGAAGCCCATCTCCGTTTTTGAATTCGACGTCTATAACCGACGCGGGCAAGAGATCGTGATGGTTCTTTACGCTCTTAGTAAGCTTGGAGCCAGACACGCAAAGCAGGAGGTGCTTCAATTCATTCGTGAGCATCGTTTTTACGATTTGCAGCCCGAAGACAAGTGTTCATACGACGGCCGACACGAGTGGAAAGCCGAGACGCTGCTTTGCTGGGGTCGCAAGGACGCAGTGATGGGCGAGTGGATGTTCCACCATGACGAAAAGGACTCATGGGAGCTAACACGCGGGGGGCGGCGGGCGCTTCAGGAAATCATTTCTCGCTTCCAGTCTGGTCGGTGGGAGGTTCGGAAATGCTTCTTGTGGCGGCCTGAGTTCAAGAAGGTCGTAGATCCCAACTACACCCCATCGACATTGGATGAGCTGCGTCCTCAAGGGCGGCGAGAGCAATCAGTCGGAGAGAGGGCGCGGCGGCTTCTCGCGAGATTACTTAGAGAGCATGGCTTACCACCAAAGACCTAACCAGGCGATGCAGCGAACCGCTGGCCGCTCCGCGTTCTAGCTTTCGATGACTTCCACATTTAACCTGCAGCCACACGCGCCCTCGCCAGCGGTCGCTGATCTTGGGTCTCGTTAGGTCTCATGAACACACGCGTCTCCGCATACCTCGTACTCACGCTCGTGGTCGGCCTTCTGCTCGCCGGATGCGATCAAAAGGCGCTGCTTCACAAGTTCGTGCCGAAAGACGACGATGCTTTCGCTCGTCGCTTTCTCGATGCTGTTCGTTCCGGCGATTACACAGCGGCAGATCAAATGCTTGTTCCGTCGCTGCGCGGCGCGAAGTCCGAAAACGGACTTCGCGAGATCAATCTGGTGCTCGCGCATGGCGAGCCCATCTCCGTGGAGATCATCGGTTGCAACGTTTTCACCAACGCGTCCAGCCAAGGCACGCTGCGCACCGCCAACCTTTCGTATCAGATTCATTTCCCAGACTCGTGGGCCGCGGGAAACATCGCCGTCGGCCATCGTGAGCGTGCGGCCGCTGTCGTGGATACGCATTTCCAGTCTATCCCGGACTCGCTTGAGGCCCTCTACCGCTTCACGTTCAGCGGCAAGTCGGTCGTGCACTATCTCGTCTTTGCCGCCTGCATTATCATTCCTTTCTTTATCCTCGTGACTCTCATCGTGTGCATTCGCTCACGTATCCGCCGCAAATGGCTTTGGATCATTTTCATTCTTCTGGGGTTCGTTCAGTTCCACTTCGACTGGTCTACTGGCCATTTCGGCGTGCAGCCTATCTCATTTCTGCTGTTTGGCGCGAGCTGCTTCCGCCCCAGCACATACGCTCCGTGGATTCTCGGGTTCGCGATTCCAGTCGGAGCTATCCTTTTCTTAGCCTTGCGCCAGCAATTACTTATCGGCCACGCCACGAATGAGACCTAACCAGGCGATGCAGCGAACCGCTGGCCGCACCGCGCTCCAGCTTTCGATGGCTTTCACCTTCCACCAGCAGCCACACGCGCCCTCGCCAGCGGTCGCTGATCTTGGGTCTCGTTAGATGGTAAGCGACTCGAACGCCATCGACTATCTGGTTGCGTATTGGAAGCTCGGCATTATTGCACTCGGGATTTGCTTCGCTGTCAGTCTTTGTCTCGTAGCGCGGCTCTGGGTCACGGAACGTCGCCAGCCAGTCGTATCGAAGCTGGTTTGGTCTGTTATCCTTCTGGTTTCCCATCTTCGGCTGGCTATTCTTTGCGGCGTTTCATCACGCACCAGCGTCCACTGCACACGAAGGCCATGTGGAGTATGGTCAGGCGGCACAGGGTGACGGCGGCATTGGTAGCGGTTTCGGCCATAATTGAGAACGCAATCGATCATGGCACGTCAACCATCTAACCAGCGATGCAGCACACCGCTGGCCGCTTTGCGTTCTAGCTTTCGATGACTTCCACATTCAACCCGCAGCCACACGCGCTCTCGCCAGCGGTCGCTGATCTTGTGTCTCGTTAGATGAAGGTCGATCGCATCGAGTCGCTCGTAAGCTGGCTCTTCACTGGCGCGACGCTCATCGGCGTAGGCTTGTTCCTTCTCATTCGCGGCTGGTTCTTCACGCAGCTTGGTCAGCCACCGCTGACTCGTCGCGGATCTGCGGTCGATCCACAGATTGCACTTGCGGGTGCTTCGTTGTTGCTAGTGATCGGTCTGTGTATAGTTGCATGTGCGGTTATGCCAGACTCCGCATGCGACGCTAATTGTATGAGCCACGCAACTTCATCTAACCAGGCGATGCAGCGAACCGCGGACCGTCCTTATGCCTAGTTTTGAGCGCATGCGAACGTCATTTCTAGTTCGCGCGGTCGCTGATCTTGGGTCTCGTTAGACGATGAAGCCTTGGCTCCTCGCAATACTGACTGTGATCGTTAGCGCCATCACAGGACTGGCTACTGCACGCTGGTATTTTGTGCGGCAGATGGATACAAGTCTCCGATCGATCAGCGCGACGCTGCAAGACAAACAAGAATACGTATGCACAATCAGTCTGGCGGCGCTGACGCGCCTCGAAGCCGGAGAGATAGACCGTGCAAAACTCGTCTTGACTCGGGAGGTGGCCAGTTATTACCGTCATCCGCTTGGCCAGCCACCTGCAGAGCGGCAGAAGTTACTGACGCTTATCGAAGCAGCCAAAGAAAAGTCATCGATCTTGAAAGACGAGCTCGACAAAACACCCAAGTGAACCGCGACGCAAAACGCCTAACCAGGCGATGCAGCGAACCGCTGGCCGCTCCGCGTTCTAGCTTTCGATGACTTTCGCATTCAACCTGAAGCCACACGCGCCCTCGCCAGCGGTCGCTGATCTTGGGTCTCGTTAGACCTCATGGCACACCGCCTGTTCCGCGCATCCCTTCTGCTTTGCTTGGCATCGTGCCTATTTAGCGCGCGTGTCGATGCGATGGTTCGGCTCGGTTCTCGTGTCACGGAGTTCCACGCCAGCTATGGCACGCCGTCGTTTCAGGAGAACCTAGGTCGCACCTCTAATCTCCACTGGAGGCCGTTGCGCACTCATGAGGCGTTATTGCGCGAGGCTCGCGCGTTTGCACTGGAGGTCGCCGCGCTCGATGGCGCTGTATGTCAGGTAGCCGTTCGATGCGGGCGCAGCCTCAGCAATGCTGAGACTGCGCGGTTAGCTCAACACTTCCTTCGGCGCCGCTATCGCGCCGCTGAGTTCGCAGCCGCGCGCCGCGGGTTTCCCGAGAGAATTTACTATAAGCTCAAACATGGCGATTATGTAGCATCGGGACCATTTCAGAGTTACTATATCATCGTGGTCAGCAATGGCACATATAGTCGGCACATCGACGTATTTGATCGAGAAGCTGCTAGAGTTCGTCCACCGGCATCCATCGAATGAGGTCTAACCAGGCGATGCAGCGAACGGCTCTTGGCGTTGCGATTCAACATTTATGGTAGCTATTTACTCTTCATTGCAGGTCACGCGCGCTCCCAGAGCCGTCGCTGATCTTGGGTCTCGTTAGGTCTCATGCTGCGCGCTGCTTCACTACTCGCCGTCCTCTCAATCGTATCCGGCTGTGCTACGCCACATGTGATTGACCGGACGACGCAGGCTTCGGCGATTTGCGGATTGCATCACATCCAGATGACTCGACAGCGTGTTTCCCTCTACGCGAGCGGTCAGGGCGCGCCGCCTCATGACTACTCGCGGTGCCCGCACGCTAAGCGTCCGATCGACACAGGTTGCATTGGCTGGGGTTTCGGCGCTTACGGTTATATTTGGGTGTGCCCGGCGTGTCAGGGAGCGTGTGCACGGTAACGAACCGACCTAACCCGGCGATGCAGCGAACCGCTGGCCGCTCCGCGTTTAAGCTTCCGATGACTTCCACATTCAACCAGCAGCGACACGCGCCCTCGCCATCGGTCGCTCATCTTGGTTTCGTTAAACTTTGAGAGGGGCTCGTGAGGGCACTACACTTTGAGGGTTCGTGCGACTATCCGTTTGGGCGATCGGAGCGATGCGAGCGCGAAGCAGTGCTGCCGCGCCAGTCTCGGCCGCGTGCCGTGCAGACCAGATGTGCCCGTCTTGGTTGAGGCCTAGCCAACGCGGCCTCGCCGTCGGTCGGTCATCTTGGTTTCGTTAGGTTTGTTGAAGCTAGCGCAGAGCCGATCGAGGGAGAATTAGATGACGCTGTCTCACATCGATCGTGGTTCGGGCAGATGCGTCCGCCGTGGGAAGCGCGAGTCAAGGCCGTCTGAGATTGAGGCAGCAAGACACACTTCCTGCGCCATTTCCGTGTTAGGCGACTATTCAACGTGATTCGACTTGTCAGAAAATCCTCCTCTCGATATCGTCGAAGTTATGAAACGACGTACCCCCGTTCTCGCCATCGTGATTTCCTTCGCTTGTACGTTATGCCTCCACGCTCGCACGTTGACAGAAATCCGCGCCATTCCGAGCGAGGTCTTAAAGCGCTCGGTAAGTCCAAACTTTTTCAAAAGCCTCACGATTTCCCAGGTCGACGGCTGGATCGTGGTGCGCGGGCAGCTCACCGGCACACGTCTCTCGGGTAGCCGCGTCATTCATTCGGAGCTCGACGGCGCGTACGATTCGCTCGCGTTGCAAATTGCCGCCGAAAGCGAAATCAAAGGCTATAACTCCATCGGGTCGCTGAATCGGTCCGTTCCGGTTCTCGTCCACGTGCTGGTTTATCGAATCGCTGACGGGACGATGGTGTTATCTTTCCCGACCTTCGACAGTCCTGGCGAAAACCAGCTGCGCTATTACGGCTGCGCCAACCTTGCTGTTCTGAAGGATGACCACACGTGGGTGTCCATCAAAGGCCCCGAAGGACTGGAAGGCAAAGGCTGGGCTGTCCGTCGTGGCCTAGCCGACAGCTTCGAAGCTCAGACAAAGTTGGAAAAGGTTTTCGGTATTTCAGGCTTCTCGCCCGGCGGCTAGCTGGTGCTAGGCGATGAAATACGCCTAACCAAACGTTGCAGCGATTTCCATTCGATTAGCTCAGGGCAGGCTAGCTGTACCGTCTGCGTTTTAGCCCCCTCGTGACTACACCATCTTACTCACAGCCATCAGTGTTCTCGCCCCGCGGTCGCTCATCGTGGTGTTGTGAATGGTAAGTCTTTCATTACACGTGAGCGGTAAGTAGCTTCTTTGGGCGAGACCTCGCTCGATCACGATCTTTGGCCTTCATCAGTTATCAGCGGCCGTCTTGCTCGTGCTCAGCATGTTTTCGGGCTCCTCTGTCGGAGGGCTTCTGTGTCTGGTTGTGACCTTCCCCTTCTTTGTCATCTGGCCTGTTATCGACGAACACTTGGAAAATTACCCCTCGCTCTATAGCATCATTTGCATTGTTGCGTGGCTCCTGAGCGGAGTTCTTTGGACTGCGGTCACACTTGGACTTCGACGAATTTGGCGCGGCTAAGGTCTCTGAGCATGGCATCCAACAAGTTGGACGGTACAGCGCAACCGCTTCTCGTTCGCTCAGCCGATCGCCTCCCGTCTGGGTCGCTGCTGCTCGCTCCAGTCGATGACTTCACCCATTCTACCAGCAGCAATACTCCCCCTTGTCCGCGGTCGCTGACCTAAGGTCTCGTTAGCCGCTCGCATCATCGTTATGCGAGTAGCACGTCGAAACAAAGGATCCATTTTCCTCATATCACTTGTGATCCTTGCCTGGGCCGCCGGCCCGATTCGCAGTCAAGATGCGGCGAGGGACAAGGACACAGTGACGATCGATTATATCTCGCATGCCTGTTTCCGCGTAACCTCGCCGGCTGCTAAACAGGTTCTCATCCATCCCTACGCGAGTCGGGTTTGGTTAGGTTATGACTTCCCGCCGAACATCCATGCCGACGCTGTCCTGATCTCTCATCCGCATTACGACCACGATGGCGGCGAAGCGATGGGGCGACCTGTGCCTTGGCCCCCGAAAACTCTCGCGCTGCGCCACCCCGGCACCCATCAGATTGGCGACATCACGGTCATCGGGTATGCCGGAAAACACGCAGACCCTTGGCGAAAGGAATTCGGCCAACGCAACACCGTTTGGTTACTTAAGGTCGCGGACCTCCGCATTCTCCATCTAGGCGAAAACGGTCCGCTTCGAGACGAAATGATACGACAGATTGGTGGGGTCGATGTGCTGATGATTCCGATCGATTCACAATTCCACATCCTCAACGCCGAGCAGATCGCCGTAATCCGCAGCCAGCTCCATCCATCGATCCTGATTCCCATGCATTACAGACAGGCCGACCTCGAACCGAACCCAGGCCATCCTGACCAGCTTGGTGGTATCGACGATTGGGCAAAGGGTGAGGCAAATGTACGATACCTAGTTTCGAGCGAGCAGGCATTCTCGCTCACCGAACTCCCCCGAAAACCGGAAGTAGTTATCTTCAAGCATTCTCCGCTTGTAACAGGACCGACGACAAAGTAACTAGAACCACTTTCGCCAAAGATGGCTAATGTTGCGGCTCTACGATGGTATTACACATCACATAAGAGCAGCATCATATGAAGACATGCAAAAAACCATGCCAACCCAACCTGCACGGTTTGCTTACCTTGCGCCTCGTGTAGCTAGAGAAATAAAGAGGCTCGCCTATAGATAGGAATGCAGGATCTATTCAACGAATTCTCAATGGAAAGGAATAAAATGATCAGTAGCGCCACTAAACGTACGGTTCTACGCTGCCTTCACCTTATCCTTAGCATTCCGATCCTCGGTTACATTTATGGTGAGCCTTCGGACGTTCAACAGTACGCTACCGCGGTTCGTTTTGTTTTTGTTCCGATAATCATTCTTTCGGGATTTTGGATGTATGCCGGCGCAGTCTTCGCGGCCCTTGGCGTGGCAGTATGGCTCGGTGCCTATTACTTGTCTGGAATTGGGGCGGCTATTTTGGGTCAGGTCGCGCTCTTCGTCGCGCGAAAGATTTGGCTGGTGATTCGCGCGCGACGCTTGAAGGATCGGGGCTAATCTATCATATCCGCCGCTTAAGTGTGCGCTGCTGCGAAGGCTCTTAGTTCACGGGGTCGAGCACTACGTTTGCTCAAAGATGTCTTGCTCGTGAAAGCGGGCCGGGATTGGCTTCTACAAGCCAAGATCGGCTGGAACGCCAGCGGTGACGGATTGTGTCGGCTAAGACCTAGCACATTCTCTATATGAGATTTTCAGCTCTGCTGATCGGTGTGCTCGTGGTGGTACAGGGTGTTGTGGGCCTCGCGGTGCCCGACGTGTTTGTGAGCAGCATTCGTTTCGTTCAAGCGCCTCCCGTGATCTATTTAGTGGCGATCCTACGCGTCGCGTTCGGAGTTGTGCTCCTCCGTGCGGCCGCAGGTTCGCGCGCGCCCAGGTTTTTGCGCGTTTTCGGATGTGTTATCGTCGTCGGAGGTTTGCTGACGCCATTCGTCGGCATTTGGGCCGGGCAACACATCCTGCGTTGGGGGTCGGAAGGTGGACCTTCCTTAGTGCGCGTCTTTGCGGGAAGTTCCCTCACTCTCGGCGTTCTTGTCTTCTATGCGCTGGTTCGGCGGCGACCTGGTTCCTAAGTATCGTAACCATCTCTGCAAACCGGTCTCCAAGGCGGCAGGTAGCCGGCAACCTTGCGACTACTTGCGAGATGCTAGATAGTTTCGAATAGTTCGGTGATTTCTTTTGGCAACAATGGTGTGGCTCCGTGATGGGAGGCGACGAAGGCGCCAAGTCGACAAGCGTTTTCCAGGACTTTGCGTGGGTCGAGTTCTCTTGTCAGGCCGACCATCAATCCAGCCATGAAAGCGTCCCCTGCCCCAACGGTATCTTTCACTTCGACGTGCGGGGCTGGCGCAGTAACCAAGGGTTGGCCGCGTTCCCATAAGGCCGCTCCTTGTTCCGCCATGGTGACGCAGACGCGTGCAGCTTGCGTAGCGTCAGCAAGGAGGGCGCAGGCTTCCGCGATCTCTTCAGGGGTGCGCGGCGTATTCGGCGATGCCTCGCCGGTTTTTAACCACGAAGCCATTCGGCCTACTTCGCCGTCGTTTAACTTGAGAACGTGAGCCCGTTTGGCGAGCTCGATGACTAGTGGCGGGTCGACGAAGGGTGGGCGGAGGTTAACGTCGAAGAATTTCATCGGTCCCTTGATCTCAAGGAGACGATCGAGTTGTTCGAGATTGTAAGGCGAACGTCCTGCAAGTGAGCCGTAGATGAAGGCCTGAGCTTGCGAGACTGCATCCAAAGCTTCCGCAGGCACACGGATTTCGTCCCAGGCCGCCGGTTGCACGAGCTCGTAGGTGGCGTTGCCGTGCTCGTCGACGGTCACAATGACCATGCCGGTCGCCAGACCGATGCGCGCGCGAGTAACGAAATCGATGTTGACCTTCTTGTGACCGGCGACCGCGAGTATCTCTTCACCGAGAGGGTCTCGGCCCACGGAAGAAATGAGCGAAGACGACACGCCAATCTGAGCGAGGTGCGCGGCGACGTTAAAAGGCGCGCCGCCGGCGTGTTTGCCGGAAGGCAAACAATCCCAGAGGATTTCGCCGAAAGCGTAGAAGTCGGTGGGCATCAGGCGGTGTCTGGTTCGTAGATGAAGATAAGATCTTGATCCATTCCCTTCGGATCGGTGGAGCGCTCGAAGATAAGAAGGTCCTCGGTCCCGATGAGGCAATGTTCCAGACCGGGCGCGAGGTGAAATTCATCCTTTGTCTGCAAGGCTTGGACGGTGAGCGATTGCTCGTTAGGCTGGCGGTAGAGAATAAGGCCGGCGCCTTCAGTTACTCCGAGGCGCTCGTCTTTTAGCTCGTGCCTTTCGAGCGCAAGGTAACCGCCGGATTGGATAACGAGAAATTTCTCGATCTGCGGATCTTCGCGCATGGTGATGACGACACCGCCCCACCCCGTCTTGATGACGTTCTGACTGCGGCGCTCGATTAGTTCCAGCAAGTCGCGGAAGCGAGGCGAGATCCGACCAATCGGGTTACGGAACTGACCGGTCCAAAGCCGGCAGGCCGTATGGCAGTAGCGATTGAAGCTCTCTTCGGAATCGATCGGCGAGAGCTGGTCGAGTGCAGCCGCGATTCCCGCGAAACGTGGATCCGCGGCCAGCTTTTCGTGATTCAAATGAAAGATCGCGCTCATCCTTTAATGCCCGCTGGAAGTGGAGACGCCGTGCATTCCTTCCGCGCCGCTAAGCCGCGGCCACATGAATCCATAGGCCGCCACGACTGCGAAGCAGATCATGGGCACGATGAAACCCCGTGAGAGATCGTATTTATCCGCGACCTGCCCCATGACTTTCGGCAGGATAGCGCCGCCCATGATAGCCATGACGATGAAGGAGGATGCTTTCTTCGCGCCCTCGCCTAACCCGAAAATACCGAGCGCGAAAATAGTTGGAAACATGATCGACATAAAGAAGTAGGTAAGGAAAACGCAGGCGACCGAGACCCAGCCAAGCTTCATGAAAATCAACAAGCAGAGAACGACAGCTGCAGCGGAGTAAACTCCAAGGACTTTGTGCGCGGCATATTTCTTCAAGATGGCACTGCCGGTGAAGCGACCGATGAGAAAAAAGAGAAAGCCTAACGAAGCCAGATTCGAAGCGGCTTTGTTACTGAACCCGAGCGCGCCGTTGGTGTGCGTTTCGAACCAGCCCTTAAAGAAGTCGGGGCCAGAAGCATTCCATGTATCCGGCACGCGCGGCACCTGCGAGGTCATGTAGTTAATGAAGAAGCTAAAGATGCCGGCCTGGGCGGCCACGTAGAGGAATTGCGCGAGCACGGCCATCCAGAAATGGGGATGCGACCAAATGGAATGGGAGACATCCGGCGCGGTCTCATCGAGCTGGTAGTCGTCCTCCATCTTGATGTCCGGGACATTGGCAAAAAAGAAAATGATCGCGAGCACGATGACAAGAACGCCGATCGCTGCGTATGGAATCCAAAGGCGCTCACTCCCGGTGCTCAAGCCTTCGGCATTCTTCGAGTAAAAGAACAAACCCCCTGCGACCGGACCTAGAAGAAGGCCGATGCCGTTGCATGACTGCGCGAGGTTGATGCGAGTGGCGCCGTATTGGATCGGGCCAAGGACGGTGGTGTAAGGATTGGCGATCGTTTCCAGAAAGGTGAGTCCGGCGGCGATGATGCAGACGCCGAGGAGGAAGGCCCAGAAGGCTGAGATGTGTGTGGCCGGGATAAACCAGAAGCCGCCGGCCGCGACCATGAGCAAGCCGGTGATGATGCCACCTTTGTAACCAAGCTTAGTCGCGAGCCAGCCGGCGGGCAGCGCCATGAGGAAGTAACCGAGATAATGCGCGAACTGCACCCAGGCGGATTGGGATAAGCTCAGGTGCAGCTCCTCCTGGAAGTGCTTGTCCATCACGTCGATCATCCCGTTACAAAATCCCCAAAGCGCGAAGAGAAGGAGAAGGAGCACGAAGACGAAAAGGACATTGCGTCCATCCGCGGTGACAAACATACCGCGCTTCGGGGAGCTGGGATCGAGCGGCGTTGGGCTATGGTCGGTGCTGTTCATGAATTACGCGACCCGCAGGATGGAACGCTTCGCCTGAGAAATCCGAACGACGTCCTCGGCCAGAATCGAACGGGAAGCAATCGTCTCGGACATAAGCGCTGGATACTTAAGAAAAGTTGCCTTCATCGAAATATTTGAGCGGCCTTTCCTTGGGAAACGTTTCCAAGGCAGCGTCTGATCGTTTCCGCCTCAATTCGCTGGTCATCAATTCTTCCTCGTCTTAATAATCGCGCAAAGGTCCAAACTATGAATATCTCTTCCATTTCCCGGCGTCGATTCGCGCAGCTTCTCGGCGCGGGCGCAGCCGCGGCGGTCACGCGGCCCACTTTTGCCCTAGCGAGAGAACACGCCGCCACTCCTTCCGGCATGGTGCGCTTGAGTTCGAACGAAAATCCGTTCGGACCTTCGGCCAAAGCCTTGCGCGCGATAACGGAGTCGTTTGAGCTGGCCTGTCGCTACCCGGACGACCAAGCCGATCTTCTGGTCGAGTCGCTCGCCAAAGAAAATCGTGTGAAGGCGAATCAGCTCTTGTTAGGCGCAGGCTCGGGCGAGATCTTGAAGATCTGCGCGGTCGCCTTCACGGGCCTAACGGATGAAGCGAATCGTGGAGCGCTCGTAGTAGCGGATCCGACGTTTGAGGCGATCGCGTCGCACGCAAAACGCGGTGGGGCGGAGGTTGTAAAAGTGCCGCTAACCGCGAGCTACAGTCACGATCTCGATAGAATGGCAGCTAGCAGCAAGGGAGGTCTTGTTTACCTCTGTAATCCGAATAATCCTACCGCTAGCATCACGCCTAAGAGTGAGGTCCGCGAATTTCTAGCTCGCCTCTCACCCCAGACGATGGTGTTAGTGGATGAAGCTTACCATCACTACGTCGATAACTCCGACTACGAAAGCGTGATCCCGTTGATCAAAGATCATGCAAACCTGATCGTCGCGCGCACCTTCTCGAAGATTTATGGAATGGCAGGGATGCGCTGCGGCTATTGCGTCGCGCAACCCGAGGTAATCGAACGGATGCGCCCGCATCAGCTCTTCGATAGCGTCAACATCATGGGATTGGTCGCCGCGCTCGCCAGCCTCTCGGATGTCGAACAGGTCGCGAACGGCCGGCGCTTGAATTCCGAGACGCGAAAATCCGTCACGCGCGAACTAGAAGCAATGGGTTACAAGCAAATCCCCTCGCAAGCTAACTTCATCATGCTGGATTTGAAACGGCCGGTCGGGCCGCTGCTTCAAGCTATGAAGCAGCGCAACGTCCAGGTAGGCCGACTCTTCCCCACCCTGCCGACTCACATGCGTGTCACCATCGGGAAAAAGGCAGAGATGGATGCTTTTTTGTCGGCTTTTCGCGAAGTGGTTGGCTGACGGTTAGAAACAGAATCGACGGGATTACCTGTCGCCTGTAGATCCTGCTAGCTCGTTTTCAAGGTCTCGAGCACCTCCATTGCGGCGTTATGGCCGGGAATGCCGCTGACTGCGCCGCCGCGTTGCGCGCTCGAACCGCAGATATACACGTTCTCCCATTCCGTCTCTACGCCCCATGTGCCGGCTTGTTCCTTTTTCACAGCAAACGGCCAGCTCGGCGCATCATGAAAAATATTTCCATGATACATACCTAACGAGTCCTCGATATCGACCGGGCTCTTACTTTCGAGACATGGGGTGCCATCAGCTGCGAGCGCCAGACAATCCGCCAGCGGCTCCTCCAGCCATTGATCCATGCTGGCGAGAAATCTCTTCTCCGTTTCACGCCTCATGGTTGGGTTATCACCTGCGAACAAACTCCACGGTGTGTCGATGCCGAAAAGTGTAAGGGTGTGAAAACCTTGAGCGCGCAATTCCGGCGCCAGGATACTGCTGTCGGTAAGCGTATGGCAATAGACCTCGCCCGGTGGCTTATCCGGCAAACGCCCGAGTGAAGCTTGCTCGTAGCTTGTTTGCATTTCCGCGTAGCCTTCATCGGTATGAAAAGTCCCACGGAATGCTTCTTCCGCAGTATAACTGGTCGCTTTCAGTCGCGGCAGCCGGCGCAGGAGCATGTTGATTTTGAAGACCGAACCCTCGTCCGTCGGGTCCGGCTCGTAAGTCAGTTTCTCGAGATATTTCGCGAGCACGTTTCGTCCGAAGTTCACGAGTAAGAAACGCGCTTCGATGACGTGTGCTTTTCCATTGCACTCGAACTCTACGCTTCGCTTCGCGGCGCCTAGATCGAGCTTCTGCAAGACGACGTTTGTTAGCATTTCCGCTCCGCCCGCCCTGGCAGTTTTTTCCAGCTCTCCGGCGACCGCCCCCATTCCGCCGACTGGTACCTTCCATTCGCCGGTCTTGTTGCCGATAAGGTGGTAAAGGAAGCAGCGATTTTGGAGTAACGAGTGATCGTGTGGATGCGTGAAAACGCCAATCTTTGCATCGGTTAGGACAAGGCCGCGCACCAGATCATTCTGCAGGTAACGTTCGATCGCGCGGCCCAACGGTTCTTCCACCAGACTACGCCAAGCTTCGCGCGACGCGTCGTTCTTGAAACGCTTCCTGAATTCCTCCTTCCCCGTCAACGGCTCCAACATGCTGTCCCAAGCGTGCTCCGCGAAGACCCGCGCTAGATGATAGAAACGCTGCATCTGTTCGTACTCGGTCCGATTGCCGGTCAGCTTCTGCATCGAGATTCGGCTTTGCTCTTCGTTTACATTGCTCAAGAGCAAACCATCGTGCTGTCCATTCTGGAGGTAGGGAGTGAACGAGCCGGTATCGCGCCGGCGCAGCTCAAGCTTTAAGCCTAGATCGCGGATGATTTTCTCCGGCAAGAGACTAACGAGATACGAATAGCGCGAGAGCCGTGCGTCGTAGTCGGGAAACAACTTCTGCGAAGTAGTCGCGCCGCCGATGTAGTCATTCTTTTCCAGAAGCAACACGCTCAGGCCGGCGCGCCCAAGGTAGCTGGCCGCGACCAACCCGTTGTGCCCCGCGCCGAGAATGACCACGTCATAATGTTTTTTCACGCGGCGAGATCATGCGCTGAATCGCAGGATTTCCAAAGGCCGGACTTCGCGACCGCTAGCGCGAATGCAGCGCGATGAGCCAGTCCGGGAGTTTGAGCTGTTAAACTTGATGCCTGGTTCGGCGATTCTGAAGAACCTCAACTCGCCAAACCCGTATCAACATTCGAGATGATCGAGTTGGCGAGCTCTCCTAACGAAAGGTAACGCAGATGGCCTGTCGTTCCTCTCTACTCGTTGCAGTGATGTTACTTGGCGTGGTGTCGCTCCTCGCCGCCGATCGCTCGGTGGAGCCGATCGTTTCGCACATTCGGCGCGGACCAATCGAATCGAGTGCTCTCGCCGCGATAGGCTTCAGCCGTCGGCTACACGCACTCGAAATCGAATTTCATGATGGCCTCATCTATCGCTACCTGGAAGTGCCGCCGCCGGTGTACCGCGCTTTCCTCGCCGCCGAATCCAAAGCTCGTTTCTACAATCAACACGTCCGCGGCAAATATCGCTGCCTCCGGGTGAAGCCGCCTTCGACGCTATGACGAAAAAGCCAAAGCGCGGGCGACGCCAGATTTTCATCCTCACGCAGGAAGAGAAGAAGGCCGTCGCTTGCGTGCTAGGTGCTCTGCTTCTTGGTCTGGCGACAAAACATTACCGGGAAATCCATCCACGTCCGCCACCACCACCGACAGCCAGAGAACATTACGCCGCGCAACGAGCCGCTAAAGCCACCGCAGCGCAGTCCAGATCAGCGCGTGGCCAGGCGGCAAGGGCCGCTACTGCTCGCTCAAAACCTACGCCGCAGCCAGCGAGCGAGGAGGAAGATTAAGAGAACAGCGGATTGCGTTTTCAAACAGTCCATCTCGTCTTGATGCGAGGACTCGACCTTCCGGCAAGCCGCTGTACCTGCGAAGATCTGCCGCATTCGTTCACTCGCAACCGAATGCCTTTCCACTTCGGCGTGGACGTTAAGCATCGATCGTTGAACCTTTCGCCTCTTAAACGGAATGAAGTTCCTGGTCACAAATGACGATGGCATCGATGCGCCGGGCTTAGAAGCGCTGGTCAGTGCCGCCCGCGCGTTTGGTGAACCTTTTGTCGTCGCGCCAGCGGGTCCGCAGTCGGGTGTTAGCCACGCGGTGACCTGGCAGGAAGGCGTTCGGATCGAGCCGCAAGGTGAGAACCGATTCGCGATCCACGGCACGCCGGCCGATTGCACCCGTCTTGGCCTTCTCCATTTAGTGCCGGACGCAAAATGGATTCTGAGCGGAATTAATCACGGCGCGAATCTGGGCGCGGACGTTTACTACTCCGGCACAGTGGCCGCGGTGCGCGAAGCTGTTTTGCATGGCTGGCCCGGCATCGCGGTGTCTCATTATCGCAAGAGCAAAATAGAGTTTGATTGGGAACGCGCCGCACGCTGGGTCGCGCCCGTCCTCGCTGAACTACTGGTTAGGCCGGTCGAACCGGGCCGCTTCTACAACGTGAATCTGCCGCTCCTTCCCGCCGGCGCCGCAGACCCGGATGTTGTCTGGTGCCCGCTCGATCCAAAGCCTCTGCCACTGAATTATCGGCACGAAGAAGAAACCGGACTTTATTTCGCGGGCGACTATAACCTGCGTCACCGCACCCCGGACGCCGACGTGGACGTGTGTTTCGGCGGCCGAATCGCAGTTACAACCGTGCGACTGCTTTGAGTTTCCTCAAATACGCGGTTCGGAGTTGGATATCCGATCCCGCGGAATGAAAAACGAAAACGTGCTGCCGGCACCAACCGCGCTTCGCACTTCGATCTGACCGCCGTGCGCTTCCACGATTCGTTTGCAGTAGGCGAGCCCGATGCCGGTGGAAAATTCGCTGTCGGCATGATGATCGAGACGACCGCCGTCTTGAAAAAGTTGCGCCTGATCCTCCGGCGCGATCCCGATGCCTTCGTCGACGACAGAAATGCGCACGCGCTTCCAACCATCCGTCTCCACCTCCTCGGCCATGACCGCAACGCGGCGCCCGCGAGGCGTAAACTTCACTGCATTCGCAATCAAATTCACGAGCACGCGCAGCAACTCTCGCTCGTCCGCGCGGATCTCCGGCAGCTCCTTCATGCCGCTAAGATCAATCGAAATGCCGGCGCGTTCCGCCAGCGGCGCGACCTGTTCGACCGCGCGCTCGACTAACGCTTTCACCGAACAAAACTCGAAGACCAATCCGGAAAAGCCTTCTTCCTCAAGGCTCCCTGTCTTCAGAAGTTGATTGACCAAATCGACGAGCACGCGCGCGTTCCTCTTCGCCATCTCGAGGTAGTCGGTCTGTTGCTCGTTCAACGGCCCGGAGATGTGCATCGCGTCTAGACTAATCAGCACCGCGGTGACGGGGGTGCGCAGGTCGTGCACATTCTGGCGGACGCGGCGCTTTCGTTCACCGGAGAGCTCGCGCGTTTTACTCAAATCCTGATTCAGCTCGCCGACCTGCATGCGCAGATTGATCTCGCTCATCATTTGCGCGGCGACGGCCGAGAGAGTTTCCACATCGGCCCGCGACCAAAGGCGGGGCTTAATATCGATCGCGCAGACCGATCCAAGCGTCTGTCCGTCCGTCGTGATAAGCGGGACGCCAGCGTAGGCGACGACGTTCAGATCGCGGACGGCGGGGTTATCGCAGACGAGAGGATATTTGCGTGCATCGCTGATGACGAGCGGCTCGTCGGAGGCAGTTACAAACTGACAGAACGAATGCGAAAGTGGCGTCTCGCGGATCGCGGCTAATTCATCGGGCAATCCGAACTTGCTCTTAAAAAACTGGCGATTGGTATCGACCAGCGACATGAGAACGACCGGCACGCCGAGTGCCTTTGCAGCCAGCTCAGTCAAGCGATCGAAGATTTTTTCCGGCTGCGAATCGAGCAAGCCAGAAAGGTGAAGGGCGTTCAGGCGTTTTTCTTCGCGTGATCGAAGAGCCGTCGAGGACATCGCGGTCATTTCATCTAATTAAATGCTTTTTGCGAGGCGTTTCGGCAGGTTCTTATCAAATACCTGTTATTACAATGTGCCATGGAACGCTCCTCTGAGGCTGCTCGCCGCCCTCACATTAGCACTGCAGCCTTGAGGGCGTTGGCCTCCCGGTTTGCGGCGAAAAACGGCACGACCTCGTCCAAGGATATCGCGCGATCGATCAGCAAAGCAGGTGGCACCGCCCCATTGCCCAAGAGTTCCAACGCTTGCCGCACATAGACAGGACGATGATGGAAAACGCCGAAGAGCGCGATTTCGTCGTAATGGATTCGGTGAGTGTCCAGCTCCGCCTTCGATCCGGCGGCACAACCGCCGAAGAGGCAAATTCTACCGCCTTTGCGAACCATTCCTACGCTTAACGCCCACGTCTCCGGCTTTCCGACCGCCTCGATGACCCCATCGGCACCGCGTTCGCACGCCGTGCGTCGGCGTACGGCTTCGACTCCGTCTGGTTCCTGAGTGAGATCGATAACATCGTCAGCGCCCGCGGCCACGGCCAGACGAAGCCGCTCCGTGTTGCGCCCTAATACGAGCACGCGCGCTCCTCCCGCTTTCAAAGCGCAAACGAGGAGCCGCGCCATGTTCCCGGCGCCGATTACCGCGATCGTCTCTCCCGCTTGGACCCGCATCTTATCGGCGGCATGGAGCGCGCACGCGAATGGTTCCGCTAACGCAGCCTGTGCGAAGCTCAAGTGTTCCGGCAACGGATGAACATTGTGTCGCGTGATGTTAGCGGGGACGCGAATGTATTCGGCATAGGCGCCATTCAACAGCTCGAGACGATCGCACAGTTCTGAAGTGCCTTGTTCACAGAAGAAACAGCGATCACAAGGCGCGGAGTTTAGGACCACGACTCGCTGGCCCTTTTGGAGAGCGGTCACTCCCCCGCCGACCTCGTTGATGATCCCCGCCATCTCATGTCCGAAAGGAGAAGGCGTGCGCGCCAGCAAAACGGGGTGGCCTTGCCGATAGGCTTTGAAATCCGTCCCACAGGTGAGCGCCGCCTTGATCTCGACTACGACTTCGCCCGGCCCGGCCGAGGGAACCGGAGTGCGCTCAAGGCGTAAATCATCGGGGCCGTAAAAGACCACCGCTCGCATCGAGTTTGGTTCAGCCATGAGGAATCATGATTGCCTTGAGAATGGCGCGGCTTTCCAACGCGGCCAAAGCTTCCGAAAATCGCTCCAATGGAAAGGTATGTCCGGTCATCGAGGCAACGCGCACCGAACCGTCCGTCAACAACTTGAGCGCCTCGGCCAATGAATCGGGAGAAGCAGAGTACGATGTAACGAGATTGATTTCGCGATAGTACAATTGATTCCAGTCCAAAGTGACATCGGACGCGGGATGAAAGCTCGCGAAGGCAAGGCACGTCCCGCCCGCGCTTAACCATGACAGCGCGGTGGAAACGAGAGACGGATTCCCAGCGGTGAAAAAGACCGCATCGGCGCCGCGCCCTTTCGTCGCCACGGCGAGAGATTCTTTGAAGCCCGGTTCCGAACCGGCAAAGGTCGCTTTCGCGCCAAGTGTTTCAGCCATTTCGCGGCGAGTTCGATCGAGATCGAGGCCAATGCAATCGGCGCCGGCATGTTGGATTAACTGCAGCAACAAAAGACCGATTGAGCCCAACCCAACTAGCACAACCACATCCGAAGCTAGCAGGCCCGCACGCTTAACTGCGCGCACACAGCAACCCAGAGGTTCCATGAAAGATGCTTCACCGTCGGTGAGACTGTCCGGGATCAGGAAAGCCACACTCTCTACATGTTCCGCCGGCACACGCACCAACTCAGCGAACCCGCCCGGATCGAGATTGGTTCTCTTAAACTGCGCGCACATCGAAATATTCCCGTGGCGGCAATAGTGACAACGAAGACAAGGAACGTGATGGGCCACGACCACGCGATCGCCCGTCCTAAATTTTGAAGACTTAGATTCCACCACCCGGCCGGCCACTTCGTGCCCCAGGACAACCGGTTTTTTTAGCGGCTGCAAACGGATCTTGTGAACGTCGGAGAAGCAAATTCCACATGCCATAACCTGAAGAAGCAGATCGCCCTCATTGAGTGTTGGCTGTGGAACCTCCTGGACTCGAGTTTGATGGTTTTGCGAAATGAGGGCTTTCATCGCGAGGCGATCAAACGTTCCGATGCTCGTGCTGCTCTTGCCTTTCATCCTGCAGTGCCACAAGGACAAAGTGAAACCAGCGGACTCTATTCAGTCTTTCGCTAAAACTTCCTGCGACAGCGGCGCGTCCAAGGAGTACGCATTTTGTCGATCGCACCAGTCACACCTTACGGCTGCGGTTTCGAAAATATTGCCGGCCTATTTCTGGTTCCTTTCGCGAGAGCGCTTCGTTAGGCTGCGCCGGCATGTCCGAAGTTCTTCGCGTGTTTCTCTCTGCCACAAGCGCGGATCTTGGCGCGGTGCGCGAAGCGGCAAAACACGCCCTGCTGACGCTGGGTTATTTCCCGGTCGAGCAAGCGCATTTCGGCCCCGCGCCCGAGACCTTGCTGGAGCTACTGCGGCGTAAGATCGAGCAAAGCGACGCCGTTCTTCACATCGCCGGCGAATGCAGTGGCGCAGAGCCTTTGCTCGATGCGGGAGAAGCAGCGTCTGCGGATGAACTATCGATCCGCCGCTCTTTTACGCAGTGGGAATATCATTTCGCACGCGAGCTGAAGAAGCCGCTTTACGTCTTCGTTTGTGGTGAAGATTTTCCTTATCAGCCGCACGAGCCCGAGTCTGACGTGCGGCAGCAGATGCAAAGAGCGCATCGCGCGCGAGTCCGAGCCGACGGGCACAAATACGAGACGCTGGCCGATTTCACCGCTCTCGAAAATCGACTGCGCGAAATCCAGTTTCATGTCTCACGGCTGGAGTCTGCGCAGCGGCGGTCCGGACGGCGCTTGGCGACGATTGGTGGGGTCATCGCGGTCGCGTTGCTGGTACTCATCGGTTTCGTCGCCTTGCTTCATAAAAATAGCGCTCGGCAAGCGGTCAAAACCGAGCAGCAGACGGACGAGCTCGCCAAGCTTCGCGCGCTCGTGCAGCGCGTCGCCGACGGCACGGCCACAGCCGCGCAGCCCGGCGAGCAGGTCACGCCGGACGAGCGCTTTAATCGGGCGCTCCAAGCAGCCGCCGATCACGAGCATCTGACGCTCGAGCAAACCCAGTCCGCTCTGCGTGAGTTCGCGGCCAAGGTACGCGCGGGACCTGCCGCAGGCTTCCTCGATCGCGCTCTGGCCGACTTCGCGGAAAAGAATTACGCGGGCGCCGAGACGAATGCGCTCCAAGTCGCAAACAAAGCGCGCGAAACCCGGCTGCGCGCTGCCGAGACGGCGCGAGAAGCCGCCGCGAGCGAGCAGAAGGCGTGGCTCCTCGCTGGCAATTCCCAACTCGCGCAGCTCAAATATGCTGAGGCGGAAAAATCCTACCGCGTCGTTGTCGAACTTTCTCAAGCAAGCCGCGGCCAGGAGTTTGTCGACGCGCAGGCGAAACTCACAGGAGTGTTGTTCGCCATGGGGCGCATCGATGAGGCACTCGCGGCTATGGATGCGGGGCTGGAAGCAGTCCGAGCTGACCCAGCCACGGAACCGGACGACCTGGCGGTCGCTGTCTCCGGTCGGGCGCTTCTTGCCGCTGTTTTCGGCCGGGACCCTAATGCCGAAAGCGTCGTGCGAGAAAGCATCACCGCCGTAGAGCAACGGAGAGGAGCGGACAATCCATATGTGCTAGGGATGCGTTCCTCGCTTGCCGGATATTTGCTCGCGCTCGGACGTTATACCGAGGCTGAGAAGGAGTTCCTCAAGGTGATCGCTGTCGCCGAAAAAGGCGATCCAAAGGACGCACCGTATATTGTACAGTGCTCAAGATTCCTCGGCATGACTCTTATAAAAAATGGGCGGCCGGCCGAGGCAGAGATCGTCCTCAATCGAGCGATAGACAGCGCAGAAAAACTTGGAGGCGCAAAGCATCCCGACGTGGCCGCTTGCCTTATCGTCCTCGCAGAGGCGAATCGAGAACAGGGGAAGTTTGAACCTGCCAACGCTTTGCTCGAAAAAGCGCTCAAGATTTACGAGGAAGTGTTCGGGCCCGAGGAAGCAGCGGTGGCCGACACACTCCAGGCGTTTGGCGCGCTGCGTCACGCCGAGGGACGAATGCCAGAGGCTATTGTTTTCTATGAGCGTGCCCTCGCCTTGCGCGAAAAGCGTTCGGGCCCGGATAGCCTGAAAACTCTCGAATCTCTTCACGTATTGGCGACATCGCTCCATGAGGCGGGTCGATATGATGAGGCTGCGGCGGCTATCGAGCGGACGTTCCCGATGCGCGAGAAGCTTGTCGGCCCCGTCAGCGGTCCCGTGGCGGCGGGCTTTGACATGCTGGGTCGGGTGCGGCACGACCAAGGCCGTCACGCAGAAGCAGAGGCGCTCTTTGGGAAGGCGCTCGCCATTTACGACAAGCTGGGGCAATCCGAGTCGGCGGCTTACTTGGGGACTTTGGCGAGCGTGCCGGATGTCCTCTTAAAGCAAGACAAGATCGAAGAACTCGAAAAGTGCTTACGGCAGCTCGCATCATTGCAAACGAAGTTGCTCGGAGCGGACGCTTCAGCCACCCTGGACACCGAAAATATGCTCGGCGCCTCGATCCGAAACCAGGGCCGGCTGGAGGAGGCGGAACCGCTGATTCTTCGCGTCCTCGAAATTCGCAGAAAACGGGCCGAGGCCGAGCCCCTCTCTTATGCCAGGAGTCTTCAAACTTTCGGCCGGCTGCGTGGCCGGCAAGATCGCAAGGCGGAAGCCCGGGCGTTGTTCGAGGAAGCGCTTGCCATTTATTCGAAAGCACAGAGCCCAGATAATGTGACTAGCGCGGAGCAGGATCTCGCAGCATTGCGCTGAGCCGGCCAGACACTCTTCGTTTCGTGCGGCGAAACGAACGCGGCGTGCATACTAAGGTAAACGACTGCCGTAAATTCGCTTGACCATGCCTTCGGCTATGCACAACCATATCGTTGTGGATTATCTGAGCGCAACTTTTGCCGCCTTATCCGATCCGACTCGGCGATCAATTGTCGACCGTCTTACTGCCGGGCCAGCAACCGTTACGGAATTGGCCGAGCCGTTCTCGATTTCTCAGCAGGCCATTTCCAAGCATCTCGCTTATCTCGAAAGCGCACGGCTGATCGAACGACAGCGCGACGGGAGACAAAACTTCTGCGCCTTGAAATCTGCCACTCTCCGGGAAGTGGCCGAGTGGGCGGAGGGTTACCGTCGCGTTTGGGAAGCCAACTTTCGGCGTCTCGACGCCCTCCTCGCAGAAATGAAATCCGAGAAAATATCTCGATTAACGAAACGCCAGCCAAAGAAAGGAAAGAGCCATGAAAAGAAGTAACACCTTCAAAATCCAACCGTCCGGTGAGCGCGAGATCGTAATGACTCGTATCTTCGATGCGACGCGCGACCTGGTCTTCGATGCCTTGACCAAGCCAGAGTTAGTCAAACGCTGGCTGCTCGGCCCGCCCGGGTGGACAATGCCGCTTTGCGAAATCGACCTCAAAGTCGGCGGTAGCTATCGCTACGTCTGGCGCAGCGAACAGGACGGCAGCGAAATGGGAATGGGAGGAATGTATCAGGAGATTACCCGCCCTGACCGGCTGGTGCATACCGAGTTATTCGATAAAGCATGGTATCCGGGCGAATCACTCATCACCACCGCCCTGACCGAACACGACGGGATCACGACGATGACCGTGACCTTGGGTTACGAATCGCGTGCGGCGCGCGATGGCGTGCTCGAGTCCGACATGGAAAGCGGCGTAGCCCCGAGTTACGACCGGCTAGAAGAAATCGTGACCTCCATGACCGCATCAAGCGAGTAACCAACTCACGAATTCACCGAAAAAGAGCGAATATGGAACTAAGTGACACCTTTAAAGTAACCACGGCTGGCGAACGAGAGATCGTGATGGTAAGAGACTTCAATGCGCCGCCAGAAATGATATTCGACGCCTTAACCAAGCCGGAGTTGGTCCAACGCTGGCTGCTAGGTCCGGATAACTGGATCATGCCGGTCTGCGAAATTGATCTAAGGGTAGGCGGCGCCTGGCGCTACGTCTGGCGCAACGAAGAGGACGGCCGCGAATTCGGCATGCACGGCGAATATCGCGAGATTGTCCGTCCTCAGCGCATCGTCCACACCGAATTTTTCGGAGAAGGCGAGTCGCTAGTTACGTCAAGGATCACGACGGAAGGCCATAGAACCAGGTTGACCATGACTATGCGCTTCGACTCGCGTGGGGAACGCGACGCCGCACTGGAAACAGGCATGGCCGACGGTGTAGCCATAGGGTACGACCGACTCGAGAAGATGTTGGTGTCGACAAACCCGGTTAGCGATAGCTAGCTAGTCTTTTTAGGCCGCAAGAAGGCTGGTAACTCTGCTCAACCGCATACTCCAAAACAATATCGGTTCTGAATAGATTCGACGATTTGTCAGAGAGGTGTTGTCCGTGTCGGCATCGTCGAGAGTAAGGGTACTTAAGCTAGGATCACTGTTATTTGCCTAACTAAACTGCGGGAAGGCTGCAAGGAGAGATCTGCCGCCGACCCGCTAAAGTCGGAGCGTGAGCGATTCGAGTCGCGATCGCCGGCTCTAAGTTAAAACTAGCAGGCCGCGCTAATGTGCGCTCAACCACACGCTGGCCAAGCCACATCAATGACGATGTCCAATAATGGGGCGCGGGCGCCCGATACAGAGGAGGCAACAACCAAATTCCCGCTACGGTTATTGGCTCTGTGCCGCGCACAACACGTGGCTGAGAAAATTTTGTATTCCCGTCGTGCGAATGTGGCAGAATTGCGTCAGATGACCAGCCGCGCGACTGGTTCTATCGAAGCCGAACTTTAAAGCATGCACATCTGCGACATTATCCAGAAGGATTCGCCAACCTTTTCCTTCGAGTTTTTCCCTCCGAAGACGGCGGCGGCGGCCGAGAGCCTATACCAGACGATTCGCGAACTGGAGGATTACATGCCGCACTTCGTGAGCGTGACTTACGGCGCCGGCGGCTCGACGCGCGAGCTCACGCACGAACTGGTGGAGCGTATCCAAACTACGACTGCGCTCGATCCGATCCCGCATCTCACTTGTGTTTGCCATAAGCATGAGGAGATCGACGCGATCTTGCGGCGCTACGCAAAGAACTGCATTGGGAATATTCTCGCTCTGGGTGGGGATCCACCGCGCGGCTGCGCTTACGATAAGTCGGCGGACGTTTTCCAGAACGCGAGCGACCTGGTGAAGTTCATTCGGAAGTTTAACGACTCCGGCGTGCATCCCGATCCGCGCGGCTTTGGGATTGGCGTCGCTGGCTTTCCCGAAGGCCATCCGGCGACACCAAATCGCCTTACGGAAATGGATCATCTCAAGGCGAAGGTCGACGCGGGCGCTGATTACATCGTGACGCAACTATTTTTCGATAACCGCGACTTCTATGATTTCCGAGAGCGATGCGATCTCGCCGGCATCCGGGTGCCGATCATCGCGGGCATCATGCCGATTACTTCGATGAGCGGATGTAAACGGATCGCGGAGCTCGCAGGTGGCTCGCGATTTCCGGCGAAGCTTTTGCGCGCACTTCAGCGCTGCGAGACGGAACCGGAGATGGTGACGCGCGTCGGAGTCCACTTCGCGCTCGAGCAGTGCCATGACCTTCTGGATAATCATGTGGCCGGCATTCATTTCTACACGCTGAATCGTTCCGATGCGACGCGGACCATCTTCGATAGTCTTGGTATTCCGCGCCGTCGCCCGGAGCAGCTCGCGGCGACATAGCGATTCGTTAGACCCGAGGGCCGGTTCGCATCCTTTCATACATGAGGAAAAGATTTTCGGAATTGTGCAAAAACTTGTTTGACGACTCGGGCGACCCCACTATCTTGCACGTCCCGCGACCTGCGGCTTCGGGTTTCCCGAAGTGTTCTTCCTCTCTGGCTCGACGCCGAGCCGATCGTTCGTTCGTCAGAATCGATGATTGGTTTGTACGTGGCTGGAAGAGTGTAAGAGCGTTTGATCTTTGAGAATTTGGTTCCGCGATTTCGTTGAGTGACGACAAAATTGATAGCGCGAAGTCGGGAATGCTTTAAGTCAGCGAAAATTGAATTGTGCGTTATACGTCGAGTTTTTTTGATTAAAAATTTTCCCGCACCGGTCCGCAAGGATCGCGAGGGAATCTTAAAT
>CAXSFN010000053.1:0-24706 GCA_964236815.1 uncultured Chthoniobacterales bacterium
CGGCCCGATGATTCTGGAAGGCGGCTCGATCGAGGTGAATGGCGCGGGCGCGTTGCTGACGACGGAGGCGTGCTTGTTGAATCCGAATCGCAATCCCGATTTGAGCCGTGCCCAAATCGAGCAGCACCTGCGCGATTATCTCGGCGTGCGCGAAATCTTCTGGCTGGCGCGTGGCACGGAAGGCGACGACACCGATGGGCACATCGATAATCTGGCGCGGTTCGTGAGCGAACGGACCGTCCTTGCGGTAGTCGATCCCGATCCGCAAAGCGTAAATTACGAAGCCTTGCAGGAAAATCTGGCGCGCCTGCGCGAGATGCCATTCACGATCGCGGAGCTGCCGGTTCCCGAGCGGATGGAACGCGAGGATCTGGTCCTGCCCGCGAGCTACGCGAACTTCTACATCGCGAACACCTGTGTGCTGGTTCCGAGCTACGACGATGCGAACGACGCGGCCGCGCTCGGAACCATCCAGGCGGCATTTCCAAAACGAGCGGTGATCCCGATCGATTGCCGCGAATTGATCTGGGGCTTGGGCGCGTTTCATTGCCTGACTCAGCAGCAGCCGGCGCTCGCCTGACACATCGCTATGCATCTCTCGCGCAAGCTGGGTAAATCGGTCGATCCGCGCGTCTGGCAGAGCATCAAGGTGCACTTCGGCCGGGTCTGGTTAACGCGGCGGCTCGTTTTTCATTTCGATGCGGCGCGCATGATCGCGACGATCGACCGCGAAAAATTTCGCGCGCTTCGGGAACAGCACGCAGTGGAAAATCCCGGCGTGGACTGGCCGAAATACCTCGACCTGAAAAAATGGATGGAGGTCAACGTGCAACGCGTGCGCCGATTGCAGCTGGACTACGGAAGGCGCCGGGACATTCTCGATCTCGGCGCGGGCGCAGGTTATTTTCTCTACCTCTGCCAATGGCTCGGTCATCGCCCGCTCGGGCTCGATATCGATGAAGTGCCGATGTACCCGGAGATGGCCCGCCTGCTCGGTTTGCAGCGGGTAGTGGCGCGGGTGGAAGCCTTCGTCCCGCTGCCCGATCTCGGGAGGAAATTCGACGTCATCACTGCGTTCATGATCTGCTTCAATAATCACCAACGCCCCGATGTCTGGGGACCGCGCGAATGGGATTTTTTTCTGACCGATTTGCGCCGTCAGCTCAAGCCGGAGGGCCGGGTTTGGCTGGAATTGAACCGCTATCGCGGGGGCTCGGACATGACGGAGGAGTTGCGCGCACTCTTCGTCAGCCGCGGCGCGCAGGTCGAGGATCGGCGGGTGGTGTTCGATGCGCCGCCCCGTTGAGCGCAGTCGGCCGCGGTGCGCTCGGAACTGAATCGCGCGAAGATTATTCGACGGACAATGCGGGTCGGTAACCGCTCTTCAGGATGGCGTCGTGCAAATCGGGCGCATGTGTTTTGCGCGCATCGAAGGTGATCACGACCCGATTCCGCTTTGGATTCACGTCCACTTTATTCACGCCGGAAATCTTCATCAGCGGCTCGCGCAATTTGCGCACGCATTCGTCGCAATCTTCGCCTTCGGTCGCGATCTCGATTGTTTCCATCGCAGGTCCATCGCCGGTGCGCGGCGAGAACGGATCGGCCGGATCAATCTCGTCGGGTCGTGCGGGGTCCATCAATTACTGAACGTGTCTGGTCGGATTCATGGCCGTGTCGCGCGCGATCGGCTCCAGCACGGACCAGACATTTTCCGCCAGGATTTTGTGACCCGCGGCATTGGGATGGATGAGATCGGGGAGGTTCAAATTCGGATCGCCGCCCACTCCTTCGAGCAAATATGGAAGAAAACCGGCGTCGTTTTTCTTAGCCAGATCGGCATACATCTGGCCGTAGGCGCGAATGAACGCATCGTCTGAGTAGATGGGTAATAGCATGCCGAGAACGATCACGCGCATCTTCGGATTCTTTGCTTTCACGCGATCGATGATGGTTTGCAAATTATCGCGCATTCGGGAAACGGGGACGCCGCGGAAAGCGTCGTTAATCCCGAGCTCGAGAATGAAGATATCGATCGGACGCGCGAGATGTTTGCCGATGCGTTCCAGTCCCCCGGAGGTAGTGCCGCCGCTCGCGCTGGCATTGATGACCTCATAATCCAAACCTGCGGCGCGGAGCCGATCCGCGAGCAAAGCCGGGTAGGCCTGCGTGCGCGGGAGCATGAAGCCATCCGACAAACTGTCACCGAAGACGAGGATGGATTTCATTGGGGACGATGAGCGGCGCGGGGCGGCTCCGGATTGCATGGGAAAGAATCCGAGAAGCAAAACGAGCGCGCCCGCAGTTCGCAATTGCAGCCCCGATAGCCCCATTTTAGTCTCCCCGTCTCACCCGTTGTCCGAGCGCATGCTCGCCCGGCAATCGACATTCGATAATCTCAATTCGCAAATCCCTTATGGCTAACTACGGAATCAACGGCTTCGGCCGCATCGGACGCAACGTCTTGCGCGCCATGTCGCAGCAGGACGTGGAACGCGTCAAAGGCATCAACGATCTGACCGACACCACCACCCTGGCGCACTTGCTGAAGTGGGATTCGGTTCACGGGAAATTCGATGGCGAGATCGGGCACGACGAGCAGAACATCATCGTGCGCGGGCATAAAATTCGGATCATGAAGGAGCGCGATCCCGGCGCTTTGCCGTGGAAGAATCTGGGCGTCGATGTGGTGATGGAATCGACAGGATTTTTCACGGAGCGTGGGAAAGCGGAGCTGCACATCAGCAAAGGCGGCGCGAAACGCGTCCTGATCAGCGCGCCGGCGAAGAATCCAGACGCGACTATTTGCCTCGGGATCAACGACAATATTTACGATCCGGCAAAACACACCATCGTCTCGAACGCGAGCTGCACCACGAATTGTCTCGCGCCGATGGCGAAGGTTTTGAACGATAAGTTTGGGATCGAAGCGGGCTTCATGAGTACGATCCACTCCTACACGAACGACCAGCGCATCCTCGATTTGCCACATGAAGATTTGCGCCGGGCGCGTGCGGCGGCGGTCAACATCGTGCCCTCGAGCACGGGCGCGGCGAAGGCGATCGGCGAAGTCATTCCGGAATTGAAAGGCAAACTGAACGGCGGTTCCTTCCGCGTCCCGACCCCGGATGGCTCGGTCACCGATTTTGTCGCGTTGTTAAAAAACAAAGCGACGGTCGAAGAGATTAACGCTTCCTTCAAAGCCGCTGCCAGCGAGCAGAATTACAAGGGAGTCCTCGAATTTTCCGACGAGCCGCTCGTGCAAGCAGACATCATCGGCAATCCGCATTCCTGCATCTTCGACAGCCAACTCACACTCACACTCGGCGATAAATTTGTGAAGGTCGTGGGGTGGTACGACAACGAATGGGGCTACAGCAATCGTTGCGTGCAGATGCTTGAGCTGCTCGGGAAGTAGTTAGACAGGATTAACAGGATGATACGTTCGATGAAACCTGTGCCCACATCGCATGTCATCCTGAGCCGCGAAGACGGCGAAGGATCTCGCACAGGCTATCGGGCTGCGCGTCACGTGACGCGTTACCTGCTAGACCAGGCGAGAGATCCTTCGGCGTGCTTCGCCAGCCTCAGGATGACATCGTTCGAGAACGGTTAGTCCAAGCCACGCCATCTTGCGAAATTCTGTTAATCCTGTCCCAAAGAAATGAACAAACTCTCGCTGCGCGATCTCGACGTTCGTGGAAAACGTGTCCTGCTGCGCGTCGATTTCAATGTGCCGGTCGAGGAGCACGGCGACCATTTCCATATCACGGACGACACCCGCATTCGCGAGTCGTTGCCGACGATCGATTATCTGCGCGAGAACGGCGCCAAGACGATTTTGATGGCGCACTTTGGCCGGCCCAAAGGCAAAGCGGTCGAGAAAGATTCGCTCCGAGCGGTGGCAGA
The DNA here is from genome assembly GCA_964236815.1 of uncultured Chthoniobacterales bacterium. Classification (GTDB taxonomy): domain Bacteria; phylum Verrucomicrobiota; class Verrucomicrobiia; order Chthoniobacterales; family UBA10450; genus JACCTI01. The sequence goes on from CAXSFN010000053.1 coordinate 3,910, forward strand.
TTATTTGCACACGCTGCTCGATCATCCCGTCGCGTTTAGCCACGAGACCATTGGGAAAATCCCGGAGGAGATTATCGCGCATATGCAGGATGGCGATGTCACGCTCCTGGAAAATGTGCGCTTCCAGGCGGGCGAAGAAGCGAATGATCCGAAGTTTGCCGAAGCGCTGGCGAAACTTGGCGATGTTTATGTAAACGATGCTTTCGGCGCAGCGCATCGCGCGCATGCCAGCACGGCCGGCATTACGAAATTCATCGGTCAATCCGCGATGGGTTTCCTGATGGAGAAGGAATTGAAATACTTGTTAGGCGAATTGAAACAGCCGGCCAAACCGTTCGTGGTCATCATGGGCGGCTCGAAGGTTTCCGATAAGATCGGGGTGATCAAAGCGCTCATGGAAAAAGCGGATACGATTTTGATTGGCGGCGCAATGGCGAATACTTTTTGGAAGGCGCAAGGCATTCCAGTGGGCGCGAGCCGGGTGGAAGCTGACAAGCTCGATCTCGCGCGCGAGCTGCTAGCTTACGCGAAACAAAAAGGGGTGAAGTTTCTGCTCCCGGTCGATGCGCTCGAGACGGAGGAGTTCAAAGCCGGCGCGCGAAAACGCAACACCGGCAAAGTCGCGGACGGCCACGGGATCAGTGAAGGCTGGCAGGCGGTCGATATCGGGCATGCCACGATTTCGCTCTACGAAAGCGAGATCGCGAAGGCCAAGACGATTCTTTGGAACGGGCCGGTCGGTGTCTTCGAAATTCCGGATTTTGCCGATGGCACTTTCGCGATCGCGGAAGCCCTGGCGAAATCGAACGCGGTCACGATCATCGGCGGCGGCGATTCGGTCACGGCGGTGAAGCAGGCGGGGTTAGCCGACAAGATGACATTTATTTCAACCGGCGGAGGCGCATCACTTGAATTGCTGGAAGGCAAAGAGCTACCGGGCGTGGCGGCATTGTCGGAGAAGAACTCGACAGGATTTACAGGATGAACGGGATTCGAAGAATCGCTTCCATCCGGCCTTTCTTCTCGTCCGGTAAATCTTGTTAATCCTCTTTTAGAAAATGAATCGAAAGAAAATCGTCGCCGCCAATTGGAAGATGAACATGTCGCAAGCGGAAGCGGCCGCGTTCGTGGAAACGTTTCTGCGCGAGTTGGGCGATTTCGATCAGACCGAAGTAGTGCTCGTGCCGCCCTTCACTGCGCTGGCGAAAGTGAGCGAGGCATTAGGTGGATCGCAGCAGGTGAAGCTCGGGGCGCAGAACATGTATTGGGAAAAGAGCGGTGCGTTCACCGGCGAGATCAGCGCGGCCATGCTGCGGGATTTATTTGTGCGTTACGTGGTGCTCGGTCACAGCGAGCGGCGCCAGCTTCTGGGCGAAACGGATGAGATGGTGAATCGCAAAGTGCGCGCGGCGCACGAAGCGCAACTGCGTCCGATCGTTTGCGTGGGCGAAACGCTGCAGGAGCGGGAGAAAGGCGAGGTCGAAAAAGTAATCCGCACCCAATTGCGCGGCAGCCTGGCGAATCTCAGCGCGAAAGAACTAAACGAAACCGTGATGGCCTACGAACCGGTCTGGGCCATCGGCACCGGGAAGACCGCGACGGCCGCCCAAGCGCAGGAAGTGCATGCGTTCGTCCGGCAAATTCTGCGCGAGCTATCTGACGAAGCGACGGCCGGCAAGATACGCATTCAATATGGCGGCAGCGTCAAACCGGAAAACGCGCGCGATTTGATGTCGCAACCGGACATCGATGGCGCACTCGTTGGAGGCGCCAGCCTCGACCCGCGTAGCTTCGCGCAGATCGTTAAAGGCGCGCAGACTTAGCGCGAACTTCCCGCTTATTGGACCTGATAGAGTTCGACCAGCGCCACGCCGGTCGGCTGATTTCCAGCGCCGGAAATGATGGCGGTGTAAGGGCCGGAAGCGAGAGTAATGATGACGGCGGACTCATTCGGGTCGGTCGGCGCGAGGTTATCTGATTGTATTTCGGCCGCGTTCGGATTCGTCTGCCAGTTGTCATTGGAATCGAGCACCGTACCCTGCGCGTCGCGCAGTTCGATTTTCGGATCGGGCAGAACGCCGCTCACATTTTGTTGCGTGAGCGAGGGGCCGCGCGCGCGCACGATCAGCCGGCGCGAATTGCTGCCGCGCAGAAAGAATCCGCCGATCAAGACGTCTCCGCCCGTGCCAACTTCACCGCGGGTCGAGAGATTCAAAATGCTTGGGCTGGGCCCGGATGCGACGTCAAAAACCTCGACCAAACCCACGCCGGATTCGCCCGTCGCGCTGCGCACCACGGCGGTGTAAGCGGCGAAGCTCGAGCTGGCCGGGAGAGTGGCGACAAGGGCCGCTTCCTTTGCGGAAGCCGGCGCGAGTCCGAAGTCGCTCAGAAGTTTGCTGTTCGCGTCGTCGCCCCAGTTATCGTTTTGCGCGAGGAGCGCGCCGGAGCCGTCGTGCAATTCCAGCGTCGGATCGGGGAGCGCATTTGCAATTCCTCGATCGGCCAGTGAGGGCCCGGCTGCGCGAACCACGATCTGTTTAGAAGAGCCACTTTCCAGAATGAATCCGGCGATCAGGACATCATTGCCGGTCGGAAAATTAGCGCGCGTAGAAATATTGAGCAGGCGTCCGGGAGGCGCGGTGACGTTGACGTTAAAGCTTTGCGAAACAGTGGCGCCATCCAGATCGCTCGCGGTCACGGTAATGGCGGCAGCGCCGGGTTGAAGGGCGTCGACCAGCAGATTCGTTCCGCTCACGCGGACGCCCACGGCGGCGGGATTATTGCTCGAAGCGGAAAATTCGAACGGCGAGATCTGGGCGAATTCCGGAATGGAAGCGAGATTTGAAACTTTGACCACGCTATGGCTGTCGTAATCGCGGAGCGGAAGTTCTCCAAAGGCAGACCCAGAATTGCTGAAGTCATAGCGCGGTAAGGCGGCAATCGCGTCCGCGGTTGCCATTCCGGTCCCGGCGACGCGACCGAAAACGGTAAAGCCGCCGTTTTGCGTATCGAGAGCCGAGCCTCCACCGCTATTATCGGCAAGGTTAATGAACCATTGGCTGGTCGCGCTATTCGGATCGTTGCCCAATTTCGCCATCGCGATCGTACCACGTCGGTTCGAAATGAACGGTTCGTTTTGGATCGCAGGAAAAGTCAGCACTTGTGTCGGCGCAATAGCGCTCGCATTCGTGGAACTGACGGTTCCCAAAAAGCCCCCGGCCTGGATGACAAAATTTGCGACCGAGCGATGAAAAAACGTCGAGGCCAATTGGCCATTGATCGGATCGGGTTTGAAATAACGGCCCGAGTTCACGTAGTTGAGAAAATTTGCGACCGTGATCGGTGTGGTCGCGCCATCGAGCGTGAAATTCATCGTGCCGAGCGGGGTCACCAGCCTGGCGGCGGCGGACGCATCAGGGTCGGAGAAGAAGCTGGAGAGATCGATGATGCGCGTGGTCTCAGAATAAACCGATTGGCTGCTAATCTGATTGCTCACAACAGGAGCGACGTTCGGCTTCACGGTGAGCGCGTTCGCGGTCAGGGCGCAGGCTAGGACGACCCCAGTGGACGGAAAGAAAGAGCGCAAAAATTTCACCGCGTTTCTTTACACATTTTTGATAAATAAGCCAGCGCGACGCTCGAAACCGCTCAGTGATCCTGGATTTATTGCGCGACCGCTTCGTTAGCGCATTCGCTCGCTGCAGAAGATTTAGGCCCGCGCATCATTTGTTAATCTCGAGGTAGGTGCGCGACCGTACCTTGCCCGTGTCGGGCGCCATTTCTTCGATGCGCATTTGTTTCAAGAAATAACGGCCTTCGATCTGTTGCACTGACACGACTTCGAAGCGCTTGGCCAGCTTTCCATTCCAATCGAATCCCTCCATTCGAAGGAAGGCGCCGCTCTGTTGCTCGCACCAAAGAAAGACTTTGGAGTATTGCGACTGCCGGCCGGGCGGCAGCAGCTCGAGCTTCCAGACCCGTCGGGTATTGATGTAATCGTCGCCCAGGACGCGCGCCGTCGGCCAATAGAGAAATCGGAGCGCGAGATCTTCATAGGTCACGGCGGTGCCGCGCACCTTTTGTTCGAAGTCCGGACCGGAAATTTTCTCGATTGCGTCGCCGGTGATTTCTTCCAGACGCGAATCTTTTTCGCCCAGCCGTAACTGGAGCGCTTCGTCCGGATTCGTAAAACTGTAGCGAATGACCGGGCCCGATTGCGTGAGCCGGAAAGGAACGACGGAGGCGTTTTCGCGCAGCTGTCCGCGCAATTCCAAATCCTGTCGCGCTTGTTGCATGCGCACGAGCGCGAGGACGTCTTGCGCAGCAGGCAGCGTTGTCGGGGCCGCGCTTGTCTTCGAGACCAGGGCGATGAGAAAGAGGGCGCAGAGTTTTGACATGGAATGGAGCTTTAAGTTTTGAGGATTAAGCCTTAAGTGATCCGCTTCCGAGCTTAACGCTTTAGGCTCAAAACTTCGATGGATCAGGCTGCATTTCATCTTATTAACCAGGAGTGGACGAGCCCGGCGCTCGACTTCTTCATGGCCGCGCTGAGCGATGTGGAAATCTGGATGCCGCTCATCATCCTGCTCGTGCTTGCTGCGCTCATCTTCGGGGGATTCCGAGGACGCGCATTCATTTTGTGCCTCGGACTTACTTTGCTCATTTCCGATGCAGTCGTGGTCAAGCCGCTCAAAGCTTCCATCGGTCGGATGCGCCCCAAACAGGTCCAGGCCGTTCGCATGGTGCAATTGCAAAAAGCGCAGCCAAAATTTCTCACTCTCTTCAAACAACCGACGATTCGATTTTCCGATGAAACGGATCGCGGCCGCTCCGGTCCTTCTTTTCCCTCCGGCCATGTGACCGACAATGTAGTGATCGCGATCTGCTGCACGATTTTCTTTCCGCGCAGCGGCTGGCTTTATTTTATTTTTGCGGGCGCGGTCGGCTACTCGCGCATTTATCTGGGCGCGCATTGGCCGAGCGATGTAGTGGGCACGGTCTTTATGGCTGCGGGTGAAACATTACTCATTCTCGCGCTCCTGGAATTTTTGTGGAAACAAGCGGCCGCACGTTTCGCCCCGGGAATATTCGCGCATCATCCGCGCTTGCTCGGAGGCGCCGCCAGATGAGCACGACGCGCGCAGTCTGGATTTTCCTCCTCCTGCTCACAGGCATCCGCCTCGCTTTCGTCGGCACGACTGATTTGCTCTTCGACGAAGCGCATTACTGGATGTGGTCGGAGCGGCTGGCGCCGGCCTATTTTAGCAAAGGCCCTGGGGTGGCTTATGCCATCTGGTCGAGCGTGGCCATTTTCGGTCCGACAGAATTTGGGGTCCGCTTTTGGAGCCCGATTCTCGGGGCCGGCACCAGCTTGCTCCTTTATTATTTTGCGCGTCGTCTCTTCAGTGATGCGACCGGCTTCTGGGCTGTGCTGGCCTTGAACGCAGCGCCCCTTTTTAACATCGGCTCGTTCGTGATGACGACCGATGTACTCTCCATTTTCTTTTGGATGGCCGCGATGTTTGTCTTCTGGCTCGCGCTCGAACGCAGCCCGCAATTTTCCTGGTATTGGCCCTTCACCGGATTGCTGATGGGACTCGGTTTCCTGAGCAAATACACCAATGCCTTGCAGCTCATCTCGATCCTGCTCGTCTTGGGGTTGGTGCCGCGCTGGCGGCGGGAATTCAAACGGCCCGGGCTCTATGCGCTCCTTCTTGTTTTCGTCATCTGCACGCTCCCGCCCATCATGTGGAACGCCCAACGCACCTGGGCGACGGTGACGCATTTGCGGAATCGCGGCGGTCTTGACCAGCCGACCGGGATTCATCCGGGAGAGCTCCTTTCCTTCCTCGCGATGCATTTTGCAGTTTACTCGCCTCTGCTTTTTCTTGGACTGGTCTGGGCCGTGATCGCAAACTGGCGGCGCGCGCAGCAACAATTAAAAGGCACCTTCCTCATCTGGTTCGGGATTCCAGTTTTCGCCTTTTATTTTTTGCTCTCGATCAACCATGCCTCGAACGCGAATTGGGATGGGCTCGCCTTCCTGAGCCTTTGCATTTTTGCCGCCTCTTACTGGCGCGAGCGTTTTGAATCGCGCCCGAAACTCTCGCGTTGGGCGGCGGCCGCATTTGTTTTGGGGCTGGTCATGAGCGTGATCGCGCTAAACACCGACGTGTTGCACGCCGCGGGATTGACTCTGCCTAAACGCGATCCGGCGGACCGCATGCGCAGTTGGAAATCCGCCAGCGCCGCGGTTGAACAAGTGAGAGCAGAGGTTGAAGCGCAATTGGGCGAACGCGTTTTCATGATCGCGGACGAACGCGCGCGCGCTTCCGAGCTGGCCTTCTATCTGCGCGAGAAACGTCCGGAGGGACCGGGCCATCCGCCCGTTTACATCATCGAGTCGCAAGACATCGTGAATCAGTTTTCCTTCTGGCCGCGCTACGATGCATTCGTGGAGGCGGCGGCAAAACCGCAGCGTGAGGGAGGGGATGTCTTCACCGAGGAGGGCGGAGTAAATCCATTCGCCGGGCGCACCGCTCTCTACGTTCAGAACAGCACACGCGAGCCTCCTCGTAATATCACCGCAGCCTTTCAATCAACCGAACCGTTTCGCGTCATCGAAGTGCGGCGTTACGGTCGCCTTTTGCGCACGCTCGAGGTTTTCATCTGTAGAAATTACCGGACGCTTTCCTTATGACGGAAAGTCCGGCGGTCTCGGTGGTCGTGCCGCTTTTCAACGAAGAGGAGAACGTGCCAACCCTGCAGGCGGAGCTGGTTTCCGCGCTCGACGGCCTCGATTACGAAATAATTTTTGTCGATGACGGCTCCGGCGATGGAACGATCGCGCGCATTGCTGCTGGCCCGCGCATCCGCGTGTTGCCCTTCGCCAAAAACGCTGGGCAAAGTGCGGCGATGTATGCGGGATTGCACGCCGCGCGCGGTGCAATCGCAGTCCTGATCGATGGCGACCTGCAGAACGACCCGGCGGACATTCCGAGATTACTCGGCGAAATCGAGAAGGGCGCGGATTTGGTTTGTGGCTACCGGGCGAAGCGCAAAGACACCAGGGTGAAACGCCTAACGAGTCGTGTCGCCAATTTTGTTCGCAGTCGTTTCACGAAAGATGGGGTGCGGGATACCGGCTGCAGCTTGAAAGCGATGCGGCGCGAATGCATCGCCACTCTTGTTCCATTTAAAGGCATGCATCGATTCATCCCCGCCCTGGTCAAAGGCGGTGGCTACAAATTGGTGGAAATTCCGGTGAACCATCGCGCGCGTAAATTCGGGGTGAGTAAATATGGATTGGGGAATCGCGCCGTCCGCGCCACGGTCGATATGTTCGGCGTGCGCTGGCTGCTTTCGCGACAGTTGAATTATAAAGCGCACGAAGAGGTCTAGCAGACGAGCCGCGTTCTAAACCAGCACCGGCTCCACGTTCGGTGACGGATCGACCCACTTGCCGTGCTCACGGATCAAATCCTGCAATCGATCGACTGCCTCGGCTTCGGGAATGTTGAACTTCACTGCAGTCTTCCCGACGTAGAGATTTATTTTTCCGGGCGCGCCGCCGACGTAACCGAAGTCTGCATCTGCCATTTCGCCCGGCCCATTCACGATGCAGCCCATAACCGCGATCTTTACGCCCTTGAGATGGAGGGTGGCCGCTTTGATCCGCGCGGTCGTGGTCTGCAAATTGAAAAGGGTTCGTCCGCACGAAGGGCAAGCGACGTAATCGGTCTTGAAAATGCGAGTGCCGGCCGCTTGCAGAATGTTATAGCTCAAACGCAAAGCCTGGCCGGGCGCTTCTTCGCCCTGCACGAGAATGGCATCGCCGATCCCATCGCAGAGCAGCGAACCGATATTGGTCGAAGCAACGAGAAGATGGTGAAGGAAATCCGATTCGGCGGGCTGTTTGCCTAACGAGTCCTTAAGCAGGATGGGATGATGGGGCGCAGCCTTCGCTGCCAGGAGTCGAAAGGCGCTAATCACCGGCAAATCGATACCGTCGCTAACGGTGATCAAGCGCGCCGGCTGCTCATTCAATTGGGAGATCGACGCCTCATCGCGCGGATCCACTTCCGCCACATTCGCCTGCTCGTAGATGATCTCGGGTTTGTAATCACCCATGCGATCGATCTTGTGCGCGATCTGCTCGAAGTTTGTTTGGCGAACAAGAACCCGGACGGTTTCGTCGCCGCCTAACGAGAGATCGCCGTTAAGTCCGCGAAGGCCGACTTTTTGCGAAGCGCGGCGTTGATAGGAAAACGGATCGTAGGACAGCCGGGCCGGTTCCATTTTTATGAATGATTCGGTCTGCAACCTGACGAGTGCCTGAGCGACCGGAATCTCGTGAATGCTGTCTTCGGTGAGCGAGACACGAATGGTGTCCCCGATTCCATCTGCCAAAAGCGAACCAATCCCAATCGCGCTTTTAATCCTCGCGTCTTCGCCTTCGCCGGCTTCAGTCACGCCGAGATGAATGGGATAATTCCAATCGGGGCCTTCCTCGTTCAAGCGCGCGACCAGCAGCCGATAGGCGTTGATCATCACCTTCGGGTTGCTCGATTTCATCGAGAAAACAAAGGCGTGATAATCGAGCTCGCGCGCGATGCGAGCGAACTCGAGCGCGCTCTCCACCATGCCGAGCGGCGTGTCGCCATAGCGGTTCATGATGCGATCGGAAAGCGAGCCGTGGTTTGTGCCGATGCGAATGGCGATGCCGCGTTCCCGGCACAGCCGGACGAGTGGTGAAAAGCGCTCGCGGATCCGCTCGAGCTCGGCCGCGTATTGCGCATCGGTGTATTCGATGATCTTGAATTTCTTCGAATCCGCGTAGTTCCCGGGATTGATCCGGACTTTTTCAACCCACTTGGCCGCTTCCATTGCAGCCTCGGGTTTGAAATGAATATCGGCCACCAGCGGCACATCGCAGCCGCGCTCGCGCAAACCGCGCGCGATGTGTTCCAAATTTGCAGCGTCCTTCACCGTCGGCGCGGTGATGCGCACAATTTCGCACCCGACCTGCGCCAGTTCCATCGTTTGCGCGATGGAAGCTTCCGTATCCATCGTGTCGCAGGTAATCATCGACTGGACACGAATTGGATTCGCGCCGCCGACGCCGACTCGGCCGACCATCACCTCGCGGGTAGCACGGCGGGAATAAACGAAAGGATCGGAGCAATAATTCATCGCGCAGGCAGGACTGGTTCGACCAGAACCGCGGTGCCATAACACAACACTTCGGTCACTCCCTGCATAATCTCGGTCGCATCGTAGCGCAGGCCGATGATAGCGTTCGCGCCCTGTTGTTCCGCATGTTGAACGCAGAGCTCGAGGGCGTGCTGCCGAGTCTTCTCGCAGAGGTCGGTCAGGATGGTGATGTTACCGCCGACTAGCGTCTGCAGGCCTGCGCCGATCGTGCCGAAGATCGAATGAGAGCGCACAATGATGCCGCGGACGACCCCGAAGTTTTTTACCACGCGGAAGCCATCCAATTCGAAAGCAGTCGTAGTCATCGCTGAATTCATAACGCCTCCAATCTAACGAGAATCGAAGCGGCGTGCACCGCCTTTCCGTTTACGGCGCCGGAGTCGGAGCTGCCGGTGCGGAGCGTTTCGGCAGTTCTTCGGCGTCGCGTCCGAAGAGATCGCCCACGTCGAAGAAAGTCACATAGGCCATGTAGCCGATGATCAAGACTGCACAGGCCGTTTGCACCGCTTCGAGGATCCGAATGTTAACCGGCTTACGTCGGATCGATTCGATAATGGCGAGGACGATGTGTCCTCCGTCGAGCACTGGAATCGGGAGCATGTTCAGGATGGCGAGGTTCACGTTCAGGATCACGCTGAACCAAAGCGCGAGTTGCCAGCCGCGTTCGCTTTGGAAGAGCAAGTAATAAACGCGCCCGATCCCGACCGGACCGCTCAAGTGCTGCAGTTTTACGTCCGACTTGGGCGAAACGACTGCGCCGATTGTGTTCAGCGTTCCCGTGATGCTGTCGTAAACCTGTTCGATCGGATTTGGATGCGCGACCGACATCCGGCCGTCGCGATCCCACCAGATTCCAAGGCGCGGCGTTTTGTCGTCGGCCGCGATGGCTTTCGGTTGGAGCGTCGGCTCGAGCAGTTTGGCTCCACGCATGACCTGCAAGGTGATCGATTCGCCGGGATGTTTTTCGATGTAATCGCCCACCGCGATTGGGCTGTAGATTTTAGTGCCGTTAAAACCGAGGACGACGTCACCGTGTCCGAGGCCGGCGCTCGCAGCCGGTGTGTCCGGAATGACTTTGTCGATGATGGCGGTTTGCGCGGGCATAATTAGAATCTGCCGCACGCTCTTGCGATGCCAGCCGCTCGTTTCCGCTTTGAAAGGCTCGACCGAAAATTCGCGGACCGCGCCATTGCGTTCGACTTTGATCGGGATGGTGGCGCCTTCGCTGCGGACCACATTCCAGACGACGCTATCTTTCATCCCGGAGAAGCGCGTCACTTCTTTGCCATCGACCTCTAGGATTTTGTCGCCCGCCTGAAGGCCGGCTTTGAGCGCGGGCGATTCGGGCGGCACATAACCGACCACCGTCGTTACGTCTGACTCATTGGTTGGATGGCCAACGCCCCAGACGATGCAGGCGAAGACGAGCGCGAGAAGCAGACTGAAGAGCGGACCCGCGACTGCGACGATGATCTTATCGAGCGCAGAAATCCGGGGGAGCTGCGCGCGATCGACATCGGCCTTCCCCTCGATGATGTCCATGGGGGCGAGTTGCGGGAGCGCGACAAACCCACCAAAAGGAAGCGAGCCTAACGAGTACTGAACGCCGTTAATCGTTTTCTTCCAAACCGGTTTACCGAACCAGATGCCGAACTTCTCGATCACCAAACCGCGCCAGCGCGCAGCCAGGAAATGCCCGAGCTCATGCACAATGATGAGCAGGTTAAAAAGGACGACGACTTCGAGGACGATGAGAGCGACGCGCAGAATGTGCAGCATGGACGGATGACCGAGTTAGTTCTTCCGGATCGCGGCCTCGGCTTCCAGCCGGGCCCATTGATCGGCGGCCAATATCGCATCGAGGTCGGGGTGCGCAACGAGGGTATGGCGATTCATAATTTCTTCAACCGCGCGCCATATCCCTGGGAATGAGAGACGTTTTTCAAGGAAGGCTGAGACCGCGATTTCATTAGCGGCGTTCAATACTGCAGGAAGCGTTCCGCCGGTTTCGCCGGCGCGGCGTGCCAGGTTGAGCGCGGGAAAATCTTCGTAGCGCGGCGTTTCGAAATCGAGCTGGCGCAGCTTGCCGAAATCTAGCGGCGCAAGGGAATTCGGGACGCGGTCCGGCCAGGTAATCGCGTATTGAATCGGAAAGCACATGTCGGAATGGCTCAGTTGGGCGAGGACGGAACCGTCGGTGAACTCGACCATCGAATGCACAATGCTCTGCGGTTGAATCACAACTTCGACGCGCTCCATCTCGACGTCGAAAAGCCAGCGCGCTTCGATCATTTCCAGGCCTTTGTTAAACAAGGTAGCCGAATCGATCGTGATCTTCGGACCCATGTTCCAGGTGGGATGGCGCAGCGCTTGATCCGGTGTAATGGATTCGAATTCGCTCGCGGATGTTTTGCGAAATGGACCGCCGGATGCGGTCAGGATGAGTCGGCGGACTTCCGAGGCGCGCCCGTCAAGGCACTGAAAAATCGCGTTGTGTTCGCTATCGACCGGCAAGACACGCACGCCTTTCTCGGCGGCAGCCCGCATCACGATCTCGCCCGCCATGACCAGAATTTCCTTGCTGGCGACGGCTAGATCCTTCCCTGCTTCAATCGCAGCCAGCGCCGGGCGCAATCCTCCGGTGCCGATAACTGCGACCAGCACCATTTCAGCGCTCGTTAGGCGCGCGATTTGGCAAAGTCCTTCCTCGCCCAAGAAAATCTGCGGCGCATAAGTCAGCTTCTCGCGGAGCTCGTCGATCTTCGTTCCATCAACCAGGCAGACCGCCTCCGGTCGAAGTTCGTTCGCCTGCTCGGCTAGCTTGGCCGCGCTGCTGTTCGCGGCCAGCCCGACGATCTCCATTCGCTCCGGAATGTCGCGCGCTACCTTGCGTGTGCTTTCGCCGATGGAACCGGTCGCGCCCAGAACTACCACGCGTTTCCGCTTCATTTTAAAAAGCCTCGCACAAAGGTCACAAAGGTTCGCAAAGGAAAGACCAGCCGAGCGTAACTTTATTCCCTGCGGTCTCCCTTCGTGCGGGAAAATATCAGGAAACACGCACCACCAGGCGCAGATAAAAGAACAGCAACGGCGCGGTGAAAAGCAGGCTGTCGATCAAATCGAGCGCGCCACCAATTCCGGGCAGGAGATTGCCCGAGTCCTTCACACCAGTGCTGCGTTTCACGATCGACTCTGCCAGATCACCGATCACTGCAGCGAAGCCTAACAAGAGGCCGAGCACCGTCGCGTGTGTCCAATTGAGCGCGGAGAGATATTGCGGCATCAACTTGAACAATCCCCAGCTCGCGAGCAGCGAAAAGAAGAGGGCTCCCCCCAACCCTTCCCAGGTTTTCTTCGGGCTGATGTGCGGCACCATTTGATGTTTTCCAATCACGCTCCCGGTCAGATAAGCACCCATGTCGCTGAATTTCGTGATCGCGATCAGATAGAGCACATAATATTGGCCCATGACCGCGCCGGTCGGAGAGCGCGGGACGACGTAGACGATTTTGGTGATGAAATTGAAAAGCCAAAGGACATAGAGCAATCCGAAAAGCGTGTAGGCCATGGTGCGCAGCGGCGCATCATCGCGCAGGCTTTCGAACATTTGCCGCGCGAAAACCGTGAGCAGGAATCCTAGCAGGACGGCCATTTCGAAATCGTAAGAATGCGCCGGCCCGATGGTGGAGAAATAATAGAAGCTCCCCACCAGCATGATAGCGCCGCAGATCATGGCGGTGATCTTGAAATTCGGCAGACCTTTGTGATCGAGCATGCCGTAAAATTCCCAAAGCGTGAGTAGTCCGAGCGCAGCGATGAGCGCGAAAAATCCCAGCTCGTACCCGGAAAAAATAATCAACAGGGCGACCGACCAAAGCACGAGCGTGCTCGCGAAGCGGAAGAGGAAAGTCAGCTTGGCCGTGATCGGCTTCGGAGTGGCGCGATCAGCCGTGGCGGACATGAACGGTCACCTTCAGGAAAGACGAAGTTAAACGCAAGGTTGATTGGCGTAGCACTTGGTCACGCGTTCACACCTGTCATCCCGAGGCTGGCGAAGCGCGCCGAAGGACCTCGCAACGAAGCCGGAGACGTTTCTGGAAAGCGCGATGATCCAATGCCGATTTGCGAGAGATCCCTCGCCGTCTTCGCAGGCTCGGGATGACAACGTTTGCAGGCTGCGCCTCGGCGCCTACTTTCACAAACGTGAGCAAAACAATGCCAGCGGTGGTGAAGACTCGCTCCGAGCCGGGCCTCGAATTACAGGAGGTGCCGGTTCCCGAGGTTGGACCAAACGACGTCCGCATTCGCGTGCAGAAAGCGTCGATCTGCGGAACGGACGTGCATATTTATAATTGGGACGCTTGGGCGCAGAAGACAATCCCGGTCCCGATGGTCATCGGCCACGAGTTCGTGGGTGTGATCGAGCAGGCCGGCAGCGCGGTGAAGGATTTTAAAGAGGGCGATTTGGTCACGACCGAAGGGCACATCGTTTGTGGGCATTGCCGGAATTGTCTCGCGGGCCGCCGTCATCTTTGCCCGAACACAAAAGGGATCGGCGTGAATCGGCCGGGCGGCTTCGCGGAATTTGTCGTCGTGCCGTCGAGTAATCTTTGGCGGTGCGACCCAAAAATTTCGCTCGATGTGATTTCCTGTTCGGACCCGTTAGGCAACGCGGTCCACACCGCGCTTTCCTTCGATCTCGTCGGTGAAGATGTGCTGATCACGGGCGCGGGACCGATTGGTTGCATGGCGGTGCCGATCGCGAAGATGGCCGGCGCTCGCAAGGTAGTGATTACAGACGTGAATCCGTATCGGCTCGACCTCGCGCGCAAGATGGGCGCGACGATGGCGATCGACGTGCGTGAAACGAAATTGCAGGACGCAATGCACGAGCTCGAGATGAAAGAAGGTTTCGATGTCGGACTGGAGATGTCGGGAAATCCGCGCGCCTTTACCGACATGCTCGACGTGATGGTGAATGGCGGCCGCATCGCGATGCTCGGGATTATGCCGGGAAGCGCTGCGATCGATTGGAACCTGGTCGTTTTTCATGGACTAACGATTAAGGGAATCTATGGCCGCGAGATGTTCGAGACCTGGTATAAAATGACCGCGCTCATTCAGAGCGGTCTCGATATTTCACCGGTGATTACGCACCATTTTCCGTACACGAAAGTGATCGAAGGCCTGGAGCTGATGAAGTCCGGCCAATCGGGTAAAATCATTCTCGATTGGGAAAAAGCGGCCTGACGAGTAGTCAATTCTACGTAGCACAGGCATCTTGCCTGTGGGGACACCGGGCGTCTCGCCCGGTGTTTCTTGTTTTTTGCGAGGGGTTGATTGACCGGCCAGACGCCCGGTTTTCCCGCAGGCAAGATGCCCGCGCTACGATGCGACTGTGCCTAACGACTACTTAAAGCAAAGCCGCTTCCTGCGGCTGGCCTTGCAACTCCAGCACCATCCGGCGGATGTGTTTATAGCCTTGCCGGTTTTGCAGGACCTGGAGGCTTTGCTGCGGATCGCCCCAGCGTAAAACCTGGATCGATTCCTGCCGCACGCCCCACGTGTTCATCTCGCTGCGGCTGCCGAAGTAAAGATCGATCGTGTTCCGGCCGGCCAGCGCCCAACCGTAGTCATCGATCTTATAAATTTGTCCGGTGGAAAGAACGCGGAAGATCGTTCCTGCGGGCCAGCGCGACCAATCCGAAGCCGCGCTTCCGATCGTCGGACGAACATACTCCGTCACGACAACCTTTTTGCGTCCGTGTTTCGTTTTTACCCATTTCGTCACCTTTTGTTTTCGCGGTGCGAGATAAATGGATGAGTTGATCGAGGCGCCGCGTTCGTATTCCGGCGACAAGTCGGAATTGGAACCAACCGCCAACGCGCGCGGCACATACTCAGCGCGATTGATCGGAGCGCTCGCCGCCTGCAGACGCCCGCCGAGCGCATTGTGATTCGTGTACTGGAGATGGTCCGATTCCGTGTGCGTGTATGCAGTGGTACGGACGCTCTGGAAATCGCGCTTCGCGATCGGCGCCTCGTAGGAAGGCAACGTCCGCGCGGAGGAGCGGACTGGCGTTGTTTCGCACGAGGTAAGAAGAAGCGCGCCGCCGGCAATCGCGGAAGAGGCGAGGATTTTTAAGGAGGCTGCTCTCAAGGTGCTCGGTCGGGTTATTAACAGTTATTCACAAGCGGCGCCAAGTTTAATTTTCGCCCTTTTGCATCGGGAATTAGATAGCGGAAAGTGCGCCATGCTCGCCGCCTTCGATCTACAACTCACCAAAACGCTCGACGAAATCCGCGCCGCCGGTCTCTACAAAACCGAGCGCATTATTACCACGCCGCAGGATGCGAAGATAGAAGTCGGCGACGGCAAACGCGTCCTGAATATGTGCGCGAATAATTATCTCGGCCTGGCGGATCACCCGGCTCTGATTACGGCGGCGAAAGAGGCGCTCGACACCCACGGCTTCGGTATGGCGAGCGTGCGTTTTATTTGCGGCACGCAGGATATTCATAAGGAACTGGAAGCTGCCCTCACGAAATTTCTTGGGACCGAGGACACGATTCTTTATCCGAGCGCGTTCGACGCGAACGGCGGCCTTTTCGAAACATTGCTCGGCCCGGAAGACGCGATCATCAGCGATGAACTCAATCACGCTTCGATCATCGACGGCGTTCGTCTCTGCAAGGCGCAGCGCGCGCGTTACAAGCATAACGATATGGCCGATCTGGAAGCGAAGTTGAAAGAGACGAGCGGTGCGCGTGTGCGCATGATCGCGACCGACGGCTGTTTCTCCATGGATGGAACGATCGCGGACTTGGAGGCAATTGCCAGGCTGGCGGAGCAATACGACGCGATCACCATGATCGACGACGCGCATGCCACCGGCTTTCTCGGGAAAACTGGTCGCGGCACGCATGAATATCGGAATGTGGTCGGGAAGATCGACATCATCACCGGCACCCTGGGCAAAGCATTGGGTGGCGCGAGTGGCGGATTTACCAGCGCGCGTAAACAGATTGTCGAGCTGCTGCGGCAGCGTTCGCGGCCGTACCTTTTCTCGAACAGCGTCGCGCCACCCATCGTCGCGGCGACCTTGGCTGGTTTGAAATTACTCAGCGCATCGACCGAGCTGCGCGACAAACTGGAAGAGAACACCAAATATTTCCGCGCCGCTCTGACCGAGCGCGGCCTCACAATCAAACCAGGTACGCATCCGATCGTGCCGATCATGCTCGGCGACGCGGCCAAGTCGCAACAGTTCGCCACGCGCATGTTAGAAAAAGGGGTCTACGTGATTGGCTTCTTCTATCCCGTCGTGCCGCACGGGACTGCGCGTGTGCGCACACAAGTCAGCGCCGCGCATTCGCGCGAGGACCTGGAATTTGCGGTTAAAGCTTTCGCGGAAACAAACGAAGAGCTTGCCTAACGAATGCTCTACATGGTGATCGAGCGCTTTAGAGACGCGCCTGAAATTTACCGACGCTTCCAGGAGCGCGGGCGCATGATGCCTACGGGTTTGGATTACGTTTCGAGTTGGATCAGCGCGGACATGAAGATTTGCTACCAGCTGATGCGGACCGAAGATGAATCGCTCTTCCCGCTTTGGACCGACAACTGGAAAGATTTGATGGAGTTCGAAATCATTCCGGTGCGGACCTCGGCCGAAGTTGTGCAGATAATGCCGACGCTTTAAATGTTCGCCCTTCTTATGATCACTTTTCGTAAATTGCTTCCGATTCTCATCGCCTCCCTCGTTGCTTCGGCCGCCTTCGCGCAAAACGAAACGGGTGAATTTCCCGGCGTGGAAAAGGCGATGTCGCCGAAAACATTCGAAGAAGCCGGCTTGAGCAAACTGACTCCGGAGGAGCGGTCGAAGCTGGATGAATTCATTCGTCGCTACACTTCGAACAGCAGCGAAAAGGCGGCGACCGCGGCGGTGGACAAGGCAGTGAAAGCGAACAAAGGCGCGGAGCCCGAAGTAATCGAGAGCCGGATCGTGGGACCCTACAAAGGCTACAACGGCCGGAGCAGGTTCACGCTCGAGAACGGACAGGTCTGGGCTCAATCGCAACAGGAAAGCCGAGCTTATCCGCCGACCGATTCACCCCAGGTGATCATCGTCAAAGGCGGCTGGGGACATCGCATGTACATCCTTGGTGGCGGAAATATTCGCGTTTCCAGGATTCATTAGGCTACGCGGTTGCAGCCGCTTTGGTCAGGCGCCCGAACGGCGAGAGAGCGCCTTCGCTACAACGGAAATGCGGGAGCTGTCTAAGTATTATGCAGCGCGATGCTGGAGCCGACCCACGTTTTGTTCTTATTGAACTTCACTCCCATCATCGCGCCTTGGCTCATGCGCACGAGATTGTTGACCAAAGTCGGTTCGCCGTCCTCCGGCCAGATGAACATCATCCGGATTTCCGCTTTGGAATGCGACCCGGCCACGGTCGGGATACACGCAGCATAGTTTACTTTCTCCTGTAAAATCCAGGCACGTGGATCAGGAAGCGCCTCTAATTTTTGTTGCGTTGGTTCGAGATCGACGCCGAGGCCGGCGAAAGAGTAAAGCGGCTTGAGCACGAAATCTTTCAAGGCTTCGCCAGCTGGAAATTCATCCGCAAAAAACGCGCGGGAAGTATGCTCGGTTTTCAAATACGGCAGCGAGTGTTTGCTGATCCGGAAATACCAATTCGGATGTCCGACCCAGGTGACATCGACTTCATGTTGGAAACTGAAACCGAAACTCAAGTCCGGCCGGCGCAATAGCTCGTCAAAAATCACGCGATTATAAATGCGCTCGATACGCACCTCGCGTCCCTCCCGTTCGTAGAAAAGCTCATTCCCGCGCCGCGTCACATCGGTGAGCGAAACGGGTGCCACGCCAAGGAGTGTCTCAGTGCAGGCAAAATCGATTCGCGTGTTTTGCTTTTCCGGTTCGATCTCGAGCAGGACGACATTTTCCGGTTGGGCGTCGGCGAGGATGACGCGGCGAAGCAACTCGGTGTAAGAGCGTTCGTCGAAGCCATTGAAGAACGAATGCCAGTCCGCAGGCAGCGCCGGATACGCGTTCCGCATGCAGCGGAGTAGGAAAATTTGAAAGCCGTAGAGGCTGGGAAATCCCTGTAGTTCGATCAGGCGCGGCGTGAGCTTCCCGTTCTGCTCGCAGATCGCGAAATCAACCTGGAAAAAAATGGGATGCGGAGTTTCGTCGCGCACCTCGAGGCCGGGCGGAATCGCGCTCGCGGCATGCTGCGCGAATTCCGGCGTCTGCACTTGCGCGACAATTTCCTCCGCTGCGCTGGCCACTTCTTTCGCGAATTCGTCAGTCAAAAAGATGGGCGATTCCGCGATCCGGAAATCCACCGGCCAGCGCTCGGTTTCATTCGCCATTCGCAGCATTTCTTCATAGCGCTTCTCGGTGAAATCGGCGTTAAAGCGCGCGCGCATTTCCGGGTGCATGGACGCACTATGAGAGATTCTGCGAAAGGTTGCCTCCTTTTTATTGGACGAATTCCCGCGGCATCGGAGCGCGCTTCAGACCCAAGCCGCTCCTCCCAGTGCATGCTCTTCGTCATCAGCGCGACTCAGAATTACACGCTATCCTTTGAGCGAAGGCGACTGACGGCCGCCGTAATCTTCTCTCGTTAGACCAAAAACTTCCCGCGCTCCATCACCTTGGTTTCGTCGAACCAGATGTCGAAGTTGCGGCCCACACAATCAATGTGCGTTTTAGAAATCCAGTTCTGCCCGGTGTGTTCCGCGTAGGGATGGCCGAAGGCGATGTGGATGCCCGGAATCTTTTCGTCCTGTAAAATATTTCCGATCACGTGCGTGCAGGCGGTGTTGGTGCCGATGGCGAATTCGCCGACACGATTGCTGTTTTCATCTGTGCTGGTGTAAGCGCGAAATTCTTCGAGCAATTCCTTATTTTCACAACGCAGCTCGCGGATGCGATTTTCTGCGATCTCGATCGAGAGCGGCGTCTCTTCGATATCGCCGTACTTCGCGCACAGATAATCGCCGACCACTCCATCGACCACGAAGATGCCGTTACTGTTAAATGGCGACGTGAATATCTCGCCGCCCGGGAGGTTACCCCATTTGTCGCGGGTGATGATTCCGCTCGTCTTGAGCCACTTCAATTTCGGCGACAATTCCGCGACGTAATCTGTCCCGGCCGGAGTTTTACAGGTGACGCGCTCCGTCATGCGCGCGCGTTCCACCAACCGCTGGCTAAGCGCATCGATCGCGAGAAAATCAGCCCGCATCCCTTCGAGCATGATTTGCCGCGTGATGTTGACCATATGGCCGTGACGGAGGCGGTGTTTATTTACTACTGCGGTCATCTGAATGCGTGAACCGAGCTCGCCCCGCTGCGTTTGCGCACAAAAAATACTGACCTGCGAGGTGGCCAGATCTTCGAGGATGATCTCGGGCATGTCGGTCAGCGGGCGATCAGCGTGATTCTCCAGGACGAAGACGGCGTGCTCCGCACCGACCGCTTCGACTTCGAACTGCAAAGCGGCAGCGATTTCTTCGGTCGCTTCGTCGGTAATGATGGTGATCCGCTCCTCCGGTTTGAGGCGGAGGCAATCGCGAATGGCATTGCGAGCTCCGGGCGATAATTCGCCGTCGATCGTGAGGGTGGAGAGGCGGTCGGGCATACGGCGAGCGCTTATGATTGCGCGGGAAGCGTAGATGAGCAATCGCGGCCGTGGCGATGGCCGCCCGCGCCAATTATGCCGCGGCGGTGAGGCGCACTCGAGCGCGCGACAGACCGGTTGCCAATTATCGTCGTGACGGGAGAAACGGTCACGCGAAAGCGCCGTCGAAGAGTCCCAAGGCTACATCACCCGCAGGTTAAACGGACTCCGCGACTGGCGAATCCGACAAGGTCAAACCTTCGTAGGTCTCTCGCACGATTCGATCGACCACGTCTTTCATCTCGTGGCGTTCGGCCCAGGCCGCGAGTTGTCGATCCGCGCCGGTCCCTTCCCGCATGATTCGCTCGATGTGTTCCATCTCGCGCCGGCTCCCGAGCTCGTCGATCTCGGTTGAGATGAAGGTGAGAATCTCGTCGATCAAGCTGCGCGTCTCGGCTTCCGCTTCGCGCCCGAAATCGATCAGTTTTCCATCGAGTCCGTAACGCGCAGCGCGCCAGCGATTCTCATCGAGCAAACGTCGGCGATAAACACGGAAGGTCGTGTTTTGGTGGTGAAGTTTGTAGAGCTTAGCCACTATCGCCTGAATGAGCGCGGCCATCGCGAGTGTGTCGTCGACCCGCGTTTGCGCATCGCAAACGCGCAGCTCCAAGGTATCGAAAAATGGATGGAGGCGAATGTCCCACCAGATCTTTTTCGCGTTGTCGACACAGCCGGTTTTGACCAGCAGCTTGCAGTAATCTTCGTACTCGGAAAGGCTTTCGAACGCGTCTGGAATGCCGGTGCGCGGAAAGCGCTCGAACACTTTCAGTCGATATCCTTTCAAGCCGGTATCACGTCCCACCCAGAAGGGCGAGTTGACCGAGAGCGCGTAAATGTGCGGCAAAAAATAACGCGCCTGATTCATGATCTG
>CAXSFN010000054.1:0-22932 GCA_964236815.1 uncultured Chthoniobacterales bacterium
GATCGTGAGATCCTTCGGCGCGCTTCGCCAGCCTCAGGATGACGAAAACGAAAGCGGCTCGCTACGAACGAGCTATCCCTTGGTGCGCGTCTTAGCTATTCGATAGGTGAGAAAGCATTCGTCACCGAACACGCGCATACTTGTTAGGCTACAACGCACGCTGGCCGGTAGAAATTCCCGGCTGCGCCCGGTTAAGCTCGGCGCTTCCAGACCGCCGAAAAGGTAAGGCGTAATCGTAAGGTTTAGTTGGTCGATCAGCCCGAGCTCGAGCATCGAGCGGAATAAAGCCGCCCCGCCTTCACAAGCGATCGATCGCACTTTGTAGGTCGCGCGCAGTTGCGAGAGCATCCAATCAAGGTCCACCTCCTTCGATTCGCTTAGATGCAGGGTCGCCTTCTCGCGCAGTTTTTTTTGGAAAACGCGCGGCATGCGCGTGGTTGAAAAAATAATGATAGGAGAAATTTCCGACTGGAAAATTTTCAACCCGGAATCAATCCGGCCTTCGTTCGAGACGATGACGCGTAAAGGCGCAGGTGCTCGGCCGCGCGCGACCCGTTCCTCGCGCAACGCGCCTTTCGGCAAACCGAGTCGCACGTTGTCGTGCCGGAGCGTGCTGTGGCCGATCAGCACCGCGTCGGCCAGCGCGCGCTGCCGTAGCAGATGCAGCTTATCTTCGCGCGAAGTGAAATCGATCGGCGTGTATTTGTGCGTGGTGATTTTGCCATCCGCCGTCATGGCGAAGGTGGCGGCCACGAACGGCCGGCGCGGAGGCGCGCGTCTAACTTTGCTTGCCGATTTCATGCTCGAGCGCCGCGACTTCACGTTCCATCTCGCGCACTTTGACATGGCCGGTGGCGCCGCTCGGTCGATAGAAAAAATAAACGATCCCGCCCGGGAGGGCGCAGAAAATCGTAATGAGAAAGCTGAGCGAGCCGATCAAATTGGCCACGCCTTCTTTCACGCCGGCCAGATTGTGCAGGAGTATTTGCAGGACAATTTCGCGCCAGCCCGCGCCGCCAAAACTGATGGGAAGCGACGAGATAGTGCGCTCGATCGGCATGATCGCGAAAAAATCCAGGACCGGGACCGGCGTGGGTGGTGTCACGCGAACATCCTGCGCATGCAGCGCGTAGGCGACGCAAAGAAAAGTGGTGAAGGTGCCGAGGTGCGCGATGAGCGACATGCCGAAAGCCACCGCGGTCGCGCGCCAATGATGCGCGTAAAGATGATAGGCCACGGAAACTTCAATCAGCTTTTCGCGTCCAGGAAATTTCCGCGGCAGACGGTCGAGCAGATTGAAGCCGGTGATGACAAATGAAGTCACGAGGGCGAGCACAGAACTGCCGAGGACGATGATGAGGAACCAAAGCAGTCGTTTTGTTTCCGGCGTCTGCGCCAGCCAGTGGTAACGCAGGAAAATCAGCACACCGGTGATGCTAATGAGCGCGACTAAACCGATGACGCGATCGAAGAGAACCGCGAGCAAGCCGCCCGCTTTTTTATCCGGCGTTTCCTTGAGCAGCAGATAGCTTTTGATGATATCGCCGCCGGTACCACCGGGCATGAACTGGTTGTAAAACATGCCGATGAAGAAAAGCCCGCCGACTCGCGAGTTCGTTAGGCGGATTCCTTGCACGCGCAGCAAAACCTGCCAGCGAATCGCGGCCGCAATTTCGACCGTGAAGTAAGCGAGGATGCCGAGCGCGATCCACCAGTAGTTCGCCAACTGGAGCGCGATGACCATTTGCGCGCGCTTACCCGGATCGCGGAAGACGAAATAAAGCAGCGCGATCGTGATCAGGATTTGCGCGCTGGTGAGCAGGATTTTTTTCATTCGCCGAAATGTTCTTTCCAGGTCGCGACTGAGCGGAGGATTTCGTCCACGGTTTTGCGCGGGCTTAGTTCCCAAACCATCAGGCAATCCGGCGCGAGCAGAGGCACGAGCTTAGGGAGATCGACGTGACCGGCAAACGGCGGTTGGTGGTCCTGGCCCGGCCAGACCACGTCCTGCACATGACAGCCAAACGCGCGCTGGCCGATCGTGCGCAACCATTCTTCGTGATCGAGGAAGCCGAGATTTTCTCTGATCTGAATGTGTCCGAAGTCATGCCAATAACCGGCGAATGGTGAATTCAACTCATCGAGGATCGCCGGCAGCTCACGTTCGTTAGGCATTTCCTCATAACCGCGGCGGCCTTCCACTCCGAGCCGTATATTTCTTTCCGCGGCGTAATCCAACACGCGCTTCAAGCATTCCTTCACCCGCTCGAGCGGCCAGCCCGCTTCCTCCTCCCGCTTCTTCACCGCTTTGATTTTGCGGCGAACATATTCGCGCGAGAGCAGTTTTCCGCTTTTCGCCAGCGCGATCAATTCATCGGTGATCGGATTCATCGGCACTTGTCCGCAATGAAGGACGACGAAGGGCGCGCCGAGACGCTGCGCGAAATCGATTGTCTGGAAGGTTTGTTTCACCGCCCGTTCGCGTTCGCGCGCCGTGCCGGCGGAAAATTTGTAGCAATCCGGCGAGGCTTGCATGATCTCGACGGGGAGGGGACAGAAGTTGTGCAGACTGCTGAAGGTCACTTCACCGGCTTCGAACATTTTTTGAATTCCCGGCATGAGGGAAATGCGAATGCCGTGCCCAAGCTCGATGTGACCGAAGCCGAGCTCGCCCTTGATCTCGCGCAACATCTCGTCGCCGGCTCTGTGACGGCCGGAATTCCAACAGGTCGAAAACGAAATCACTTGTTAGGCGGCGGGCGCCGGCGCGATTTGCGGTTCCGTAATCGGAGTGGCCGAGCCTGGTTTGGCGTCCACTTTGCGCCCGGCCAGATTGAGCACGAATAGCGCGCCGATTCCGAAAATAACCGACGAAACCATCAGCGCGGTTCGCATTCCGATTAGATCGGACAAACTGGTCGTGACCAGACCGGCGACCGGTTGCAGCCCGAAAAAGCTCAAACCGAAAATCGACGAAATGCGCCCGCGCAAATGCGATGGCGCGCGTTCCTGCACGATCGTTCCGGCGAGGCCGAAGTTGGTCGAGAGAGCCACGGCCAACACCGTCATGGAAAGGGCGGTGAGAACGAAATCGGCCGAGCGCGACATGGAAAAAAGCGCGGCGGTTACAACCACCGCGCAGATCGACATGAAACGAAAGCGCTTCGTCGGCGCGATGCTCAGCAGCAAAAGCGAACCCGCTATCGAACCGACCGCGGAAAAAGCCATGAGGTATCCCATTCGATCTGGACCGAGATGGAGAACGTTGCGCACGTAAAGCGGCAACATGACCGAGAGAAACGGAAAAATGAAAATGGTCGTTAGGGCGATGAGCCCGATCATGCAGAGGATGATGCGATCCTGCCGGACGTAACGCAGCCCGTCCTTGAAACCGCTGCGGCGTTGCTCCTCTTCTTCGGCCGTGCCTTGTTTGCGCGCCGGCAAAGTAAGCAACGCGATCATCAAGGCGAGAAACGAAACGGCATTGGCGTAGAACGCGGCGGCTGCGCCGATCCCGCTCACCAGCAGCCCGGCGACCGAAGGACCGACCAGACGCGAGCCGTGAAAAACAGAGCGATCGAGCGCGATCGCGGTTGCGATTTGATCTCGCCTAACGAGTTCTGGCACGAGCGCGGAAATAGCCGGCATCTCGAAGGAAATGCAGATGCCAAGGCAGGCCGCCAGCAAAACCACGTGCCAGATTTTAATGACGCCGAGGAGCACAAGCGTCCCGAGAATGCCGGCCAAAATCATCTGTGCGATTTGCGCGATGATCAGGATCTTGCGCTTGTCGTAGCGATCCGCGAGCGATCCGCCAAACAGAGCCAGCGCCACCATCGGCAAGCCGGAAGCGAAATTAACCATCCCGAGCATGATCGCCTGGTTAGTCAGCGAACTCATGACCCACGCTTGCGCCATCTGTTGCATCCAGGTGCCGGTATCGGAAATGGACGAGCCGATGATGTAGCGGCGAAATGGTCCGCCTCGCATCAATTCCAAGGCGCGGCGTCCGAATGACGTCTCGGAATTTTCCATGGGCAAGACTGATACGCGGGGAGGCCGTAGCCGCAATGAGAGGAGAGACACAAGCTGCGATCGGAATATTAATTTCTCTCGCAGCCTCGTAAGCATGGCGCATCTTTTTCGAGCAGCGCCACGAACCACTGGAGAATTCGACATGCACATTCGCAAACACCGTTCATGGGAACTTCCCGATTCATCCGTCACCGAGGAGTTGCATTATTTCCGGCGGCGGGAATTTCTGCGCACGTTCGGATTCGGTTTGGCGGCGGCGGCAGTTTTGCCCGCGACGATGCGCGGCGCCTCAGGCAATTTTCCGGATTCGTTGAATTCCGCTTACAAGCTCGATGGCGTGAAGCTCACCGCGATCGATTCGGTCACGGGCTACAATAATTTTTACGAATGGGGCCTGGCGAAAGAGGAGCCTGCGAAGCTAGCGAACCAGGGTTGGAAAACGGAGCCGTGGGTGATTGAGATAGGCGGATTGTGTGAGAAGCCGGCGAAGTTTGAAGTGAACGACCTCGTCAAAGCGATGGGTGGGATCGAGCAGCGCAATTACCGGCATCGCTGCGTGGAAGCGTGGTCGATGGTGATCCCGTGGGACGGGTTCCCGCTCGCAAAATTAGTCGCGCTCGCGCAACCGAAAGCGGAGGCCAAGTTTGTCCAGTTCACTTCCTTCTACGACCCAAAGAATTGCGAAGGACAACGCTCGAAAAACTTCACCTGGCCTTACACGGAAGGCCTCACCATTGCCGAGGCGGGCAACGAACTCGCGTTTCTCGCCATTGGCATTTACGGCAAGCCGCTGCGAAACCAGAACGGCGCGCCCATCCGCCTGGTCACGCCTTGGAAGTATGGATTCAAAGGAGCGAAGTCGCTCGCGAAAATCGATTTTGTGGCGCAGCAACCGAAGACTTTGTGGAACCAAATGGCGGCCGATGAGTACGGATTTTACGCCAACGTGAATCCGGAAGTGGATCATCCGCGTTGGAGTCAGGCGAGCGAGCGCATCATCGGCGGCGGATTTTTTGCCGGCAAACAACCGACAAAGAAATTCAACGGTTATGAAAAGGAAGTCGCGTCGCTCTATGCGGGGATGGATCTGCGCAAGAATTTCTAAGCGTCCTTTGTAGCATTGTCATCCTGAGCGCTGCGAAGGATCCTAATATTCTCCGGTCACCCAGCGTAAAAATGGACAGAGATCCTTCGACGTCGCTGCGCTTCGCTCAGGGTGACAAACTGAGAGTATGAATGTGCTCGCAAAGATCCTCGGGAGTAAAATCTTCGCGCTCGCCATTCTCATTGGCGTGGGCGTCTGGCTCCTGGTCATTCCAGCCCTAACGAACAATCTCGGCGCAAATCCTCTCGAGAAACTTCTTCACCAGACAGGTGAGATCGCGATCTGGACTCTGGGCGCAGTCCTTGCGCTCACTCCGTTGCGCACGCTTTTTCCAAAGTCGCGTCTGATTGGGGCGCTCAATCGCCATCGCCGCTATATCGGCGTGACCGCATGTATTTATGGGCTCCTCCATTTCACCTGCCACTTTCTCTACGAAGGCGGCTGGCTCGGGGTGGGGCGAAGTTTTTCCAAGCCGTTTATCTGGTTTGGCGCTGCCGGATTGACGATTTTGGTCGTTCTTGCCCTAACGAGTAATAAATTCTCCATGCGCAAACTCGGTCGCAATTGGAAAAAGCTGCATCGGCTCGCCTACATCGCCGCTGGCCTGCTCATCTTCCACCAATCGATCGCTGGCAAAGGCCACTGGTATATTGCGCGCTGGCTTTTGTTTCCGCTGCTCGCGCTGGAGTTGGCGCGCATAATCAAACCGCGCCTAACGAGTCGTTAGTCGAGCGGATGCCGCCAGCGCAGTCCGGGAAAGCGCGCGAAATGGCGATCGTGTGTAATCCATTCGCAACGATGTTCGATCGCGAGAGCCGCCAGGTAACAATCCGTCATGAGATTTCCCTGGGCTTTTAACTTTCGGCAGAGATTGATGAAAATTTCCCAGTGACGAGGCCCTTCTCGCAGAAGGGTGCAGTCGGGAGAATCCCGCAGCAGATGGACGAAATCTATGCCGCGCGACAGAGGAGTGGGATGGGCGTATGCCTTGGCGTTGGTCGCGATCCGAAGGACGCTGCTTAAGATCAAATCCGAAACGGCAAAGGATTCTCCCGAATTCAAAATGCGATCGAGCCATTGCCGGTAGTCCGCGTGACGTAGAGCATCCTCGCGATGGGCGTAGAGAAGAACGTTGACGTCCGGCAGAATCATCACGGCCAGCCGGCGATGTCCCACATCTGATCGCGGTTCTCCAAATCCACGCCGGGCAAGGTGCCGCCTTTTCCATAGGTCGGGATTTGAATCCGTCGTCTTGCAGCACCCCGCGTGGGGCGTTTCGAAAGCATCGCGCGGAGGGCGTCTTCGACCACGCTGGTTAGACTGCGGCGTTCCCGGGCCGCGTATTCTTTGGCGAGCGCGAGCAAATGTTCATCCAGACGGATGGTCGTTCTCTGCATGAAGGCAGATTAGGGATGTGACATAAATATGTCAACGGTTGAAACCTGTTGTCCCCTGCATAATCTAAACGCCAGATGCGCCCCGATAAATTTACCCAAAAAATGCAGGAAGCGCTGCAAGCCGCGCAGGATGTCGCGGCGCAATTTAATCAGCAGGAAATTACCAACGAACATTTCCTGATCGCGCTGCTCGATCAGAACGATGGCGTGACGCGACCCCTCCTGGAAAAGCTCGGCGTGACCGTGGCTAATTTGCGCGCGCAACTGGAGGCGGACGCGCGCCGACGGCCCCAGGTCCATGGGTCGTCGGATGTGCGCGTGGGCCACGAATTGCGCACGACTATTGACGCCGCGGAGAAAGAGATGGCGAAGCTGAAGGATGAGTTCCTCAGCGCCGAACATTATTTGCTCGCGCGTTCCGATTCGAGCGGCGCCGCGGCGAAGATTTTGCAACAGGCGGGAGTGACGCGCGCGAAGTTGATGCAGGCGTTGCAGCAGGTGCGCGGATCGCAACGCGTGACCGATCAAAATCCCGAGGGAAAATATCAGACGCTGGAGAAGTACGGACGCGATCTGACCGAGATGGCCCGGCGTGGAAAGATCGATCCAGTGATCGGACGTGATGGCGAAATACGCCGCGTTATGCAGGTGCTTTCGCGACGGACGAAGAACAATCCCGTCCTGATCGGCGAGCCGGGCGTAGGGAAGACAGCAATCGTCGAAGGATTGGCGCGGCGCATCGTCAGCGGCGACGTCCCCGAATCATTGAAGAAGAAGCGGCTGATCGCGATGGATATCAGCGCAATGGTCGCGGGTGCGAAATTTCGCGGTGAGTTCGAGGATCGGCTGAAGGCTTTCTTGAAAGAAGTCACCGAATCGCAGGGCGAGATCATTCTCTTCATCGACGAGCTGCACACCATCGTCGGCGCCGGCGCGGCTGAAGGATCGGTTGATGCCTCGAACATGTTAAAGCCGCAATTAGCCCGTGGTGAATTGCGCACGATCGGCGCGACCACGCTGAACGAGTATCGCAAGTACATAGAGAAAGATGCGGCGCTAGAGCGGCGCTTTCAGCCCGTGATGGTGGAGGAACCGACGGTGGAAGACACGATCGCGATCCTGCGCGGATTGAAAGAACGCTACGAGGTGCATCACGGCGTCCGCATCCAGGACGCGGCACTGGTGGCAGCGGCGGTCCTTTCGCATCGTTACATCAGCGATCGGTTTCTTCCGGACAAAGCCGTCGACCTGATGGACGAAGCGGCCTCGCGTTTGAAGATCGAGCTCGATTCCATGCCGACAGAAATCGACATGATCGAGCGCGACATTATGCAGCGTGAAATGGAGCGGCAGGCCCTGAAAAAAGAGAAGGACGCCGCGAGTAAGGAGCGGCTGGCGAAATTGGAAAAAGAACTGGCCGATTTCAAAGAGCAAAGCGCCAAGTTGAAAGCGCAGTGGCAAAACGAAAAAGGTGAGATCGACAAATCGCGCAAGCTGCAGGAGTCGTTAGAAGCAGCGCGAACCGAACTCGAACAAGCACAGCGCCGCGGCGAACTGGCGCGTGCGAGTGAGATTCAATATGGCCGTATTCCGGTACTGACGAGCCAGATGGAGGAGCACAACAGGAAGCTCAGCCAACTGCAGGAAAGCGGTCAGATGCTGAAGGAAGAAGTGACCGAAGAGGACATCGCCGAAGTAGTCTCGAGCTGGACGCACATTCCCGTTTCGCGTTTGCAGGAAGGCGAGCGGCAGAAGCTGGTCAAGATGGAAGAGCGTCTCGGCCAGCGTGTCATCGGGCAAAAAGAAGCGATTAAGGCGGTCTCGAACTCGGTTCGCCGCGCGCGCGCCGGTTTGCAGGACGAAGATCGGCCGATCGGGTCGTTCATTTTTCTAGGACCGACCGGTGTCGGCAAAACGGAGCTCTCGCGCGCGCTCGCGGAATTTTTGTTCGACGACGAGAACGCCATGATCCGCATCGATATGAGCGAATACATGGAGAAACATACCGTCGCGCGATTGATCGGCGCGCCGCCCGGATATGTCGGTTATGAGGAGGGCGGTCAGCTTTCCGAAGCAGTGCGGCGCAAACCGTATTCGGTTATTCTCTTCGACGAAATCGAGAAGGCGCATTCGGATGTGTTCAACGTTTTGCTTCAAGTGCTCGACGACGGGCGAATCACGGACGGGCAGGGGAGGACAGTCGATTTCAAAAACACCGTCATCATCATGACTTCGAACATCGGTTCGCAATTCATCACCGATGAATGGAATCGAGAACGCGATGGCTCACTCGTCCTGGACGCATTGCGTGCGCATTTCCGTCCGGAATTTTTGAATCGCGTGGATGAAATCATCATCTTCGATCGGCTAAACGAGGACGATCTGAAGCAGATTGTGGAGATTCAACTCCGACGACTCGTTAGGCGATTGGAGAATCGAAAGATTACTTTGGAGTTAAGCGACGAAGCGCGCGCCCTGATCGCGCGCGAGGGTTACGATCCGGTTTACGGGGCGCGTCCGCTAAAGCGCGCGATTCAAAGAGAAATCCTCGATCCGCTGAGTCTCGATCTCTTGGAAGGCAAGTTCCGCGAAGGGCAAACGATCCGTGTGGATGCGGCTGACGGCGTGCTGGCGTTCGTCGCGAGATAAGCAGCGGCTTGGGAAGAGCGCGCGCGAAATTGCGAGAACCATCGCGCGTAGATTCCGTAGTGATTGGTATGAATCAACCGAAATGCTTTCTTGGATATCTCCTTTTGTTCTCGCTAAGCTTTGCCTTCCGCCTCGAAGGAGCTGAAGAAAACGGCGAGTGGGTGCGCGTGCCTAACAAGTGGTTGCTGAGCCGCTTCGTTCGCGCTTCCACCACCGCGGCCAAAGAGTATCGCGTGGCCCTCTCCATTCCGGCTGGAAGCAATTTAAGACGGGTCGCGCCGACGATCGTCAAATCTTCCGGCATCGGCGACGTCGATCTGGTGGCCGCGGATTACGCGCGCGATATGGCGAGCAATAACGGCTCGCTGCGCGATTTGGGAAAGGCGAAAGAACTTTATTTCCAGCTCAGTCTGACGCCACCCGCCTTGGACATCAACATGCGGACCGAGGCCGGCCGCCGGCCAATTCCCGCCGGCTCAGAATCATCCACCCCGATGGAGAACATGATCCCGGTGAATAATCGGGACGGCGGGGATCTTGGCAAAAATGGAAAGATGGTCGTCGTCTTCCCTTCGGGTGGTGGCTATGCCGCTTGGGCGATGGTCCCGGTTTCGACCGGCAATCCAGGCGTCGATCGATATTACGTCCACACCGCGGTGCTCGATTGGCAGACTAACCACAAATCTTCGAATGAGCAGGCCATGAGCTCCGAAATTGGCGTGCGTAGAACCATGCGCTGGGAATCGGTCGGTCGGTGATAAGATTTGAAATACTTCCGTTTTCAGGCGTCTTTCGCGCATGACCAAACTTCATTTCCTCACGCTAATTGCCGCTGGCCTCTTCGCGGCCTCCGCCTTTGCTCACGACGATAAAGATTGCTGCGCGCAAACGGCTGGAAACAGCAGCATGAAGGGAGCGTGTGAAGCGACCTTTGCAAAGCTCGGTCTCACTGCCGGACAAAAGAGTAAGATGGAGAAGCTGGCAGCGGAGTGCGATAAAACCGGCTGCACCAAAGAAAGCATGACGAAAATGGAAGCAGGGGCGAAAGGCATCCTTTCCAAGAAGCAGTTCGCAACCTGGAAAGCTGCCTGCGACGGGACGACGCAGGAGAAGTCCCAGAGTTAGGATAGCTAAAGACGGAGGAAGCTCGCCACTTCGGCCTAACGAGTTCTAACGCTGGCGGCACACCGGCCTGGCGACGGCATCTTTACCTGGCCTCAACGCAGTCGCTTGCCGCGCGAAGCAGATAGTGAAACCTGTGGCGTGATGGAAAGCGTGGCGACGAATCTGGAGAATGTTCTTTCCAACGTCGCCGACGCGGTCGCGAAAGCTGGCCGCACCCGCGATCAGGTCCAGCTAATCGCCGTCTCGAAAAAGCAGGACGCGGAAAAGGTGCGCGCGGCATTCGACGCAGGCCAGCCGATTTTCGGCGAAAGTCGCGTGCAGGAAGCGCGCGTAAAAATTCCATTGTTGCCATCGGCGGCTCGCTGGCAGTTTATCGGCCACCTGCAAAAGAACAAAGTGCGGCAGGCGCTTCCGCTCTTTGAATTATTTCACAGCATCGATTGCCTCGCGCTCGCGCAGGACGTGGACCGCATTGCGACCGAAGAAGGTCTTCGTCCGCGCCTCCTGCTCGAAGTGAATGTCGCGGGCGAGGGGAGCAAAATAGGATTCACGCCGGATCGGTTGCGTGCGGAGATGGAGACCTTGCTCGGATTGAATCGTCTTAGCATCGAGGGGCTCATGACCATTCCGCCCCTGGCGCCGACGCCTGAAAAATCGCGAGTCCATTTCGTCGTTTTGCGCGAGTTGCGTGATCGGGTTGAAACAGAGTTCGCGTTGAAGCTGCCGCAACTTTCCATGGGGATGAGTAACGATTATTTTGTCGCGATCGAAGAAGGCGCGACGCTGGTGCGCGTTGGCACCGCGATCTTCGGCACTCGTTAGACCGGGACTAATAAGAAGCGGCGTTTTTTGGATAAGTCGCGCTCGCTTAGCGGAAATGCTATCTGACTGGCCTGGTAAACTTCACCATGAGGCCTATCACTGAACTACCACGGATGCCGGTCGTATTAGTTTCCTTGAATGCCAACGGCAAATCGCTCAAGCAGTGCCAAGTTCCTCTTTCGTCCCTAGCTGCGAGGTCAGACCACGAGCTAGAAAGGTGAAGGTTTGGGGCTGGT
The DNA here is from genome assembly GCA_964236815.1 of uncultured Chthoniobacterales bacterium. Classification (GTDB taxonomy): domain Bacteria; phylum Verrucomicrobiota; class Verrucomicrobiia; order Chthoniobacterales; family UBA10450; genus JACCTI01. The sequence continues at coordinate 11,370 of CAXSFN010000054.1, forward strand.
GCTTACAGTCGTCGACTCTGCCCATCCGCTTAGTCGGTGCGCACTCGCAGTTGGCAAGAATTTAGCCTTCCGCTGATCTCCCAGACATAATAAAGCCGGGCCTTCCCGCTCGCGTAGATAAGCGTTTCGTCCGTGCCGCTGCCGGTTATTCCTTTTTCCTTCTTAACCTCGTGCCGCCAGGAACCGTCGATCCAGACGTCGAAGCTCGTGACGTCGTTGTCGTGGATCTTGACCCGTACGGTCGAGGATCCGACGGGCACGGTCGAGTAGCTATCCAGCGGGATGATATGGTTCGTGCCCTTGGCGCGCTCGCGCGCTTCGTCTCTGGCGCGCTGTTCGTTTCGTAACCGGTCGGACAACGCGGCTTGCTCCCGCTGAACCTGTTCTCTCCGCTTCCGTTCCTCTTCGGCTCGGCGGCGAGCATCCTCAATCGAATGATCGGGCGGCGCCGCCGCAGGCTGGGGAATAGCACCATAAAAACTGTTCGGCTGTGAGATCGGTATGTTGTTCGTGGTTGTCCGGGGCGAGAAAGATGCCCAAGCCGGCGAGACCGAATTTTGTGGGCTCGGTATGCCCCGTATGGCTGTCACCCGTGCCTTTGGCGGCAAGGGCATTGCCCGCCCACCGCTGGCAAAGTAAATCGCGACGGCTAGTCCGCCGACCAGGGTGCCAGCGAGGGCGAAGGCTAGTTCACTCCGAGCAAAGGCTGGCCGCTGAGATTTTTCCGTAGAGGGAGGGTGCCACTGCGCCGAGCTGTTATACTTTAGCAGCGGAAAGATTTCATCGACGGTCCGCCACGGGGTCCTTCCCCTTACGCGACAGGGAGAATTTCGCTGCAATCGGCCGGCATAAAACAGCTCGCTGACTTGTGCGGCGGTGAGCGGTGAATGGTAACCTTCTTCGGCGATATCGTAGGAATGCACTCGCACTTACCGAGCAGAAGAAGTGCCCTCGCAAGATCTCTTCTCATGCGGGAGCTCGGTTACTGCCTTCGGTGAGGACTAACTCAGACCTAGTAACGCCGAAAGGTGTTGTAGTTCATGGGAACGCGCACTTCGGTCACGCAGTTGGGACGGAATTTCCATTTCATCAGCCATTGAGTGGCGCGTTCGTTGAGTTCCGCTTCTCCAAGGGACTTGAGGGGCCGGACGTTGTTGACGGTGCCATCGGGCCGCACGGTCATGAGGAACAAACCGGAGCGCCGGCCGAAGTCGAGTTGCGATTGATCAGCTCAGTCGGCGGCTGGTAGGCGAGGTAGAGGCCAACCGCCAATCCGGTGATGGTTTGGCCGTGCACGGTGCTGGCTGAAATCTCGTCGCCAAAGCTCGCGCCTCGCTCCAGCTTGATCGTGACTGCGGTCCAGGAGTTATCGGCTCCATGATGCCCAACCACGTCGATACCGTCGCCGACCTTGACGTTATCGAAGGTAGCGGCAGCGCCACCGCGCTGACTGATCTTCGTTTCAGCCCGGAGGTGAAAGACAAAGCGCATCGGTATCTCGATCGTGACGGTGCGGGCGGAGCGATCGACCGCTTTTACTTGTCCGTAGAAACGCTGGAGATCGGTCGGTGTGAGCACCTTTTTCACATCCACTTGCAGGGCCGCGTAGGAGTAGGGAAGAAGGATGAGGAGTAAGCAGGCGGCAAAAAAAGTTATCCGGGGTCGCATTGTGGCAGGATAGGTAAGGTAATGGATCAATGCGATCCTAATCGCGAAGCGGCGTGAGAGATAGGTAAGGATGAGCTATCGATACTCCGACGAGCGTCACGACTCCCGCTTCCGACCAATTTTACGAGTGCCAAGGATTTGTGGGTTAAAACCGAACCTTCTGCATCGGCGGCCGCAGTCGCCTTCTTTCCTTTCGGGACTCTTACAAGAGGAGATTGGACAGACAATCGAAACCAATGTCGTCACCTTTGTGACCTACCGCGCGGATGAGAGGCGGGCGCGGGAGAAGCTACAAGGTCGAAAACCCGCTCTACTTCTTTTCCAGCAAGGGTAGGTATGCTTCGTAACCGTCCGCCTTCATCCGTTCGAGGGGGACGAAACGCAATGCGGCCGACATAACAACGCAGCGTTGCCCGGTCGGCGAGGCCGGGTCGGGAAAAAGATGGCCCAGGTGCGCATCGCTACGCTTGGAACGCAGCTCGGTCCGCTCCATGTTAAAGGAGGTGTCGGATTTCTCGACCAAGAGGTCTTTCGAGATCGGTTTGGTAAAGGTTGGCTGGCCGAGGCCGCCATCGAATTTGTCGAGCGAAGTGAACAGTGGTTCGCCGGTAATGACATCAAGGTAAAGGCCGACGCGCTCGTTATTCCAGTATTCGTTTTGGAAGCCGGTCTGGGCGCCACTTTCCCGTACGACATGATATTGCTCCGGCTTTAAGCGTTTGCGCAAAATGGCGTCGCTCGGCACGGGCCGGTTCGGATCGAATCCTGTGACCTCCCGGCTTTTTTCCTGGGCGAACATGAAGAAATAGATCGCCGCGGCCACGAGCGCGACCAGGACGCCGACACCGACGTAAGTACTGATTGTCGTTTTCTCGTCACTGGTAATTCGGCCGCCGTCCATTGGTTTTTCTTTAGGTTAAAGTTCGGGTAAGAGCCTTTGCCGCCCAAGAATACCTACCCCGACCCCATCTGGCCAGACTCAAGTTTGCGGATGGTGCAGGGTGGGAAATTCTCCCGGCATTGACCACTGCGGAGTCTTTCGGAGCACTAGGCCATCCTAGGTTTAAAATCCTAGCCCTAGTGTCAGCCGTAAACAGGAGGAGGGAACGCCGAGTCAGGCGCAACCATCCGTCTCTCCCACGCCAAGCAGAGAGGAACAGTAGGTCATCACTCGAGCCAGCGCGGTCGCGTCAACGGCGGGATGACGTCCTCGGTCGGGAAAAGTCTCGAAGAGACCGTTAGTCTACTTCGTCCTTTTCAGCTCGCGGCGGCGGAGGCAGGATCGCGCCAAGGCAGGAACATGGGAACAGCTGAGGAAAAATTCACCCGGCGACTGGAAGCATTCAGCGATCTGGTCTTTGGTTTTAGTCTCTCCCTCCTCGCGACCCGTCTCGATGTTCCAGCTCGGGTGGAGGATATCTTCGAGCCAACACGCTGGCTGGCGGTGATCATCGCTTTTTCCCTGGTCTGCCGCTTCTGGCTCGAGCATCACCGGATTTTTCAGCATCATTTCGTGGTTAGGAGTTTCGATTTGGTGGTCAATTTCGTTTTTCTTTTTGCGGTGGCGATTCTGCCTTATGCGGTCCAGACCTTTCTTCGCTTTAACGTTCAGCTGGTGCCCTTAATTCTGTACCTAGGGGATCTCGCTCTTGTCTTCCTGACGCTTTCAATTCTCCGGGTCCGCGGTTTGCAGCAGCGCCGGGATGATCCGGACGAAGCGACCCGGTTAAGAGACTGGCGACGGGCGGTCGCGCTTACCACCGGGGCGGTATTATTGGCCGCGCTTCTCGTGGTCTTGTCCCGGCCAGGTGCGAATTTTCAGGCAGAAATGCAGCGGGCAGGATATGCCATCCCGGGGATCGTAGTGATCGTTCTGCTGGTGCGCGTTCTGGTCCGGCGGCTGCCGGCTTTTCTCCGGTAGGGTTTGGTAAGGCTTAGAGCCTCCTATCTACAGGCTTAGCGAGGTCAGGACTCCCGCTCACTTTTCGTTGTCCACACCGTGATTTGGTTCTCGAATTTCGAAAGTTACGAGCATGCGCGTGCCCGAGAGATGCAGAATGACTGGTTGGTCCCGGGGCAGTGGGCAAAGGGTGATGCCGGCCTCGCAGACGCGAACGCGCCACCTGAACCGAATTTCCTACAGCCTCGCGGCGGGCGAGTCGCGAACCGAGTTATACCATGAATAAAGATACGGTGCGTAAACATAGCGAAGAGCGGTCGGCAACGGGCACGGTCGGTCAGGGTGGGACTCCGTCAAAAGAGACGAGCGCGGAGATCGGCGCCATTACAAAAGGCTCGGGCGATACGCAAGCAAACCGGACGACCAGTGTGGGACGCCCGGAGAAACCGCTCCCGCCGGGCTTTCTGGAGACGCTGGGCGAGATGCACACGGCGGAGAGGGAATTGACCCTCGCCCTTCCCTTGGTAGCGAAGGCGGCTAAATCGGAGGATCTGAAGACGCTTTTGCAAGCGCATCTAAAGGAGACGGAGGGTCATTTGAAGACGCTAGAAGCCGTGGCGGAATCGCTCGGCGCAGAGCTACCCACAAAAGGCTGCAAGGCGATGACAGGGCTGATCGCGGAGGGCGTGAAAGTCATCGCGAAAAGGCTGGTTTCATCTGAACAGGACGCCGAGTTGATCGCGGTCGGCCAGAAGATCGAGCAATTCGAGATCGACGCCTACACCGGACTTTGCGCCACCGCGAAAGAGAAGGATTACGCTCACGAGCTGGCGCTGCTAGCTTCTATTCTAGGTCAGGAAAAACTGGCCTACGATCTTCTCGGCGGTTTGGCGAAAGGGTCAAGTCCGCTGCAGCCCTTAGTCGAGAAGGCTTCACTCAAGCACGGGACCGAACCCGGCGTCTAACCGAACGGGCGAACCTCCATCGTTGGGGCCAGGACGTCTTGAACTTTTCCTAGAAGAAAGCGAGTTATTCTTCCGAAATTGCGGGATTTCCTGCAAAGTAGCGCGTTTGCTTTCATCGAGGCCGCCTAGCCAGACAGAAGTGGTATGACCGGCTTAGCCCGGTGACGTAGCCTCCATCTTGGAAGCTTTTGTCGTCATCTACGGGTATCCGGTTTGACGTGATCTAGCTCGTTTCGCCGTGTGCTTTTCTCTGGGCCTTGCGTGAGGATTTGGCCGCTTTTCTGAATGTGTTGCGGACGGCGGTCACTCGCGGCTGGAGGATCTTGCTATTCGATGGTGATGGCAGAAGGCGGCGGCGTCTTTGCTGAACAAGCAGTAACCCGAATCGGCTGACTCAAACGCGCAGCTCGACGAATTCGTCGATTGATATTTTTGAAGAATCACGGCGACATCGCGCTGTCGCTACAAGATAATCGGTCGCGATAAGTGAAATGAAACATTCATTATGAAGATGCGCGGGACTAACTCGACTGAGACAGCTTCGCCGGGAGCGCGACTGTGCGGGGCGTGCGGGCTTTGTTGCAACGGAGTGATCTTTCATACCGTGCGCCTGCAGCCAGACGACGCGCCCCCGGCATTAGCAGCGCTGGGAATGAAGCTGAAGCGTAAACAGCGAGGAGACTTGATTCTTCAGCCGTGCCCAGCCTACCGGAACGAGTGCTGTTCGATTTATGCGGAACGGCCCGCGCGCTGCCGGCTTTTCCAGTGCCGACAATTGCAGCAAGTCGGGGCCGGGGAGATCACGGAGAGGATGGCGTTGGAAAAGATCCGTGCGGTGCAGGCTCGGGCGTCGCGCCTCGATGCGCTTTCACGACGGCCGGATGGGAGTGTGCGAAAAGGGCCGCTCTCCAAGCGTTGCGAGACCGCGCTGGCAGAGCCATTCGATGCCACGACCGATCCCGAACTGATCGAGCAACGAGAGGAACTGGCGCGTGGGTTAGCTGAGCTGGATGCGATACTGGATGAACATTTTCGCGTGCCAGAAAAACAATGCGCGAGCCGATGAATAGGCGTAACAGCTAGGCGGACGCGGCTGATTAGTGGAGTTAGTGAGCCTAGTTACAGTTAGGATCGGAGTTAAATCGGAGTTAGAGTCAGATCCTAAGATGAACTGCTCCAGGACCAGTTCACCGAACCCGGAGATCGACCCGAAATGGACGGACAAACGCGCTATCCTTGCTACGGAAAGCTCTGGACACGGCCTGGCAGGTAGTTCATTTCAGTTATATGCAGAGCGTGCAAGATGGCTAGGTATTGGTGGCAATGCACCTCGTGCGGCGAGAGACCAGCTTGGTTGGCGGTCTGCCGCTCACGCAGCATAGCTGCTTTCATCTGGGATGAGTTAGCGCCAAGCGGCTGGGATCAGCGCCTCCTGCGACGGAGATGCAACTGCAAGCGCCACTCGTTGCGCCTCACCTACAGATTCAAGCGCGGCGATCCTGAGAGAATAAGCATCAAGCATATCGTTGGGCTTGGTCCGGAAGGCGACTATCTCACGATGCTCTGGGACACCTTTCGGCATTCGCATCCTCGGAAGCATTGGATCGACTTTAAGTATCAACGAGGCCGTAGCCCCTGGGGTCTGAGCAAACGTCTGGTGTTGGAGAAGAGGCAGCTCGTGCGCCTCTTGCGAGCGTACAAAGACGTGACCGGTCTGGCGATCGACGCCGCTAAATGACTCTTACGAGGCGGGGCCTCTATTGAGTCCCGCGGCTAGGTCCTTCGCTACGCTGTTGGAAGTTCGCGATGGCAGAATGCCTCGCCAGCACGCTACAAGCGTGCGCTCCCCGGAGTCGGCTTGCGGCGGGTGCTCTCCTGCCACTGGTCCATGTGCCAGAGCGAAGTGAATACATTTGCTGAGGAGAAGTGGCATTCCGAAGAAGACCTGTGCCGGAGCGTGATGAGGACGAGAACACGGCCAGGCTCACCGGCATTCCTGCGTCGGTAAAAATTCGCTTTGGTTCTTCCGATAAACTGACCGAGTGAAGATCAATGCCTCGGACCGATCCGCTAGTTAGAATCTTTTGTGGGGCTGCGATCGGTGCGATCGTTGTCCTATCTCTTTACGGAACCCGGCCTCCCGCGGCAGTAGGTCTGGCGGCCGCGCCTAACGAGTTCTCCGCGGCCCGGGCCATGTTGCATTTGCAGCATTTCGCAGAGCATCCGCATCCGGTCGGGACAGAAGCGAATCGAGGAGTGCGGGATTATTTGATCGAAACTCTGAAAGGTCTTGGCGCGGAGACGCAGCTTGAGGATACAACCGGCGTGATCACTCGCGGACGATTCGTTCGGGCCGGGAGCGTGCAAAACATCATCGCTACCTTTCGTGGCCACGCTAACAGCCGCGCGGTCATGTTAGTGGCGCATTACGATTCCGTTCCGGAAGGCCCGGGCGCGGCCGACGATGGCGCGGGCGTAATTTCCATCCTTGAAACGGTCCGTGCCTTGGGTGCCGGTGCACCGCTTAAGAACGATCTCATCGTCCTCTTCACCGATGGCGAGGAGGCCGGCTTACTGGGCGCGGCGGGTTTCGTCGCAGATCACCCAGACCTGGCAAATGTGGCCGGCGTCGTTTTGAATCTGGAAACTCGCGGAAGTTCCGGACCGGCAATGATGTTCGAGACCAGCGACCAGAATGGCTGGCTCATTCCGGAGTTCGCCCGGGCCGCGCCGCATCCGATGGCTTCCTCGTTGATGTATTCCGTTTACAAGCTTTTGCCTAACGACACCGACCTCTCCGAGCTGAAGACTGCTGGCGTCGCCGCGCTCAACTTCGCTTTCACCGAATCGTTCCAGAATTATCACACCCGCCTGGACACACCGAAAAACCTGGACGCGCGGAGCGTGCAGCAGATGGGCGCGAACGCGCTTGGCCTGGTCCGCCATTTCGGAGATTTACCGCTGGCCGACATTCGAAAAGCCGACTGTATCTATTTCAATTGGTTAGGAACGCGCCTGCTCGTCTATCCGATCTGGATCGCCTGGATGTTAACGGCTAGCACCTTTGTGCTTCTAGCTCTCGCGGTAGTAAAGGCGCGGCAGCGCGGAATGATTGAACTAAGATGGGCGACTCTCAGCGCGTTCTTCCTACTCTTAGTGGCCGTGGCCGGTGCAATGCTTTTGCCTTGGAGCGCGGTTAGGTTTTTCGTTGGCAAGTCCTTGCTACGAGGCGACACGCCGAGCAACCAGTTACTCTTTGCTGGTCTCTGTCTTTTCGGCTATGTCGGTGGAAACTCGATTCTGGTCGCCTTGCGCTCGAAATTCGGCGCCCGCACACTTTTCGCCGGCCTACTCCTAGTCGAAGCCGGCCTGGCCGCTGTCGTTCTCTATTTGCTTCCCGGCGCTAGCTACCTCTTTCAGTGGCCGGTGTTTTTTGGCACGGGGAGTTTGCTTCTCGGTTTACGCGGGAAGGGCCCGAAAGACACCGCGCTTTGGGGAATGGTAGCTGCCGTTCCAGCACTTCTTATCCTAGCCCCGCTTACTTACCTTTTCCTGGTTAACTTGGATTTGAATATAATTTCAATCCTGGCCGCTGCCATGTTGTTAAGTCTGCTCCTGGCTGCGGCGTGGCCCGTTTTCGATTTCATCTACCGGCCATGGGGCGGAGTGACGATGACTCTCGTGGTCGCCGCCCTAGCTCTGGTCCTGGGTGGCGCCTCGCTTTCCCACTTCAGCGTGCAACATCCACGAGGCGATTCTTTGTTCTACAGCCTGGACGTCGACCAGGGGAAAGCGAAATGGATCAGCTACGATGAAGCTACCGATGCGTGGACGCAGCAATTCCTCGTAACCAATCCTCGAAAAGGATCTGATCCCGCCTTTACCGCGGGCTCCGACCATGAGTGTCTGGCCGCCGACGCGCCGCCAACTACTTTCGAAGCTCCCGTCGCGACCGTGATAAGCGATCGCGTGCAAGACGGGACGCGCATCCTGCGATTGCGCCTCGCCTCGCCGCGTCATGCCACTACTATTGTGATGCGACTGCGCGCAGAGGTTGACCTTCAGTCGGTTGCCTACAACGGCCGCTCTCGGGAGGTCCACGCAAGCGGTAAGCATCCGTGGTCCCTGCGTTATGAGGCAGTTCCGCCGGAGGGTGTGGACTTAGAGCTCCGCTTTCACGGCCAAAGCCCTTTGGAATGTTGGGTGGCTGATTCTACTCCAGGGCTGCCGGAAGCCGAGGGTCACGTGCATAATCCGCGGCCCGATGATCTGATGGCGGACACCGGCAGTGACAACACGTTGGTAACGAGGCGTTACATTTTTTGAACCTAACGAGAGCTTTCTTCGCCGCTCTTTCCGCGCCTAAAGACATTTCATTTTGCACCGAGAGTGGAAGCGGAGCTGCTCGGAAGAAGCGCGCGCTTTTCTTAGGGGTTGAAACGATGGGGATAACTAAAGTTGTTTCTGCGCGGGTGAGCGCTTTCCGCGGGATAGAGATTCATTGCGCACATTCTTCGAAGGCAGCGGGTCTTTCTTCTAGATGCGCGAGCATCTCGCCTGCTAGATGGAGCGAGCCGGCAACCAAAATACGCGCGGAGGATTCTTGCGCTGACTGCAACGCCTCGCCGCAAGAGTTTACGATGGTCGGCGCCGCATCCGGAGTGGTAGCCACAATGATCTCGGCAAGTTCCGGCGGCGGGAGCACGCGCTCGCCGCGAAATTGCGGAAGGAAGATGCGATCGGCAATCGATTGCAACTCGTGGTAAATCTCGCCGGCGTTTTTATCGCGCATGAGGCCGAGAATCAGCGTCGCTTTTTCTCCCGGGAAGACTTCGCGCCAAGCCTGGGCCGCGACGCGCGCGCCCGCAGGATTATGGGCGCCGTCAATCACGATGCGCTCATTCCAGCGCTGAAAACGCGCCGGCCAGCTGACGTTTCTCAAGCCTTCGATAATCGCGCGGTTGTTGACCTCGATCTCAGCTGCACGCAAGGCCGCGACCGCAAGCGCGGCGTTTTGTTTTTGATGCGCGCCGCGCAATGCCACAGGTGAAGCGTCGTAGGCTGCGGAGATGAACTGCAGCGGCGCGGCGCTTTCGCTGGCTTGTGCGCAAATGACTTTTTCAGCTTCGCGCTGTTGCGGCGCGGAAACGACCGGCACATTTGGTTTGATGATGCCTGCCTTCTCACCGGCAATTTCCGCGAGCGTATTGCCAAGCCATTTCTGATGGTCGTAATCGATCGGCGTGATCACTGAGACAACTGGCGTAACTGCATTCGTTGCGTCCAGCCGTCCGCCCATACCTGTTTCCAACACGATGAATTCGCAGTCTGCTTCCTTGAAATCCTGCAAGGCGAGCGCAGTCGCGATTTCGAAAAAAGTCGGATGTGGATCCCATTCCGCGGTCAATTCACGAATACTCGTTAGACCTTTGGCGACCGCGTCTTCGTCGATCATCTCTCCGTTGACCTGGATCCGCTCTCGAAAGGTGACGAGGTGAGGGGAGGTGAAGAGGCCGCTGCGATAACCTTGCGCGCGCAGGATGGAATCGATCATCGCGCAGACGGAGCCTTTTCCGTTCGTGCCGGCGACGTGAATGATGCGCTGCTTAGAAGCGGGAAGATCGAGGGCGCGCAGAAGGCGCTGGATGTTTTCGAGACCAAGCTTGACGCCGAAAAGCTGCGTGCCGAAAAGCCAGGCGAGCGCTTCTTTATAGGTCATGATAACTGTCTCGAAGGATGGACGGTTCCATCACGCTGTCATGTCGATCGGAACGCCGTCGCGAAAGCGTGAATATCGATGCTGGGTTTCGAACATCTGCCTGTTTCAGGAGACCAGATGCTGGGGGTTAAAAAATAGTCAGAGATTCTTCGCTCCGCTCAGAATGACAAAAGTAAGGAAAGGTCGCTCCTTCAAAACTGTCATCCTGAGCAGAGCGAAGGAGCTCTGACTGTTTCTGGATTCCAAGCGCACGAGATTCGGAACCGATCAGCAATCCGTCGCTTTCGCTCGATGACACAAGCGCCGTCCGCGCCTCACGCCGCCGCCGCAAAATAGCTGAGTAATTGACTGATCTGCGCTCGCATCCTTTTCCGATGCACGATCAGATCGACGAGCCCATGCTCTTCGAGGAACTCCGCGGTCTGGAATCCTTCGGGCAAATCCTGGTGCGTCGTTTCCTTGATCACGCGCGGACCGGCGAACCCAACCATGGCGTGCGGCTCCGCGATGATCACGTCGCCTAACGAGGCATAACTCGCCATCACCCCCGCCGTCGTCGGATTCGTCAGCACGGAAATGTAGGGCAAATTTTCACAGGCATGGCGCGCGAGGGCGCCGCTCGTTTTCGCCATCTGCATGAGGCTGAGCATCCCCTCATACATGCGGGCGCCGCCGGAAGCGGAGATGATGACGACGGCGGATTTCGTCTCGGTGCCGCGCTCGATCGCGCGCGTAATGCGCTCGCCGACGACAGAGCCCATGGTCGCGGCCAGAAAACTGAAATCCATCACCGCGATAGAAACTTTATGGCCTTCGATAAGGCCGTCGCCGCTCAAAACCGCATCGGTCAGCCCAGTGCTGTCCTGATATTTTTTGAGGCGATCCTTGTAGCTCGAGACTCCCTGGAATCGGAGCGTATCCAGCGAACGCAGGTCGGCATCGCGCTCCACGAAGCTTTCCGGGTCGAGCAGATTCTCGATTCGCTCCTTGGCGGTTTGCGTAAAGTGATGCTCGCAGTGCGGACAGACCCGCTGGTTCTGCGCGAGCTCGATCTCATGCACGACGGCGCCGCAACTCGGACATTTCGTCCAAAGCCCTTGCGGCATTTCGCGCTTGCGGCCTTGTGCTTTAAGCGTGGGGCGTTTGAAAATAGCCATGGTCGTTAGGCGCGAGCGGCGGTAGCGGCGTGGACCGAGATTGCACCGGCACGTTTGAGGACGCGAGCGCATTCGCTCAAGGTCGATCCGGTGGTAAGGACGTCGTCAATCAGGAGCACGCGCAAACCTTGCACGTCCGCCTTTTTTCGTAAAC
>CAXSFN010000055.1:0-22637 GCA_964236815.1 uncultured Chthoniobacterales bacterium
GCACCTTGCGACTCCAGGTCGCTTGCGCGAGCGCGCCGGCAGCAGTCGTTAGGTCGCCACTGAGCGCGGAGAAATGTGGCACGAGCCAGCCCCATCCGATCGTAGCGCCAATGAGCATGGCGATGCCGACGGATAATCCGCAAAGATGACCGATCGCGAGGAGCGCGAACGAGAGCGAAAAATCATAACCGCTTACCTCGCCACGCCGTCCGATGCGGAAAGTCTGCGCCACATCTGCCGCGAATACTTGCGTAGCCACGATGATGGCAAAGAGCGCGGCGACAATTGATCCCCAAATCACCGCGAGCAGACCAGCGCGGCTGTGTTCGACATCGGCCGCATGCTGACCTTCGGTGCTACTGCCGATCTTCAGCACTTCCGCGCAAGCGACGCCTTCCGGGTAGGGCAGATCGGAGTTTGTAACTAACGCGCGACGCAACGGGATCGAATACATCACGCCGAGAATTCCGCCGAGCGCGCAGATCAAAAACGAAATCCAAAACGGAAACCCAGTCCACCAGCCGATCATGATCAGGCCAGGCAGAACGAAGATGATCGAAGACAATGTGCCCGCCGCCGACGCCACCGTCTGCACGATATTGTTCTCCTGCAGCGTCGCGTTCTTGAAACTGCGCAGGATCGCCATCGAAATCACCGCCGCTGGGATCGAGGTGGAAAAAGTCAGGCCGGCCTTGAGCCCGAAGTAAACATTCGCGGCGGTGAAGACGAGCGTGATGAGCACTCCGACGACTAAGCCGCGGAGAGTAAGCTCTGGGCGCCTTTTCTCGTCGAACTGATCGTTAGGCGGATTGGTCGTAGGCATGGGCGGTTCCTTTAGCTCTCATCGGAATACCGGAGAGCAACGCGCATGTCATTGCCTAAATGTGTCCGAGATGGGGAGCGTTCCTACTTATCGGTCTTTGCTTTCCGACCCGACATCTTCTTTTGGTAGGACGCTCGCCCGGATCCGACATGATACGCTTCGTAGTCGGACGGATTCTTCAGGTAATATTTCTGGTGATATTCTTCCGCAGGATAGAATGCCATCGCCGGGAGAATTTCGGTCACGAGCGGCTTCTCGTATTTGCCGGATTTATCTTCTTTCGCCTTGGAAACTTCGGCGATTTTCTTTTCATCTTCGTCCGCGACGTATATCGCGGTTTGATAACTGAGACCGCGGTCGCCGAACTGCCCGTCTGCCTGGGTCGGATCGATGTTGCTCCAATAAATCTCGAGCAGTTTCTCATACGACACCTGCGCCGGATCGTAGATGACTTGAATCGATTCACGATGTTGGGTGCGATGACTGGAAACATCGCGATAATTTGCATCCGCTTCCTTTCCGCCAGTGTAGCCGACCAGAGTTTTCACCACTCCCTTCTCGTGATCGAATTCGGCCTGCATGCACCAAAAGCAACCACCGGCAAAAATTGCGGTCTTTGTCGCCGCGGGCTTGGCTTCATCTGCTGACAAAGCGGTGGAAAGGAGCCCGCCGAGCAGGGCGAAAGCGAGAAAATGTTTCAGCATATTAATTAGAGTAGTCGGACTTCGCTTTCATTCCTGGCATTATTCGACGCGGATTCTCTCAAAGATGCGGGCAAACAAGCGGACTTTCAGCGCGGCGGAGATAAAACCGGCCAGCGAGCTCGCGCCGCTCAATTTGCCGGAAATATTTGGGCGAATCGAACCGCTGGAAGTCGATTTGGGATGCGGCGACGGCAGCTTTCTTGTCGCGCTCGCGGAGATGAAACCGGAGCGAGATTTTCTGGGTGTGGAGCGCATGCCTGCGCGAGTGAGAAGCGCTTGCCGGCAAATCGGAGACCAGCGCTTGAGGAACGCTCGTGTCTTGCCTCGCGAAATCCTAAACGCGGTGCAGCAGTTCCTGCCGCCCGCATCGGTCGATGTGTTTTACCTTTTGTTTCCTGATCCATGGCCAAAGCGGCGGCACTCTCATCGGCGGGTGGTAACGGGGATATTCCTTCGCGCGATCGCGCGCGCGCTGAAGCCCGGGGGCGAGTTGCGACTCGCGACGGACCAACTCGATTATTTCCACGCGATCCAATCCCTCCTGCCGGAAATTTTGAGTCTCACACAATCCGCGAACAACGGCGTGACATTGCCCCTCAGCACGTTCGAAGAACGATTTGAAGAGCGCGGCCAGAAAATTTATCGCGTGGTGCTTCGGAAAATTTCCGATCCGCAAAAGGAAGCTGCTTCCCATCGATCGCGGTAAAACCGCAGCGTGACGGCGCCGGTTTCGTCCTGCCGCAGAAGTTTGATGCCGCGCTCGCGGACCATCTGCGCCCAATCGTCTTTGATCCGCTCGTTCTCCGGAAATTCCGGAGATGAAGCGACGATCGCTCCGGGACGAACATGGTCGAGAAACTCTTCGGAACACGAGACTCCCGAGTGATTCTGGCCTTTGATCAGGATGTCGCTTTGCAGATCGGTCCCGTGGTCGATGAGATATCGCTCAGTTAACTCACCGCTGTCCGACATGAGCAAGATGCGCCAGCGGTGGTGCAATTCGAGTTGAGTGACGAGCGCCTGGTCGTCGGCATTAGGCGCGGAAAAATCCGGAGGCGGGAACAAAACACGCGCCGTGATTTCTGGATCCAATTCACTCGTGCTCGACGCGTTCCAAAATCGGCGGGTCATTCGATGTGTCTCCAGAAACGCAATCAGGTCGCGATGAGCGCGCGAGCGATCGTTCGCGGCAGTATCGATTAATTCTTGGGGCCGAAAGGTTCGAAGCACGGATGTAGCCGCGCCGATGTGGGCCGCATCGCCGTGCGAAAGGACGAGACCATCGAGTCGATTAACTCCGCGCGAACGTAAATAACCGCGCAACACTCTCCGGAAATCTCGCTCCGCTCCGGTGTCGAAAAGCCAATCGGTCTTGCCGCCGCGAAGGTGCATCGCCGCGCCTGCGCCGAGATCGAGCGCGGTCATTTCCGCGCGGACACCTCTCGGCCACGAAGGGATTTCCAGATAGATGTGGCCGGCCGGGGCGTGCGCGAAAAGATTTACCGTCCATAGGATCACGCTGGCGAGGCTCCAGTTGGCCTGATTAAAAACGAGAGCGAGCCACGGCGCGATCGCGGTCGTGAGAAGCGACATCAAGCCGATGGCGAGAACGAAAAAAGCGATGGGCACTACCGCGAGATTCGCGAAGAGCGAGACCGGTGTGATGAGATAGAAATAAGGGAGAATGAGGAAGAGCGAGCCCACCCAGGCAGCGAAGGAAACCGAAGCGCCGCGCGAAATCATGCTCCAGCTGTGCAGGCCGAGCCGGCGGATCGGTCCCAACAGCGCGCGCGGCAAAAAAGGATCGGGTCGAACTAGCCTAACGAGTGATCGGAAAACGCGGTCCGCCAGAAAAATAATTGTTCCGACGACCGCGAAGGAGAGTTGAAAACCCATCGAGAAAAGCTGCTGCGTGCTGCAGGACAAGAGGAGGAAGGCCGCGGCCGCGAGACTGTTCCCGGCGTGAGCCCTGCGATCGAGAAACGCACCGCCTAGAACCACCGCAGCCATCGTCGCCGCGCGCACGCTTGCCGTATTCCAGCCTGTGATCGCGGCGTAGAAAAACAGCGCGGGAACAATCATGCAAATCGCAAGTTTCCGCGGGATGCGCACCGCTTTCGCGATCGTCCAAAGCAGATAGGCGACAATTCCCACATGCAGGCCCGCGGTTGCAAAAAGGTGAATCGTGCCGGTCTGCTGGAATTCTTCTTCCACTTCATCCGGGGTCGCGTCTCGCAACCCGAGAACGATGCCGCTGATTAAACTATGCTGGTCGGGCGCGCTCTCCAGGCCGCGACCGAGCGCTTCATCCATCATCTTTCGCGAAGCGTGAGCGGCGCGCAAAATCGGATTGCCTCCAGTGTGCTCGAGGATGCGGCCGTTCTCCGCGTATCGCGCGTTCAGCGCAGTCCGCACATCATGGCGCGCCAGGAATTGTCGCATGTCGAACTCGCCTGGATTGCGCGGCCCTTCGATCGGTTTGAGGACGCCAAAGAGCCGCAGCTTATCTCCATAACGAACGTCACCGCTCCAACGCGCGGAAAGCGTCGCGTCGCAGGATTTTTGCGCGCCGTGCATTTCCAGCGAGCTCGCGTGGAAGAGAAACGACGCCACTCCACGGTCGGAAGCTTTCGGCTCGCTCACGACCAAACCCTCGACCGTCGCGGCCTGTGGTTCCTGGCCAAGCTCGCGCGCCAGCAATAATCCCGGGCCGTTCGAAACGTTGGTGGCGTGCAGCCAGAAAAAGAAGGCGACGACAAACAGGCAAGTGGCGACCGAACTCTTTTTGAATAGCGCTGCGGCGCCGAAGCCGGCAATCCCGATCAAGGCGACGCCCGGGTGAACAAAATTATCGCCCACGACAATCCCGACGATGGCCGCGAGCGCCAAACCGAAGAACGGTTGTCGCGGCCAGGACCGCACCTTGTACTCGTTAGGCTTTAACGATTTCCGGACGGGAGATTCACATTCAACTCCATCCGCGACGCTGGCGGATAATTCGGTGTGCATCGAGAAGAAGAGCAGGCTGCGCGTTGCTTATTTCTAATCCGCAAATCAGCTCCCTAAGTTCGAAGTTTTTTTAAAATCGCGGGTCCATCTTGCGGAGTGAGCGAACGGAGAAAGATGCTCGCGGCGAAAGGTTTTGATTCACCCTTTCGGCCTTATATGGTGGCGCGAGGTGCCGATTCCTTTTTCCAGGAAAAGCCAACGCAACGTCGTCCAGGCAGTCGAGAGCGACGCCGCCAGCAGCGCGAAACGCGTCGGCCTGCGCCCGAGCGCGGATTGGCATAAACGAAATTTCCTGACCAGTGTGCTCATTCCGTCGCTTTTTACCAAGCGCGCCGGCAAGGGCGGCCTCCCGCTTTTTCCGAAGATAAAAAAAGGCGAGCTCGGCATCACCTGGATCGGCCACGCCTCCTTTCTGATTCAAACACCGGAGGTCAATGTGCTCATCGATCCGAATTGGTCGATGTGGCTGAAGGTGATCAAACGATTGAAGAAACCGGGCTTTGATTTGTTTCATCTGCCCGAGATCGATTTCGTTCTCGTCACCCATGCGCACTTCGATCATCTCGACCGCCGCACCTTGCGCAAAGTCGCGGCCGATCAACCGATCGTTGTTCCTTACGGCGTCAGTAACCTGGTGCACGACCTCGGTTTCAACATCGTGCACGAGCTCGATCACTGGCAGCGTCTCGAGCTTGGCCCGCTCTGCGTATCGCTCACGCCTTGCCATCACTGGGGCGCGCGTTTGCTCCACGACTCGCATCGCGGCTTCGGCGGTTTCGTGATCGAATCGGAAGGGCGCTCGATTTTTCACTGCGGCGACAGCGCTTATTTCGAAGGCTTTGAGGAAATCGGGAAACGTTACGACATCGAGGTCGCGCTCCTTCCGATCGGCGCCTACGATCCGCCGAGCGGTCGTGAAGTTCATATGAATCCAGAGGAAGCGGTGCAGGCCTTTAAGGAATTGCAGGCGGAAACACTAGTGCCGATGCATTACGGAAGTTTCCGTCTTGGCTACGAGCCGCTCGACGAGCCGCCCACGCGATTGCTCGCTTGCGCCCGCGCCCACGGGATCGAGAAAAAAATCCTGGTTATGACCGAGGGGACGCCGGTGGTGTTGTAAGCGGTGGACCAGCACTCGTTAGACCAGGATCCTTCGATGGCGCCGGAGGAAAACTCGCGGATGAGACTGCGGGAGCCGATTCTCGCTGGCGGGGCCGTGCTTGCGCTTACTTCGGTGCTGCTGGCGCGCAATCCGAACCTGTTTTGGAACGATGATTACCAGCTTTCGATCCTTCCGGTTTTCGCCGATATCGCGCGCAGCTGGTCGGAGGGGCATCTGCCGTTGCTCAGCCCTTACTCCTGGGTCTGCAACAACCTTGCGGGCGAATTCCAATACGGAACTTTCTCTGCGTTCATCAACACCGCGGTCGTTCTGATTTGGAAACTGCCACTCAACTTCGCGCAACAGGCGGCGGCGCTTTCGATGTCGCATCTTTTCTTTTTTGGAATGGGGGGCTACGTCCTCGCGCGTGGTCGAGGTCTGGCCGCGCCGCTCTCCGCGATGGTGGCGCTGGTGACGGCGGCGAATGGCTGGATCATTTGCTGGGGCGCAACCGATTGGTTCGGTGCGCTCGGTGCGTTGACCTGGTTTCCATGGTCTTGGTGGGCCTTGGAGCGCGCCTTCGATCCGCGCCGCGGGCCTTGGCGATTCCTCTGGCCCGCGCCTTTCGTCTACCTCCTGGTGACCGGCGGATTTCCATACACCGTGCTCATGCTTGGATTGGTCGCCGGTTGGCTCGCGCTCAAGTCAATCGCGCAAACCCGCTCGCTTCATTCCGTCATTCCCGCAGTTGTCGGCAGCCTGCTTGGGGCTGGTCTCTCGGCGCCAGCGTGGCTTGCGCTTTTTGATTATTTGCACGGCTCGGCGCGCGAGATGCAGGACAAAGCCGCGCACTACCAATGGGTGCTTCCACCCGCCGCACTTCCCGGGTTTGTCCTTCCCTCGTGGATGGTGAACTGGGCGGATTTTTCGAGCCGGCTGGTGCCGCATGTCGGAGTCGAATTAGCCTGCGGCTTAGTGCCGCCGGTTGCGCTAATCGCTGGTCTGATCGCAGGCCGACTATTGCTCGTTAGGCGAATCAAATGGGAGCTCGCACTTCTCGGCGTGGTCCTTGTCATCTCCATGCTGCCGAGCGCAAACGTCTTTCGTTGGAGCTTCCGCTGGCTTCCGTTCATTCATCTGGTGCTTGCGCTCTGCGCGGCGCGAGCTCTGCAGTTTCTCGCACAGCGGCCTGAGGGCGAGTCGCTTTTCCGGCGTATAATTTTTGGCCCGGGTGGAGCGTCTCTATTACTCGTTAGTCTGGCGGCTCTCGCATTTTATTTGCTTCGCCAGGTCCGGTCCTCAACGCAGCCGTCGCACTGGCCGTTGACCGCCGCCACTTTCGCGCTGGCTTGTCTCTGGGCGGCAACGGAGGCTTTGCCGCCGCGGTTCATCCGTTTCCGTGCCTGGGTTCCAGCAGGAATTACCTTTGCCGCGCTGCTCGCAACTTACCTCGCCATCTCCACGAACGCCGGCGTGCCGCGATACAATCTCGATCAGGAACTCACAGCTCCTGAACCACTCGATCCGGAACGCCTTTACCTCAGCGCGTATCCTGCGCCCGAGTTCAACTACGACACCAAGGACAGGTCGGGGCCGATCGGAAAAGTCATCCGCCCCGGCAGCACCTCGATGTGGAGCGGAGTGCGTTTGATCAACGGCTACAGTCCGATTCGCCCCGCAGGAGTGGCGCGGGATTTTGAAGCTGCGATCCACGGTGAGCTGATGGAATGGGCCGCGGCCGACCTTTTAGAATCGCATGCCGGCCCGGGTGGGAAACTGGCCGCGCTCGGGGTCGATGGGATCATCGTCGCGCGCGAGATGGGCCTCGATCCAAAGCCGGTGGAGGAATGGGAAAAGGTCCATTCCTCGGCCGAAGGATTTGTTTATCATCGGCGAGGAGGGCCGCTCCCCAGAATCCAATCCATCACCTCTGACCCGTCTTCGCCTAACGAGCAATTCGCCAGCGCGGACGTGCACCTGATCGAAGATTCGCGCAATCGTGTCGTCGCTGAGGTGGCGGTTCCTGCGGGGGAAAATCCGGCGCGCCTGACTTTTTCGCGCCCGTATTTTCGTGGCTATCGCGCTGCGATTAATGGAAGGGAACTTCCGGTGAGATCGAATCTTGGATTCAATCCTGCGGTTGAAATTCCTGCCGGCACGACTGGCCGACTTGTCCTGCGTTATCGGCCTTGGTGGCTGGTAGCAGGAGGTGCGGTCGCGCTGGTTTGTGCCGGCCTTTGCGTAGCGGGCGCGGTGCTGGCGGTTCGGGCGAACCGCGCCTGACGACTGCTAGTAAACGTCGCGTTTGTAACGCTTCTCCGTCTTCATTTTTTCGATGTACTCGTTCGCTTCTTCGCCGGTTTTGCCGCCTTCTTTTTCAACGATCTGACGTAGCGCGGCGTCCACATCTTTCGCCATTCGTTTGGCGTCGCCGCAGACAAAAAAATGCGCGCCCTCCTCGAGCCATTTCCAGAGCTCGGCGGAGTTTTCCTGCATCCGGTGCTGCACGTAAATCTTGTTCTGCTGATCGCGCGAGAAGGCGCAGTCAATCCGGGCCAGATATCCTTCGCTCCTGAGCGCGTCGAATTCCTCCCGGTAAAAATAATCGCATCTCTCCTTCTGCGATCCGAAGAAGAGCCACGATTTACCACGCGCTCCAGTCGCTTTGCGTTCCTGCAAAAAGGCGCGGAAAGGCGCAATGCCTGTGCCTGGGCCGACCATAATCATGGGCGTGTTCCCATCGTCCGGCATGCGAAACTTCGAAGTGGTGGGGAACACCGGCATGGGAGAGTCATTCGCGCGTTCCGCCATGAAAGAAGAACAAACGCCGGCGCGTTTTCGACCGTGACTTTCGTAACGCACCACATCGACCGTGAAATGCACCTGATCGGGAAACGCCTTCAAACTCGAAGCGATGGAATAAAGACGCGGCTGCAATTTTGCCAGGAGAGCGACAAATTCCTCCGGCGTGAAATGGACCGAGCGATGCTCGAGGAGGAAATCGATCATCTCCAAACCCCAGAGATAATTGTCGAGATCCGCTTTGCGTTCGGGGTGCATCAGCTCATTCAGCAACGGCGCGCCCGACGCCTTTTGCGCGATCGCCTTGAGGAATTTTGGCGTCACTTGTGTGATGCGATAATCGCGCAGCAACGCCTCGCGCAGCGGCAGGAGCGAACCTTTGTTTCCGGCCACCATTTCGTCGCCGCTCGCGCTGAGCGCGTGAATGATTTCATCCACGAGCGCCGGATCGTTGCTCGGATAAACCGCCATCGAATCGCCGACCGTGTAACTCAATCCCGAACCGCTCAGGTCCACCTCCATGTGCCGCGTATCTTTTTCCGAACCCGGATTCAGCCGGCGATTAACCAGCATTCTCCCGGGGAATGGATTGGCGCGGCTGTAAGGTGAGGGAGCGGGGGACGTTTCACTCATGATGCAAGAGTGAGGAGATTGTCGCCGAATTCAGCGAGTGGCAACCACAGAGCGGATGGACGTTGCCCGCGCGAGAGCATATAGATCGGTCACTGCTCGAATGTCTATCGAACCCAATCTTCGCCTCGAGATCGGCCACGTTTTGTTCATCGACATCGTCGGCTACTCGAAGCTGCTGATCAACGAGCAGAGCGAACAGTTGCGGGAGTTGAATGAGGTCGTGCGTGCGACTGAGCGAGTGCGCAGCGCAGATGCGACCGGCACTCTGATGCGATTACCGGCCGGCGATGGAATGGCTTTGGTTTTTCGCGAGAGCCCGGAAGCGCCGGCGGAATGCGCCTTGGAAATCGCGCGCGCGCTCCAGAGTCGTCGGGGAGTGCAGGTGCGAATGGGCATTCATAGCGGACCGGTCAATGAGGTCTCCGACGTTAACGAGCGCGCAAATATCGCGGGCGCGGGGATCAATCTTGCCCAGCGCGTGATGGACTGCGGCGACGCCGGTCACATCCTCCTCTCGAAAAGGGTGGCTGATGATCTTGCGCAATATCGCCATTGGCAGCCGTTCCTGCACGAGCTGGGCGAGTGCGAGGTGAAACACGGGACGCGGATTTCCGTGGTGAATCTCTACACGCAGGAGGTGGGAAACGCCGCGCCGCCGAACAAGTTCAATCTCGTCAGCCCCTCCGGCGTTACTGCACCCGCGCGCTTCTCCGGCCGCCTCATTGCTGGAGTCGCAATGGTTTTCATCTGTGGGCTGGTGGTCGCTTACCTTGCCTTGCGAACGAAGCCGCAAGCTTCTTTAAGCATGAGCGCCGGTTCGGTTTCCGGCACCGCCCTGCCGGAAAAACGGATTGCCGTTCTTCCTTTCAAACCGCTCGTGCCCGAAGAGCGCGACCAGGTTTTGGAAATCGGCATGGCCGACACGTTGATCGTCAAGCTGAGCAACAGTCGCGAGGTCATCGTGACTTCATTGTCATCCGTGCAGAAATTTGGCGGTCCAAATCAGGATCCGATCGCGGCCGGCCAGGCCCTGGGCGTGAACTCCGTCCTCGAAGGAAATGTGCAACGTGCGGGCGATCACATCCGCGTAACCGCACGCCTGATCAAAGTGGCCGACGGCAGCTCGCTTTGGGCGGGGACATTCGACGAAAAATTTACCGATGTTTTTTCGGTGCAGGACGCGATCTCGCAAAAAGTGGCAGCCGCGCTCGCGCTTAAATTAAGCGGTGAAGAGCAGCAACGCATCGTGAAGAGGGACACGCAAAACGTGGACGCCTATCAGCTTTATCTGACCGGTCGCTTTCATTGGAACAAACTGATTCCGCCTGAGATCAATCAAAGCATTCAGTATTACGAACGCGCGATCGCACTCGATCCCGCCTACGCGATGGCTTACTTCGGGCTGGCGGAAGCGTATCGCTCGCTCGCGATTACGAGCGATTTGCCATCGAAGGAAGTTTGTCCGCCCGCGGAGGTCGCAGCGAAGAAAGCGATCGCGCTCGATGGATCGCTCGCGGAAGCGCATGCCTCGCTCGTCTTCAGTTATGCGTGGTTTGAATGGGACTGGATAGGCGCCGAAGAAGAGGCAAAACGGGCCCTCGCGCTCAATCCGAATTCCGCCTTCGCTCATCTGGCCTACGCGCATCTGCTCTCGGATCTCGGACGTCACGACGAAGCGCTCGCGGAAGCGTCGCGCGCGCGTGAGCTCGATCCCGTCTCGCTGTTGATCAACTCGCTGGAGGGCGCATTCCTTTATCACGCCCTGCGAAATGAAGAAGCCGCGGCTCGATTGGAAAAAGCGCTCGAGCTTGATGCGAATTTTTGGATCGCGCATCTTTTTTTAGGCAAGGCGCGAATGGCGATGCGGAATTATCCGGAGGCGATCGCTGAGTTCAAAAAGGCGCGCGACTTCTCCGGCGGAAACTCCGAAGCCGTTTCGATGCTTGGTTATACCGCGGCGATCTCCGGCGACCGCGTGCAGGCGGAAGCGATCCTGGCGGAAGTGCAGACGCTGCCTCCCGAGCGTTATTTTCCTCCGCATAATATGGCGGTCTTCTACCTCGGCCTCGGTCGTACGGATGAATGCTTCGTCTGGCTGGAAAAGGCTTACCAAGATCGCGATGTCCGGCTGAGTTTCCTTCGGGTCGATCCGAAATGGGACGCGCTTCGCGGCGATCCGCGCTTCGTTTCCATTTTGAAACGGATTGGGCTCGAATAGCGCAGCGCACGGCAAGGGTGGAAGCCAAGCCGTCTTAAGTCACTTGTCGCGCTGGCGAGAACAGTTTGCGTTCGGTAATCTGGCAGCGAAATGGCCGAGCAAACGCCGCACGGAGATCCGCCCGCTTACGAACGTCCGGCCTCGCGGCGGCCGAGTACAGCAGAGGGAACTCTCCGAGAAGGACGAACCAAACATGATCCCTACGCGGCCTTCCGGGTTCGCGCCTTCAGCTTCTATTCGTTAGGCAATCTCATCTCGGTGATCGGGCGGCAGATGTTGATCGTTTCGATCGAGTGGGAAATGTATCAGAAGACCCATTCCGCCACCGCGCTCGGTTTGGTTGGGCTGATGGTGGCGGCGCCGGTCATCCTGCTTTCGCTCCCGGCAGGGCACATCGCGGATCGGTATAATCGCAAATACATCATTCTGATTTCGCAAGCCTTGAGCGCTTTGTGTTCGTTAGGCCTGGCTTTCGTCTCCTGGCAGCATCTCGCCATTCCTCACTGGCGAATTTTGCAGCACGGAAATAATTTCCTTCAATCGATCGCTGGCATTTTCGAGCGTCACGCCGGCTATCATTTCGATGATTACTCCATTCCGCTGATCTACTCGTTAGTCCTGATCGCGGCCTGCGGAAGGACCTTCGGATGGGCCGCGCGGACCTCTTATTTTCCCACGCTCCTGCCGCGCGATTTGTTTGCCAATGCCGTGACCTGGAACAGCAGCATGTTTCAGATCGGGGCGATCGTGGGGCCGGCGCTCGGTGGATTGCTAATCGTACGGACAGGCTTTCCGTTTATTTATGCGCTGGATGCAGCCTGCGCTTTGTCATTTTTCTTCCTTGTCCTTCCAATTCCGAGAGGCAATCAGGGAACGCGAGTCGAAAGCAAAGCGCTGCAAAGCCTGGCAATTGGTTTGCGTTTTGTCCTGAGCAAGAAAGTTATCCTGGCCACGATCACACTCGACATGGCCGCGGTTTTTTTGGGCGGCGCGACCGCCTTGCTCCCGATTTTCGCCGATCAGATTTTGCATTGCGGACCGATCGGTCTTGGCTGGATGCGTGGCGCGCCCGGCGTTGGAGGACTGGTCATGGCGGTGGCGATCGCGTTCATGCCGCCGATGAAACACGCAGGGCGGGTGTTGCTTTGGTGCGTGAGCGGTTTTGGGATCGCGACGATTCTCTTCGGGCTTTCGCGATTTTTCTGGCTGTCGTTAGTCATGCTTTTTCTGACCGGTGTGTTCGACAGCGTGAGTGTGGTGGTGCGGCACACCATTATTCAATTGCTGACTCCGGATGAAATGCGCGGCCGCATCTCGGCGGTGAACAATATTTTCATCGGCACTTCGAACGAATTAGGCGCGCTGGAATCTGGATTGACCGCGGCCTTCTTCGGCCCGGTCTTGTCGGTGGTAGGAGGCGGGATCGGCACGATCCTCGTTGTCCTGGCGGTGGCCGCGAAGTGGCCGGAGACGCGCAAGATCGGCGCGCTCGATCGCCATCTTAGTTAGGAAAATCCTCGCAGCGCTTTGAGGCTTACAAGCCGCCGCGCGGGAAATCGCCTAACGAGTGATGATCCGCGAAGGTCGAGCGATAAACCGGCAGCCTAGAAAGCCGCGCGCAAAGCGAGCGACCCATAAGGCGCGCCTTCTTCGTGATGGTAGCGAACCTCAGCGCGATGATAATCGAACTCGCGATACGGGAGATAACCGCCTTCAAGCGAGAGCTTGATCTCCGGGGAAAGTTTCCATTCCACGCCGAGGCCGGCGCGAATTTCCGTGTAGGTAAGAATCGCATGGTTCAAGCGCGGAATGCCGCGATCGGATCCAAATTCGTCGTCGACTCGAAAGCTCGAGCCTTTGATATCGCCGCCGAGATAAATGGTGCAGTCTTTGTTCAGCTCGTACTCGAGTCGCGGGGTGGGCAGAACGGCGTTAAGGACCCATTGCGAGGCCAGCCGCCAGCGAACTCCGCCGCCCGGGAACACGGGATAGTCCCGTTCGAAATCCACGCTGACGCCGAGCACGAACTGGATGTTTGCGTTCCAGATATAAGTGCCGCCGATCACGAACGGCACGTTGAAATCGTCACCATCGAGATGCCGTGCGCTGTAGAACCCGGGCGTTGCTTCCACTCGCACGAGAATGGAGTCGGAAAACTGTGTGTCGAGCCCCACGACAGCGCTGAGGGATTGTAGACCACGTGGCACTTCCGACGAAACGGGCGCGCCAAAACCAAATCGTTCGTAAACGGCGCCGAGCCGCAGGATGCCGAATTTAACCCGCGGCGTATAAATGAAGCGCAGGTAAGTATAATCTTCGTCCAGATCGATATCGCGGCGGAGCGGATCGCGCCCGCGCGAGACCTGGCCCTCGCCGCCGATGTAGCTGTATTCCGCATCGAATTCGAAAGGGATCCCGCCGTGAGCTTCCGTGCCGGCGTTATCTTTCGCCGCGGACGAATCGAAACCTCCCGCGCGCAGGTTTACACTCGTGAGGCAAAAAGAGAGGAGGAGCAGGCCGAAAGCTTTCTTCATAGGATCATTCAATCGAAAATAGGGAACGTGGGCCAGCCTATCGTCCGCCGCTGCCGCCGCGCAAGAGTCGAACCGATTTGGAGACATCCTTGATCATCGCAGTTTCAGAACCAAGACGTTCCACTCCGCGCAGATCGGCAAGTTCGCCCGACGATATCAAATCGCCGCGCCAGACGAGAGTAGAAGGTTTGCCATCCACCTGCACCGGCCAGAGCTGATAAAGGGTGATCGCAGCATAGAAACCGCCGCTGGCGTAGTAGAGAACATCAGCCACCTGCAGCGCTCCATTGGCGCCGCTGCGATTGGTCGTGCTGCCGAGAGTGAGCACGCCTTTGCCTTCGACGTCGAGCAACTCCCAATACTGGTCGCCTTTCGAGCCAACCAATCCGCCGAATTGTTTTTTAATTTTCGGCTGCTGGTTGAGCAAAGAATTAATCTCTTCGCTGGCGCGAATATTTTTGCCGGTGTGATCATAGGAAGGTTGCGCCGAAATTCCGCTCGAGGCGCGTGCGCTCAGGACACCGGACCAGAACTGAGGGAAAGCGCCGGACTTTCCAGCTTCTTCCCGACTAAGCTGCAATTCGGGCGATTTTTTTTCGGTTGCGTCCTTTAACCACTGCACGGCGGCGTTGTTCGGCGCGCTATTCAAAGCGGCGAAGTTCGAGCTATTGACCTGAAGGAGGACGTCTAATTCCGGATGCCGGGCCGGATTGAAATTGCGCAGAGCTGCGCTGACCTGCGCGGGCGTGCCCGGCGAGACCCAGCAAGTCTGGACCGATTGGAAGCGTGAATTGCTCATGGCCGCGCCACGCATCGGCCTGGCGTCTCCTTTGAGTTGCGCGAGGTCGACGGTGGGAAAAACAGAAAAGCTGGCCAGCTCGCTGACCGGATCGGCACGAAGGCTGGTAACGAGTAAGAGGAAGAGAAAAGCGGAAATGAAACGTGGAGACATCACGCCACCTTTTCCGACCCGTTCCGCTTTGCAAGCGGCGATAGCTAGCTTCGGCGGAGTTGCCGACGGAGCGCGACCAAGCCAACGGCCCCGACGAGCAAAAATAAAACACTGCTGCCGGGCTCGGGCACAGGCGCGGGGAGTGGCCCCTGCTGAGTGATCGGTCCGATCCCCGCCATCGAGTTGAGCTGGCTGTCGAGCGCGACGGGAGTACCGCCGTTCGTCGTGACTAATTGGCCGCCGGCCAAGAACTGCGATGGCGTAGCCGGGCGAACAAGATCGGTCCCCCCGGGAAGGATTCTATTGGCTGCTTGGTCTTGATCGTTCACCCGGATCAGGTAGGGCGAAGTTTCCTCACGGACGACTGCGGATTGAAGGGGAATAGCGGCCACAACAAAGAGGCCAAGGGAGAGAGCGATCACCGATTTCATGGGCGGAGTCTGCGAACTGGTCCACTACGAGGCAAGCGAATTCCGCGGACAAAATTTTTCACGATTTGGCTTCAGTCGAAGTCACTCGCATAGTGCGCTGCGCCTGCATGAATGAGCCTGTCATTGCCCTCGATCGCCTGACGAAGCGCTACGGCACCTTCACGGCGGTAAACGAGTTGTCGTTTACGATCGAGTGCGGAACCATCTTCGGATTTCTCGGCGCGAACGGCGCAGGCAAGACGACCACGATTCGCATGCTCTGCGGTCTGGCGCGACCGAGCTCGGGAAAGGGAAAGATCGCGGGCTTCGATGTCTGGCGGGATCGCCATCGCGCGCGCCGGAAGTTTGGTTATGTCGCGCAACGCTTCAGTCTTTATCGCGACCTGACGGTCCGGGAAAATTTTCGCTTCTTCGGCGGTGCCTATGGAGTGCCGCGGGCGCAGCTCGAGAAGCGAATCAAGCAATTGCTCGGACTGATCGATTTGGAAGGGAAAAGCGATCTGCCGGCAGGCGCGCTTTCGGGCGGAATGCGCCAGTTGCTCGCGCTCGGCTGCGCGCTGGTGCACGATCCGCCGCTGCTCTTTCTCGACGAACCGACTTCAGGTCTCGACCCGGTCCATCGCCAGCAGATGTGGAATTTGCTCTACGATCTGAGCAACCGCGGCATCACCATTTTTGTCACGACACATTATATGGATGAAGCGGAGCGTTGCACCGAAGTGGGCTTTTTGGAAAAGGGGCAACTCTTGGCGAAAGCAGGCCCGAAGGATTTGATCGGTAGTTTCAAAACGCGCCTGCTCGAGATCGACGTTGAGCCGCTCATGCCGGCGCTGGTCCGGCTGCGCGATGCGCCCGACGTTCTCGGCGTTTCGCTGCGGAGTGGACATCTGCGCATCTTCGCGGCCGAGCCGGAAAAATTAATTGCAAACTGGCGGCAAGCCTGGCCCTTTCCTGAATTGGAACTGAGGGGCGACCGCTTTGTCGAACCGGACATGGAAGATGTCTTCACCGCTTACTCGCAGGGATTCGATGGCGTTTTGAAGGAGCGACATGTTTAAGCATCTCGGCTTTGGCGCGATTATGAGCGTCGCTTACAAGGAGTTTCTCCACATCTATCGCGACAAACGCGTGCTCGTCCTGCTTCTGACTTTGCCGCCGCTCTTCACTCTTATCTTTGGGCACGCTTTTGAAGCGGGGGAAATGAAGGGGATACCGTCGGTCCTGATCAATCGCGATGACGGCGAACGCGCGCAACGTTTCGCCGAGATCCTGCACGCAAACGATACCTTCAATTGGAAGCAGGTATCGCCTAACGAGTCCAATCCGGCCGATCTTCTTGCCCTGGGGGTGCATGCCTCGGTTGTGATCCCCATGGGCTGGGGCAAGAGTTTGCTCAGCGGCGCACCCCTGCCGCTGGAAGTTTATCTCGATGGCAGCGACACCAGCACCGCCGATGTCCTGGAAGGCGCATTGCACAGGAGCCTGGGCGATCTGCAAATGAAAGAACGCGAAGGCGTGATCGACGCCTTGCCCGACGAAATTTTTGAGCTGGGAAAAAAGCTGCCGGTGGAAATCCGCAAGACTTTCGTCTCACTGATGGAGCCGTTCGATTTCGACCCGACCGTTCTTTATAATCCGCGCCAGCGCTTCATCGATTATGTCGTGCCTGGGGTGATCGGGCTCATTTTACAACTTATCACCGTGACCTTGATGGCCTGCACGATCGCGCGCGAACGGGAGAGCGGCACGCTCTATCAGTTGATGGTGACATCGTTGCGCCGACGCGAAATCGTCATCGGCAAAATGCTGCCCTACCTCGGCATTTCCATCTTGCTGGTGGCCATGATTTTTGCCCTGACCGCGTGGCATTTCGATGTTGCTTTCAATTCCTGGGGCGCGCTCGCTTTGCTCTGTCTTTTGTTCCTGCTCTGCTCGTTAGGCCTCGGCCTGCTCATCTCCGCTTTTTCGCGCACGCAAACGCAGGCGATCCAGTTTTCGGTCTTTTTCCTCTTACCGGTTTTCGTCCTCTCTGGCGCTTTCGCTCCGCTGGAGCGTCTGCCCAAAGCAATCCGTTATGTCTCGGAAAGTTTCCCGCTGACTCATTTCTGCCGCGCCTTTCGGATGGTGAATCTTTATCAGGCGCCGCCCTCGTTCTACGCCTTGGATATGATCGTCCTTTTTCTCGGCGCGCTGCTCACTTTTTTCGGCGCCGCCTTGCTCCTGCGGCGCATTGAAGAGTAGGGGCAGCTGTTTTTTTGAGCATCACTTCCAGGCGCTCTCTGAGGCGCTAAAACTTTGCTTCGATCGAGAGGCGTGCGTAGGGCGCGGGGTCGCTTTTTTCCGTTCTCTCCGCACGGAAGAAATCGAACTCGCGCAGAAAAGTGCAGCCGGCGCCGGCGTTGATTTTCACTCCTTTGATCCCGGAGTAACTGGCTTCCACCCCCGCGCGAAATTCTTCGTATTGCAGGACGGCGTGATGCAGTTCGAATTTCGGCGTGACCACATCATCGGTGCGAAAACTCTCGGCTACGATGTCGCCGACGATGCGAAACTGCCAGGTGTCGTTTGGATCGTAAACCAGCGCCGGTTTGGGGAAGACACCTTCCAGTCGCAGCTTGTCATTGATCAGCCAAACGATGCCGCCGCCCGGCCCGACCGGCGGGTCTTGATAGAGTCCGCCACCGAGTCCGACGAAAGCGAAAACCTTGTCTTTTTTTAGCGGAAAACCGACGAAGAGCTTCCACGGGATATCGAAAGCCTGGCCGCGCAGACGATCCTGAAAATAAAATCCCGGTTGCAGCCGAATGCCGGCGGCGGCGTAATCGTGCACCACATACTCGAAGGCGATGTGCCCGACGATCGCCTGGAGGTGATCGGGCAATCCGTTGTTTGTTCCGCCGAAATCGAAGCGCTCGTATTCCGCGCCGAAACGCAGATACCAATTTCCTTCCACGCGGAAGCGATGGTCGTAGGAAAAATCGTAGTAAGCGGAGCTGCCTTCACCCAGCCGGCTGTCGTGGAAATCACTCGAGAAAGTGTAAGTACTTTCGATCTCAAAGAGATCGCGCGTGCATTTTTCACTCTGCACGGTCGAGAGCGGTTCGTGCACGAAAGACTGTGCCAGGCCTGTCGCGATAAGGCCGCAGAAGATGCAGGAGAAAATCAGGAACCGCCGCACGAAGCCTATAGGAAGCTAATTCAGCGCGTGAGTGCTACCGAAAAAAGGCATCCTTCGCGGAATGGCTCGTTCCGGGAAAGTTCATCTCGCTCTTTACTTCTTCGGCCTGGCGGGAGCGGCGCTCTTCACCGTATTACTCGTTAGGCAAGGGGTGGCGTGTTGGTGGCGCGTTTTGCGAAATCGTCCGCCTGGCAGTCGCTCGTTCGTTCCAGTTTAAGGAATACCGAATCGCAACGCCGGAGAGATGGAAGAAGAGATTGGTCAGATGAGCGATCCTGGCGCCGAAAACACCGCGGCGTTTGAAGACGGTGATGCGACCATGTTGTGTCTCCGCCCAGACATGATTCAAGCGGACGGCATGCACCGTGGCCGAGACCAGACTTCGCCAGGGTTTTGAAAACGTGAAGTCCAACATGACGAAAACGCCACAATGCGTTTGCGTGGTCGGATTTTTCCGCTGCTAGAATTCCGCTTTGAGCGCGACCTTCACGTAAGGGGCGGGGTCGGCGGTATAGTCTTCATCTGCGCGCTCGAAATTGAAGCGCCGTTGAAAAGAATAGCCGCCAGCGAATTCCAAATCGATCGCGTCAGTCGCATGCAAAGTGAATCCGACCGCGCCGCGATAATCGGAGTAATCAACCTGCGCATTGCTCAGTTTGCGCGGCACGATGGTGTCATCGCGCTCGGTCCGAAAAGAGCCGCCGGTAAGCTGACCGCCGACGAAAAGATCGAATTTTTTGTTCGGCCGGTAAATCAAACGGGGCTCCGGCACGACTGCGTAAAGTTCCCATTGTGAGCTGATGTTCCAGACCAGACCGACGACCGGCAGAACCGGAAATTCACCGCGCAGAAAGGCAACGTTCACACCCGTGATCAGGAAAAGTTTCTCCGGCCGCAAGACCCAGGCGCGCGCCAGGGTGATCGGAATATCGAAGGCTTCATCGCGCAGATCTTGTTCGCCATAAAAGCCGGGCCGGATTTCGAGAAAGGCGCCGCGATCCGCGCCAACCATGTATTCAAGGCTGACCACAGCGGCGAGGCTCTGAAGTTGGTTAGGCACAGGGGCGCCGGTGCTGCCGAAATCGAAGCGGTTGTAGTTGATTCCGGCGCGCAGATAAAAGTGTCCGCTCAGATGGAAGCGGTGCGAGTATTCAATCTCGAGTTCCGATGCGCTTTGATCGCCGTAATTAAAACCATCCGAAAGCTCGCTCTCGAAAACGTAGCTGGCTTCCAAATTGAAAAGATCCAGCGGCGTTTTCTCGGTTTCACGATCTGCGGCGAAATGAGTGTCGACCGAACCGGCGCGCGCGGCCGTGACCGAAAACGAGAGAGCCGCGGCAAACAAAAACAGGGAAAGCTTTTTCATGTCAGGGCGAACGGTAGGCGAGGGCGCCTTGATTCTCAAAGGCGATTTGCGCTGTGGCATGATCGAAAGCGAGTTCGTGTCACAAAGTAGTTTCGGCGACGCGTGAAGTCGGCTAGACGAAATCATGAGCCCCGCCGAGGAACACCTTGCGAAGAGCGATCCGCGTTTCGCGGAGTTGATTGGGCGCGCCCGTCCTTTTGAGCCGCGCGCCGCAGTGCTCGTTAGGCCTTTTGATTCGCTCGCGGAATCGATCGCCTATCAGCAGCTGAGCGGGAAGGCAGCGGCCACCATCTGGGGTCGGGTGCGCGCGCTTTATCCGCGGCGGAAATGGCTCGATCCGATTTTAATCCTGGCAACGCCGGACGAAAAACTGCGCGCCGCCGGATTATCCGGCAGTAAGACGGCGGCGCTGAAAGACCTTGCCGCGAAAACGATCGAAGGCGTGGTCCCTTCCGCGCCTGTTTTGGCGAAGATGAGTGATGAGGAAATCATCGCGCGCCTCACCACCGTTCGCGGCATCGGGCGCTGGACGGTAGAGATGTTACTCCTCTTCGATCTCGGCCGGCCGGATGTCTGGCCGGTGACGGATTTGGGCGTGCAGAAAGGTTATGCAAAAACATTCGGGAAACGAAAACTACCGACGCCAAAGCAGTTTCAGCGCATCGGGGAAAAATGGCGACCCTATCGGTCGGTCGCGGCCTGGTATTTTTGGCGCGCGCTCGATACGGCAGAACCCAGCGCGAATCGCGGGTGACGCCGGAGCGACATGTTCGTCCTGGACAAGGGGGGAGCTTGTCGCTCTGCAATGTCCCAGCGTTGACTTCCCGCCTCGCCCTTCTTAGAACCCGACACATATGGCGATGATTCACGTCAACCGCAGCGGGGCCTCACTCGGCATCTTCGAAGAAGAAAAAGTGCGCGAAGGATTGGGCACCGGCGAGTTCATCGAGACCGATCTCGGTTGGATGGATGGGATGCCGACCTGGCGTCCTCTTTCCGAGCTGGAAACATTTAGGACTCTTCCCGCGCCGCCGATACCGCCGCTCGTGGCGACGGAATTGGGGATACAGTCAGCAACTCCTGAGGTCGCCGCAGCACCGGTGACGGCGCGCACCGGTTTGCCATGGGAAAATCGCGAACGGCTCGGTCTCTTTAACGCGCTTGTCGAAACGGTCACGATGATGTTTACCCGTCCGGAGCAAGCGTTCTCCATAATGAAACGCGATGCCGGATTCACCGATCCGCTTTTGTATGCCGTGCTTCTCGGAACGGTCGGCGCATTAATTTCGATCGGCTTTTCGCTTATCTTGAAATCGATCGGCATTGCGGCCGGCGATCACAATGGAATGAGCGCGCTGCTCGGCTTCGGCTTCGCTTCGGTCTTCTTGATCATCCTCATTCCGATATTTCTCGTCATCGGCACTTTCATCGGAGGCGCGATCACGCACCTCTGCTTGATGATTGTCGGCGGCGCGAATCAATCCTTTGAGACAACTGTTCGCGTTCTTTGTTACGGGAGTGGCTCGGCGAATGTGTTTCAAATCGTGCCGTTTTGCGGAGGGATTCTGGCCTGCCTCGCGGGCCTGGCTTTGAACTGTATCGGACTGGCGCGAGCTCACGAGACCGATACCTGGCGGGCGGTGCTCGCGGTTTTGTTGCCGCTAATTGTCTGTTGTGGCAGCGGCGCGCTTTTATTCTTCGCCATCATCGGCGGCATGGCCGCGAACTGGCACTGAAGGGGCGCGATGCGCTTTCATTGGCGGCAACTGCGAGCCGGCGAGTCGGACATGGAATTGATCTGGCTTCTGGTTACGGTATCGGGCGCGGCGGGGATCCTGCTCTGGCTTTCGCTTCCTCTTCCCTGGCCGCAGTGCACCTTTCGCGCACTCTTTGGAATTCCGTGCCTGACCTGCGGCGCGACCAGAGCGGCGCTCGCCTTTCTGCACGGCAATTTTCTATCGGCCTGGCGTTTCAATCCCATGGCCGCCCTGGGATTTGGCCTCATCGCACTCTTCGACGCCTACGCCTTTGCGGTCCTGGCTAGCCGGGCGCCGCGTTTACGGCCGGCCTTTGCGGGACAAAATCAACGGCGTGCGGCGGCTGGATTAATTGTGAGCGCTGCTCTCGTGAACTGGATCTACTTGCTGCGGCATTTCTGAGCGGCCGACATCATCTGCGGGCGCTCCGCGATGCTGCTGGATGAACTGCGTCGGATTAATCCAGCCGCGCGTATCCTGCCGATAACCCGGCCCGACGAACGAGGTCAGAAACTCGCGCATCTCGAAATGCAGATGCGCCCAGTACCGCCCGTTCGCATTTCCGACCGTCGCGATTTTTTCTCCACGCCGCACATCCTGTTTTGGCCTAACGAGTATTTGCTCGAGATGCGCGTAGTAGGACTGCACATATTTGCGCGAGCCGTTTTCCTCGTAGGCGTGGAGAAGGATGACGATGTTTCCCCAGCCCGGCCCGCCTTCTTCCGCCAAAAATACACGGCCGTCCGCGATCGCATAAACCGGATCGCCCATGTCGCTATCCTCGCCGCCGATGCCATTCAAGTCGTCGCCGAGATGACGATTCTCGGTAAAGGGCTGCGCGTTATATGCGAAGGCGCCGTGCTCGCTCCCGAGCGGGAAATCGAAACGAGCCGCGCTCGGCAATGAAGCCAGCTCCAGCGGCGGTGGAATTTGAAATGCGAGATCGCGCGGAAAGAGCCCGCGGCCAAAGCGGAAATAAAGACCAGCCCCGAACGCCAGCAAAAAAATCAATAGAATCGCGACGATCGCGCCAACATTTGTTCTGCCCTTGCTCGTGATTCGCTTCATCTCTACGCTCGCGCGATGCGGATTCTGGTGACGGGCGGCGCGGGTTTCATCGGCTCGCAT
>CAXSFN010000056.1:0-18648 GCA_964236815.1 uncultured Chthoniobacterales bacterium
CCGCCGACTTTGAGATGCGGATCGAGCGCTTCGCGCGCAATGAAGAGGCGCATGATTTCGCTCGAGCCTTCGAAGATGGTGTTGATGCGGCAATCGCGCAGGAACCGTTCGATCGCGGTGGGCTCGTCTCCCCGCTCTTTGAGCGACTGATATGTTTCGTAACCGCGGCCGCCGCGCACCTGCATGGCATCATCTGCGATTTTCCAAGTCATTTCCGTTGCCCACATTTTGCACATCGCCGTCTCGATCCGGAGGTCGCCGGCCTTCTTGTCGACTAAGGCCGAGGTGAGGAAAGTGATCGCTTCCATCGCGAAAGTATTCCCCGCCATCTCCGCGATCTTGCCCGCGATCGCGTAATGCTGGCCGATCGGCACGCCCCATTGCACGCGTTCGCTGGCCCATTTGCGCGAGACTTCGAGCAGCCGTTTACACAAGCCGACACACGCAGCAGGTATCGTCAGCCGGCCGGTGTTAAGTGTCGTTAGGGCGACCTTTAATCCCTTCCCCTCCCCCGCGATCACGTTTTCCTTCGGGACGCGCACGTCTTTGAAAGTGACCACTCCATTATAGAGCGCGCGCAATCCCATGAAGCGGCAACGATGCGGCATATCGAGCCCCGGCGTATCGACATCGACGATGAAGGCCGTGATCTGCTTGCGCTCTTTGCCGTTCACCATTTTCGGCGCCGTCCTGGCCATGACGACGAGCACGCCCGCTTTGAGGCCATTCGTGCACCAAAGCTTCTCGCCATTCATAATGTAGGCGGAGCCATCTTCGGTCAGATCGGCGCGTAAACTCATGTTCGCGGGATCCGAGCCGGCGTTCATTTCGGTCAATGCAAACGCGGAGATTTCATGGCGCGCGACTCGCGGGAGATATTTCGCTTTCTGCTCTTCGGTCCCAAAAAGAAGGAGCGGCTGCGGCACGCCGATCGATTGATGCGCGGAAACCAGCGCGGTCAAATTCGCATCCCAACTGCCGAGCAACATCGCTGCACGGCCGTAATTAACCTGCGACAGTCCCAGCCCGCCGTACTGCTTCGGCACCTTGATCGCAAAGGCGCCCATCGCAAAAAGATCATCGATGTTCTTCTGCGGAATCTCGCCCGAGCGATCGATCTCATCCGCGTCCACATTGGCGTGCAGGTAAGCCTTGAGCTCCGCGAGGAACGGCTCGCCCGCCGCGCGATCTTCTGCGCTCTGCTCCGGCCAGGGAAAAATCCGGTCGAAGCCAAATTTCCCCACGAACAAATTGCTCGCGAAACTGCCGCGTTCATCTAGCGGATCGCGCGAGCTTTCGGTCAGCTCGAGCGCAGCGGCCTTGCCGGCCGACATCTTCGAAGTGTCGATGACCGACACGGCCGTCTTCTCCGACTTCACGCCGGTCTCAGCTTTAATTTGTTCAGGCGGCGCTTCGAGCGGTGTCTTCATAAAATGTCGTCCCGTGCTGCGCGTGCTGACGCAGCAGATCGCAGGCGGCAAATTTGTCGCCCGCGATTGCGTGCAACCCGTCCGCATCAGTCACGATCTTCTTCAATCCAACATTATCCGCGTAACGCAATGGCCCCCCACGAAATGGCGCGAACCCAGTGCCCATCATCATGCCAAAATCCGCATCCTCCGGGGTGGCGACGACCTTTTCTTCCAGACAACGCGCGGCCTCATTGATCATCAAAAAGATGAGACGATGCGCGAGGTTTTCGACCGCGAAATGCTCGCCGGATTTCTGTCGCCATTCTTGCAGCGCGGCGTTTTCAGTCTGCTCTTTGCCTTCGTACTTGTAGAAGCCGCCACCTGATTTTCGTCCGAGCATTTTCGCCGCGAGCATCTTGCGCAGGATCTCCGGAGCGCGATCGCGCGCGCTGTAAGTTTTCTCGAGCGTGTCTGCGATATCGACCGTGATATCGATCCCGATTTCATCGATCAAACGCAGCGGGCCCATCGGCATTCCCCACTGCAACAACGCATCGTCGATCGCTTTGGCCGGGACATCGCTTTGGAAAAGCTCGGCCGCATCGAGCAGATAGGGGAAGAGAACGCGGTTGACCAGAAAGCCGGGACTATCCTGCACCTGCACGGGTAGCTTTCCGATCTGACGCGCGAAAGCGAGCGCGCGCTCTACCGTCTGCGACGCGGTCTTTTTGCCGACGACCACTTCAATCAATTTCATTCGGCTAACCGGATTGAAAAAATGTAAGCCGACGATGCGCTGCGGTTGTCCCGTCGTCGCTCCGAGATCGGAAATAGAGAGCGCGGAAGTGTTGGTGGCGAGAATACTCGTCTCCGGAGTCTTGGCTGCGAGATCAGCGAAGATCTTATTCTTGATCTCCATTTTTTCCGACGCGGCTTCGATTACGATACCAACGTTGCGCATCTCACCGGGATTGGTCGACGCCACGATGCGCGCGCGGCCTTCCTTCGCTTTCACGTCACTCATCAGCCCGCGCTTGACCGCGTCGCCGTAGGTTTTTTCGATGCTCGTTAGACCGCGATCGAGCAGCTCCTGATTCACATCGCGCAGGATGACGGTGACGCCGCGTGCGCTGAGCCATTGCGCGATGCCCGAGCCCATCACTCCCGCGCCAACAACGGCGGCATGCGTGATCTTCTCGTTAGGCGATTTTGAGGTTCCTTTGCGAAACTTGTCGCCCAGGAAAAAATTGCGAATCAGGTTTTGCGTGGTCGCGGTTTCGCCCAGCTCGACAATCGCATCGACTTCCATGCCTAACGACTCCTCGACCGATTTGCCGCCCGTGATGATGTCGAGCGCGCGCTGTGGCGCGGCATTGTGATCGGATTTGAGCTTGAGTTCTTTCGTCGCAGCCCGCGGCTGGGCGGGCTTACGTTTTCCTTCCGCGATTTTTTTATGCGCGGCTTCGAGCAATTGTTCGCGCGGCACAACTTCATCGACCAGACCGAGCTTCAACGCTTGGTCGGCCGCGTGCAGTTTTCCTTTTGTGATCACATCGGCCGCCGCATCGACACCAATCAACCGCGGCAAACGCGTCGCGCCACCCCATGCCGGCACGAGACCAAGCGTCGTTTCCGGCAAACCGATCTTCGTCGCTGGATCGCTCGACGCGATGCGGTAATCGCAGGCCAGTGTGATCTCGTAACCGCCGCCGGCACAGGCGCCGTGAATGGCGGCCACGGTCGGAATCTTGAGCGCGGCGAGACGATTGAAAACTTTCTGGCCCTCGGCAATAAACGCGCGCAATTCTCCAGTTTGCGCCTGACGCAAAAGGGTCTGCAGATCGGCACCGGCGATGAAGATCGATTTCTTCGCGGAGGTCACGATGACGCCTTTGAGCGATCCGTCGCGTTCGAGCTCGTCGAGCTGTGCACGCAGGTCGTTCATCGTCTGCGCATCGAAAATATTCGCGCCCGATTCGGGCCGATCGAAAGTGAGCACACAAATTCCGTCCTCCACTTCGCGCTTGATCGTCATCGCGCTCATTCTGGCGAGATTCGGAAAGATGCCAAGCGCGAGACTTTGAAACCGCGTACCCTCCGAATTGCCGTCCCGAGACTGGCGAAGCGCGCCGAAGGATCTCACAATCGTTTCATCAGGCGTGCTTAGTGAAAAGACGCGTCCCGCGCAGTTGCGAGATCCTTCACCGTCTGCGGCTCAGGATGACACGCGCATGCGAATTCACATTGCGCGGTAATCGCGCGGTGATAGAAGACCGTTGTCCTCACCAGCCGGAGGGCTGCGCGCTCATGGTCGGCAAAATTCTCCTTCCGGAAATCAAAGGCATGATCGACTCGCGCGACTTTGCCGGGTTGCGCGAACTTTTTTTGGATTGGCCGCCCGCCGATGTCGCGGAGGTCATCCTCGATATGCCGGAGGACGACCAAGTCATCATCTTCCGTGTTCTTCCCGCAGCGCTGGCCGCGGATGTCTTCGAATATCTCGACGTCGACGCGCAACAACAACTCCTGCACGCGATGGCCCATGAACAATGCGTGGGCATTTTGAACGAAATGTCGCCGGACGATCGCACGGCGTTGCTCGAGGAAATGCCGAGCGCGGCGGCGCGGCAGCTAATCCAATTACTTACGCCGGACGAACGCAAAATCGCGCAAGCGCTGCTCGGTTATCCGGAAGCGAGTGTGGGTCGAATCATGACGCCGGATTTTGTGGCGGTGCATGAAGATTGGACCGTGCGCGACGTGCTCGATTACGTGCGCGAGAACGGACGCGACAGTGAGACGCTCAATTTTATCTACGTGGTCGATGAGCGCGGAAAGCTGATCGACGATTTGCGCATTCGTGAATTTTTGCTGCGTCCGCTCGAGACCCGCGTCGATCAAATCATGGACCGCGGTTACGTCCACCTGACGGTGAACCAAAACCAGGAAGACGCGCTCGTTACTTTCCGAAAGTACGATCGCGCGGCTCTGCCGGTGGTGGATTCGAACGAAGTGCTGGTCGGAATCGTGACGCAGGACGACATGCTTGATGTCGCGGAAGAAGAAGCGACGGAGGACATCCAGAAACTCGGCGGCTTGGAAGCGCTCGATGAGCCTTACACCACCATTTCGCTCCTGCGCATGGTCAAGAAACGCGCGACCTGGCTGATCGTTCTTTTTCTCGGCGAAATGCTGACCGCCACCGCGATGCAAGGCTACAACGGCGAGATCGAGAAGGCCGCAATCCTGGCGATGTTTTTGCCGCTGATTATTTCGAGCGGCGGCAACTCCGGCTCGCAAGCTACGACGCTGGTGATTCGCGCGATGGCGGTAGGCGAATTGAAGTTAGGTGATTGGTTCAGTGTCGTTAGGCGCGAATTGAAATCGGGGATTTTGCTCGGATTGATCCTGGGCAGCATTGGATTTTTGCGGATCGCACTCTGGCAGGAGCTGCACATTTTTAACTACGGACAATATCACTGGCTCGTAGCCGCGACGGTTGCGATCGCACTCGTCGGCGTGGTGCTTTGGGGCTCACTCGCGGGCGCGATGCTGCCGTTTCTCTTGCGAAGGTGCGGGCTTGATCCAGCGACGGCTTCCGCGCCATTTGTGGCTACGCTGGTCGATGTGACTGGGCTTCTAATTTATTTCAACGTCGCCCTCTACGTTCTGCGCGGAACGATGTTATGATTTTCGGAGCGCGTTTCGGTTGTCATCCTGAGGCAGGCGAAGCGCGACGAAGGACCTCACGCATCGGCTTGGATTACGTTTTGCATTACCACGTGATCGACAGAGCAAGCGTGAGTTCCTTCGCCGTCTCCGCAGGCTCAGGATGACATGGGAAAGCGGATCGGCCTAACGACTCGTTAGACCTTGATCGCGACCCACTCGTTGCGCTCCCGCGAATCGGCCACTGCCTGCACGACGCGCATGTAACGCATGCCGTCTTCGAAATCCGGATGTGGTCGCATCCGCCCCCGCGATTTCACCGCAGTGATGAAATCGTCCTCTACCTGCCATCCGCCCGCGAGCTCGTCCGGGATCTCGACTTCGTGCAATGCGCGATCGCCAACTTTTCCCGCACTGATCAGGTCCGATCCGAAATCGTAGGTCATGGTCCCGGCGTCGCCGTAGACTTCCAAACGATCGCCGCTCGGCAATGCGCTGATCCCGCTGAACTCGAGCACGCCTTCCGCGCCGCTTTCGAAGCTGCACAAGATCGAGAGCAGATCGGGCACCGCCACTTCGTAACCCTGGCGGGTTGGGTTGATAATTTTCCCCCGCGCGTAAACGCCGGTGATATCACCCAACCAGCGTTGCAAGACTTCCACATAAATTCCGAGCGCGAGCACGTTCAGTCCGCTGATCTCAATTCGCTGCCGCCAATGCGCTCCGGCCTCCGCATTTAAATAAGCGCCGGTGAAACTCTGCAACCGCACCTGATGCGGCTGGCCAATATAATTTTCCGCGAGCAGCTTTTTCACGACAAGATCTCCGCGCAATCCGAAAGGCGGCGGACACAACATCGTGACCAATTCCGGAAACCGTTTCGAGGTTGCCAGCATCTCTTCTGCTTCGGCGCGATCCATCGCCATGCGCGCCTGACAGAAAACATGCTTGCCCGCTTCAAGCGCTGAAACCGTAACGGCCGAATGCATGTAGGGCGGCGTCCCGATCCAGACAATATCGATCTCGGGAAGGCCGAGCAAGTCAGCCCAATTTTGCAGCGGGAGCGCGTTGGGCGCATTTTCCTCGCAAAATTTTTGCGCGCTTTCGTAGGTCGAATTCGAAACCGCCACGATCTCAACCTCGGGATGTTTCTTTAATCCGGGTAAATGCCGGGAGCGCACGATTTCTCCCGCGCCGATAATGCCGATACGAAGCTTCTTGGAGTTGCGAGTGGACATGAGGAAAGTGTGTTGGACTTCAAATGGGAAAGCCAGTCCGGAGCGCGAGAATAACCTTTGACCGCGACTAATGGAGCGCGTTCAAAGCAGAATATTCCGCAAGTGAACTCGGCTGCGAAAAAAGGGTTGCCGCAAAAGGGTTGCCGTTGCAACTGCTGTCCGTCGCGGCGACGGAAAAATTCTGCGGCTAGCGCACTCAACTCTCGCGCGGGACGAACGGCGGCAGTTACTACGCTAAGATTCAAGATTCTCTTGACCCAATCACAGGGTCACGCCAGTTTACGCGCTCTTTTCCGGGAGTCGTATGTCTAAAGTTTGCAGCATTACAGGCGCGAAGGTTACGCGCGGCAGTATTATTCATCGCCGAGGTATGGCGAAGAAGAAGGGCGGCGTTGGCCGTCACGTAACCAAGAACGTGCCGCGGACTTTCA
The DNA here is from genome assembly GCA_964236815.1 of uncultured Chthoniobacterales bacterium. GTDB lineage: Bacteria > Verrucomicrobiota > Verrucomicrobiia > Chthoniobacterales > UBA10450 > JACCTI01. Next base: position 6,751 of record CAXSFN010000056.1, read on the forward strand.
GTCCGAATTTGCACGAACATCGTGTTTGGATTCCAGAGCTCCGCAAGTTCATGCGGATCAAAGTGAGCGCGCGCGGATTGAAGACGTTGAATAAGAACGGCGCTTACCAGACGTTGAAGAAGGCTGGGCTGATTTCCGCCTAACGAGCGATTCGCTGTCTGCCGCCTCGGAGCCGCGGCTCTACAATGCGGCGTCGGTTTGCTCGGGCTCGGCTTTCAACTCACTATCCGTTTCGGCCGGCTCAATCGTTTGCGCGATCGAAATGCCGATCGCGTCTTGCTCGATGGGCGCAACCTCGGCCGGGAGTTCCGCCTTTTTGGATTCCGTGCGGCTGGACGATGGCGCCGCAGGCGCTTTCGCGCGCGGCAAATCGAGCAAACCGTCGTTGAACTCGATCACGTAACCTTCGCTGATCAACCAGCGCAGATCGGAAGCGAGCGAAAGCTTAACCCGATCGATCTCAGCCGGCTCGCTCAACCCCGCGACCAAATCCTCCGCCAGCTTTTTGCGATTGGCGCCTTGCGCGACCGTTAACTTCTCGAGAATGGCGTTGATCGATGCGGAAACACTCGTGCTCTGGTGCGCGAAATTCCGGATGCGAACCGGCGAGACAAAGAGCATCCCGCGGCGATGCCGAAAAATATTCAAACCCGCGGCGCGCAGGCCTCCCGCAAGCTCCTGCATCATCTGAGAGGGCGATCGTATTTCCTGGGCCCAGGCGTTTTCAACCACCCGACTGAGCCCACGATCCTGCAAACGGCGGCTTAAGACGCCGCTGATTGCGAATTGATTGGCGTCGCGCAAAAGCGTGGGCAAATGCGTCTGGCGGAAATGCCGCTCGGCATCGGCCACGTTACTAAAGGTGAGGGGCGGTTCCTGGTTTTTCGTCGTGTAAGTGGTGATGCTCCGCGCCTGTTCCTTCCATTGCTCGACTACGGCCGGGTCGCTCACGATCTCGATCTGTCGTTGGAAATCGCCGAAGCTCATCCGACGGCTGAAGCGCTGCTCGTAAAGATTACGCAGCTGCGGCTGATAGCTGTGATGATTAGTCGGCCCAAGCAGCGTCCCACTCGATCGTTCGCGGGCGACGTTGCTGAAATTGCCTTTCAGCGGCTCAGTTTGCGTGACTTCGACCGCGTAGAAATCATCCTTCGCGCTGGCGAAAGCGCCGTTCTCCAAGGTGCGCTGATCGACTGCGACCTGCCCATTTTCGCCTAACTGGTGAAGCGTGGAATCCGCAGTCGCAGTGAGCTGGACATCGTAGCGCTCCGGTTTGTCCAAAAACATGCGAGCGAGCGCAAAGACCGAGTAAGTCAGCGGAGCGGATTTGATCTGCGCAATGACGCTCTCGAACGCGGCCGGATGCGGGAGAAATCGAACGTTCACCTGCGGCAAAGGTGCGTATTCTCGCGCCGCCCGTTCCGGCGGACGACGATCCGCGCGCCGCGCATCCTGTCGGGGAGCGCGCTCGCGTTGTTCGCGGCTCTTCGGGCCGCGCGGTCGTGAATCGCGGTCGCGCGGCGGTCTGGACGAGCGCCGTTCGAACGGCATTTGCTCCTCTCCTTCGAAATCAGCGTAATCGTTCGTGCGCGCGGGTTCGCTGACCCACGCGGGCATCATTTTCAGGTCCAGCAGATCAGCTGGAGTGGTCGGGGTGGACATCCATATCCGTCATAACGCTAAGAGCGCACGAAGTAAACTGGAGCCCGAGATTTCTACTCTCTGCCGGCCGGGAAAGTAATTGACAAGACGGCTAATTCATTTACTTGCCATCCTTGCCAAAGCCGCGTTAGCGAGCTTCTAACCAAACGGAGAGATTCAGGAGATTTTATGAGTGACAAAACGATCGAAGAGAAGGTCAAAGACATCATCGTCGAGCAACTAGGGGTGAACCCGGAACAGGTCACGCCGGCCGCCTCTTTCATCGAAGATCTGGGCGCCGATTCACTCGATATCGTCGAGCTGGTGATGGCTTTCGAGGAAGAATTTTCCGTGGAAGTGCCGGATGAGGACGCGGAGAAACTTCAGACCGTGGGCGACGTGATCAAATACATCGAAGAGAAATCTTCCAAGCAATAATCGACGAGCGCGAGCCGCTGGCGGCTTTCGATTCCGTTGCAGAAAAACACGGCTCCGGCCGTGTTTTTTATTTCGTATCGGTGATATTTCGAGACGCAAAAATCTAACCGATGAATTACGAGCTCTTCGAACGCCCGCTCTTCCATCTGGGTGAGAATTACATCTCGATCCTCGGGTTAATTGCGTTCGCGGCGCTTTTTACCGCCGGCTTGGTTCTGGCGCGCTTCTTACAAAGCAAGTTCGTGCGGCGGCTTCTTAGTCGCTTCCATCTGGATACTAATTTCATCGCGATCGTTACCACGATCCTCAGTCTGGCCGCGCTCGTCTTTTTCACTGTCAGCGCGATCAACGCCGCCGGCATCCCATTGGCATGGAACGCGCCGCTGCCCGGAGTAAAACTGAGCCTGCTCAACATTTTCCTCCTCGTTGTTCTACTCGTCGCGGTCTTTTGGATTTCTTCACGGACGAAACGTTTCCTCTTCAATCGCTTCCTAGTTAACAGCGGTCTCAATCGTTCGTTGCAATACGCCATCGCACAGATCGCGAGCAACGCGGTCCTCGTCATCGGCATCATCGTGGTGCTCGAAAACACCGGCATTCATCTGGCTGCCCTTACCGTTTTCGCCGGCGCGGTCGGCGTTGGTGTCGGCTTCGGTTTGCAAAATATCACGAGCAACTTCATCAGCGGTCTCGTCATCCTGGCCGAGCGTCCGATCACGATCGGCGATCGCGTCGAAGTCGCAGGCGTGGCCGGTCAGGTGCAAAAAATTCGCGCGCGCAGCACGGTCGTAGTCACGAACGACAACATCTCCATCATCGTACCGAACTCGAAGTTCATCGACTCCGCGGTCACGAACTGGACTTTTGGCGACGCGCGGGTGCGTTTCCGCGTCCCGGTCGGCGTCGCCTACGGGAGCGACATCGATAAGGTTTGCGAGGTGCTGGTCGCGGTCGGGAAGGAACACCCGAAGGCTGTGCAAGATCCGGCGCCGAGCGTTTTCCTGAAAAAATTCGGCGACAACTCGATCGATCTGGAGCTGATCGTCTGGAGCGAAGAAATGAGCCATCGGCCGTCGCGTTTCAAAAGCGATTTGAACTTCGCGATCGAGAAAAAATTCCGCGAAGCCGGAATCGAAATCCCTTTCCCGCAACGCGACCTTTACGTTCGCAGCGGCGAGCTGCGCGTGATCTCGAAACCTGAGCGCGAGAAGCGCGCGGACGATTCTCAATCGTAAGCGCGACTTTGGACGCCAGCGTCACCATCCCATTTCGCGGAGGCGTCGCGCGGGTGGTTGATCTTGCCACGGTCATGACGAATGCGGCGTGGCCGCGAGCGCTCGCGCGGAAGGCAAAAGACAACCGTTTCTATCAGATCGTGGAGCAAACGCTCGCGTGTGAGTTCGAACATCACTATGTCGTGCTAGAGGATGAAGCGGGAGGAACCCGCGGCATTCAGCCGGTGTTCTTCGTGCAGCAAAATCTGGTCGAAGGCATTCCCGCTTTGCGCGGTGCAGTGGACGCAATCCGGAAACGCTTCCCGGGTTTTCTTACCCTGCGCGTGCTCATGGTCGGTTGTGCCGCGGGCGAAGGACATCTCGGCGCCTGCGCCGAAGCAGACGAAGCTTGGATCGCTACCGCGCTCCCCTCGATTTTGAAATCCTTCGCGCGCCAAGGCCGCGCTTCCCTCATTGTCTTCAAAGATTTTCGCGCCAGTTACCGGAGCGTCTTGGGTGTGCTAACGCAGAGTGGATTCATGCGTGTGCCGAGCATGCCAATGACAAAGCTCTCGTTAGGCCAGCATGATTTCGAAGACTATTTTCGAGGTTTAAGCAAGGCGACGCGGAAAGATCTACGCAGGAAATTCCGCAAAGCAGAAAAAGCTCCGCCGCTTCAGCTCGAGATCGTGAACGATGTCAGCGACGTGGTTGATGAAATCTATCCGCTCTACTTACAGGTGCAGTCGCGCTCGAAATTGAAATTTGAGACGCTGACGAAAGATTACTTTCGCGAGCTGGGCAAACGCATGCCGGAACGCGTCCACTTTTTTCTTTGGCGGCAAACCGGAAAAATTGTCGCGTTCAGTCTCTGCCTGGTGCACGACGGCGCAATTTATGACGATTATCTCGGGCTCGACTACGGCGTCGCGCTCGATCTTCATCTCTATTTTCTCAGTTTTCGCGACATCATCACCTGGTCGATCGCGCAGGGACTCGAGCGCTATCTGAGCAGCCCGCTCAATTACGAGCCCAAGCTGCATCTTGGCTGCGAGCTGATGCCGCTCGATCTCTACGTCATGCACACCTCGCGCTTTCTTAATCCGATCTTCGGGCGGGCGGTGAAGTTGCTGGAGCCGACGCGCCACGACAAAACGCTGCGGCGATTTCCAAACGCACACGAACTTTAGCGATGAAGCTGCAGCCAAAAGGGTTTGGGAATCCCTGGTTCCAACTCGGCTTGAGTCAGACCTTGACCTTGTGCGGCGATCTCTGTTTGAAGCGCGGCGCGGTCGCAACCGCACACGTGGCGCCCGAGTGGGGCTGGACCGGAGTGGCCGGCCTCGCCTCTCCGATGGTCTGGCTGGGGATTGTCTTTCTGATCCTGAGCTTCGTGACCTGGCTTTATGTCTTAAAACACCTCCCGCTCTCGCTCGCCTTTCCCGTTTCCCAAGTCGTGCACGTGATGGTGCCGCTCGGCAGTTGGCTCGTGCTCGGCGAATGGATCAGTCCGACGCGCTGGTGCGGCATCGCGCTGGTTTTGATCGGACTCGCGATCGTGGCTAAACCGGTCGCCAGTTTGGAGGAACGGTTATGACGCCGTTTTATTTTTCGCTCATTGTCATCTCGCTCGCGAGCTTCGTCGGAGGGCAGCTTCTGCTGAAACACGGAATGGAATCGACCGTGGCTGGCGGCTTTCGGCAGCGCACCTTTTTCAGCTTCGTCATCGGCGGCACCGTCGCGATGGCGATTTCGTTTTTTCTCACTCTCGGGTTGCTGCAAAAATTCGATCTAAGCTACATCGACCCGTTTCAGGGATTGAGCGTGATCTTCGTCAGCCTGACCGCCGTCATTTTTCTGCGCGAAAAATTGAACCTGCGCCTAACGATCGGTTCACTCCTAATCGCAGCGGGTTTGGTGTTGGTTTCGATAAGCTGAGACGGCGTCACAATCGCATCACTCTCCTCCATCTGTCATCCTGAGCGAAGCGAAGGGTGACAATGTTAGGCGAGTGGCCCATCCGCTAAGAGCGGCCACAACTTTTGGAGCGCAGCGTGATTGATTTCGGCGATCTGTTTCTCGCTAGGCAATTCGAGCTTCGGGTGATCGAACTCAGAAACGAATCGTTGTTTCCAGCGGGCATATTTCGGCTTCGAGTGCGCGCCGCAAATGTCCCCGCCGATGACACACGCTCGCTCCCGCAGCCGGGCTAGCGCCCAAGTCACATCGTCTGTCGTGAATTTGCCGTTCTCCCAATTCGTGACCGCTTCCTCCGATCGCAAACAATCCAGATCGATCGTGACATAAATATTTTCGCCCGCGATTCCCCGGGTAAAATTCTCAAACGCCTCCCGCCAGTTCGAGCGGAGGATCGCGCCGCGGCGATGCTGTTTTCCGGCAGAGCGATCGTCGGCCCAGGCGTGCAGATCGAGTTCCCCTTCTCGCTCGGCGCGGCGGTTCCCGAAGAATTGCGCCGGCCACCACGGCTCGAAATTTCCGCAGCCCCAAACACAAACCTTCTTTACCTGCGGCAGCTCCAGCGCGCGATTCACCCAACCGCCACAACCCCAGCGCGGCGGGCGCACATCCCAGTCCGGGTGATTATCGAACGAGACCACGATGGCCGGCTCAGGAACGCGCCGAATCCACAGGGCGCTGAGGTGATGAAAATCGCCCGAGCCGTAGAGAAGAAAGGCCGCGAGTTGCGGCTCAATCTCACGATAAAATCTTTCGATCAGCGCCGAGGGCGAAGAGAAACGAAGCTGCGGTCCCCATTTTCTTGCATCGATCGTCGCGAACCCTGACCCATCCGCCGGCCAGGCGTCATCGAGATTGAGATGAAGCGCGCGCGGCAAAGCCTCCTATCGTCGCTACGATTTTGCGCTCCGACAACTGCGATACACGCGCGGCCATCGGCAAGATCGAATTACCAGCATCGCCAACGCCGACGCCAAACAAGAAGCGGATCAAGACGCACGCGATATCTTCTGCAAAGTACAGGATGCGTTTCGCGTTTTTGCGCGGAAAACCTCTGCGGTCCTGGGCAGCGCGTGGTCGTTTGTCATCGCACTGCTCGTCATCGTCATCTGGGCTGGAACGGGCCACATCTTTCATTACTCCGATACCTGGCAGCTGATTATTAACACCGGCACCACCATCGTGACCTTCCTGATGGTGTTCCTGATCCAAAACACCCAGAACCGCGATGCAAAAGCGGCCCATCTGAAACTGGACGAATTGATCCGCGCGCTGGGCGGCGCCCGGAATCAGCTGGTCGATCTCGAAAGACTTTCCGACCGAGACCTGCAGAAGCTGCAGGATGAGTTTGAGCGTATCGGGAAAAAAGCGGATAACGCGAGCGATCGAATCGAGGAAGTCAAAGAAGAGATCGAAGAAGAACTGGAATCACGCTGAAATTTTTTCGTCTGTCACGGGACGCGCTTCGCCGGTGCGGATAAAGATTTTCCCGCTCGGGCAGAGACGAAACACTTCGCACTGCCGGCAATCCGGTTTCCTCGCAAAACATCGGCGCCGTCCGTGCCAGATGAGCCAATGACTCCAGATCGTCCAATGCTCGCGCGGCACCACTTTCATCAAATCGGTTTCAATTTTTTCCGCGTCGCTTTGTTTCGTTAGGCGCAGCCGATGCGAGAGGCGCGCGACATGCGTGTCGACCACGATGCCTTCGTCTATTCCGAAGGCATTTCCGAGCACGACATTCGCAGTCTTGCGCCCGACTCCCGGCAGCGCATGCAGTTCTTCCATCGTGGCCGGCACCTCGCCGCCATGCTTCTCCTGAATGGCAATGGCGGCGCCACGAATGCTCCTCGTCTTCGCGCGAAAAAAACCGGTCGAGCGGATCGCATCCTCCAATTCCGCCGGCGGCGCTTTTACGTAATCAGCCGCGGTCCGGTAACGCGCGAACAGTTTCGGCGTTACCAGATTGACCCGCTTATCGGTGCATTGCGCGGAAAGAATCGTCGCGACCAGCAATTGCAAAGGCGTTTTGAAATCCAGCTCGCAATGCGCGCCCGGATAAATTTCCGGAAACGCTTCGACCAATTGCTTGACCCGATCGCGCACCGTCATTTGCGCACGGCCTTGCGTTTGATGCGTTCGACAAAAACCGTCCCGCGCCGCCAGATATTTCGCGCCCAGGCGTATTCGCTCGCCAGAATGGCGAGGCCGAGCGGGATGACGATGAAAGCGGGACCCGGCAGTAAAATCATGACCATGCCGATCACGAGCACGGTGATGCCGATGACGGAATAGACGAGCTTCCGGACGACCGGCATTTTATCCAGGCCGAACTTCGCATTCAGCCGCTGACGCCAGTGGCTCTTTGAATTTCCGGCCGACATGCCGAAATGATTACTTCTCGGCGAAGTCTGCAAGCTTCTGCTCCAGCTGCGGCGGCACGTGCGCGACCACAATCGCGACTTCGCCTTTGTAACGCAGCTCGAGCACGTGCCCGACGCGATGGATCTCCGCGATCAAACCCGATGCGCTTAGCGGAATGCGGAAGCGGAGATTCAAGCGCCACGCGCTCACTTCGTTCTGCAAGGCCAGCACGAGCGCGCCAACGTTTTCACCGGTGCGAGCGGAAATCGCGACACTTCGGGGAAATCGCGCGCGATAAGCGGCGACCAATTCCTGATCTTGGACGGCGTCCATTTTGTTGAAGACGAGCAGCGTTTGTTTGCCGTGGGCGTCGAGCTCTTTCAGGACATCGTGCACAGCCTCAATCTGCTCATCGACGCGCGGATGACTGACGTCCACCACATGAATGAGCAGGTCCGCTTCGTTCACTTCTTCGAGCGTAGCCTTGAACGATTCGATCAGGGTGTGGGGCAGGTTGCGCAGAAAACCGACCGTGTCGGTCAACAGCATCCGCCGTTTGTTCGGTAAAGTGAAACTGCGCGTCGTCGGATCGAGCGTGGCAAAAAGACGATTTTCCGCGACGACGTCGGCGCCCGTGAGCAGGTTCAAAAGGGTGGACTTGCCGGCATTTGTGTAGCCGACCACGGCGCCGACCGGCCATTGGTGGCGACGCCGGCCTTCACGCTGCACGCCACGAACTTTGCGCACGCCTTCCAGCTCGCGCTCGAGACGCGCGATCCGTTCCTGCACGCGACGACGATCGACTTCGAGCTGTGTTTCGCCCGGGCCGCGCGTGCCGATTCCACCAGTTTGCCGCGAAAGGTGCGTCCACATTCTGGTTAAACGCGGGAGAAGATACTGCAGTTGCGCGAGCTCGATCTGGAGCCGGCCTTCGCGGCTGCGGGCGCGTTGCGCGAAAATATCGAGAATGAGCTGGGTGCGATCGAGGACTTTGCGGGAAAAAAGATTTTCCAAATTCCGCCCCTGCGCGGGCGAAAGCTCGTTGTCGAAAATAACCGAGGTGACCTGCTGGTCCTGGAATGAATCCTTGATCATCTCCGCCTTCCCTTTGCCGATATAATAAGGCGCAGTCGGCTTCTCTAATCTTTGCGTGACTGTGTTAACGACTTGCGCGCCCGCCGAGCTGACCAGCTCACGCAGTTCTTCCATGGAATCGGCCAGGTCCCACTTCGAGACACCATCCTGTTCCAAGCCAACAAGCAGCGCGCGCTCCGGTCTCTTCTTCGCCTGAACTTCGATCATCCTGATTGCGTAAAGGAAAGGCGTGCTTTCCGCGCGATCCATTCGATGGCCTCTGCCGAGCCGTGATGTGTCAGATTCAGTGGCGCAAAATTAGTTTGGCGCCGGAACCAGGTCAATTGCCTTTTGGCGTAGCGGCGGGTCGCTTGTTGAATGGCTGCGACGCATTCCGCTTCTGAAATCACGCCGGCATTGAGCGCTCGTATTTGCGCCAGCCCGAGCGTTTGCGCGGCGGTCGTACCAATCTCCGCGGTTGTGCGAACTTCCTCGACCACACCGTGCGCGAACATCGTTTCAACTCGGGAATTGATGCGCTGGTAAAGATCCTCACGGTCGCGAAAAAGAAACACGCCGGCGGCGTTCGTCGCGGGGGATCGCATGCGCTGTCCTGAGACGGGCCGGCCAGTTAACAAGCAAATTTCCAGCGCGCGGATCAGGCGCCGTTTGTTTTTTGCATCGATGGTGCGCGCAGCCTCGGGGTCGCGGTGAAAAAGCCTAACGAGTAATTCGCCTTCGCTAAATTGATCCAATTCCTCCCGCAACTTCGGATCGGATTTCGGCAAGAGTGAGAGACCGTCGGTCAGGGCTTTCACATACATCCCGCTTCCTCCGACAACGAAGGCCGGCTTTCCGCGCAGCTGGATATGTTCGATCGCGTCGATGGCAGCGATTCGAAATCGCTCGGCGTTCATCTCTTCGCCTAACGAGACATGTCCGACCAAATGGTGCGGGACTTGGCGAAGAAGTGCGGGCTCCGGTTTTGCGGTCAGCACATTCAGGCCGGCGTAAATTTGAAAGGCATCAGCATTAACGATCTCGCCTCCGCAGATGCTTGCGACCTCCGCCGCGATCTCGGACTTACCAACCGCGGTCGCTCCGACAAGGTAGAAGACACGCTTCATTTTTGGTCGTCTGTCGTTCCCTGCAAAGGCGGAGCGAAGAATTTCTGACTATTTGCGGTCAAGCCACGCTGGATATCGGGAATGGGCCAGAGATCCTTCGCTTCGCTCAAGAAGACAGGATTTAAAAAAAACGGGAGACTGACAGCGTGGGCTGCCGAGTCTCCCGTTCCGTAAAACAATTCGCCGTTAACTAGCGGAATGATGCTCGCTCGACTTCGCGCCGCTCACCAGCAGCTTGCGCCCGAGGAATTCCTTGTCATGCAGCTCGGAGACGGCCCGCTGCGCTTCTTCCACTGTGTTCATCTGCACGAAAGCAAAACCTTTCGAGCGCTGGTTGTGTTTATAGGTCACCACCTCCGCGTTTTGCACCTGGCCGACGCCGTTGAAGAGCTCGAAAAGATCGCTCTCTGTGGCGTCGAACGATAGATTGCCGACGTAAAGACGCGGCGTTGTGACTGCGACTGACTCAGGCTTGCGCGATTGCGGGCGCGGCGTCGCCGTACCGTTGCGTGGAGCCTCTACGCTTTTGGTCGAAGCGGAGCCATTGCTGCTGCCGCCGTTGAAAAAGGCGGTGATTTTTTGCCAAAGTGACTGCTTGGCCGGCGCTTTGGTCTCGCTGTTTCGTGGCCGGTAGGGACGATCGCCGCCCCCTTTGCGAGAACGGCCGCCGCGCGAACGCCGCGGGCCTCTTCCCGATGATTGAGTTGTCATAATGATCCTCAGGGTTAACCGAATTATATTGCGGGCGGAGCGCATCCTGGGATGCCCGATCCGCGGCACGCGAACCCCGCAGGGTCCATTCGAAAGCTAATCGCGTTGCCGCCGAAAACTTCGCCACCTGGCGTCGGGAATGGGTTCGAAAAGATTGGCGCGCCGCAGGGGTCACTCGACGAATCAACAGAGAGGCGAAAGATCGCATCGCCGCCACAAGAAGTCTGAATCGTCGCGAAAAGCGGACGCCCGGAAATTCGAAGAACACTCCCGACATCTGTGAATAACTATGGTGGATTAAGGGGGATTGCAAGAACTCGACCGCGTATCGCTTCGTCTCGCGCTCCGTTACATTTTTCTGAAGAGAGAGGAATCAAGGACGACGAAGGACGAGTTATCGAGCATTCGCGCGGTACCATTCGATAAATTTCGGCAACCCGATGCTCAGCGGCGTGGTCGGATTGTATCCAAGCAATCGCCTGGCTTTCGAAATATCCGCGCAAGTCAGCGGCACGTCGCCCGCTTGTTCTGGCAATTGATTGATCTTCGCTTTCTTTCCGAGCGCGTTCTCAAGAGCTCGGATCAATTCTCGCAGCTCGATCGTCTGATTTTCGCCCAGATTGAAGGTGTCGAAAAGCGGGCCTCGGTATTCGAGCGCAGCCATCACGCCCTGAATTATGTCCTCTATATAAGTGTAGTCGCGACGCGTGCCGCCATCGCCGAACTGGTTGATCGCTTCGCCCGCCTGGATACGGCGCGTGAACTGATGGATGGCGAGATCGGGCCGTTGGCGCGCGCCGTAAACGGTGAAGAAACGCAAGGCGACGACCCGCATGCGATAGAGATGGGAATAGGTCGAACAAAGAAATTCGCCGGCGATTTTCGTGGCCGCGTAGGGACTGATCGTTTGCGTAAGATGCAGAGCCTCCGAAAACGGAATCTCTTTTGAGATGCCGTAAACCGAAGAGCTGGAGGCAAAGATGAAACGCTCGACCTCGGAGAGGCGCGCTGCTTCCAGCAGATGCAATGTGCCATTCACATTTGTGTCGTAATAGAGCTGCGGGTCATGAATCGATGGCCGCACCCCCGCGCGCGCCGCGAGGTGCGCGACCGTGTCGAATTTCTCGCTGCGGAAAATTTCATTCACCCGTTCCGCGTCGCGCAGATCCACTTCATGAATGCGAATTTGGTCCGCGACCGCAGAAATATTGCCTCGCTTGATTGCCGGATCGTAAAAATCGTTGAAGTCATCGAGAATTGAGACTTCGTGTCCGGCGACTAATAATTTTTCGACCAGATGCGAGCCGATGAAACCCGCGCCGCCCGTCACCAGAATCCGCATCGCGCGAGCG
>CAXSFN010000057.1:0-16094 GCA_964236815.1 uncultured Chthoniobacterales bacterium
GCCGACGACGACGGCCCGGACATGAACGTGGTGGTGCATCGGCTCCGGCGCATCGTCGAGATTTGGAAGCTGCTCAATCATCAGGTCGACGTCCTGGAAACGATGACGCCGCTCGATTTCCTCGAGTTCCGCGAATTGCTTCACGGCGCCTCCGGTTTCCAGAGCAAACAATTCCGGCAGATCGAGGCCTCGTTAGGCCTGCGGATGGAGCAGCGCTTCCGCCCGGAATATTACAAGCACACCGAACTCGGCGGATTTAATCAGGCCGACTTCGAGCAGCTCGGCGAATTCGAAAAAGGGCCGAGCCTTTTGCAGATGGTCGAGCGCTGGCTGGCGCGGACGCCGTTCTTCGAAGAATCGTTTTGGAGCGAATGGGGTGAGGACGCGGCGACGAAAGATCGGCCGGCGTTTTGGAATCGCTACCGGACTCTCTTCGAGCACAGCCTGTCCGAGCGCGATGACAAAAAGGACTTGTTAGGCAAGTTCGACCACATCTTTTTCGAGCAGGGCTGGGGCGATTTCTCCCCGGCTGCGCTCCGCGCCGTCCTCTTCATCATGCTTTATCGAGACGAGCCGCTTTTCCGTTTACCCTTCGCTCTGCTCAACGCGCTGATCGAGATCGACGAACAGCTCGCCACCTTCCGCTACCGCCATCTGCAAATGGTCCGGCGCATGATCGGCACCCGCGTTGGCACCGGCGGAAGCAGCGGCGAACAATACCTGCAAGGTGCGGTGAATAAGAATTACGTCTTCAAGGAGTTGGCCGGCGTCATTACTTTCCTGATCGAACGGCGCAATCTGCCCGCGCTTCCGCCGCGTTTGCACAAGGCGCTCCGTTTCAGTTTTGCCGAGAGTTAGAGCGATAAGGCTCAAAGGGCCGTCGAGCGGGCGAAACTCGAATCATCTGTGGCGCCTGCGGGCGCCGCTTCGTGAAACTTCGCTTTCTGACTGTTGTGCTGCTGCTCCTCTCGGTTTCGGCGTTCGCAGCCGAGCCGGTGGAACCCGCAACGGACGACAAGACCGACGCCACCAAATGGGAGACCGAATCAGCCGGTAAAGATCTCTCTCTGCAAAGTCGCAGGCGCGAAGCCTCAGCCCTGAAAGAATTCCGGGCGATCGGCCTGATCGCTGCGCCGACCGAGTCCGTTTTCGCCGTGCTCGATGATAGTGAAGCTTACCCGAGCTTCATGCCTTACACCGCAGAATGCCGCATCCTGAAACGCGACCGGGAAGGCGTCGTGGTTTACCAGCGGCTTAAGCTGCCCCTCTTGAGCGATCGCGATTACACCCTGCGCACGCATCACGAGGTTTCGCCCGGGACAGCCGGCGCGACCTATCGGATTCGTTGGGAAACTGCGAACGACCTCGGGCCGGTGGCCAAGTCGGGGGTGATGCGAGTGAAGTTGTGCGAAGGCGGATGGCTCCTTGAACCGGATGGCCCCAATGCGACCCGCGCGACTTATACCGTTTACACCGACAGTGGCGGCGCGGTCCCGAAGTTCATCGCGGAGAAAGGCAGCCGGATCGCGATCCGCAAGATCTTCGACGCCATCCGCAAGCAGGTGAAGGAACCCAGGTATGCGGAAACGGCGGCGAAGCCTAACGAATAGTCAGGGACGACGACAGCTTGGAAAAAGCGAAGGCGAACGGGATCGCCGTTCGCCTTCGCGTTAGTTATTGGAAGCCACGGGCCTTCCTAGTTGGACGAGTTAGTAGCGGTAGTGCTCGGACTTATACGGACCTTCGACCGGCACGCCGAGATACTCGGATTGCTTCTTGGTTAAGGTCGTGAGCTTGACCCCAATCTTCTCGAGGTGCAAACGCGCGACTTCTTCGTCGAGTTTCTTTGGCAGGATGTAAACGCCGGCTTTGTACTTGTCTTTGCCGGCCCAGAGGTCGAGCTGCGCGAGGACTTGGTTACTGAAGCTGTTCGACATGACAAACGACGGATGGCCGGTGGCGCAACCGAGGTTCACCAGGCGGCCTTCGGCAAGCATGAAGATCTCATGGCCGTCTTCGAAGCTATACTTGTCGACCTGTGGTTTGATGTTGGTCCGCTTCACGCCCTTGGTGGTGTTAAGTAGGTCGACCTGAATTTCGTTATCGAAGTGGCCGATGTTACAAACGACGGCCTGGTTCTTCATCTTCGACATGTGGTCGAAGGTGATGATGTCGACGTTACCAGTGGTGGTGACGTAGATGTCGCCACGGCCGAGCGTGTCTTCGATGGTGGTGACTTCGTAGCCTTCCATCGCGGCTTGGAGCGCGTTGATCGGATCGATCTCGGTCACGATGACGCGTGCGCCCTGTCCGCGGAGGGATTGGGCGCAGCCTTTGCCCACGTCGCCGTAGCCGCAGACGACCGCGACTTTGCCGGAGATCATGACGTCGAGCGCGCGGTTCAAACCATCGACTAGTGAGTGGCGGCAGCCGTAGAGGTTGTCGAACTTAGACTTCGTGGCGGTGTCGTTCACGTTGATCGCGGGAACGAGGAGCTTGCCGGCTTGCAGCATTTGATAGAGGCGATGAACGCCGGTCGTTGTCTCTTCCGAGACGCCGCGCCATTCTTTGACGACTTCGTGCCAACGAAACGGATTCTGAACCTTCGCTTCACGGAGCGCGTCCTTGATCACCTTTTCTTCGGCACTGCTCGCTTCGGTGTCGATCCAGTCGCTGCCCTCTTCGAGCTCATAGCCCTTGTGGATAAACAAGGTCACGTCGCCGCCGTCATCGACCACCATCTCGGGGCCCTTGCCACCGGGGAAGGAGAGCGCCTGATCGGTGCACCACCAGTATTCTTCGAGCGACTCGCCTTTCCAGGCGAAGACAGGTACGCCGGATTTTGCGATCGCAGCCGCGGCGTGGTCCTGCGTCGAAAATATGTTGCAGGAACACCAGCGCACGTCGGCGCCGAGATCGACCAGCGTCTCAATCAGCACAGCGGTCTGAATCGTCATGTGCAACGAGCCGGTGATGCGCACATTTTTCAGCGGCTTCGCGGCGGCGTGCTTTTTGCGGATCGACATCAGGCCGGGCATTTCCTGCTCAGCGATGTCGATTTCGCGACGACCGAAATCGGCCAGTGAAATGTCGGCGACCTTGTAGTCGTTAGTCTTAGGTTTGGTGATGGTTTGGGTGCTCATATTTTTTTGAAGTAAATCAGCGCGCCGCTTTTTTCAGTGCGGCAGCCTTGTCGGTTTTTTCCCAGGTAATTTCCGGATCGTCTTTGCCGAAGTGGCCATAGTTGGTGGTCTTCGAATAAATCGGCCGAAGTAGATCAAGCTGCTCCACGATGTCGGCGGGCTTGAAGGAAAAGATGCGATTGACCGCGTGCTCGATCGATTCTTCGGCAACGGTGTTGGTGCCGAAGGTGTTGATATTCATGCTGACCGGGTCGGGATAGCCGATGGCATAGGCGAACTGAATTTCGCAACGTTTCGCCAGGCCGGCGGCAACAACATTCTTCGCAACCCAGCGTCCCATGTAGGCGGCGCTGCGATCCACTTTGCTCGGATCTTTTCCGGAAAATGCGCCGCCGCCGTGACGGCCCCAGCCGCCGTAACTATCGACGATGATCTTGCGGCCGGTCAGACCGGTGTCGCCTTGTGGACCGCCGATGACAAACCGGCCCGTTGGGTTGATGAGGAACTGCGTTTTGCCGTTGACCATGTCTTTGGGCAAAATTTTGCGGATGACCTTTTCGATACAAAACTTTTCGATCTCGCCGTGGTCTTTCTCGGAGGCGTGCTGGGTCGAGATGACGACGTTGGAAATGCCGACGGGCTTTCCCTCTTCGTAAATAACCGAGACCTGCGACTTCGCATCCGGCCGCAGCCAATCGGCTTTCCCGCTCTTGCGGATGCGGGTGAGCTCGCGACCGAGACGATGCGCGAACATGATAGGCGCCGGCATCAACTCCGGCGTGTCGTCGCAGGCGAAACCGAACATCAAACCCTGATCGCCCGCGCCTTGCTCCGATGATTTTTTTCCCTTCGCCTTCTTCGCGTCGACACCTTGGGCGATATCCGCAGACTGACAGGTGATGATGTTCTGGACGAAGATACGATCGGCGTGAAAAACGTCGTCGTCATTCACGTAACCGATCTCGCGCACGGCATCGCGCACGATCTCGACGTAATCGAGCTTTGCTTTCGTCGTGATCTCACCGCCGACGACAACCACGTTGCTCTTCGCGTAAGTTTCACACGCGACCCGACTTTTTTTGTCGACCGTGAGACAGGCGTCGAGGACAGCATCGGAAATGGTGTCGCAAACTTTATCGGGGTGACCTTCCCCAACGGATTCGGAAGCAAAAATGAAACGACGAAGCATATCTAAAAAGGTTTCAGGGTTCGGGATTCAGGATTTGGAGAAAGGGCGCAGCGGGTCTGAACCCTGAAATCTGAACCCTGTTCACTTCTGCATCATATTGACCAATCATGATGCGTAGATGTATCGTCTCGCCGTTCCGAAATGTCGTCAACCTTAAATTTTCTGCGGCTGCTGGCCGATCCAACGCGGCTGCGTTTGATCCTGCTGCTCGAGGAAGAGGAACTGACCGTGGCGGAATTGCAGGACATCATGGGGATGGGGCAGTCGCGCATTTCCAGTCATCTCGCGCAATTGAAGCGCGCCGGGGTCCTGAGCGATCGGCGCGCGGGTAAGAATGTCTATTATGGCATGGCGCAGAAAGGATCGCAGAACGCGACTGAGGCGAAGGTGAGCGAGCTGACGCGCACGCTCGCGCGGGATTTGCCGGAGGCGGCCCGAGATCGGACCGCGCTGAAAGTCGCGCTCCGCAAACGACAGGATAAAGCGCGCTCTTATTTCGATGAACTTGCCGGAAAATTTGGGCGGAGTTATGTGCCGGGACGTTCCTGGCAGGCGCTGGCGCACACACTGATCTCTCTCCTGCCAGCCCAGACCGTCGCCGATCTTGGCGCAGGCGAGGGGACCTTATCGCAGCTTCTCGCAAAGACGGCGAAGAAAGTGATCGCGATCGACAATTCTCCGAAGATGGTGGAGTTCGGCGCCAAGCTCGCGGCAGATCACGGTTTCAAAAATTTGGAATACCGGCTCGGCGACATCGAAGAACCGCCGATCGAAAAAGGTTCGGTGGACCTCGCGATTTTGAGCCAGGCCCTGCATCACGCCATTCATCCGGAACGCGCGATCGAAAGCGCGCATCGGATGTTAAAGAAAGGCGGTCGACTTGTGGTTCTCGATTTGCTCAGCCATCGGTTTGAGCGCGCGCGCGAGTTATATGCACATCACTGGTTAGGCTTCAGCGAAGTGCAACTGCATCAATGGTTGGAAGGAGCGGGCTTCAAGCTGATCGAAGTCACGGTTGTCTCGCGCGAAAAAGAGAGCCCGCATTTCCAGACAGTTTTCGCGACTGGAATGAAATAGCGAAGCCGAGATCGGCCTTGAGTTCCGAGGAGGAACTGTCGCTAATGGTCGAGCTAGGCTTTCGTGTCGAGCGACGCGAGTCCAGCAACCATGGCGGCGGATTCCGAACCAGATCTTAAACTCGAGATCGCCCACGTCCTGACCCTCGATGTGGTGGCTTACTCGACTTTGCTCATTCATGAGCAGAGCCGGATCATGGCCGAGTTGACGCGAATCGTGCGGAACGCGCCCCGTTTTCGCGCCGCCGAGACCGAGGGAAAGCTCACCCGTCTGCCCACGGGCGACGGGATGGCACTGGTTTTTTTCGATGATCCGGAGGCGCCGGTGGAATGTGCAATGCAGATCAGCCGGGAGTTAAAACCGCATCCCGAGATTCTTCTACGGATGGGGATTCACAGCGGGCCGGTTAACCAGGTACTGGATGTAAACGATCGCTCGAATGTGGCCGGAGCCGGCATCGACATGGCGCAACGGGTGATGGATTGCGGCGATGCCGGGCACATCCTTGTCTCGAAACGCGTGGCTGAAGACCTGGCCCCGTATTCGCGTTGGAATCGACACCTGCACGATCTCGGCGAGTGCGAGGTGAAACACGGTCGGAGAATATCAGTCTTCAATTTCTACACAGAGGGTCTCGGCAATCCGGATCCGCCGCGGAGGATGCAAGCTCCTTCCGGAATTGGGCAGACCGGGCGAGAACGCCGCGGACTCCTTTTGCTTGGAGGCATTGGCTTGGCGATCGCATGCGTGACCGCGTTCGTTTTTTGGTCGCGGCCTTCCAGCGTTGAACCCATTCGCCGCTCCGTTGCCGTGCTTCCGTTTGTTGATTTAAGCCAGGGTAAAGACCAGGAATACTTCAGCGACGGAATCACCGAACAGATCATCAACTCGTTAGGCAAAATTCGCGGGCTGCTGGTGGTGGCGCGCTCATCTTCCTTCGTTTTTAAAAACAAAGTGGAAGACGTGCGAGTGATCGGGAAACGGCTCAGCGTTACGCACCTTATCGAAGGAAGCGTGAACCGGAGCGGGGGCCGGGTTCGGATCGACACCCATCTGATCGATGTCGGGAACGGCTATCAGCTTTGGAATGAAACCTACGATTCGACGGAGCGCGATGCTCTTTCCCTCCAGAGCGACATCGCGCAAAAAGTCGCGAGCGCTTTGCAGGTGGAGCTGCACTTGCAGGAGAGCAAGCAGATCGCAGTGCTGCCGACGAATAATCCAGAGGCGTACGATTTGTATTTGCACGGGCGCTTTTTGATGAACAAGCGCACGGACGAATCGATCAAAGAAGGGCGGCATTTTTTCGAAGAAGCGGTTGCGAAAGATCCGGGTTTCGCGCTTGGTCATGCGGGCATCGCAGCGGCCTATATTCTCCTCGCCGAATATGGAGTTCTTTCGGCCGGCGACGCTGCGAGCCGGGCCTGGCCGGAAGTGACGAGTGCGATCGCGATCAACCCGAACGTGGCGGAGGCGCACGCTTCGCGCGGTCTGTTGCTGGCTCATTACGAGTGGGATTGGCCGGGCGGTGAAGCGGCTTTTCGCAAGGCGATTGAGTTGAATCCAAACAGCGCCACCGCGCATCATTGGTTCGCCTTGCACCTCGCCGAGCTAGGTCGCTTCGACGAGGCGCGACGCGAGATTGAAGTTGCGCAAGAACGTGACCCGCTAGCGCTGATCATTCGCGCGGCCAGGGCGAAGATTTTGTTCGTGGCGCGGGATTACGCGGGCGCGGTGGAGGAATGCGAAAAAACGATCAAGCTCGATCCGGACTTTGCCCCCGCCTATTCGGTCATGGGCCTGGCGAATGCGGCTCGGGGGCAGTTCGAGGATGCGATCAAGGCGAGCACCAAGTATGGCGCTCTCAGTGGAGACCTGGAAGAGAATCTCGAGCTTGCCTATGTTTACGCCGCAGCGGGAAAAGCTGCGGAGACGGAGAAGATTGTTCGCTCCGCACTGGCTGCCCCCGACCCTTTCCCGCCTTATGAGATGGCGACAGTCTGCGCAGCTTCTCACGATACCGCAGGCGCGCTTGCCTGGCTGAAGAAGGCTTTGGCGCGACGCTCGTTGCTGACGGTTTGGCTAAGAGTCGATCCGCGTTTCAATAACATCCGTTCCGATCCGGGATTTCAGAAGTTGATCGAGCAACTGAAGCCCAGGCTATAAAATGCTTGCGCCGCGCCGCCCCCGCCCGGTTTAATTTCGCAAAAGGAAGCCCCATATGAAAGAAGACGCACAAAGTGGAGAGAAGTCGGGGACGTTTACGTTCGAACAACTCGTTCGGAAAATCCTGCAAGACCCCGATTTTGCGCGCGAGCTTCATCATGAAATTGCTGAGGCGCGCAGGAATAAATTGCCCATTTGCGAAAAGGTGGCCGCCCATTTCAAGATAACGCCGGAGGAATTGAAGGAACTTGGGGTTTCGGAGAAGGACCGGGAGCTTTTTGGGAGGACGACTCCCACCACCTTTATGATGCTCGACTTTGCGGCCTACGCGCATCCATCGCATCGCGATTAAGGGGAGCAGCGGAAAACTGGCCGGTTTCGCCGGCGCACTCCGCCGGCGCTGGGCGCGCACGACCTCTCGTCTGCCGTTAGCCGACGACTACTGGTCTTACTCACGACCTGCGCATGCGGGCAGCCTGACACAAGGTTGGAAGCTCCACGTTTCGGCCACGATACTTTCTGCCCACGAAGTTTTCGCGCGAGTCCGCCCTATTCTTCGCGCGCATAAAACTGCCTTCAAAGTCCCGACCACGCTGGAGTTTCTTTCGTTGTTAAACTCGGGAAACATGGGCTTCTCGCAGGTCGGAAAATTTCTAACCATTTATCCTACATCCAGCGAGGAAGCCCTGATTCTTGCGCGTGAATTGCACGCTGCGACCCGAGACCTTCGCGGTCCGGAGGTTCCTTATGACTTGCGATATCGGGCGAATAGCTTGGTCTATTATCGCTTCGGTTCCCTAACGAGCGATCCCGGCCGATCCGCGGATGTCCTCTTCGATCCGGCAGGTCGACCTCAACCAGAGAAACGCGCGCCCGGCTGCGCGGTTCCGCCGTGGGTCGACGATCCGTTCTCGCGCAGCCGCAAAGCGGCGAGGCCATCTGCGGACGGACCGATCGGTTGCGACCTGCTTCCCTACCGCGCGATTACTCAGCGAGGGAAGGGAGGTTGTTACGAAGCGATCGATCTTTCGGTTTCTCCGGCGCGTCTTGTGATTTTGAAGGAGGGCCGCCCGGACGGCGAAACGGACTGGAGCGGTGGAGATGGATATTCAAGGTTGAAGCATGAAGGCTGGGTCTTGCGCGAGCTCGCCGCGCATAGCTTGCCGGTTCCCGCGGTGTATCGGGAATTCGCGCAGGATCGAAAGCGGTATTTGGTTTTGGAACGAATCGAGGGCTCATCTTTGCTTCTTCGGCACCGTGTGCAGCCGACGCGTTCTTCCTGGCGACAGGCTGCGTCGATCCTGGCTGAGATCGAACCTCTGCTCGAAAAAATTCATCACGCCGGCTTGGTTTGGCGCGATTGTAAACCAGCGCATATCTTTCGGCATCGGGGTGTAATTCGGCTGATCGATTTTGAAGGCGCCTGTCGAATTGCCGAGACCGAGGTCGCGCATTGGGGTTCCTACCAGTACCTCCCGCCGATCTATGCTGACGGCTCGGCGACGCGCCGACCCGGCACGCTGGAAGACAATTACG
The DNA here is from genome assembly GCA_964236815.1 of uncultured Chthoniobacterales bacterium. Lineage (GTDB taxonomy): Bacteria > Verrucomicrobiota > Verrucomicrobiia > Chthoniobacterales > UBA10450 > JACCTI01. The sequence continues at coordinate 9,112 of CAXSFN010000057.1, forward strand.
CGCTTGGCGTGATCGCGTTTCAATTTCTCGCCGCGGAGTTTCCCTCCTCGAATGCGCGCGCACGCTCGAAAGTTTATCGCCGGACTAATTGCCCTGATCCTTTGCGCGAGCGAATCGAGAGACTGCTGAGGTGTTAATCCGATCCGAAGCGCACTGCAGCGTGCTAAAGTAAGCGGGTGGAACAAGGGGAGAAGGAATACAGCTCAGCCGTAAGCGGGTTTCTTTGCGAACTGCGACGAAGGAAAGTTTACCGCGTGGCGGCGGCATATGCCGTGGTCGGTTGGCTCCTCATTCAAATCGGCGCCACCGTTTTTCCGGCGCTGCAGTTGCCGGATTGGACCCTGCGTTTCGTGATTCTCGCCATCCTCGGTGGGTTCCCGATCACTCTGATCCTGGCCTGGGCGTTCGATATCGGCCCGCATGGGGTGGAGAAAACGCGGCCGCTAAGAGCCGACGAGGATTGTCCACCTGCGCTGCGACCGCGTCGACGGAATATCTACCTTCTTGCGGTCGTCGGAAGCGTGATGGCCGTGAGCGCGGGATTCTATTTCCTGCCCCGTGCCTCCGCAAAAAAACTGGAGAAATCGATCGCCGTTCTCCCGTTCGATAACTTCAGCGAGGATAAGGAGAACGAATATTTCGGCGACGGGATTCAGGATGACGTCCTGACCAGCCTGGCCAAGATCGGCGATCTGAAGGTGATTTCGCGCACCTCGGTGACGCCTTACAAAGGGAAGGCGCACAACATTAAAGAAATCGGCCGCGCGCTCGGTGTGGGCGCGATTTTGGAGGGAAGCGTGCGGCGCGAAGGCAAACGCGTGCGTGTGAATGTGCAGTTGATCAATGCTGAAACCGATCAGCATATGTGGGCGGAAGTTTACGAGCGCGATCTGACCGATGTCTTCGCGATTCAGAATGCGCTCGCGCAGGAAATCGCGGGACAATTGAAAGCGAAACTCTCGCCCGATGAGAAGGCGCGGATGGAAACGAAGCCGACGCAAAATGATGAGGCGTATCTTCTCTCGGTTCAGGCGCACGAGCTTTTCAATCGCCCCGATCGGCGCCACGACGATGTCTTGAGAGCCGAATTGCTTTACGAGAAGGCGATCGCGCTTGATCCAATGTTTGCGCTCGCGCAGGCGCGGCTGGCGCAGTTGGAAAGCTGGATGTATTACGCGATCGAATCGGTTCCGGCGCGGATGCAGAAGGCGCGCGCGGCTGCGGGTGAAGCGCAAAGATTGCAGCCGGATCTGCCCGAGACCCATTTCGCGCTCGGCCTCGTCTATTATTATATAGAGCGCGATTACGACCGCGCCTTGAGCGAGCTGGATGCGGCGCGGGCCGGCTTGCCGAACGACTCCATGATTTTGCGGGCGATCGCCGCGATTCAGCGCCGGCAGGGAAAATGGAGCGAATCCAACGCGAGCTATCAGAAGGCGGCCGCGGTCGATCCGAAGGATGCGATCCTGCTGGAAAACATGGGTTGGAATTATCTTTCGACGCGAAATTATCCCGCCGCAGCCAAGACGTTCGATCGTGCGGTGGCGGTGGCGCCGGACACTTTCACAGTGCGCGAGCTTCGGACGCGGGTGGAATTTTACGCGGAGGGAGATTTGGAGCCGCTCGAGAAATTGCTCGTTAGTCTGCCGGAGAATGTGGACCCGAACGGCACGATTACGCTCACACGATTCAATCTGAAAATGCTGCAGCGGAAATTCGATGAAGTCGTGAGCCTGCTGCAGCGAAGTCCGGCGGAGAAATCTCGTGGCGAAACGAGCGCGCCGATCTCGAAAGCGTTTTTACTCGCGACCGTTTATGCGCAAATGAAGGACGAGCCAAGAGCGAGACCTTCCTATGAAGAGGCGCGCTTGCGGGCGGAGGCAGCAGTGCAGGAAAGTCCGGAGGATGGACCGCGGCATGTCTTGCTTGGGTTAATCTACGCGGGCCTTGGGCGGGCCGACGAAGCGAAGGCGGAAGGAGATCGCGCAGTGGAACTATTGCCGGAAAGCCGGGATGCGTTTGATGGGCCGATTCTGGCCGTGAGCCGTGCGCGCATATATATGATGTGTGGCGACCACGAGACGGCGTTGACGGCATTGGAACGCTCGGTCAAGACGCCGGCCGGGATTTCGGTGAATGAGCTGCGGCTCGATCCGGTCTGGGATCCGTTGCACGGCGAGCCGCGGTTCCAGAAGTTGATCGCGAGATAACGCGCGGAGCTGACTCGCGCTCACGCCGTTCCCTCAGCTGAGGCTAGCCGACGTCGCTTCTGGAATCACCCTTGTTTTAGATCGATGCGCCGTAATCAAGTAGCGCCGATGAGCGGTTTCTTTGAGGAACTAAAACGACGGAAAGTTTACCGCATTGCGATGGCTTACGCGGTCGCAAGTGGCGGCATCATTCAGCTCGCGTCGGCGGCGTTTCCTGCCTGGGAATTACCGAACTGGGCATTACGTCTTGTCATTGTGCTTTTGTGATCGGCTTCCCGATCGCGCTCATCCTGGCTTGGGCTTTCGAGGTCACGCCAGATGGAATCAAGACCACGCCAAAGATCGAGGCGTCGCGCCCATCGCATCGGCGCCGGTATATTGCGGTGCTGTTCGATCGGTTTGCTCGTTTCCAGTGCGGCCGGATTTTTTCTTTTTCCGCGCGTGTCGCAAGCTAAACAAATCGATCGCGGTCCTGCCGTTTGAAAGCTTGAGCGATGACAAAGAGAATTCCCATTTTGCGGATGGAATTCAAGACGATGTCCTCACGAGTCTATCGAAACTTGGCGACCTAAAAGTCATCTCGCGCACCTCAGTAATGGGATATCGCGTGAGTAATCACAACGTGCGCGAAATCGCAAAGGCGGTCGGAGTCGGCGCGATTTTGGAAGGGAGCGTGCGTCGGATCGGGAATCGGGTCCGGATCAATGTGCAGCTAATCAACGGCGCGACTGACGAACATATATAGGCGGAAGATTACGATCGTGATCTGACGGACGTCTTCGCGATCCAAAGCGAGCCGGACAAAAGCGCGGAGGGAGCACGGCGCTGCGAACAGCTCTTGGAAAAAGAATCGTGCTTGATCCGGCGTTTGCTCTGGCCCACGCGACGCTCTCGCGCTTTCACAGCCTCGTCTACAATGCATTCGATCCCGTCCCCGCGCGCATCGCGAAGGCGCGTGCCTCCGCCGCGGAAGCGCTCCGCTCGCAACCGGAGTTGCCCGAAACCCATTTCGCGGCCTGATCTATTATTACGGCGATCGCGATTACGAGCGTGCGTTGCAGGACTCGCGATCGCATTGCGCGGCTTGCCGAACAACTCGACGGTTTTTATCGCGATCGGGGCGATCAAGCGACGCCAGGGCAAATGGGACGAAGCGATTGCCAATCAGTCGAAGGCGGCATCTGTCAATCCCAATGACGCTACGGCTTAGAGTGATCTCGCCGCGACCTACGGATCGTTACGCGACTTCGGGAATGCGCTGCAGACGATCGACCGCGCGATTGCAGTGGCGCCCCACGCTCTAGCTCCGGTCGCTCGCGGATTTTTATACCTTTTTTTTAAGGGCGACTTCGAGCCACTGGAGCGTCTGGTAGCAAGTGCGTCAGTTGCTCCCGATTCTGAAGGAAACGTTGTGGGGACGCGCGCTTACATAAAGATATTGCAGCGAAAATATGAGGAGGCACTACAGGCGCTGATCGAAAGCCAGGCGACCTTATCCAAGGGGCGCCGAAGAGTTTTTTCCTGGGTCTTGCCTACGCGGCGGCACACGACCAAGCGAAGGCTCGAGCAAATTTTTCTTTAGCTCTTCCTGCGCTCGAAGAAGCGGCGCAAACGAGGTCGCAATCGGCCGTCGCTCATATTGGACTTGGACAGGCTTACGCGGGTCTGGGGCGCAGCGAAGATGCGGTGCGGGAAGGGGGCCACGCGGCGGAATTACTTCCGGAAACGCGCGACGCTTTTCTCGGCCCCGATGTGACAATTGGTTTGGCGGAGATTTACGCGATGCTCGGCGATGTCGACTCTGCGCTGCCGCTCCTGGAACATTCGCTCTCTGCGCGCGTCGGAATTCCGGTCCTTCGATTGCGACTCGATCCGATCTGGGATCCGATTCGAAATGATCCTCGCTTCGAAGCGCTGCTCGCGAAGTATAATGGCAATTCTTAAATTTTTGGTCCTGCTCTTGATTGGCGGCGGCATCTCGGCGCGCGCGGAGTGGTCGGTTGTTTCCAACCAATCTGAATTTTCCGCCGATCGAAAGGTGGAACACCGGCACGTGACAGTGAAATCGGATGACGGGAATGAAGCGACAATGGAGCTGGCGAGTTTTGCACCGAAATCCGCAACGCTACGGGTAATCGATGACGCATCCGCGAACAGCAGCCTGGCGGCGGAGATGCAACGGGGGGACTGCGTCGCCGGCGTGAACGGCGGATATTTCGATCCAGATCACAAGCCGATCGGTTTGCTGATGAGCGACGGACGCGTGATCGCGCCGTTGCAAAAGGCGCGATTATTGAGCGGCGTCGTGAGCGCAACGAAAGGACGAGTCCAGATTCAACGCTCGGCCGAATTTTCACAGAAGAATAAGCCTTTCGCCGCCCGGCAATGCGGACCGTTTCTCGTCGAACGCGGCCAACCTATCGTGGGTTTAAACGAGACGCGCTCGGCGCGACGAACATTTGTTGCCACGATGGCAAACGAGAGCGCGGCGATCGGCTATTGCTCTTACGTCACGCTCGCACAACTCGCCGCGGTGCTCGCCGTGCCGGAGTTAAAAGTTCAGCGCGCGCTCAATCTCGACGGCGGATCATCGAGCGGTTTTTGGTTTAAAGGCATGAACGGCGTCACATCGATTCGCGAACAAAAAACCGTGCGCGATTACCTCGCAATTGTCCCGAAATAGACGCCGCGCTTGACCGGCGCGACTCCGTTCTGAAAGGCTGCGCGCCCTATGGGAATGTTCGGGGGCTTTAAATCCGGCGACGAATTCTTCTTCGGCGAAGTGCGCGGAGAAGAGGTGCATCGCCTAACGAGCGCTCCATGGCTCGGCGGCAAACCGGAGGGCTCGCATCACTCGTTAGGCGAAGTGCAAATCGATCTGCCGGTCGCGCCGAGCAAGATCATTGCGGTCGGATTGAATTATGCCGAGCACATCGCGGAGATGAAACGCACGCCGCTGGGTACGCCGTTGATTTGGTTCAAGGCGCCGACTTCGTTATTGCCTCACGAAGGGACGATTGAGATCGCGTATCCGGAACATCAAACACATTTCGAGCTCGAGCTCGGCATCGTGATCGGACGGCGCGCGAAAAATGCGACAAAAGCGGACGCACTTGCCTACGTTTTCGGCTACACCATCGGCGAAGACATCAGCGATCGCGATCTACAGACATCGGAAAAGCAATTCGCGCGCGCTAAATCTTTCGATACCTACACGCCGGTCGGGCCCTTTATTTATTCGGGGGTGGATGTGAGCGATCTCCCGATCACGCTGCGCCAAAACGGGGAAGTCCGGCAACAGGCGCGCACTAGTCAGATGATTTATTCCGTGGCGGAAATTGTCTCGTTCGCCAGCCAAAGTCTCACTCTTCTCCCGGGCGATTTGATTTTAACCGGCACACCGTCCGGCGTCGGTCCGATTCGAGCGGGCGATCAACTCGAGGGAGCGATTGGCGATTGGTTACCTTTACGAAATTCGGTCGCGCTCGCAAAAAAATAGCCACGACCAATGGAATTTGATCGTATCGACCTACATCCCACAAGGCGGGTTGATGCGAACTAGATGTGGCTCCGTCATCCCGCGCGACATGACAAAAAGAGAATCACAAAAGATTTACTCGACTCGTCGTTGTCTGATTGCGGATAACTACCGTCATCAAGAATTGGGCTGGTCATTAAACCTTTCCATCAACCTATGAAAACACTGCTAACTGCCTCGCTCTGCTCCATTACTTTTGCGCTGACTTCGTTCGGCCAAACTACACCGTCCGCTCCGCCTCCCGGCGGAACCCCCGCGCTCGCGCCGACTGCGCCTGCCGCAATCGCGCCGGGTGCGCCCATCCCTACCATCGCGCCAGCCGGCACGATGCCGAATGGAATGGCGCCAGCGATGACGCCCGGTGTCGGTCCAACCGCCGCGGGCGCGACTACCATGCCCGGTCTTGCGCCTGCTCCCGGCATGACGCCATCGACTGCGTCTGGCATTGCAACTCCCGCTTCCAGCTCGGGTTCACCTGCTGCCACGTCTGCAGCGAAGACGGAAACAGGAAATTTTCTGGTCGACAATTTCCACAAAGGCGGTCCGATCATGTGGCCAATTTTGATCGTTTCCATCACCGCGATCGCGGTGGTGTTGGAACGCTGCTTCTGGTGGCTCTTCCGCTGGATGCGCCGCGATCCGAAACGCATTGAGAAAGTTTTCACCGCGATCGAGAATGGCGATGTCGCGGAAGCTTCCCGCCTTTCCCGCGCCACGCGCGACCCGGTGCTGCGCATGATGTGGAATGGACTGAATCATCAGCACGCATCCTTGCAGGGCGCGCTCCAGGTAGCGGCTGGCATTGAGATCAAACGCGCCGGTCGTTTCCTCGTCGTCATGGATACGCTGGTCACGCTGGCTCCTTTGCTCGGTCTCTTAGGAACGATCACTGGTTTGATGCGTTCGTTCAGTTTCCTCGGTAACGAAGAACTCGCGGTTACTGCGGTGACCGGTGGTATCGCGGAAGCGCTTATCGCCACCGCCTGCGGTCTGGGTATCGCGATTTTCGCGCTGGTGCCGTTTAACTTTTTCACCTCTCGCGTGTCTAACTTGGAGTTCGAACTGCAGACGGCGGCAACGAACCTCGAGGTGATGTTAGAAGCACAAAACAAAGCGCGCGCAGGAGAGATGGACATCACTGCAATGACCAAGTAGGCGACCGATATGGAAGTCGCCTCTCCCATCCCAAAGAAGCACGCGCGGATTGAGATCATTCCGTTGATCGACATCATGTT
>CAXSFN010000058.1:0-15417 GCA_964236815.1 uncultured Chthoniobacterales bacterium
TGAGCGCGGGCGTGATGATGGCGAACATCATCTGGTAAGCCATGAAGACGAACTCGGGGAGCTTGCTGTTGCCGGGGAAAGGCGAGTTCAAATCCACTCCGTGCATGAAGGCCTTGTCGAGATTGCCGATGAGCCCGCCCATGGCATCGCCGCTAAAGCAGAGTGAGTAACCGAAGATGAACCACATGATGGTGGTGATGCCCATGGAGACGAAACTCTGGATCATGATCCCGAGAATATTTCTTCGGCCGGCGAGCCCACCGTAGAAGAAGGCGAGGCCTGGCGTCATCAACATGACGAGGCTGGTGGCGAGAAGCATGAAACCGGTCGTGCCTGTGTCGAACATAGGAGTGGTGTTTTGGATTCCCGATGTTTATACGGATCAAAGTTTTATTGCCAGCCGGATTCTTCGTTGCCGAAACTCACTGGAATTCGCGGGCTCAAGATTGGGTTGGCGGATGCGAATTTATAGCCACGGATGAACACGGATTTCCACGGATGGAGAAAGGCTAGTTCCCTTGCGTATCTGGGTGTCCAGCCTCTTCTCGTGCTGCGGCGTTCGCGATCGCGCCTGGCAGTTTTCATTCTCCTGTTCGGCATCTTCGTTGGTGGAGCCGAAGCGCAGGAAGCGGTCGCACCGGCAGCGCGTTTTAAACTCTACGGTTGGATCGAAGCGGGCGTGATCGCTAATCCTGACGACCCGACCAGCGGCCGGAATTTCGGGCACCTCTTTACCGATCGGTCTAACGAGGTGTTGCTTAATCAGGCCGTGCTGACGGCAGAGCGCACGCTCGCAACTTCAGGCGAGGGCTTCGACTGGGGCTTCAAAGCGCAATTCCTTTACGGGAGCGACGCTCGCTACACTCATTCCACCGGTATAATCGATGACACCCAGCGCGAACTGATGCAGCCCGATCTGGTTGAGGCTTGGATCCTTTTGCACTTCCCGATTCCAAATACCGCGGGCGGCCTCGACATTAAGGGCGGCAAATTCGTTACACTTGAAGGCGCAGAAACGATCGATCCACGCACTAACGTTTTTTATTCGCACAGCTACATCTTCAATTTCGGTATCCCGCTTAATCACACCGGCGTCCTGACGATTTTTCATCCTATCAAAGGGCTCGATCTTTATGCTGGTGCGACGCGCGGCGTAAACACGAGCAGGACCGACAATAACGACTCACTTGGCTTTCATGGCGGGATCGGCCTGACTTTCCTGGATGGAAAAGTAACAGCCCTAGCTACGACGCACATTGGTCCGGAAAACGTCGGGAATAATCACAGCGAACGCTTCCTTAACGATCTCGTCGTGACCTGGAAAGCGACTGACAAATTAACCGTGATCGGCGAAGGCAATTTCGCCGCGGACGAAAGTGTGCCGGGCGATGCGAAAGCTTACGGAGCGGCCGTCTATTTCACTTATGCGCTCAATAGTTGGCTAAGCTTCGGAATTCGGGAAGAGGTCTTCCGCGATGAAACCGGCTTTTTCGTAGGCGGCTTCGCCGATAACGACGACTTCATCGATTTACAGCGCGGCAAGACGAATAACATCGATTCGCGCACATTCTTTTCGCGCGGCACTTTCAATGAAGTAACCATCGGCGCTTCCTTTAAAATCCCGACGCTTAAACCTTTCGCCAGCCTAACGATCAGGCCGGAACTGCGCTACGATGCCGCATTATCCGACGGCATCAGACCCTTTGGCGATCGGGATTCGCGCGATCAATTCACCGCCAGCATCGACGCGATTTTTGCCTTCTAGGCACCATTCCACCGGCGCGACTCTGCGATGCCTAGCTTTTTTGCGTTCCAGTAGGTCAAGCCGGTAGTTATCGCTGCGGATTTTTAGAAGCGAATTCCATGGTCTGTTGGGCCAGCTAAGGAAAGCGTCGTGTACGCTGTCGGCGGTAAGTGGGTAATTTGTAAGGCCAGTGAAATGGACGAGTAGAAGATGGCCGCTGGGCGCGAGAGCTGCCGCGATCCGCGCGCGCAAGGTTTCGAGGTCCGGCATGGAAAAATAGTAACCAACCTCAGAGACAAGAATGAGATCAAAGGAACCTTCCGGAACTCCATCGGTGATATCGCGTCGTTCGAAAGTAATCTGCGGAAGCTGAGAGCAACGGTTACGTGCCTGGCTCAAGGCCGCCTCTGAAACGTCGGTGGCGAGTAAGTGCTCGCATCGAGATGCCAGCTGGCGTGTAAGCACGCCAATGGAGCAACCAAGCTCGAGCGCATTGGTATAGCAGGCGCGCGGCAATGCCGCGAGAGTGGCTTCATATTTAGCCGATTCGTAGAGGCTGGTTTCGAATTCCCAAGGATCGGACCGTTTAGCGTAAAGGCGGTCGAAATAATCCGGAGCCAGCGATCCGCTCGCGCTCAGTGTCAACTCGATCTGCGGCGTGCGGTCAGACATCCGCCGGTTCGATAAATAATTCCCACGGCCGCGCGAAATGCGCCAGCATCACGGGATCAAGACAAAACCCATCCGGGTCGTCATCGATGAGCCCGCCTATCTGCGAACGATGCTGCGCGATGGCCCGCTCCTTCCGGGCGAGGACGGAAGAAATATCGAGCCGCCATGCGCTGCCTTCATTGGCCTTTGGCGCCACGTCGCTTCCCGCGCGAGTCCAGGCCCAGATCGGATACTCCAACCAGCGCGGCTGTTTGCGCAATCTGTCAAAGGCCGTTCGCCACAAAGTCCAGGTAGCTTCATGATCGCAGTGCGGATCGCGTCGCCATGGAAGTAAGACCGTGTCGGGCGCCAACGCGACGAGCAACCGGTGCAAACGCTCGGTTGCCTTACCGAAAGCAGGCGCGCCTGCCGAGGGTAACCCGCAATCGGGATAGCGCAGGAAGCGCGCGGAGCTAGTAGCCAGGCCAAGCGCAGACAAGGCATCCAAGGTCTCCTGCTCGCGCAGCGCCGCTAGCCGGACAGTTGGATAGGAGGTCGAATGGGGATGGGAGCGGGAGCCGTCGGTCATCACGACGACGTGAACATTACTTCTGGCATTCCCTAGCAAGGCAAGGAGACCGCCACAACCTAACGACTCATCATCCGGGTGGGGAGCGACTACGATCACCGAACCTAAGGTACGGACTGTCTCCGGTGGTAATAGAGGATGCTGCTCGGGTTCAAGAAGGAGTGTTGGCAGCTGCGGAACAGTCTGCATGAAGCTAGGCTGCCAGCGCACATGTTTCGGTGCGCACATTCTCCTTGAGCTTCAACTGCAGGCGTTCGGAAAGCGGAAGCAGGCGAACCGCTTCGTTTCTGATGCGTAATGCGGCGAGAGTTATGTGAACATCCGCGCTCTTGCCGCGTCTTGGTTTGTCTGGGGTGGTGGTAAGCGCGGCGGGCGGAACTGCACCGGGATGGCAGAGAGACCAACGGCCTAGCTCGAGCAAGCGAGCTTCGGCCGCTTCGGCGGATTCCACCAGGACCGGAGCGGCCGCGCGGACCCGAGCGTTCCACCAACCAATTGCATCCGCCAAACCGCCGGTGGCCCGACCGATCATGCGGCCGGAAGTGTAAACGCGAACGGTTGGGCTGTGGCGGAAAAGACCACCGGATTCGACGATTCGTTGATAGAGCGCGACGTCTTCGCGGAAGGGTTTCAGCGGCATCCCGCCGGCGCGGCGATAAGCTGCGGCGGTGACGGCGAGGCTGCCCCCGAAAGTTTGGTGGTGACGCGGAAAGGGATCGTGCGCTTCGGGAGCGTATAGGGAACGCATCTCTTCCAGCGCGCGTCGATAACCAATGTCGAGTAGGAAGAATTTTTTCACACCAACCGGAAGGGCTGCCAGCTCTTTCGGTTCCAGCAAAATTCGACCGCCAACCGCATAGACGCCGTTTGCGATTTCAACTTGTTTTGCGCGAGCCAATCGGGTGCTGGCCGGGAATCGGCATCGGTCGTTAGGATAAGCCCTTCCCGGCGGCGGAGAAACTCGAAGCGACGACACGCCGTTTCGAAGAGAGTTTGGCGCGCTTTACCTACATGAGACTCGTGTGGCGAAAAGCATACCTCCGCCACGTGAAGATGAGGCTCGAATACTTGCGTTGTAATTCACGCGCGATTGCGGCGCTTCGGTCTGTGCAATTGTTCAGCAAGAGTAGCACCTCGTAGGAGACGGCGGGGAGCGAGTTGCCTTGCAGATCTCGCTGCCCGGCCAGTGCGCAGACTAGGGAAGCCAGTCGTTCTTCTTCATTTCGCACTGGGACCACCACACAGGAGCGCAGAAGCGGATGCGGCGCTGGCCATGGCAAATCTAAGCTGCCGCCGGGGCTTCGGTTATCTGCACCGCCAGCCGTTTCATCCGGTGCTTCGACAATCAAAGTTCCCACCCACTGCAATCGTTCCGCACCGCCCGGCCAAGTGCACTGAGATCGTCTTCCGCGTGGCTTTGCCGCAGAAATACTGGGAGATCGGCGCAGCGTTGTGCGTGAATGGCGTCGCCGCAAAGCGGGCCGGGCCCGAGTGCGCGCCCCGTTCGCAGTAAGATCTCGTGAGCCGCGGCTTCGATACAGGCTCTTAGCCGGAGCGCTGCAGCGGACGCGTTATCGGTTGGATGAGAATCAATCCAGGCCGCAGTCTCTACGAGCAACGCTTTTGCCCCACGCAATGTGGTATCAACTGCACCAAGATGAGCGGCCGCATGAGGATCGTCGATCACGCGCTTGGACGAACTGAGCCGGCGCGCGATCGCGACCGCTCCGCCATACCACACCGCGGCGATACCCGCTCCACCTTGCCAAAACCCCGGCCGCGTCACGTAATCGCCAGTCGCACCGACTACGGCCCCGCGGGCTTCGTCGAAAACGACAGCCACACTTTCTGAAGCAGCCATGCCGACTGCGTTCCATCCGCCGACTTCAATAGTCACGCCCGGTTGTTTTAGGGAAACGCGCGCTAGGATTGGCTCGCCTGCTTCCGTCCAAGCCGACAGAATTGCATGATCCATCACCGCGGCTCCCGAGCACCATTGCTTCCGGCCCGACAATGTTCCGTTTCGCAAGGTAACGCGCCCGTCCGGCGGCTCTGCCGCCCAAACCGCCCAAAGGCCATCGGATTTCTTCCCGCCGAGCTCAGCGAGAATGGCGAGCGCGTCGGTGTGCCCTTCATAGAGTTTTGCGAGGGAAAGATCGAGCGCACCCACCGCAGCCAAGGCCCGCCATCTTTCCAAAGTGCGCCTTTCACCAGGGAACGGAAGGTCGGCTAACCCCGCCTCGATCAAGCGTCGCATTGCAAATCCTACCTCTTCCACCGATCGAAATGGCCGCGCCATTTCCTGCAGCGTCGCGGTGAAAGCTTCGTCACTAAAAGCTGTTATTAAGCTTTGTTCCATTCGATCCGAAGCTAACACGCGTGGAGTGAGAGAGCAGGCGTGAGCTGCAATTTACCTTCCTCTCCTAAAGTCGGGCTAGGACCAGCGACGGCGCTTTAATTTGAGGTAGCAGGCTCCCAGAAAGTGATGATAGGCCACCGCTATGATTAGTGCGCCTCCGACCATAATAGGCAGGCTGGGCGACGTTCGGAAAGCAATCCAATTGATGACCTGCCAGACAATGAAGAGCGTGAGGATATAAAGGCCTATAACTCTTCCGAACTCAAGAGGTGCGAGGTTGAGCGAAAACCCATAGCCGAAAAGAAGAGCGGCGCCGCTTACCATGAGTCCCATCCAAATAAGACCGACATGATTGTAAAGCGCCATTCGGACCAGTGCGTCACCGATGACTTCCAAAGTGGTTGCAACTAGAAGAAGACCCATGCCGGTATCTGTCTTAGAACGTTCATTCGCATCACTGTACACGGAGCTACCAGCTCCTCCTGCTTCAACGGAGATGAAGCTAGACGACGCGCCAGATCGTTCGGATTGAGCATTGGCCACCGGCAACCTTTCGGGGGTGCACCTCAAGGGCGAAAATCGCTCCACCCAAGTGCAGCTTCAAACAGGGAGCCGTTCAACGCACGACTTACGATTCTCAATTCTATGGAACTGGAAACGTTACGCGATTTATACGTGCTTGAATTGAAGGATCTCTACAGCGCGGAGAAGCAAATTATCAAAGCTTTGCCGAAGATGAGGAAGGCGGCCAAGAATCGGCAGCTTGCTGCGGCTTTCAATCAGCATTTGGAACAAACGAAACGGCAGGCAAAACGGTTGGAGGATATTCTCTCACGCCATGATGAATCAACCCGCGGGCCGAAGTGCGCCGGGATGGAAGGCGTCTTGAAGGAAGGCGATGAAATGATTGGGGAAGATGCGGAGGATGAAGTGCGCGACGCCGGTCTGATTGCGGCTGCGCAGCGGGTTGAGCATTATGAGATCGCCGGATACGGCTGTGCGCGGACTTACGCGCAATTACTCGGCGACAAACAAGGTGCACGTCTTCTCGAGATGACTTTGAAAGAAGAGGGCGCGGCCGATAAAAAGCTGACGAAGCTGGCGAAGTCCGTGATCAATCTTCGCGCCAAAAAAGCGCCGATCGGAGGTCCGAAGAAAGAGCGAGCGCCAGCTGGCGGAGTGACCGGAGTTTTTCAAGGACTGGTGGCTAAGCTCGGCGGCTAAGGATCAGAGAAAAAGAAGTAAAAGAAAAGCCCGGCAGCGCTGCTGCCGGGCTTTCCGTTTGCCACGCCCTCATCGTTGGGCGTCAGATCAACACAGTTATTTCTTTGCCTGGTCGAACTTCTTAATCATTTCGAGATGTTCCTTCATCACCGGAACTGTTTCCTCGATGAAGCTCTTTAGATCGGCATTTTTCACTTCCTTGTCCGCCATTTCGAAGTCCGCGATATCTTTCTCGTGGGCTTTGACCATCTCGCTCACGTACATCTTGTCGAACGCAGCGCCGGACATGCCCGACATCTTATCGACCTTTGCCTGGTGCTTGGCGTCGACTTTAGCTGGAACGGTCACACCCATTTTTCCGGCGACTTCTTTGAGTTTGTCGTTCGCCTTCGAGTGGTCTTTCACCATTTGATTTCCGAAGTCTTTCACTTCGGAGCTCCCGCCCTTGTCGGCAGCTACTTTGCCCAAGTCTACCTCGGTCATGCCGCCGTTAGCGGCTTTCATGATGAAGGTTTTCTCAGCCGCCGTCGCCTTTCCGCCCATCTCCTTATCGGCCGCAGAGACCTTATGAAGTGGGAGGCTGAGAGCAGCCGCAAGTCCGAATGTATAAGCTAATTGTTTGAGTCGCATAATAGAAGGTATCGTAGCTCGGCCGGGAAGTGGATTTGTAATTCAGCCTCGGACCTCGAAATGCCCGGGCGAGGCGCCCGCTCGATTACGCAGCCGAACGCGTCTCCTCTTCTGCCGCTAGAATCTTGTCGGTCGGAACGCGGCGAAGCCCTCGGACCAGGCCCAGCTTCGACAGCGTCCAAATCGTCCACTTGGTTGGATCCATTTGCCACGGCTTAACCCCATTCCGGTAGTCATGCTGAAATTCGTGGTGATAATTATGATAACCTTCTCCGAAGGTGAAGAGCGCTAGAAAAAAGGAGTCCCTCGCACTGCACTTCGTCGAGTAAGGCTGGCGGCCCATCGTATGGCAGGCACTGTTAATCAGAAAGGTGCAGTGCTGTAAAACTACGATGCGCGCTACACCCGCGATGAGGAAAGCGCCGAGCAGACCGGCCCAGCCATTCCACCAGTAGCCGAGCAAAGATGGGAGAACAAAGCTAACCATAACTGCGATCAATTGGACGTGTTTGTCCTGCCAGGAGACGAGCTTGTCTCTCTGAAGGTCGGCTACATTGTCGTAAGGATGATCCGGCTTGAGCTTAAAGAGTAACCATCCGATATGGGCGAAGAAGAAGCCTTTCGATATACTGTAAGGGTCCTCGTCATGATCGACGTGCTTGTGGTGCCGCCGGTGCTCGCTTGCCCACATCAAGACTGAATTCTCGAAGGCACCCGCGCCAAAAATCAGGGTCGCGAGTCGAATCGGCCAGCTGGCTTGAAAGGCAAGATGCGAGAAGAGCCGATGATATCCCAGGGAAATGCTGAACCCGCACGCGCCGAGCATAACGAAGAACAAGACAACCTGAAACCAATCGAGACCGAATCGCCAAAGATAAAGCGGAACTGCCGTCAGAGTCAGGGCGAGCGTACCGATAAGGAAAGAACTGGTGGTCCAATTGATCCGGTCGAGCGGCAGGCGGAAGAAGAGACGTTCCGGCGGTGCCATCACAAAAGAAGGGTCCGGTTTAGCAGCGACTAGCACGCCATTTTCCGAGATAGTTGAATCCATAATTCTTAAACCGGCCACTGCCATGTTCGGCAGCACAACATAGCTGATACAAGCGCGATAGCAACGAAGCCCACCACGGTGTTAGATCAGTTAATACGATGACAAAAGGGCGGTGGATGCGTGCGGGGAGCAGTTCACTTTGGGAAGCTATCAGGCAAGATCAATGCCACGTAAAAATGCGAGAGGCCTGCTCGCTGATGGGACTAGTATGCTAGGTAACACGACCAGGAGCATCACGAAGAAACGAACGAATTGCACAACTGACAGCGCAAGCTGAAGGCGAGAGCTAGCTAGCCTTCTCGGCCGCGATGGTCTTTTCGACCGCGATAGGAGCTGACGGGCGCGGTCGCGCAATCCGCTGCAGGTCGGCCCGATAGGCGGCCAAGTCAACCAACTCCGCGACCCGCGCTTTCAGCTTGCGAGCGCGACTCCCGAGAAAGAGGATGAAAATGAAGTAACCTAGGAGGACCCAGAGATCCCAGCTACTGGTATTGAGCTGGTGATAGGTGAGCAGTGTTAGCACGACGAGATTGATAATGACGGTAGTGGTAACGAAGCGATTTCGCAGAGCGACACGGGTAAGACACTTTGCGCCTCCGTGATATTCGGTCACCGTCTGCAAGGCAATGCTCCACCAGAAATTACCGTAAATGTGAATGTCCCAATCGTTCCAACCGGTGTCGGTAGAATAACGCCAGCCTTCTTCCTCCATTAAGTCAAAGATAGAGCTAAGGAGATGGTGGCGATCCTTTCCGTGGTCGCTCCAGTAACTGCGATGGGTAAGCGTGCCGGTGTAGTCAGAGCCCGCCGGGAGCAACTCGTGCGTGGCAATGACGGCGCGCGGAGTGCGTTTAAACTGGAGCCACGTGAAGTACCTCGACCAGCCGCGGATGAGTGGCTGCCAAAAGGCAAGGAACATCACGAGCAAGCGTGCCGGGCTGGTATCGAATTTCGGCTCAATCCGCGCATGCAACATATAAGAGAGCGCGACGCAAAGCGTTCCGCCGAACATCAGGTAAGGCACGATGCGGACCTCGGGGAGGAAGATGCCGAGGCCGAAGAGGAAGATGGTAAGTGCGAACCATTCGACGCTGCTCAAATAACTGGCGATTTCCGATTGCGGCGTGGGGTAGATGGATTGGAAGAAGCCTTCGCCGAAAACGCCATGGTAAATGATCGGGCGATTGATAAACCAGCTGAAGCGCGGAGTGCCGTAAATCTGGCCGCGCCATTTGGCGGTCCCGGTTGGTCCGAAGAAGATCAGGTGCTTGAAGCGTAGCATCGACTCGGCTTCGCCATAGCCTTCCTGCTGTTTTTGGAAGGCGGCCAGAGTGAAGCGGCGGTGGTGCCAGACGATTGCGGTTGGACTGAACGCGATCTCGTGCCCGGCCTGCTGCACGCGCCAGCAGAAATCGACGTCGTCGCCGGCTTTGTGATAATCGGAGTCGAAGCCACCTACAGCTTCGAAGGCCCAGCGGTACCAAGCCATGTTACATCCCGGGATGTGTTCCGCCACGGTGTCGGTCAAGAGAACGTGGCTCGGGCCGCCCGGCGCAGCGGCGACGCAGGCCTGGACCCAGTTCTGCGCGGGTGGGGGAACATTGGGACCGCCCACTCCGGCGTAGCTTCCACTAAGCAAGGTAGCTATCAGGTAGTAAAGCCAATCGCGATCGGCCATGCAGTCAGAATCGGTGTAAGCGAAGACTTCGCCCCTAGCCGCAGCGGCGCCAGTGTTGCGCGCGTGACTAAGTCCGTGGTTAGTCTGGTGAATGTAACGGACATGAGGAAAGCGCGCGGCAATCTCGGCGGTGTTATCGGTCGAGCCGTCGTCGACGAGGAGGATTTCGAAGTCCGGATAATCGACTCTACCTAACGAGTCGAGGCATTCCGCCAGGGTCGCGCCGCCGTTGTAGGAGCAGACGATGACAGACACGGATGGCATTCGCGCTAGCGGACGCCGTGGCAAAGAGGCGTCATCCTGGCCTAGTTTAACGGCCAAGGTGGAGAAGACCTTTTTCGGTTCGCGCTCGCGCGTAACGATGCCAAAAGCCCAGTCGGTAATCTCCTGCTCGCCCGTGAACCATTCATCGGTCCAGGCAAAGAAGATGGTCCCGGCGAGGCCGCATTTCACGACGCTGTCGATATGCCAGCCCAGCATTTCAGCTTGTTCCTCCTGGCTGTGGCGAATGGTGTCCATTCCGAATTCGCCCAGAATGAGCGGGCGATCCTCGGAAAGATTCTGCAAGCGCAGCAAGTAACGCTCGAAATCGCGCTGGTTATGGAGGTAAACGTTGAAGCAGTAGAAATCGACGTTCTGAGGAAGGAGGAATTCCGTGGGCGGATAGCTGGCGTAAGAATAAAGAACATCCGGATTCTCTTCCCGCGCGACCCGGATCAGATATTCGACGAATTCAGTCACCCGCCGCACTCCGAGCCATCGCACCATCGTGCTGGAGATTTCGTTGCCGACGAGATAGCCGAAGATCGCCGGATGCCCGACATGTTCCGCGACGGTGTCCCGGACGGAATTAACGATCGCGCGACGCGCTTCTTTTTTGCGCAAAAATTCGACGTGCTTCGCCCAGGGTAATGTGATCAGAACGCGCAGACCCCCGGCGGCACAACGATCGAGAAACCAGAGCGGGGGTTGGTGATAAATGCGCAGGAGATTGATTCCGATGGAGCGCATTTGCGCGAGATCACGGTCCAGCTGTTCCGGCGTGCCGAGGTAGTGGCCGTCGCGGTCGGGGCGAAAGGGCCCGTAGGTGACCCCTTTAATGAAAAATTTGCGGTCCCCTTCGAAGAAAAATTTCGCAACCGCGCGAATCGGACCCGGCTGGGCGGAACTCACAAGCGAGTCCCTAGTCGAAGCGCCCGGTGGACGCAAAGCTTTTGCTGCGTCCGAGACCTAGAGCATCGGAGCAAGAATCTGCCGGAGCTTCATCATCCCGCGCCGGATGCGCGCTTTCACGGTGCCGAGAGGCTGGTGAAGCTGCTGCGCGATTTCTTTTTGGGTGAGGCCGGAGAAAAAGGCTAACTCGATGGCGCGGCGCTGATCCTCCGAGAGTTGAATGACCGCGCTGCGGACGATGGCTTGCGCTTCGTGGGAGACCGCCGCGTCGAAAGAATCTGCTTCCACCATGCGATTCATGATTTCGGACTCACGCTCCAGTTCCTGTTGCAGACGACTGCGCCGGTTTAACCGACGTAGGCGATCGATCGCCTTGTTCCGCGTTAGCGTCATCGCCCAGGTGAGCGGCTTCCCACGGCGGACATCATAGATCGCAGCCTTTTCCCAGATCTGCACGAACGCTTCCTGCACTACTTCTTCGGCATCGCGGACGTTATTAAGCACGCGAAAAGCAGTTGCGTGCAGCACGCCGGAATAACGGCGATGCAACTCGGCCAGGCAATCGTGATCGCCGGACGCGGTGCGTTGAAAGAGGTCGGAATCAGCAAGAGCCCGATCTGCAGGAGAGATAGACATGATAATCTAATGAGCTAGACATTAACTAGACACACTGTGAATCGTGGCAAGATCTTCTTTTGGTTGTCGAATCGAACGACTGCTCGCGTTGACAGTCCGAGCACGCGCTCCTAGTCTGGATTTTCGCTTCGCGGCGGGGTAGCCAAGTGGTAAGGCAGCGGTCTGCAAAACCGCTATTCGTGGGTTCGATTCCCGCCCCCGCCTCTCTTTCGATTCGTGTCCGAGTCGGTTTGAATTCCCGAGCGCGGGCATGGCTTGTCTTCTGCTCGCAAATGAAGCATGCGAACATTCATCCTTGGCCTTCTTTTCGTGCTGTATTGCGGAGGTGTGGTCCTCGCCGGCAAATTGCCGCCGCTCACGCTGAAAGATGTGAGCCTGATGTTGCGGAGCGGTTATTCGAGCGAAGCCGTCTTGCGCGAAGTGTCGGCGCGCCATTTCGTCGATGCGGTCGATTCCGCAGCGGAAAAGTCTTTGCTGCAAGCCGGCGCGACACAGGAATTCGTCAGCAGTTTAAAGAGCGGAGCCTACGCGATTCCAGCGGATGAAATCGTCAACGCCCGAAAAGAGATGGAAACGCGCGAGCAACATCGAATCGCTCCTGCGCCGCCCGCGCAAAACCGCTCGCCAAATCCAATCGCCGCCTTCGTCCAGAAAGCGGTGACCGGTGGGGGTTCAGGTCAGTTGGCCAGTTCGATCCACGGTAATCTTGTCACCTCCAAGAATGGAATACTTCAGACCTTCAACAATCAAACCTTGGAAAAGAAAAAGCTCATCGCTCTTTATTTCGCGGCGCGATGGTGTCCGAATTGCCGGAAGTTTACTCCTCAACTGGTGGAGTTTTACAATCGGGTCGCGGCCGCGCACGCCGATTTTGAGATTGTTTTCGTGAGCGCGGATCGTTCGGCCTCAGCGATGGAGGATTATATGCGCGACACGCAGATGCCCTGGCCGGCGGTGGCGTTCGACAACTTAAGCGAGAACGAAGGCCTGCGAAAATATGCGGGCGCGGGCATCCCCTGCCTGGTCTTGGTGGACGCAAGCGGACGAGTCATTTCGGATAGCTACGACGGGAAAACCTACCTGGGACCGGGCAAAGTGCTGGCGGATCTCGATCGCATCCTCGGCGGTGGTGCGGCTGCGCGAGTGGCTCGCTGAACGCGACCGGGCCTAACGAGAAAGGTCGTCGTTCAACTGGCCTCGCTCTTCGCCACCTCCCGCTGACTCGCGCGCGCCTTTTGCACCAACCCGCGCATCACGAAATAAACCGCGATCGCAAACGGCATCGCAAGAAAAAGCGAGCCGAGCAGAATCGGAAACCCGACGCTAAGGAATGTGGTCCAGTTGATATATTCCTTAAAGGCTAACCGCCGGATTCCGCGTGGCGGCAAATGTCCATGCAGCACCAAAACGCCAAGCTTGTATTCCCAAAGATAAATCGCCGGCATGATCGGGAGGATGACATCGTGCAAAGTGACACTAATCGCGGCGGCGATTTTGTTGCTCTTAAACAACCAGGCTACGCCGATGGAAAGCAATGTCTTGAGACTAAGCAGCGGGGTGAATCCAAAGAATATTCCAATGGCAGATCCAAGCGCGATCGAGTGAGGCGTGTCCTGAATCGTCATCAATCGCAAATGATGCGCCGCCAGCCAGCGCTTCAGTTGCTGCAACGGTCCCATTAATCTTCGCACACCTGAGCTTACTCCGAACTTGGCGGTGGGAGAGGAAGTTCCTGCTGACGTGGCGGAATCTTCACAATCTGCCGTAGCGCCTTGCGCAAACGCGAAGCCGCATGGGGTGCATAATCGAGCGCATTGTTATTGAAGACGACATGCACTGTGCGCGCATCCTTCGCCAGACGTTCGCTTCGCTCCGCCACTTCCTCGATCTCGTCGTCGCTGTAATCGTAGTTGAAGCGTGCGGCTACCGTTTTCCCAGTCGTGTAGGCGCGCGCATCACGCCCGTGCAATCGCAGGTATGCGATTTCGGGATTGGTCGATGCATCGAGCTCTGCCGGCATGATGGTGAAATGGTTGGTGGCCGGCGCATCGACCGAAACCAGAGTCGCGGAATGCGCGCGAAAAAATTCCAGCATCTGGTTAAGCTGCTCGCCCTCCGCCCAATTTCGATTCCGTAGCTCGACTGCGACGCGATAGCCGTTCAGCGATTCAAGGAGGGGATGCAGCTCTTCGAGTTTGTGCTTTCGCGGCGAGAAAGCGGGCGAGAGTTGCAGCAAGAGTGCGCCGAGTTTTCCGGCATCGCGCAAGATGGAGATCGCGCGCAAAATTTCCTCAACCATCGCCATCTCGAGCGCCGGGGAGAGAATGACTTTTCCTTTCGCATCGGTCGCGACCTGGCGCTGTAAAACACGCGGCAGAAACTTTGCGGTGGTTGAATGTCGCGAGAGAAGCTGATGAAGTTTTAGATCGAAAATGAACTCGTTAGGCGTGCTGCGGCACCAGCGTTCCACCATTCGCGGAGCGGGGACCGAATAGAAGGTCGAGTTCACTTCCACCATTTCGAAATGCTGCGCGTACCAGGGGAGGCGATCGGCCGCCGCCATTTTCGCCGGATACCAGCGCTCGACAAATCCCGGATCCGACCAGCTCGCCGTGCCAACGAGAATTTTCCCTCGCTCAAGGGCGTGCGCCCGTTTCGCTGTCATGATTTTTCGATCATGCGCAGCAGGAAGCGCGCGGCGCAACCGGCGAGTGATTTTCAATAAGACCACCGCTGAGCCGGAAGGCGTCCGCGAGACCGCGCTTCGCTCCGAGTTTGCGTTTGCAATGTCCCGCGACCGTCGCATACTTCGAACCTCAAGACGCGGGGTGGAGCAGTCTGGTAGCTCGTCAGGCTCATAACCTGAAGGCCGCGGGTTCAAATCCCGCCCCCGCAACCAAATCACCGCTCCTTCGGCGGGCAAACGATCCTGAGTAGCTCAGTGGTAGAGCGATCGGCTGTTAACCGATTGGTCGTAGGTTCGAGTCCTACCTCAGGAGCCACCGTCTGGCCGCAGAGCATTGCGCGTCAATTGCACGCCCATGAGGGAACGCGTCGGCATGATGCGCAGATCTTCCCGGAAACTGAACAAGCAACTGTCTTGACTGACCTAACACGGTATTGCGATAGGCAACCGCCGATCAAAAACTCAGGCCGCTTCCGTAGCTTTTGCGGGATCGGGCCGTTTGCAGAACCAGACGAGAAAGGCAGCGGCCACGAGGCTGATCCCGACGAAGAAAAAGGCGTCGTTGAAGGCCATGATGTTGGCTTCGCGACGGACGAGCTGCTTGATGCTGCCGAGCGCTTCGCGCATGGCGGAGACGCTATCCGCGCCGCGAGCGAGGAAGTTTGCCTGCAAGGCCGCGAGGCGTTGTTGCACTTGCGGGTCATAGATGGAGATGCGCTCGCCGATGCGGAAATCGTGGAACTGTTCGCGCCGAGTCACGATGGTCGAGAGGATGGCGATGCCGAAGGAGCCTCCGAGGTTGCGCAAAATATTGAAGAGCGCGGACCCGTCACCGGCATCTTTTTTGGCCAGGGTGCCGGTGGCGAGGCCGATGACGGGCACGATCGTGAAAGGCTGTCCAAAGGCGCGGATGATGTTGGTGAAGATGAATTGGTTGTAGGCGAAGTAATAATCCATGTAGGCATTCAAGAAGCAGCTGCAGCTGAAGAGCAGACA
>CAXSFN010000059.1:0-15263 GCA_964236815.1 uncultured Chthoniobacterales bacterium
CTTTGAATTTTTCTTTGTGCAAGACGCCGAAACGCTGCTCTTCATCGATCACGACCAGGCCGAGATCTTTGAAAACGACGTCGCCGGAAATGAGGCGATGCGTGCCGATGACAATATCGACTCCGCCTTCGCGCAGCAGCCGCAGCACTTTTCTCTGCTCCGCGGGCGAACGAAAACGGCTGAGCATTTCTATGCGGACCGGGTAATCCAGCATGCGCTGGCGGAAAGTTTCGAAATGCTGTTGGGCCAGAATCGTGGTCGGGGTCAGGACCGCGACTTGTTTGCCTTCCATGACGGTTTTAAAGGCGGCCCGAATCGCGACCTCGGTCTTGCCGTAGCCGACATCGCCGCAGATAAGGCGATCCATCGAGCGCGCCTGCTCCATGTCGTGTTTCGTATCCTGGATCGCTTTGAGTTGATCGACCGTCTCGCGGTAAGGAAATGAATGTTCGAATTCGCCCTGCCATTTCGTGTCCGCGCCGAAGGCGTGGCCGAGCTGCGTTTCACGTTCCGCCTGCACGGCGAGCATCTTCCCGGCGTAATCGAAAATGGACGCGGCCGCGTTTTTCTTAGCGCGAGACCATTTAGCATCCGCGAGCGAACTGAGAGCGGGCGATCTTTTCCCGACGCCAACGTACCGCGAGACGAGATAAGCTTGCTCAAGCGGAACGTAGAGTTTCGCGTCGTCGGCAAATTCCAAGGCCAGCACTTCCTGCATCCCGCCGCCGGCCGCTGGCACTTTCATCAGCTGCTGGAACCGACCGATGCCGTGCTCGAGATGAACGACGAGATCTCCTTCGTTTAGTTCGCTGAAATCAATCTGTGCGCGATTACGGCCGAGTTTTTCCACGCGCTGCAGGCGGCGGCGGCCATGCGCGGTCGAGCGGCCGAAAAGTTCCGCAGCGGAAAGGATGATTAATTTGCCCGCCGGAAAAACAAAACCGCGGGCCAGCGTTCCTTCCGCCAATTCGATTCCATCGAGTGCGCCCATGATTTCGCGGAAGCGCTCGATCTCGCCCTCGGTCTGGAAGTAGATGACGATGCGCGAGCCACCGGCTTTCCATTCTTTCAAGCGCGCGCTGAACTGCGCGCGTTTCGCCTCAGCGATCATGAAATCGCCCATCGCGAATTCGCCCACATCTGCTTCTAGAAACGCGCCGCTGTAGTCTTCGGTTTCGCCTTCTTCGATCCAACCCGCGCTGATTTGGATGTCGGCTTCGTCGGATTCACGCTCCGGCTCGATCGCGATCTGAAGGTGATCGCTCGTGATGTAATCGCGCACCTGACCGCTCTGATCTTCGACGGCGCCGAGGAGAAGGTCGGCGCTCTGAAGATTTCGCACCGCGGTTTGCGTATCGAGGTCGAACTCGCGCAAGGATTCAATCTCGTCATCGAAAAATTCTGCGCGGACTGGCAACTGGGCCTGCCAGGAATAGAGATCGAGAATTCCGCCGCGGACGGCGAATTGCCCGCGGGTCGTGACCTGCGCGACGCGGTCGTAGCCGGCCGCGCTCAAGGCAGCGAGCAAGCTATCCATCTTTTCGCGCCCGCCGCGCTTCAAGCGCAGACCCGCGGAATCGAGCGATGACTTGTTAGGTGCAGGTTGTTCGAGTGAAGCGCGAGTCGCGACGATGAGATGCGGGCCGGTCACTTGCGAAACACGACTGAGCAACGCGAGGCGCTCGGCCGCGATCTCCGGATCGGGCAGAATATTTTCAACAGCAGCGAACTCGGCCTCGGGAAGGAAGAGCGCGGACGGAATCCAGTTGAGCAGGCTTTCGTAAAGGAGTTCCTGTGAGCGAACAGTCGGGCAAACCACCCAAAGTGTCTGGCCGACTTCTCGCGCCAAGGCCGCGATCAGCAACGGCTGCGCCGGTTCAACCACATGCGAGAACCGCGCGGGCCGTTGCCTAGTCCGCAACTTTGCCGCAATCGGCTCTGCCTCAAGGATGCGGCCGAGGAGGTCCGCTTCGCTGAAGTCTTGCACCGGCAATGCTTGGCCGGATTCAGCGTCGCTACAAGTCGCGGCCGATGGCGTTTGCGACCGCACGCAGACGCGGGACGAGCTTGGTCAATGTGTCCGGAATGAGCGCTTGTTCGCCATCGCTCTTCGCATCTTCCGGGGAGTTGTGGACTTCGATCATGATCGCGTCCGCCCCTGCGGCCACGGCAGCGAGCGCCATGGAAGGAACGATCTCGCGCAAGCCGACGCCGTGCGTCGGATCGACGATCACGGGCAGATGCGTTTTCGATTTCAGAATCGGCACCGCACTGAGGTCGAGCGTGTAGCGAGTGGAAGGCTCGAAAGTGCGAATGCCGCGCTCGCAAAGCAGCACATTGGCGTTGCCCTCACTTAAGATATACTCCGCGCAGAGAAGGAATTCGTTAATCGTGGCGCCAAAGCCGCGCTTGAGGAGGACGGGCAGATGGCTGCGGCCCACTTCTTTTAGGAGCGAAAAATTCTGCATGTTGCGCGCTCCGACCTGCAGGCAATCGGCATAGCGTTCCACGAGCGGAAGATCGCGTGCATCCATCACTTCCGTGATTACAGGCAAACCGGTTTCGTTCCGTGCGTCGGCCAGGAAGCGCAGGCCTTCTTCGCGTAATCCCTGAAAGCTGTAAGGCGAAGTGCGAGGCTTGAAGGCGCCGCCGCGCAGGATTCGCGCGCCGGAATCTTTCACGAGTCGAGCGATCGAAAGCACTTGCTCGCGGCTCTCGACCGAGCACGGACCGCAAATCAAGGTGACCGCGGAATCGCCTCCGATGCTGACGCCGCAAATCTCAACCGTGGTGGGATTCTGGCGCGCTTGACTGGAAGCGAGCTTGTAAGGTTTGAGGACGGGCACAATCGCTTCCACACCAGGCATGGAGGCGAGCGGTTTTTCGCGCACTAGCTCCTCTGGCCCGATCACGCCGACAATGGTGCGGGAGCCGCCGCGACTGACCTGCGCTTCGAGTCCGAATGCTTGCACGCGCTCTACGATTTTTTCGATTTGCGCTTCGGTCGCGCTCGCTTGGGTAATGATAATCATGCGCTCACTCGGGGAAACACCGAGCATGCGTTTTCGTCGCGCAAGTGCAAGCGCAGAGCGCATCGGGTCGGCACCGCGCGGCCGAGCCTACCTAAGGCAAAATGGCAATCGACCAGCCGAGATGTTTAGCTCTGGTCGAAGCGCGATTTTCAAAACCACGACGGCGCTCCGCCTTGCCTACCCGTCACTTTTTTAATTCGAAATCGTGACCGGCGTACCGGCATTGACCGAGCGAAAGAAATTTTCCGCCATGAATTCGGGCATGCGAATGCAGCCATGGGAAGCGGGATAACCCGGAAGGTAACCGGCATGCATGCCGACGCCGCCCACAATGCGCATAAAGTAAGGCATGGGCGCGCCTTTGAAACGGGTGCCAGGCGGTTTTGGATCCTTCGTCACATCGACATTAGGAACGACCACGTTATCGGCGGGATCAACATAATCACCATACTTGCTCGAGACGTGATCCTTGTCTTTCTGGCTAATGCTGAAAGTTCCGCTGGGTGTGACCAGGCCTTCCCGGCCGGTGGAGAGCTGAGAAACGCCGACGAGCTCGCCCCCTTTATAAAAATAAGCGCGCTGCTCGGAAAGCTTGATTTTTACTGACGGCTTCCCGGTAGCACCATCGCCGTCCCAGTAGGAAACACTATCCTGCGGCGCGCCGGTCGAGACCGCACCGGGACCGTAGACTCCGCCAAGATATTGAGTTTGCGCCGCGCGCGGATCCTCATCGCAAGAAGCGAGCATGAACCCCGCGAGAGAACAAAGAGTGAACTTGGAAAAACGATGAAAGATTCGCGACATAAGGAAAAATCGAGTCGGGGCCTTTTATAGGTGTGCGACGGACGAAGTCAAATTCCCACCGGAAGCGAACGGCGTGCCACATTCCTGAGGTCGGCTTGAATTCTGCTTTCTTTCGGTGACAATGGCGACCGCCCTCCTCCAAGCACCGCAAACGATGCCGACTTACGAATATTCATGCGAAAAATGCGGGAAGAATTTCGATGTCTTCCAGTCGATGCGCGACGAAACTTTTCGCGAATGCCCGAAAGAGCATTGCCAGCAAAAGCGTTGGGGACACGGCAAGGTCAAACGCCTGCTCGGCACGGGAGCGGGATTGATTTTCAAAGGCTCTGGATTCTACATCACGGATTACCGAAGTAATTCTTACAAAGAAGGAGCCAAGAAGGACGTTCCCGCTAGCACTTCGACGGGCGGCGAAAAATCTTCCGGGAACAAAGAAGGCGGCGGAACTACGGCAGCTCCCGCTCCCGCTAAACCGACTGAGAGCAAACCGAATAAGCCAGCGTCCGAATGATCGCCACGACCAAGCTCCTTTGTCCTGAATGTCGGCGTGAAAACGAACCGGAACGAATTTATTGCCACGAATGTGGAGCGCGTCTCGATCGCTCCGCGCTGGCCAAGGCAAAATCAAAAGAGGAAGATCCGAAAGAAACGCAGCGTCGGCTGCAGTCGATGCTCGATCCGCGGCGCGCGTTGCTCCGGCAGCGATTTTTCCAAGGAAGCAAGCTCGTCCTCGCGGCGCTCATCATGGCGGCTCTCGTGCAAATGCTGCGTCCGCCGGAAATGCCGACCGCGCCTCAGATTTCGGACCTTCCGGTCCAGATCAATCTTGATCTGGAAAATGCCGCGATGGATCCACGCGTGGCGCCACCTGGTTATACGCAGGATCAGGTAAACGCCTACCTGGCTTACGTGGTTAAAGGCAAGCAGACGGTGTTAAGCAACTACCTGAAGTTCGAGCGCGCGGCGGTCGCATTTACTGAAGGAACTTTCCGCGTCACGGTGGAACGATCGCTCTTCGGCTACTCCATTTTCACGACCGGCACCTATTCGGCCCGTTTGCAGAACGGGGATGTAATTCTAAAAAATCTTGGCGGACAAATCGGGCGACTTCCGGTGCATCCGATGCTGATGCAGTTTGGGGATATTGTATTTGCAGATCTGCGTGGCGTTCTGGAACGCGAACGGAAATCAATCGTCAAGCTGGGCGGCGCGGAGCTGCATCCGCAGGCGATCGTTTTTCTGGCGCGCACGCCGCAAACGTAAAGAGCGGGCCGCGACCCACGTCGCCAGCCCGCTCTTGTTTTGATTCGTTGATCGAGTCTTACGAAACGCCCATCGTTTCGAGAAGCTGCTGATCGACCTGGCCGTCGACGGGGAGGCCGTTTGCGCGCTCGTAAGCACGAATCGCCCGGCGGGTGCCGTTCCCGATCACGCCATCGATCGAACCGCGATAGTAGCCGGACCGCGCTAGTTCCTGTTGGATCTCCACGGCGAGATTGCCGCGGCCGTTTCCGTTCCGATATCCGTAGCCGGTGCCGTTGTAATAGAGCGCGGCCGACGCGCCATAATACGGAAACCCGTAACCGTAGCCATAGCCGTAACCGAACGGATACCCGAACCCGAACGGATAGAGGCCGCCGTAATAATAGCGCGGATAGAAATGCCGATAATTTCCTCGGCCATTCCAACGTCCATTACTCCAGCGATTGCCGTTATTGAAACGTCCCCGCCCGTTGAAGGAGCTGCCAGAACGAAACGCGGATGATCCGCGCGCGGAGGCGCTCGCTTGTCCTCGGCCGCCGCCCCCGCTAGCGCCGCGCGAGGCGGCTTCTGTGGAAGCGATTGGGATTGCGAACAAGGCCAGCGTTACGCCGCCGATGAGTGTGAATTTTTTCCAGTTCATATATTGTTTCCCTATGGTTTTAACCCTTGAAAGCGGCGAAGGTTTCACTGCTTCACCTGCTCTTCTAAACTTAACCTGATTGTGCTCTTTCCGCCAATCTTCGGCCAGATTTTTTCGACTCTTTTGGATGATGACAACGGCGCCCTTCGTCAGGCAAAACGCGCTGGAGCCGAGCCGCCTTTGAATCGAAGGACTATAACTGGTTTGTCCCCCCGGATTCGAGGCGCCATCGCCTCGATCGCTATCATTGCTTTTCCTTCGATGGGAAACGCGACCCCCCCTGGGCGCACGGTAAGCACCTCACGACAATTCATCGTTTACGGGCCCGACGTTCGACTGCGCGGGGCTGTCGCGGAGGTTGCGGAACAAATTAAAAAGACAGCGCTGCATTTGCTGCAGGAACGCGACGATTGGAAGACGCCCATCGTCATTAACGCGCAATATCCGGAAGCCAATCTGCCCGAGCTTCCGGCGGCCCGACTAGATCTAAGCCAGACCGGTTTTGGTTTGAAGCTGCAGCTTGAGCTGCGCTTCGGAATGGATGTCGAAGGATTGGCGGTCGAGCGCGAATTGCTTCGCGCAATTTACCTCGAGATGATGTATCGGGCCGCGCCCGACACCGCCGCCGGGACCATGTATGTGCAACCACCTGATTGGTTACTCGAAGGGACGCTCGCTCTTGGAGCAACGCTCGATCCCGCAGCCCTGGCGGAAAAGCTTGGGACTGCAATCGGCTCGGGAAAAATTATCTCGTTAGGCGATTTTCTGCAGCAACAGCCCTCTCTCCTCGAATCGCCTTCGCGCGCGCTTTACCGCGCCTATGCTGCAGCCTTGATCTCGATGTTAAGCGAAGGACCCGATGGCCATCGGCGGTTGGCGCGTTTCGTGGCCGATCTTCCCCGCGCGAGTAACGATCCATTGGCGGAGTTAACGCAGCATTTTCCGGCGCTGGCAGATGATCCGGATAAGCGGGAAATGGCTTGGGCTTTCAACGTCGCTCGTTTCGCCGCGAGCGAGCGCTATCGCATGCTCAATTGCGAAGAAACGGAACGTCAGCTCGCGCAACTGTTGCAGCTCGAAATCCGCGATCGCGCACAGGCCACTGCCATTTACACGCTGGAGGAATTTCCCCGTTTCGTTAGCGAACCAAACGCGAACGTTGCTTTACAGGGTCTAACGCAGCGCCTGCTCCTCTTCTCTGGGCGAGCGAATCCTCTCTTCCGTCCCGTGATCGCGGAGTATCAGAAAATCATCGTCCTGCTCGTGCGCGGAAAAAAGAAGCACCTGACCGAGCGCCTGGCCGAACTCCGCGCCATGCGTGAGCAGATCAGCCGGCGCATGAGCGCGATCGGTGACTACATAAATTGGTTTGAAGCCACCCAGGCCCGTAGCGCGAGCGGCGCCTTCCGCGATTACCTGAAAGCGGCCGAGCTCACACAGGAGCGCGAGCCGCGCCGTCACGACCGTATCTCGATTTATCTCGACGCGCTCGAAGCCCAAGCCGGTTATTGATTTCGCCATGCACGAATCACTTCCCAGTACGATCGATTACATTGAAATGCCGTCGCGCGATTTGGCGCAGACGAAGCAATTCTTCGCCGCGCTCTTTGGCTGGACGTTTCAAGATTACGGCCCGGATTATATCGCGTTTGATGATGGCCGCACGACCGGCGGCTTTTTCCGCTCCGACGAAACCTGGTCCGGCACGAACGCTCCGCTGGTCGTTTTCTACAGCTCGGAGCTGGAGATGACGCGCGCAGAAATCGTGAGGCTGGGAGGGAAAATCACGCGCGATCTCTTTTCTTTTCCCGGCGGTCGCCGCTTTCACTTCGCGGCGCCGGGAGGAGGCGAGTTTGCTCTCTGGTCGGAGTAGCCGTCACAGTTGCTCCGTCCGGCGTTGATGCTTATCATGGCGTCCGTTCGGAGGGGAGCGGAACATACTCATGCAAAAAATCGGATTTGCGGAAGCGCTTGATTCCATTGTCGCGGCGGATCCGCGTTACTCGCGCGACGCCTACGTTTTCCTGCGCGATGCGCTCGATTACACGACCAAGCAACAAAAGAAAATCAAAGGCGCGTCCGTCCGCCACGTCGCTGGTCCGGAGCTGCTCGAGGGCGTGAAGCAATATGCCTTGAAGGAATTTGGCCCGATGGTGGTGACGGTTTTTTCCTATTGGGGAATTCGCTGCTGCGAGGATATCGGGCACATGGTTTTCAATTTGATCGGCGCAGGAATTTTCGGGAAAACGGAAGAAGATACGATCGAAGATTTCAAGGGCGTTTACGATTTCCAGGAAGCGTTCGTGAAGCCGTACCTGCCGCAAAAGTCTTCGCCGCCCAAGTTGCTGCCGGGCCTGCCTGCGCCGAAACTCTCGTAACCGCTCGCGCCTTTTTCAGCGCACCGGTTGCATCATGCTCGATAAAGCTCAGCTCAAATCCGCGCCGTCGACCAGCTCCGCGGCCATCGCTTTTCCATCGAGCCACGCGCAGAAGTGGATTCTTCCGAACGGGCTCACGCTCATCGTGCAGGAAGATCGGAGCGCGCCGGTTGCAAGCGTGCAGGCTTGGTGTGCCACCGGCAGCATCGATGAAGACGAGCATCTCGGCGCGGGTCTCTCCCACATCCTCGAGCACATGTTGTTCAAGGGGACAAAAACGCGGCCCGCCAATGCGATCGCGCAAGCGGTGCAGGATGTCGGCGGATACATCAACGCTTACACTTCATTCGATCGCACCGTTTATTGGATCGATGTTCCAAAAGCGGGCGTAAACGCGGCGGTCGATATCTTGTCCGACGCGATGATGAACTCGACCCTTCCGGCGCAGGAATACGCCAAGGAACAGGAAGTCATCCGCCGCGAATTTGCGATGGGGTTCGACGATCCCGATCGGGTGGCAGGGCAGTTGATGTTCGCCACCACTTATCAACGTCATCCCTATCGCCTCCCGGTTATCGGCTTGCTCGATATTTTCGATCAGCTCACGCAAGAACAGGTGATGCGCTATTACAAAACGCGCTACGTGCCGAACAACATCACCTTCGTGGTCGTGGGCGATGTGGAAGCCGAAGCGGTGCATCGCCAGCTCGGTGATTTTTTTAAAGATTATCCCGCGAAATCCCTCAAGCCGGTTTTCATTCCGGAGGAGCCGGCACAACTTGGCCTGCGGGAAGTTCATCAGGAATTTGAGACGGAGCTGACGCGCCTTTCCTTCTCGTGGCATATCCCGGAAATCACGCACCCGGATGTTCCGGCGCTCGATCTTCTCTCGACGATTTTAGGCGAGGGGCGCAGCTCGCGGCTCTATCGGCGTGTGCGTGAAGAAGCCGGCCTCGCCTTTGGTCTTTCCGCTTTCTCCTACACGCCGGGACAACCGGGTATCATGGGGATCGATGCCACGACCGAGCCGGAGAAACGCGAAGGAGCGCAACGGCTCATCCTGCAGATCGTCGAAGAGTTGAAAGAGAGCGGCGTGAGCGCAGACGAACTGGCGAAGGCGAAAAAGATTTCGCTCAGCCATCATCTGGCCGCGCTGACTACGATGCGCGGGCAGGCTTCGGACCTTGGCTCGAATTGGTTCCTGACGCGGAATTTAAATTTCACGCGCGACTATCTCGAGGCGGTGCAATCGACCGCGGCTGACGACATCCAACGGGTCGCTGCGAAATATCTAATTTCCGAAAATCTCACCATCACTTCGCTCAATCCAAAGGGCGCATTGAAGTCGAAATCCGAAATTTCGACGCCGATCGCCACGGCGGAAATCCAGAAGATCGAACTCGCGAACGGTCTCAGAATTTTGGTGCGCGAAGATGCCCGACTTCCGCTGGTTGCGATCACGGCGGTTTTTCGCGGCGGCTTGCTCGCGGAAACGTCTGAGACAAACGGCGTCACGCATTTGATGGCGAAGACGCTGCTCAAAGGCACGACCACTCGCACTGCGGACGAAACCGCGGATGCAATCGAAGCGGTCGGCGGAAATCTCGGGAGCGATTCCGGCAACAATAGTTTCAGCGTTAATATCGATATCACGCAGCCTGACTTGCGCCTGGCGGTCGAGTTGCTGGCCGATGTTTTGCTCAACGCCACCATGCCGGAAGCAGCGGTCGAGCGTGAAAGAGAAGTCCAGCTCGCCGGTATCAAAGACGAGGATGAGCACCTGACCGCGGTCGCGCGGAATGCGATGCGCGCGGCGCTTTTCGGTCAGCATCCCTATGCCTTGCGCGGCAAGGGCGCGACCGAGTCGGTCGAGAAACTGACGCGCAAAGACCTGCTCGCGTTTCGCGATCGTTTTCTCGTGGCGAAAAACGGCGTCATCTCCGTTTTCGGAAATGTGAAAACGGCGGAGGTAAAAGAGCTTTTCGAACAAGCGCTTCTCAAGATGAAAGCAGGCGAGTTGGCGTTATCGAATGTGGCGCCGAGCAAACAGATCGAGAAGGTGATCGAAGTGGAAAGTCTGCGCGAGAAAGCGCAGGGCGTTCTCATGGTTGGGTTTCGCGGCGCGGATTTGTTTAGCAAGGATCGTTACGCTTTGGAATTGATCGATGAAGCGAGCAGCGATCTGGGCTCGCGCTTCTTCATTCGCATCCGCGAACAAATGGGTCTGGCCTATTACGTCGGCGCCACGCAAATGCAGGGTCTGGTTCCGGGGTTGTTTGCCTTTTATCTCGGGACCGATCCACAAAAAATCGGCCCGGTGAAAACCGCCTTGCTCGATGAGATCGGGAAATTGGCGAGCGACGGTCTAACGAGTGAAGAGTTGAGTCGCTCGAAGAAAAAATTGATCGGGCAGCAACAGATCGCGAACCAGAGCAACGACTCACTCGGCTACATGACCGCGCTGGACGAATTGTACGGGCTTGGCTTCGATCATTACAAAGCGCTCGAGCGCGAGATCGAAGCGCTCACCCTGGAAGATGTGAAACGAGTGGCGGCAAAATATTTTCTCGCGCAACCGTACGTTCTCGCGACCGTCCGTCCCTCGGATCACGAAGCAAAGGAGTAGAAAATGGCTGAAGTCCAAACCAACACCCAATCCGGCGAGCTTTCGCAGCGCTTCATTGAATTTGTCATGATGCACGCGCAGAACGCCGCGCTTTTTCTTGGTCAGATCCCGAATCCTCAGACTGGCGAAGGCGAAGTGAATCTCGAGCTGGCGAAGATGTTCATCGATCAACTGGCGATGATTCAGGAAAAGACGCGCGGCAATTTGACGACCGAAGAAGCGACCGTCTTGAAAAACGCGATCGCGAATTTGCAGATGGCGTTCGTGGAAGTTTCGCAAAGCGGAGGAGTGGGCAAGCCCGCTCCGAAATCATTCGGACCGCCACCGGCTCCGGTTTCCGAAGCAACATCGCCGGATGCGCCTCTTTCTTCTCAATCTGAAAGCTCTGGGCCTCCTCCGGTGGCCCCCGCCTCCGAAAGCGAATCGCGAAAGAAGTTCACGAAAAGCTACGGCGCCTAACCTGCATTCCTGCAGCGGCGCCTATGCCGGCTGAGAGGGATTCCAGGGAAGCCGGGCGGCCGTCACAGACCGCGCTAGAGAAGAGCGCCGCAAAATGCGGCCTTCGCGCCGATTGGAAACGTATCTGTCGGCATGTCCACGAATGCCGCTGCTCTTGCCCGAGAGAAAAAGAAAATCGCCGATCTGGATATCGTCACCGATCCAGAAGAAGCGGCCGAGGAGGCGGGTCTTCGCTATGTGAGCGACGAGCAACCGGGTTACACGCGTAAAGCGAAGGGCGACGATTTCGAATATTTCGACACTTCCGGAAAGTCGATCAAAGACGAAACGCGTTTGTTGCGAATTCGGCGGCTCGCGGTTCCGCCAGCCTATGCCGACGTTTGGATTTGCCCGCGTTCGAACGGTCATCTACAGGCGACCGGGCGGGACGCGCGCGGGCGCAAGCAATATCGCTATCACGAAAAATGGCGGGAGGCGCGCGACGAAACCAAATACGAGCGCATGGTCATTTTCGGCGCGGCGTTGCCGAAAATTCGCGAACGGGTCGAGGCTGATCTCGCTCTCTCGGCCCTGCCGAAAAATAAAGTGCTGGCCACAATCGTTTCGATCATGGAGCGGACTTTCATTCGCGTCGGGAACGAGGAGTATGCGCGCGAGAATAAGTCGTATGGCCTAACGACGATGCGGAACCGGCATGTCAAGGTCACCGGAACCAAGTTGCGTTTTAATTTTCGCGGAAAGAGCGGCGTCGAGCATCAGGTTGATGTGGCCGATCGCCGTTTGGCGCGCATCGTCAAAAAAGTGCAGGATCTTCCGGGACAGGAATTGTTCGGCTACCTCGATGATGAAGAGGCGGTGCATGCGATCAGCTCGCAGGACGTGAACGATTATCTGCAGGAAATTACCGGCGAAAATTTTACGGCGAAGGATTTCCGCACCTGGGCGGGGACGGTCTTGGCAGCGGTGGCCTTGAACGCGCACCAGACATTTCAGACCAAGACAGAAGCGAAGCAAAATGTGAAGAATGCGATCGCAGCCGTCTCTAAAATCCTCGGCAACACGCCGGCGATTTGCCGGAAATGTTATGTGCATCCGGCGGTGCTGGAAACGTACTTGACCGGTGAAATGATTGACGGTTTGCGGCGCAAGACCGAGCAGGCGCTCGTCGAACAAAGCCAGGACTTGCGGCAGGTGGAGGCTGCGGTCCTGGAGTTTTTAAAGGCGAGGTTAGTCGAGGTAAAAAAAGCGAACGAGTGACGCTACTCATCGATCGGTCATTCCGAGGCTGGCGAAGCGCGCCGAGGGACCTCGCATGGCGTCTCAGTCACGCTTATCGATTACGGCGTGACGTCACTTTTGGAGCTCTCGTGACCAATGTGCGCTATTCGCCCGTGTAGATGACGCCGCGATGATTGCGATCGGCCGGTGATGCAGACGCCCGCTGTGCTTTCGTCGTCTTGCGCACGGTGATTGTCTCGCTCGCAACTTTTTCGTCGTCCGGATATTTTTTCGTGCTTGGCCAAACCAAACGCCATGGTTGCCGCTTCACTGTCGCCGTCAGGTCTTTCACGTTTGCTCCGGTCGCTTTCAAATTGGGTGCGAGATCATTCATGGCTGATTTCAATTTCTCGGAAGAATCGCGGAAGTTCTGCAGCATGATCGGAATGTTGTTATTACTCGTTAGGTCAGTCGCGATTTTGTCCATGTTGGTGGTCAAGCTTTCGACGTTCTTGAGCGAGAGCTGAAGCGGACTATTCGTGGCCGTCATGTTGGTCAAGTTCTCGGCAAAGGTCCGCATCTGCGCCAGGGCCATGTTGAGCTGCGATTGTTCGTCGGTGATGCGGCTTAGATTTTGCGCGGTGGTTTGCAGTTCCTTCAAAGTGCCGGTCGCTTCCTTCGCGAGCGGCTGAATGATGTCGAGCATCTTGGCGATTGCCTCGCCGAATTCCGGGACGCGCTCGCCTGCAAAGGTTTGTCCGTCCTCGGCGCGGCTGGAGCTCTCGTTTCCTTCCGTAATGTCGATCGCGGTTTCGCCCAGCAAACCAAGCGTGATGAGTCGCGCGCGCGCATCCTTGTAAACGATCGCATCCTTATCCACGCGCACGTCGATCCGTGCTTCAAACTTCGGGCGCGGCGACGGCGGCGCGTTTGGATCGCCCGGCTTTTGCGCGTCGGCCATCGCGATGGCTTGAGTCGATTCTTCTTTCGTCACCGGCGAATATAATTTATCCACCTGCCCGATTTTTCGCCCGGCGAGAAGCACTGGCGCGCCCAGCTTAATGCCCGCGGCGTTATCCATATAAATCTTATAGCTAACCAGCGGTTTGAAGAGCCCGGGCGCCCCTAACAAGATCAGGACGCCGGTTAAAGTCACGACCGTGGCGAGCACGAGCAGGCCGGTTAAAATTTCATTTCGTCGCAATTGCATCCTGGCTTCCTTCCAAAATCGGTCCTTCCGTGCTCCCGCTCAAGAACTGCACCACCACTGGATTTTGTGATTGTTTGAATTCCTCCGGCGTGCCCATTTCGATGATCTTTCCCTGGTAAAGCATCGCCATTTTTGTGCCAATCCGAAAGGCGCTATCCATCTCGTGGGTGACGATGACCGAGGTCGTCTTTGATTGTTCTGTCAGGCTGATGATCAGTTCATCGATCACCGAGCTGATCACAGGATCGAGTCCGGCGGAAGGTTCGTCGAACAGGATCAGCTCCGGTTCCATGGCGAGAGCCCGCGCCAGGCTGACCCGTTTTCGCATACCACCGCTGAGTTCCGACGGCATCTGATTTTTCACCCCGGCCATGCCGACCAGCTCCAGTTTTTCATCCACGATTTTGTCGATCTCGCGCCCGGTTTTTCTTGTCAGTTCTTCTAAGGGCAACGCGACATTATCGCGCACGTTCCGCGAGCTGAGCAGAGCTGAGTACTGATAAACCATCCCGACCTGGGTGCGCATTTTTTGTAATTTGCGCCGCGCCAGGCGCGAGACCTCAAATTGTTTGAAGAAAACCGAACCATGCGTTGGTTGCAGAATTCCGAGGATCAAACGCAGGATGGTGCTTTTGCCGCTGCCGCTCTGGCCCATGACGACGAGTCGATCGAGCGGTTCGACCCGCATGGAAACGCCGTCGAGGACCCGCGTTTCAGCGAAGGATAAACGCACATCGCGCAGTTCGACGACTGGTGGCGTCGGCGCGTCGCTCATGGAAAAAAGACCACGTAAACAACGTTGAAGAGGGTATCGAAACCGATCACCGCGGTGATCGCGGTCACGACACTGGAAGTGGTGGATGTGCCCACCCCCGCGGCGCCGCCTTTGACATTCAATCCGCGGTAGCAAGCGATCGAGGCGATCAAAAAACCGAAGAGCAGACTTTTGATGACGCCGGTCACGATGTCGCGAATGAGGAGGCTGCTCAGAACGAGATCCTTAAAATAAACGGATGCGATATTGAAGTAGGCCGCGGAAATGATGGCGGTGGCGATGATGGCCGCGAAGCTGGAAATGACGGAAAGACACGGC
Source organism: uncultured Chthoniobacterales bacterium (assembly GCA_964236815.1). Taxonomy (GTDB): domain Bacteria; phylum Verrucomicrobiota; class Verrucomicrobiia; order Chthoniobacterales; family UBA10450; genus JACCTI01. The sequence goes on from CAXSFN010000059.1 coordinate 14,727, forward strand.
ATCAACGAAGTCAGCGCCAGCATTCTTGGTGCGACTAAGAAGCGCAGCGGGCTGATGCCCATCGCTTCGATCGCTTCCACTTCTTCGGAAACTTCCATCGTGCCCAGTTCCGCGGTGAAGGCAGCGCCGATGCGCGCCGCCAGCATGATGCCGGTCAGTAATGGTCCTAGCTCACGCGTGAACGCGATTGCGACCAGACCTGGCACGAGCCGTTCGGTGCCGAAGCGTTGTAATTGATAACCGGTCAGCAACGCCATCGTCAGCCCGAGAAAAAACGAAACCATCGCGACGAGCGGAACGGAGCCAACGCCCGCGCGTTCGGTGTGGCGGAAAAAACTAGAAGCGCGAAAAGGGGAACGGCCGCGCCGCACGTTGTCCATCGTTTCCGTGAAGGTGCTGACGTTGAACCAAAACATGCTGCCGATCTGGCGAAGAAAACCGCGACCGAGCGCTCCGACTTCCTGCACGACCACGACTGGATTGGTCTCAATCGTGTTGCCGTCATCCGCATTCGTGCTCTGCTCTTCGGCCATGTTC
>CAXSFN010000060.1:0-14369 GCA_964236815.1 uncultured Chthoniobacterales bacterium
TTGATCTGCTTCTCGTCCACCGAGAGGCCCTGCACGTTACTCATGCCGGGGATCATGCCAAGGATGTTTTCGAGCGGGCCCATCTTCTTCATCATCTTGAATTGGGCCAGAAAATCATTGAAGTCGAACGAAGCGGTCCGCAGTTTTTTCTCCATCCGCGCGGCTTCTTCTTCGTCGAAGGCCTCCGCCGCTTTTTCGACCAGGCCAACGATGTCGCCCATCCCGAGAATCCGCCCGGCCAGTCGATCGGGCACGAAGGCTTCGAATTGATCCAGCTTCTCGCCGACGCCGGCGAACTTGATCGGACGCTGCGTGACTTCGCGCATGGAAAGCGCCGCGCCGCCGCGGGCGTCGCCGTCGAGTTTGGTCAGAATAATGCCGGTAATCCCGAGCGCGTCGTTAAAATGAGTGGCAACGCTGACCGCCTGTTGGCCGGTTGCGGCGTCAGCGACGAGAAGAATTTCCTGCGGCTTTAGAAATTCTTTGAGCTGTTTGATCTCTTCAATCAGCGCGGCGTCGATTTCCTGCCGGCCAGCGGTGTCGAAAATTTGCACGTTGCCAGTCTGCGTCTTCGCCCATTCCAAACTCGCGGCTGCGGATCGGCGCACATTTTTCTCCGCCTCATTAGGCGTGTAAACCGGGACATCGATTTGTCGAGCGAGCGTCGCGAGTTGTTCGATCGCCGCGGGCCGATGCAAATCCGAAGCGATCAACAAGGGCAGGCGACCTTGCTTCTTTAGATAAGCCGCGAGCTTGGCCGACGAAGTGGTTTTACCCGCGCCGTTCAAACCGACCATCAGAATGCGCGCCGGCTTTTCGAGATTCAGCGGAGCCGCATCTCCGCCGAGCAGAGTCGTCAATTCGTCGTGAAAAATTTTTACGATTTGCTGCCCGGGCGTCACGCTGCGCAGCACTTCCTCACCCAGCGCCTTCTCCTTGATCCGCGAGATGAAGGTCTTTGCGACCTGAAAATCTACGTCCGCTTCCAGGAGGGCGAGACGGACCTGCCGCAACGCGTCATTGATGTTCGTCTCGCTGATCGAACCGTGCCCGCGCAGGTCCTTGAAAATGTCCTGAAGCTTATCGCCGAGTTGTGAAAACATGAGGTGCGGGCGCACTCGTAACACGAGAACGCTCCTCGTTCCAGCGAGCCAACATGATCGTCCCCGAGGTGCGGGCCAAGGCGCGTCTCGCCTGCTATCTCTTCGCCGCGAGGATCACCGTGCAAGCCCGAACGTTCTGCGACGGCGGAACGACATGTGCTCAACGCAGCGCTGCATGGAAACTAACGCGCTATGATCCGGCAACCTCAGGCGCCGGTGATCTCTCCCCGGATCGACCGCAGCCTGATCTCGCCAGGGTACAACCGCGCCGAAGAGTCATTGCGCCTTTCCGAGACTCGCTACCGCCGGCTCTTTGAAACCGCGCAGGATGGAATCCTGATCCTTGATGCCGCGAGCGGCCAGGTAGTCGATGCAAACCCTTTCATGCGGATCTTGCTCGGCTATTCCCAAGAGGAATTCCTGGGAAGGAAGCTTTGGGAAATCGGGCCTTTCAAAGGCGTGCAAGCGAGCAAGACCGCCTTCGCTGAGCTGCAGGAAAAAGACCAGGTTCGTTACGAAGGCCTCTCTCTCGAAACGAAGGCTGGGAAGCGGGTGGAAGTGGAATTCGTCAGCAACGCCTACTTCGTGGAAGAGCGACGCTTCATCCAATGCAACATCCGCGACATCACCGCGCGGAGGCGCGCCGAAGAGTCGTTGCGCCTTTCCGAAACCCGCTATCGCCGGCTCTTCGAAACCGCGCAGGATGGAATCCTCATTCTTGATGCAGAGACCGGGCAGGTGGTCGATGCCAATCGTTACCTGCGCATTTTACTCGCCTACTCCGAGCAAGAGCTCCTGGGAAAGAAGCTATGGGAGATCGGTCCATTCAAGGGGATGGAAGCGAGCAAGAGCGCCTTCGCGGGACTACAGGAACAGGATCGCATTCGCTACGAAGCACTCCCCTTGGAGACAAAGGATGGGCGCCGGGTGGAAGTAGAGTTCGTCAGCAACGCCTATTTTGTCGATCAGCGGCGCTTCATCCAGTGCAACATCCGTGACATCACCGAACGCAAGCGAGCGGAGGAGCAGATGCGCGGCATCCGCGATCAACTTGAGCAGACCAATCTCGATCTCCTGAAGCGAAGCAAAGAGATTCAATATTTTTATCACACGCTTTCACACGAGCTGAAAACGCCGCTGACCTCGGCGCGCGAATTCGTGTCGATCGTGATCGATGGCTTGGCGGGAGAACTCAATTCGACCCAGCTGAAATACCTCGGGATTGCCAAGGATAGCTGCACCGAACTGGCGGTTTACATCAACGACCTGCTCGATGCCACACGCCTGGATACCGGGAAGTTGCATATGGAACTGAAGGCTGTCTCCCTCGCGGCCATCATTCAGCGGGCCACTGCCATTATGGCGCCGGTCGCTGCAGGCAAGAAGATCCGCTTGAGCGAAGAGTTGGACGCACGCGTAAAGCAGGTCCTGGTCGACGAAAGTCGGATCATGCAAATCCTTACTAACCTGCTGAACAATGCTTTGAAATTCACCGGCGAAGGCGGGCAAATTGTCGTTAAGCTCGAGGAGGATCTGGAGAACTCTCGCTACGTCCGAATTTCGGTCACGGATACCGGTCGCGGTATTCCAAGAGACCAGATCGCCAACCTCTTTGATCGTTTCTTTCAAGTGAAAGAGGGCGACGCCACGCCCGGGAAAGGCGTCGGCCTCGGATTATATCTTTGCCGCGAAATGGTGCTCTTACACGGCGGTGAAATTTGGGTCGAAAGCGTGTTCGGCAGCGGCAGCACGTTTGCATTCACGATTCCGAAGCAAGCCGTCGCAAACCGGCGCCAGGTGCTGATCATCGACGACGACGAACAGATGCGCGACGCCCTCAGTCTCCTGCTCGAGAAGGGCGGGTTCGATGTCGCAACCGCCTCCGGAGGTAATGATGCGCTGCAACAAATCAACCAGAAGACTCCGGACCTTGTCGTCCTCGACTTAATGATGTCAGGACGTGACGGACCGAGCACGCTGCAGGAAATCAGGAAGAATGTCGGATCGATCGCCGTGATTGTGCACACCGGCTATCCGGACAGCGAACTGATGCAGCGCGCTTTGCAATCCGCGCCTTTCACTTTGCTGGCCAAACCCTGCCCTCCAGCGCAGTTCGTCGACACGGTTCGGAAACTCTGTTCGGCCCCTGAACCACTTCTCCCGGAACAAAACAGGCGCCTGCAAACGGCGCCAGCATTGATAACAAAATGAAAAAAATACTCATCGTTGAAGACGATCCGAAAATCGTCCTGGCCCTGCAAATTCGCCTCAAAGCAAATCGTTACGCGGTCTGGGCCGCATCCGATGCGATCGAGGGAGCGAGCCTGGGTCGCACGGTCAAACCCGACCTGATTCTCCTCGATATCTCGATGCCCGGAGGTGATGGGTTTCAGTTAGCCGAAACTTTTCACCGAATGGTCGAGACCCGTGAGGCGCCGATCATCCTCATCACGGCGTCCAAGAATCCGGAGCTCCTGCCGAAGGTTTGGGCCTCGCGCGCGGTTGGTTTTTTCGAGAAGCCTTTCGACACTGAAAAGCTATTGCACAGCATCGAACGTGAGATGAGTCGCATGGATGCAGTCGCGGCCCTGAAATCCGCGTCGTCTGATGCGAAAGCAGGACAACATCCCGAATCAAAGCAGATTTTGATCATCGAAGACGACGAGAAGATCGCGATGGCTCTCTCCGTCCGTCTCAAAGCTTCAGGCTATGCGACGACCACGACGTATGACGCGCTTACTGGATTGAACGCCGCCGTGCGCAATCCTCCAGCGCTGGTCCTTCTGGATATTTCGATGCCGGCCGGCAACGGCTTTTCCGTGGCAGAACGCATTCAAAGCCTGATCCCCACGCCAACGCCGATCATCTTCCTCACCGCGAGCAAACAACCGGGCTTCAAGCAAAAGGCGAAGGAGCTTGGCGCAGTGGGATATTTCGAGAAGCCGTACGAATCCGAAGAGCTTTTCGGTGCGATTCGAAAAGCCCTGGCTTAACGTTTCGTCAGCACAACGTCTCGGGATAAGCCTCGGGCCGAGCGTCAGCGTTTGCGATGCCGAGAAGTTCCGCTGCGCGCAACGCGGCCGCTAGTCGCGTCTCGATGCGGAGTTTCAAGAGGATGTTCTGTACGCGCTTCTTCACGGTGTTGAGCGCGGCGTCGAGGATGACGGCGAATTTCAGGGCGTTTTCGATGCGCGCTCCAGAAGAGGACTTCTGCTTCACGATTCGTTAGGCCGCGGCAGAGAAGGCTGGCTATCGCGTGCAGTACGCCGACCACCTGACGACTACAATCAACTGGACCACGTTCCCTGGATCCGTCACGGCCAACGCAGAGGGACATTCAAGATTATCGATCCCCCGCCGCTGCCAGTTCAGCGTTTCTACCGCGCATATATCCGTGAATCAGTAACGTTTTGACTAAGGCTACCGCTTCACCGGTGAAGGTGACGCGCTCGCAGAAGGCGCCGGCGTGGAGCCGGTCCCATCATCGATGTTGAAAGCCCAATGCGCTTCGACCTTTTTCCCGCCTGAAGTCGCGACCACGATGACCGAACATTTGTCGTGGAGTTTCTGCGTGACTTGATAGGAAACCACCTGCGTCTTCTCGTCGAAACTCGCAGGCACCACGCCGAGCCCGCTTACGCGCATTTGCACGCTGCCTTTATCGATCGCGCCCAGGCTGGCGAGATTCGCCTTGATCAGAGGCAAGGCAGAGCGTGCCGTCGTCCCTTCGGCTGGCTGAGCCTGCAATTCCGTCGTGGAAACTTCCGCTACCGGCGCGGCCCCGCCGCTGCTCGGTCCGCTGAAGTTCGCCGCCTCCGCGAAAACTTTCGGTTTGTTGCCCTCGATCAGATAGCGGCCTAACGAGTCGTTAGGCGAACTGTGCGTCAGGCGTTGACCGTAAACTGTGAAGACGCCTTCATAGCCGGCCTTCTTGATGAACTCGCGCACGGGATCGTTGATGTAGCCGAAGGGAACAGCGAAGCAGTTCACGCGAATGCCGAGTTTCTGTTCCAACAATTGTTTCGAACCGGCAATTTCGTTCGAAAGCCATTGCTGATATTCCTCCGGATTGAGCCGCTTCTTCTGCACTTTGTCGTAAGGCTTGCGCAGGTCCTGGTGGGTGGCGGAATGCGCTTGAATGTCGACGCCGGCATCCCGCATCTCGGCCAGCATTTCCCAGCTCATGGCCGCGCCGCCGCCGAAGTGCATGCCTTTCACGCCCTCGGTGTAAATGAAGAGGGTGAGCGGATAGCCGTATTTTTTCATGATCGGCCAGCCGACTTCGTACTGCGATTTCCATCCATCATCGAAGGTGATAATAGCGGCCCGCGACGGGATGCTTTTCTCGCCACGTTTCCAGGCGAAAAAGTCCTGCAGGCCGATGACGGGAATCTTCTTCTCCTGAAGCTCCTTCATTTGCGCCTCGAACATTTCCGGCGTGATCTCGGTGTCGGGCCGATGAATCTTTTTCTCGAAGCGGTGATAACCAAAAATAATCACCTGCGCGTTCTGATCGATTGCCGGTTTTACAGGCGTCGGAATCGGCGTAGCCACAGGGGCCGCGGTCGCGCTCGGACCGGGCGTCGGATTTAGCATCTGACTACTGGCAACCGCAGTCGGATCCTTTTTGCAGCCGGGAAGATTGACGGCGAGAACGAAGGAGAGAATCGCGAATCGGGTCAGCATAAAATTAGCTAACGGCTTTAAATCTGGGGCGCGAAAATACAAGCGGTTTTTGCCGACGAAGTCGTGCCTTCGACGAATAGAAGTGGCAGCAGAATTCGTTTCGAGTATCAATCGGCATGCATCGAATCTGGCTCTCCTTTTTGTCGCTCGCAGCCGTCGTTTGCCTAACGAGTTGTTCGACGCCGGGTGTCTCAGGGCGACAAAACACCAGCCGCACTTTTACCACCGTGGTGGTCGATGCCGGGCATGGCGGACGCGACAGCGGCGCGACCCGGAGGTATGGACCGCCGGAGAAGGCCTCGACCCTGGAAGTGGCGCAGCGGCTCAATCGCAAACTGCGCGAATCGCAATTTCACACTGTGATGACGCGATCTTCCGATGTCTTCGTGCCGCTGGATGAGCGGGTCAGAATCGGAAACAGCCAGGCTAATTCGATTTTCGTCAGCATTCATTTCAACGACGCCCGCCGGCGCGGGGTACACGGAGTCGAAACGTATTACAACTCGGCCTATGCGCGGAGCCTCGCGCAACGGATCCAGCAAAAACTTCTCACCATGCCAAACTCAAGTAATCGCGGGGTCCGAACCGCAAATTTCCGGGTCATCCGCAACGCGGTCTATCCTTCGGTTTTGATCGAGTGCGGTTTCCTGAGCAACCGCGGCGAAGGCGGTCAGGCCGGCAGCTCCGGTCATCGGGAAATGTTGGCGGATAAAATCTGCGAGGCGATTGTAGAAGAACGCTAGGGCACCGGCGTTTACAACGCGCCGCCGCGATCGAACAGCGTCCCGCCATCCGATAGCGATGCGCGCGGTAGCGGCGCGACCCCTCGTTAGGCTGATTAGGCTGCGACCGCGCTAGCTTCCGTATGCCTACGACGGGGCGAAGCACAACATATCGACGCATCATGATGCGTTAATTTGTTCCTTGCCGTAGTTCGCTCCTGTCGTTTAAGTTGAAGACCGATGGTTTCCGCCCAGCTGCATCCTTTCGAAGCGCTTCTGCGCAAACGCATCGTCGTGCTCGACGGAGCGATGGGTACGATGGTGCAGCGCTACAAGCTCTCGGAGGAGCAATTTCGCGGGGAACGTTTCCGCGATTGGAAAGGCAAGGATCTGAAGGGAAGCAACGAAGTCCTTCTCCTGACTGGCCCGCAAGTTATCGCGGAAATCCACACGCAGTATCTCCAAGGGGGTGCTGACCTGATCGAGACGAATACTTTCAGCGCGACGACGATCGGGCTGCACGATTTTCTTTTCCAGGAAGAGCCGGCAAACGGTCGCAAGGATCCGGAGTTCTTCCAAAAAGTGGTGGATGACCCCGAGCTGCGCGCGCTCGCCCACGAGATGAATGTGGTTGCGGCGCGCCTGGCGCGCGAGGCGGCCGATGCCGTCGGCACTGCGACGAACAAACAAAGATTCGTGGCCGGATCGTTAGGCCCAATGCCGGTGACGGCTTCGCTTTCTCCCGATGTCAATGATCCGAGCTTTCGCGCGGTGACGTTCGACCAAATTCGACAATCGTACGGCGATCAGGTTTTAGGATTACTGGAAGGCGGAGTCGACCTTCTGCTGGTCGAAACGGTCTTCGATACGCTGAATGCAAAAGCGGCGCTGGTGGCGATTGCAGAAGCATTCCAAAAACTCAAACGCACCGTGCCCCTGATCGTCTCCGGCACGGTGACGGATCTCTCGGGGCGAATGTTAAGCGGTCAAACGGTCGAAGCGTTTTTGACTTCGATCGCCCATGCAAATCCGCTGATGGTGGGATTGAATTGCGCGCTCGGACCGAAAGAGATGCGGCCTTACATCGAGGAGCTCGCGCACACCGCGCCCTGTTATACCAGCGCCTATCCGAACGCCGGACTGCCTGATCCGCTTTCGGAAACCGGCTTTCCGGAGACGCCGGAAAGCCTCGCGCCGCAGCTGCGCGATTGGGCACAGAACGGCTGGCTGAATGTAGTGGGCGGGTGTTGCGGGACAACGCCGGAACACATTCGATTGATCGCGGAAAGCGTGCGGGATTGCCCGCCCCGCGCGTTGCCGCTCGAGAAAGCGGCGAGCAAAGAAACTCTTCAGTTGTCGGGTCTGGAACCGCTCAACGTGACGAATGAGATGGGCTTTGTCGTGGTGGGCGAGCGAACCAACATCACGGGCTCACCGCGATTTTCGAAACTTATTTTAGGCGGAGATTTTGAGGGCGCGGTAGCGGTCGCGCGGCAACAGGTGAAAGGCGGAGCCAACATTCTCGACGTCAACATGGACGAGGGAATGATCGACTCGGAAGCTTCCATGACGCGCTTCTTGAATTTGATCGGGAGCGAGCCCGAGATCTCGCGAATTCCGATCATGATCGACAGCTCGAAGTGGAGCGTGATCGAAGCTGGCTTGCGCTGCGTGCAAGGCAAGGGAGTGGTGAATTCGATCAGCCTGAAGAATGGCGAGGAAGAGTTCCTTCGGCAGGCAGCACTCGTTAGGCAATATGGCGCAGCCACGATCGTGATGGCGTTCGACGAGAAGGGCCAGGCCGACAATCTCGAACGGCGGATCGAGGTGTGTGCGCGTGCTTATAAGCTCCTGACGGAAACGGCCGGGCTTCCGCCGACCGACATTATTTTCGATCCGAATGTGCTCACGGTCGCAACCGGTTTGGAAGAGCATCGCAATTACGCAGTCGATTTCGTGGGAGCGGTCCGCTGGATTAAAGCAAACCTACCGGGCGCGCGAACGAGCGGCGGAATCAGCAACATCTCGTTTTCATTCCGCGGGAACAACGCGGTGCGGGAAGCGATGCATGCCGCTTTTCTCTATCACGCGATTCGCGCCGGACTCGATATCGGCATCGTGAACGCGGGGCAGCTCGCAGTTTACGAAGAGATCGAACCGGAATTGCGGACCCGAGTGGAAGATGTGCTCCTTAACCGGCGCGATGATGCGACCGAGCGACTGGTCGATTTCGCCGAAAGCGTCAAGGCGAAGGACAAGACGCCGGTCGAAAAAGAGGCTTGGCGAAGCGCGCCGGTGGAGGAACGGCTCTCGCATGCGCTCGTAAAAGGCATCGTCGATTTCATTGAAGCCGACACGGAGGAAGCGCGGCAAAAGAGCACGCGACCGCTCGATGTGATCGAGGGGCCGCTCATGGCCGGGATGAGTGTGGTAGGCGACTTGTTTGGCGCGGGCAAAATGTTCCTGCCTCAGGTGGTGAAAAGCGCGCGCGTAATGAAGAAAGCGGTGGCGTACTTGATGCCATTTATGGAGGCGGAAAAATCCGGCGGCGCCAAACCGCAAGGCCGGATTGTAATGGCGACGGTAAAGGGCGACGTGCATGACATCGGCAAGAACATCGTGGGTGTGGTCCTACAGTGTAATAACTACGAAGTAATCGACCTCGGCGTTATGGTTCCGGCCCCGAAAATTCTACAAACGGCGCGGGAGCGGGGAGCGGATGTGATCGGATTGAGCGGACTGATCACGCCTTCTCTCGATGAAATGGTGCACGTAGCGCAGGAGATGGAACGCGAAGGATTTTCGGTGCCACTCCTGATCGGCGGCGCAACCACCAGCCGTGCACATACCGCGGTAAAAATCGCCGAGCACTATCATGGAAGCACGGTGCACGTGCTCGATGCGTCGCGCGCGGTCGGCGTAGTGAGCAGCCTTCTGAATGTGGAACTCAAGGAAGGTTTCGATGCGCGGACACGAACCGAATATGCGACGCTTCGCGAAGCGCATTCCGTGAAGACGCGCGAACGCCAGACTCTGACCTTGGAGCGCGCTCGCTCCAACCGAGTGCAGTTGGCTTGGGACACTTACCTGCCACCGAGCCCGAAGGATTTGAATCTGCATCTGTACAGCAGCGCAGCTGTGCCGTTAGGCGAGGGAGAAATAGAGACTATCAAAATCAGCCTCGCCACGCTGGTGCCGTATATCGACTGGTCGCCCTTCTTCCACACCTGGGAGTTACGGGGTCGTTATCCTGCTATTTTTGAAGATCCGATCATCGGAGAGCAAGCGCGCGAGCTGTTCGATGATGCGCAGGCACTGCTGCAGCGAATCGTTTCCGAAAACCTGCTAACCGCGCGCGGAGTCTATGCCTTCTGGCCGGCGAATTCCGTGGGGGACGATGTAGAAGTTTATGCCGACGAGTCGCGAGTAACGCCGCGAGCGACATTTCACTTCTTGCGGCAGCAAATGCAGAAGCCGGCGGGCCAACACAACCGGTGTTTGGGAGATCTTATTGCGCCAAAAGAAACTGGTTTGGTCGACTACCTCGGAGGGTTTGCCGTCACGGCAGGAATCGGCGCGGATGAGCTAGCCAAGAGTTTTTCTGACGCGCAAGACGATTACAACGCCATCCTGGTAAAGGCACTGGCGGACAGACTGGCTGAAGCTTTCGCGGAATACCTGCATCAGCAGGCGCGAATCGCATGGGGCTTCGGGGCTGACGAGAGTTTTTCGCATGACGAATTGATTCGCGAACGGTATCGCGGTATCCGCCCAGCGGCGGGCTATCCCGCGTCGCCCGATCACACAGAGAAACAGACGCTCTTCGAACTGCTTCGACCGGAAAAAACAGCGGGCGTCATCCTGACTGAATCCTTTGCGATGCATCCAGGAGCGAGTGTGAGCGGATTATATTTTTCCCATCCGGAATCCAGATACTTCGCGGTTGGAAAGATCGAGCGGGATCAAGTGCGAGATTACGCTGCTCGTACCGAAGTAGCGATCAGCGTAGTCGAAAAGTGGCTCGCCCCAAATCTGGGGTACTAGGCGCTTCCCTACACAAGGTAGTGGATGACCCCGGCATCATCCACAGTTAAGGCATAGGTCCTGCTTATGGAAATTATACTCGATATAGTTTCCATATGTTATCACTCCGCTCGTTTTCTCTGCTCTCAGCTTTTTGCCTCCTCTCCATTCCTCTCTTTAATGCGGGCGCCGCACAGAGTGTCCGGCTCACTTGGGACCGGAATGCCGAGCCGAATGTGGCCGGATATCGGGTGATCTATGGGGGGAGTTCGGGCCAATACACTCAGATTCAAGACGCAGGTGCAGTTCCAAACGCGACTATCTCTAATTTAGCAGACGCCGGAACCTACTATTTTGCGGTCATTGCCTATGACAATGCCGGCGTGGAAAGTTCGCCCTCGGGCGAAGTTCCTTTCGTAGCCCCCGCTGGGCAGCCCCCGGTTGTTCCGAACCCAACTCCCGGTTCCACTCCCTCACCCACGCCGCTTCCGACCCCTTCCGCGACACCCGCGCCAACCGCGGCGCCAACAGCCGCGCCAACAGCCGCGCCAACTGCGGCGCCGACAGCAGCTCCAACTCCTATCTCCACGCCCCCTGCCAGCTCCGCTCCTCTCGCGTTAAGTGTGAGCTCCACCGCAATCGTAGCGGGCGGAGCAGTGCAAGTAAGTGCCAATAAGAGCTTCGAAAGCATTCAGGACTTAATCGCTCTCTACCGTGTGGGACAGTCGTCCCGGCTCGATTTCTTTTATCTGAACGGCACCAAGGTTCCGCCTTACTGGGCACTCAAATCGGGCACGGTCTCCTTTACGATACCGACAGCCGGACAGTATGAATTTCGCTTCGTGAATGGAGTCAATTCATTCGCGACCAGCGCCCCGATCACGGTGGCCGCCGCAATACTCCCACCGACTGAACCGCCAGCTCCGACAGCAACCCCGACGCCGAGCAGCTTAGTTAACGTGTCGACCCGTGCGAATGTTCAATCAGGCGACAATGTTCTCATCGGCGGCCTGATTATCGCCGGGGACGTGCCGAAAAAGGTTGTGCTCCGGGCGATCGGGCCATCCCTCACGGCAGCGGGTGTAAGCAACGCTTTGCGAGATCCGACGCTCTCGCTCTATAATTCGGCAGGCGTTGTCATCGCATCGAACGACAACTGGCGCACGAACGCGAGCGCCATCCAGGCGGTAGGCCTCGCCCCTAGTAACGATTACGAGTCGGCCATCGTCACGACCCTTGATCCCGGCGCCTACACCGCCGTGCTTTCCGGCGTGGGAGGAGCCCAAGGTGTAGGACTGTTCGAGCTTTACGATGCTTCCACTGGAAGCTCCCGGATCGGAAACATCGCTACTCGCGGCAGGGTCGATTCAGGTGACAGCGTCATGATTGGCGGCTTTATCCTCGCAGGCACCCAAACCAGTCAGGTAGTCATCCGCGCTCTAGGGCCTTCTTTGACCAGCGGCGGCGTGAAAGGTGCGCTGGCCGATCCAGTGCTCGAGCTCTACAACAGTAGCGGCTCGCGAATCTTTACGAACGACAACTGGCGCTCCAGCCAGGAAGCGCAGCTCACCGCTGCAGGATTAGCTCCAAAAGACGACCGCGAGAGCGCGATAATCGCGAGCCTGCAACCGGGCAGCTACACCGCCATCGTTCGCGGGTCGGGCAACTCGACAGGCGTGGCCTTAGTTGAAGTCTATAACCTGAGCCAGTAAGGACGGTTCTGTAAGTAGCGCGTCGAATTCGACGCACTGAACGAACGATCTTTGCACGGCGGGCGCGCTTATCGACAACCAGCTTCAACCGGAGCTGATCCAGCTCCGAAAGACCCGAGAGAACGCTATCGTCGCGAGACCGCAGACCGGGGAGTTAGCTCCGCCCGTTTCCAACGCGGGTTGGCAAACTCCTGCGTCACTGTAGTGGGTCTATTCTGAATCGATAAACGGTCCGCCTACTTGAGCGCGGCGGATTCCGTCCGCGACACATCGAGTGAAGGATCCTTGATCTGCGCGCCGAAGAGTAAGAGCGCACCAGCTTGATCCGCGCTAACCGGATCAACGCTTTGGATGTCGTCCGGCTTCGGCCAATGAACGCTCCAAGCGAGGCCGCATTTTTCCAGCATCCAAATCACATAGCGGGTGAGATCGAGTTCCCACCAGCGCAAACCATGGGCAGCGCAACGCGGTTTGGCGTGATGATTGTTATGATAGCCTTCGCCCAGCGCACCGAGGCCTACCCAGAAGTTATTCTTGCTTCGGTCGGAGGTTTCGAAGGTGCGGTAACCAAAACTCGGCATGTGGCAGATCGAATTTACCGCCCAGGTAAAGTTGTAAACAAGAAGCATCGGCACGTATAAGCACCAGAGCAGCCCAGCTCCGCCAAGCGTAAGATAAAGTGTGGCCGCCACTATGAGGTGGGGAATTACGTAGAAATACGGACGCTCCCACAACCCACAATACCAAATCTTTCGGACATCAGCCGCGTAGCGCAAGGATCGGTCGCGAAAGCCCGGTGGTTTGCGCACCAGCCACATCATGTGCGCGTAGGGGAAACCGTGCAGGGGACTATGGATGTCCTCGTCGGTATCGGACTTCAGATGGTGGTAGCGGTGATCCCCCACCCAAGTGACCGGATCGCCAGAAAGCGCGACGGCAGAACCGGCGGCGAAAAAGAATTTCAACCAACCCGGCATTTCGAAGCCGCGATGCGTCAGATACCGGTGCAGATACAGCGTGGTGCTAAGACCGGCCCACAAATACATCCCAAGCATGATGGGCAGGAAGTTCCACTGAAAGCGTGTGCAGAGCGCAACGAATCCAAGAAGTTGCAAACCAACCAAGAGGATGAACAGGACGAGATTGAGTTTATTGTGCTTAAACATACGAAAAACGTGGGACGGAAGCCGGAAAGTCCGCCAGAGAAATGGAGAAGGCGCGGGAAGATGGTCGCATTACCGATATGCGGCAAGATGTATTTCCCGACCCAGGGTATTTTGCCGGTCCCGTGAATTCCGCATGCGCTGATCGTTGGAGCGTGCTACTGAGTGCTTCGTCAGGCCGCGGGGTGTAGCTTAGCTTGGTAGAGCGCCTGGTTTGGGACCAGGAGGTCGCAGGTTCGAATCCTGTCACCCCGACCACCCTCGAACGCGCAATGAGATTAACCGCCTTCTTTGGCGCTTTCGTTTTCTTCCTCGCTCTCCCCGCGGGTGCGCAGGATGTTCCGTTGCCCAAACCGGAAACTCAAGATCCTCTTCCCGCTCAAGTGGCCGCCCCAAATCTCACGCCCTCGCCTTCACCGGCACTCATTCCCCCGGATGTGCTCTCCGCGGCCGATCGAGCCGCCTCTCCTTTCTCGGCGGCTCCCGCGGCTTCCGACGTTCGGCAACTGGATGAATCTTTCAAGGAGACTCCGTTGAGCGTCGCTTCCGAAAATGCCCGCCGTCATACCGAGTGGCGTGAACTGCAAAATCGGGTGGCGAATAACGGTGAGATCAAAGCAGCGTTGCACCTCGCGGAAGCTGCGCGAACAGATCTCGAGAAACGCAAACTGCTCGAAAATTATTACGAAATTTATTTCGGAAAAATGACCGCGCTGGCAGAGGCGCCCGACATGAAAAATTATCTCAACGATCGAAAAAAAGAGACGCTTGCCGGCTTGGCCCAACCGCGGGTGCGACCTAGCCCGCCGACGCGGACAAAGCCCGGAGCGTAGCGCGCCGACCTCCTAGACTCCCCCAACCGCAGACTTGCTGGCGGGCTGGATCCCATTAAACTCGCAGACACAACGGCGCATTCGTCTAGTGGTTAGGACACAGCCCTCTCAAGGCTGGTGCACGGGT
>CAXSFN010000061.1:0-14099 GCA_964236815.1 uncultured Chthoniobacterales bacterium
CGAACCCTCGTGTCCAGCTTGGGAAGCTGGCGTTCTACCATTGAACTACACCCGCGAAAGAATTTGAGTTTGAATTGCGGATTTGGATTTGCAAGCAAGCGCGTCATTGCCAGGAGATGACATCATCCGACCCACTAAACTTCTTATTGCCTTTCTTTCCTTGCTCGCCGTCGTAGCCAAAACTGAACGCGATCGCTCCACCCTGGATCCCGGGTGTGCCGCTCTGGGGCTCATTGGCATAAATCAAATCCGTGTATTGAGGGGTGTAAGTCTGGGTGACGTTGTCATAGCTGAGATCGAGCGCGACGGCGTACGTTCTTCCCCAAGGGTCGAAGAAGTTTCCGTCTCCATCGTAACCAGATGATGGCTTTTGCGAATCTCGAGCGGCACGTCCCTGGAAAAACGCAACGCCTCTAGGATTCTGTTTGAGCACATCGTCCTTATTTGGCACCGCTTTGTTATTAATGTTCAGCAGGTAGGCCAAAACATTCATAACTTGATAGCTCTTGTTGCCGCCGGAATTATTTGAATCTCCAAATAGCGTATCCGCTGTATAGGCATTCGCGGAGTTGGGCACCGGGTACCTTCCGTATTCAGTGTAGAAAGCATTTGCCGCGGTGACTATCTGAACCTCGTCGTTCTTTGCCTGCGTTTTCTTCGCGGCGTTTTGCACACCTTGAAATGCTGGGAAGGCCAAGCCCATCAAAATCGCGATGATTGAGATGACGACGAGCAGCTCTATCAATGTGAACGCTCGCGTCTGACGATTCATCATCGACAAGAAGTAGCAGTGGCCCGCTCGCGGTGCATCATTTTCTTAAATCCATTTTTGCATCTGCTCGGGGAACGGGCAGTGCGCGCAATCGGAATTATCCTGCAGGCAGAAATCCTCGTAGATCTGAAGCAGGCCTTGCTGATGCGCGACAGTCTTGACGAATTCGGCACGGCGCGGATCGGCGGCGAAGAGACGCGCGACAGCGGTTTCGAGACGGCGATTGGTTAGCTTGGCCGGCAATTTATGGTAATCAGGCCACGCATCTGTGCCTTCCGCGAGGAACAACGGGAAGACGACGTTGGCCAGGATTTCGGCGATGCGTGAATCGCCGATCAACGCCATTTCTTTTTCGACCGGAGCGGAAGCGAGCGTGTAGTGATGATTCCAATGTTCGTGTCGGAGGCCGCGAAGAAAACCACGTGTGGCGTCGACCGGCTGCGCCTCGCCTAAGGAGTGCAACCAGCCGGTCCAATTCCGCGCGATGACGGCTAGCGCGCCGAGCCGCCGTTGCGGATGATTCAAAGGGCGGGCTCCGCCAAGACGCCAGATTCCGTCTGGCAGCACCAGGCGCTGCATTTCATCGCGCTGTGGCCACCATCGCTCCCAGAGCGCGCGAAGATATCGGCGAGTTTCGCTCTCGAAGACGGTCAGATCCGATGCTGCGAGAAATCCTGCGACGCCGAAGAGGATCGCTTCCGTGTTTTGTTCCTGCGCGCGCAGGGTGGCAAGCGAAAGCCGTTGCGCGATAAGAGTGAAGGGAAGTTTGTTTTGCTTGTAACCGAGGGCGGCGGCCAATTCCTGAAAGAGCGCTTCGTCCCTGCCGTGCGCTTCAATCATGGCCCGGAGGCGCGCGGCTTTGCGTTGCAATCGAAAACGCGAAGCCGCCTCGATCACACTTTCGACTCGCTCCGCCGTTAAATCTTGCAGTGGCGCCTGGCAGCGGCCGGGGCGAGCGAGTGGAATATTGGCCGAGAAAGCGTCGTGCAGGATAGACGGATCGACGCGCACTTGAAGGACATGGCGATGCAATTTCGTGCGAGTGAAAAACGTTTCCTGGCCCGCATGAACAAAGACGTGCAGGACCGTCTCTTCGAAGGCGGGATTGACTGCGTGCCCATGCGTTTCCCAGTTCCGATCGGAAAGATCGAACTCGATGCTGCCGCTTTTAATTTCAGCATTGTCGATGCGGATGGCAGCACTGTGAAAATCAGGACCGGCTTCACGATTCCAAATTCCGAACTGCACCATTTCGATTTCCCTGCCGCAAAGGGAGCGGAAGCGCCGGCCGAAATCACCCGCGAACCAGCGGGCTTGCAGCTCAAGCTCGTCGGGCGCGCGGGGTGCGAGAAAAAGGGCGCGATCTCTGACTCGTCCGCACTCGCGGAGCTGTGCGTAACGTTCGGCGGCGGACATCTGGTTCGTCCTTCGTTCTACCGAGGAGCAAGCGAATTTGCACGCGCGTTTAGCGGGTTAAAATCGCACGTCGTGAACGTGGCTGTCGCTCTGCACTGCGGATAACATCGGCTGACCAGCCGCGTCTTTGACGCAGCGCGCGGTGACCACTCGTTAGACCGAGAGTGCCGGCTCGAGCTGGCGCGTCCCCGGAGGATCCACCTCCATCGGCGCGCTTAATCCCGCTCGCAAATATTCGGCGATCGCTCCGACCAAACCGCTGCTAGAGCGCGGGAAAACGAAAAGGTAATTCGGACCTTTCCCGCCCGACGCGAAGATCACCAAATTCTCGGAGAGAAATTTCGGATCGCGCGCCACGGTTAACCCATCCAGCTCGATCGTCTGCGAAAATGCGCGTCCACCTTTGCGCGCCACGAAGACAAGTTTGCGCGACTCTTCATTGGTCGCGACGAGGGCGCCGAAAAGATTGGCGGGAATGCGGCGGCCGCGACCGCTCAGGCACGGAACGGCCCAGGCGATCGTTTCGCTCAGGACATTTTGGCGGCTAAAAACATTGGCGAATTTTGCCGGCAAAGTGATCGGCAACGTTGGCGTGGCGCTGGAATCCGCCGGGCCGTTGAGCTTCTTGAAAATGAGCCAGACTTTTGCTTTCATCGTGCGCAGAATTTTCGGTGCGAAGTAGAGGAAGGCCGCGAGCGCGAGCAGAAAAACAGCGAGGGCCATGAGCGGATTGTAATGAATCAAGGCGAGGCCGCCGAAGACTGCGGCATCTTCCGCCAGGCTCAGACCGATGTTGGAAAAAGGCTCGGGCGAAGTATTCGCGATCAGTCGTGATGAAGCTTTCGCGGTGTGCGCGATGAGACTGGTTCCGCCCGCCAGGAGGAGGACGATTATGTTAAAGGTGGGATTGGAATGCCCGAGGACCTGGACGGCGAGAAGCGCGCCACCGATGGGCCGGATAACAGTGTGAACGGCATCCCAGGCCGAATCGACCCACGGGATCTTGTCGGCGAAGAATTCAAGAAAATAAAGGATACCGGCGATCGTGATGACGGCTGGATGCCCGAGAACGTCGAGCGATTGGTATTGCGATCCGAGCGTGATCCAGTGCTGGTTCACGGCCAGGCCGGTGACGAAAACGGTGAGATAAAGATTGATCCCGGCGAGGGCGGCGAGACCGAGTGCAACCCCGAGGAGGTTGAGCTGTTCCACGCGCGAAATATGTGATGCGGGCTGCGATTGTCACGCGCTTTCGAGGCTTCTCGCTTTCGCAAGCTTGTCACGCTTCGACGGCCTAGTGGGAGGCTTCGCTCGCGCGGCAGCGACGCCTCCAGGCTCGCGACCTTGTTGCACGAACGCACCGCCGCTGATAATGCGAGCCATGCTCGACATCCGTCTCATTCGCGAATGCCCGGATTTCGTGAAGGAACGCCTCGCCGCGCGGGGTGGTGATGACGCCGTCAAAATCGATGAGGTGCTGCGGGTCGACCAGGAGCGGCGCAAAGCTGAGACTTCCCTCCAGCAATTAAATTCGGACCGGAAACGGCTGAGCAAAGAAATCGGGGGAAGGCGCTCGCGAGGCGAAGCTTCAGACGATTTGGAAACTCAGGTGCGTGAGATCGGCAACCAGATCGCTCTCCTGAATGAAGCGGCCGCTGCGGGTGATGAGGAGCAAAAAAGCTTGCTCCTTAACATTCCCAATCTGCCGCATACGGCGGCGCCCGCCGGGAAAAGCGCGAGCGATAATCCGGTGATCCGTTCGTGGGGTGAGAAGCCGCAGCTTAGCGGCACAGTGAACGATCACGTGACGATTGGGACGCGCTTGCGGCTCTTCGATTTGGAACGTGCGGCCAAACTAAGCGGGAGCGGTTTTATCTGCTTCATCGGCGCGGGGGCAAAGCTGGAACGCGCTCTTATCCAGTTCATGCTCGACCTTCACACGCGCGAGCATGGTTATCTGGAAATGAGCCCGCCATTTCTTGTCCGGCGCGATTGCATGGTCGGGACGACGCAGCTGCCGAAGTTCGAAGAAGACATGTACGGGCTGGAGCGAAACGAAATGTTTCTCGCGCCCACCGCCGAGGTGCCGGTAACGAATTTTCATCGCGAGGAAATTCTGAACCCGGCTGAGTTGCCGAAAAAATTTGTTGCCTACACGCCGTGTTTCCGGCGCGAAGCGGGATCGGCTGGACGGGAAACGCGCGGGATCATCCGCGTGCATCAATTCGACAAGGTCGAGCTGGTTAAGATCACCACGCCGGAAACGTCGTATGCCGAACATGAGTCGCTGACTGCGAATGCGGAGCGCGTGCTGCAATCGTTAGGGTTGCATTATCGCGTGATCGAACTTTGCACGGGCGATCTCGGATTCGGATCGGCTAAGACGTATGATCTCGAGGTCTGGTCGCCGGGACAAAATGCGTATCTCGAAGTTTCGAGTTGTTCGAACTTCGAGGATTACCAGGCGCGCCGGATGAATTTGCGCTTCAAAGACGGAGACGGAAAAAATCGATTCTGCCACACCTTGAACGGCTCGGGTCTGGCTTTACCGCGCTTGTTCGCCGCCTTGATCGAAAGCGGCCAGCAACCGGATGGTTCGGTGAAATTGCCGGAAATAATGTGGCCGTATTTCGGCGCGGCCGAGATTCGTTAGGCACATCGCATTTAATAGTCTCGACCAATCGCGAAGGGCATGGCTCCCACCCTTCTTCGGTCCGAATCCCTATTCGCTCCGAAATAAATCGAGCTGGCCTACTTCGGCGGGAGCCGTTTCGGCTTCGGACGGCAGCGCCAATTCGTAGCCAAGGCGTTCGGCCAACCGCTGGCAAGTCTCGGGCGCGAAGCCTTCGAAATGATTATTCACGAAAGCCCAAACGTTCCGCACTTCGCCCAGTTGCCGCTCGATTTTCAACGCCCAACTCTCCAAAGCGGCTTCGCGTTTCCAGAGCAATTTGCCGTAACGGTGCAGGTGTTTGCCCTGGCCGTCGTATTTGGTTTGGTCGTCGCCGAGCAGACGGACGTATAGAAAATCCGTCGTGTGGGGCCAGAGCTCGAAGGGCGCGAGGTTACGTTCGTTCAGCGGACTTGTGTCGGCCCAAACCCAGCAAACGCGATGCTTTTCCAGCAAACGAACGACCTGTGGCCGATGCCAGCCGGGATCGCCGAATTCAACCGCGTAACGGTAATCGCGCGGCAATTGCTCGAGAAATTTCCGCAATGCGAGCTGGCCTCCTTTTGGAGCAAAAGAATGAGGGAGCTGGATGAGAATGACCTGAAACTTGGACGCGAGGGGTTCGATCACGCGAAAAAATTCCGTCAGCTCTGCGCTGCAGTCGCGCAGACGACAGTCGTGGGTGATAGCGCGGGGAAGCTTGCAGCTGAAACGAAAAGAAGCCGGCGTGCTTTCCATCCAGTGCGCGATCGATGACTTGCTCGATGCGATGTGAAAGGTGAAATCGATTTCAACCGCGGGGAAGTAGCGGGAATAAAATTCGAGCCAACGCTCCGGCGGGAGGCCGGTAGGGTAAAAGACCGAGCGCCATTCCTCAAAATCCCAGGCGCACGCCCCAAGGCGGATTTTTTGCTGGGAGGTGAGATTCATTTCCCTTTTCTTCGCTTAGGCTCTTCCACTTGCTCCTACTCCTCCAGGCAAAGTTTGAGCAAGAGGAAGGTCAAAAGCGGTGTGAAAGGATGAGAGCAGGGGGTCGCTTAACTTGACGATCCTTCCAAGGCAATTACCCTGAAAACTCGATGCGTTTTCGCTTTTACATCATTCATCCGCTTCTCGTTGCCTTGATTGGTTTTTCTCAATCGGCGCCGGCTGCCATCATCTTTAAGCCCGGTCAAAAGGCGAGGTATGTCGCGCCTGGCGATGAGGAAGTAAGCGGCAGCGTGCAGGAACTCTTTCAGATTGCGCAAACTGCGGAAAACAACGGCAACTATGGGCGGGCGATCAAGGCTTATCGAGCCATTGTGCGCAAGCATCCAAAAGATGCGCTCGCCGCCGGCTCCGCCTATCGCTTCGCCCAATTGCAGGAAAAGACGCGCGATTATCTGCGGGCCGCGGCCGCTTATCGAGTGGTAGTCGAGCAGTACCCGAAGAGTCCAAATTTCGAGGAAGCGATCGAAGCGCAATTCCGCATCGGCGAGATGTATTTGAACGGGAAGAAGATTAAGTTCCTGGGCATTCCGGTAAAGGCCTCGATGGATCGAGCGCTCGAGATTTTCTCCGGTATTGTTCGTTCGGCACCGTATGGAAGATACACCGCGCGCGCGCAATTTAATATCGGTCGAGCCACGGAAAAACAGGGGAACTCGGAGGCAGCGGTCGCCGCTTATCAAGCCGTCGTCGAAAAATATCCGAACGATCCAGTGGCCATCGATGCGCAATATCAGATCGGTTACATCTGGTATAAATCCACTCGCTCCGGCGTGCAGGATTCAAAAGCGACCAAAAACGCGAAGGAAGGCTTCCAGGATTTTCTCTACCGATATCCCAAGAGTGAAAAGTCAGCGCAGGCCCGCGAAAATCTGCGTTTGCTCGACCAGAAGCAGACGGCGGACGCCTTTCAGGTCGCTAAGTTTTACGACAAACAAAAAAACTATCGCGCCGCGGTCATCTACTACAACGATGTCATTCGGCAGCAGCCTGGATCGACTCAAAGCGAGCGCGCAAAGAGCCGGATTGCCACCTTGCGCGCCAAGGTCGGTGACAAGGCATTGCAACCCATCGAAGTGACGGCCGCCACCGCGAAAAAACCCGGACAACAAACCGCCACCAGCGGCTCCGGACGTTCGAGCAGCGGGGCAGGCTCGCTCCTGCGGACTTCCCCATCCGACGTGGCGCCATTGCCGCCGCCCGAAACGGACGAATCACTTCCGCCGCCAGCTTCATTAGCGCCGGATAACACGACCGCTCCGGATCTTTCGACGCCTTCTGCTTTGCCGAGTCCTGGAACAGCGGCGTCGCCGGAGCGGTGAAAAGATTTTTCATCGGCGTGATCTTTGCGGCCAGCCTGAGCGGCTGCGCCGGTTACCGCATCGGCCCAGTCAAGCCGCATTACCTTGAGGCGATCCACGACATCGCGGTTCCGATGTTTCGCAATCAGACCTTTCAACCGCGGATCGAAGCGCTCATGACCGACACGGTTATCAAGCAACTTCAACAGGATGGAACTTTCCGCATTACCACGGACGAAAAGGCGGACGCGATCTTGAAAGGGACAATCCACGGGGTTGGGCGTGCGCCCGCGCGCTCCTTGCGTGGCAACGTGCTGGCCACGACCGAATTTAATCTCTCGGTTACGCTGATTTATTCGTTGGTCGCCCGCGACGGACGTGTCATCGCCGGGCCAACCGCCATCGCCGGAACCACCAGCTTTTTTGTCGGCTCCGACGTCACGACAGATCAACGGCAGGCGCTTCCGCTTGCGATGGAGGATTTGGCGGTGCGACTCACCAGCCAGCTGAGTGAAGGCTGGTAAAGCCAAGGGCGACGAGAAGCTCTGGACGATTCTTAACGATAAACTCGACATGCTCCGCGGCACGGGGCATCTCGCACAAGCGGTCCGCGTGGCGCAAACCGCGGTGGAATTAGCGAAGCGCGCCTTTCCAGACGGGCACTCGGGTTATGCGCTGAGCCTCGAGAAGCTGGGACAGTTGCACGATCAAGCAGGGGATCGCGCTGCCGCTAAAATTCCGCTGTTGCAAGCGAACGCCCTCCTGCTCAAGACCGAGCCTCCCGACCATCGCGCAATTTTTCGTTCGGCGCGTCGCCTTGGATTTCTTTGCGATAATCTGGGCCAAACGGAGGAAGCGATTTCGTTCTACGAAGCGGCTCTCCGGGCTGGTGGCGAGCTGGGCGACCTTCCCTACTCTGACCTCGGGACGATGCTGAATAACATCGCGCTGATTTATCGGAAATCCGGCCGGCAGAAAGCGGCCGAGCCTTACTATCTGCATGCGCTCGAGCTCTACGAAAAACAGCTCGGACCCGAGCACGCCGACGTCGCTTCCGTTCTGAATAATCTTGCCGTTTTCTATACAAACGAAAAGCGTTTCGAGGAAGCTGAGAGAACGCACCTGCGTGCCCTAGGAATTCGCGAGAAGACTTTGCCGCCGGCGCATTCCGACATAGCGCAATCGAAATGCAATCTCGCCGTCGTCTATCATTCGCGCGGAGACTTTGCCCGGGCCTCTGAACTTTACCGCGCCTCCCTGGAAATCTGGGAGGAAGCGGTCAACAAGCCGCCGGCTGATTACGAGATTGTCGCTTCAAATTATGCCGATCTCTTGCGCTCGTTAGGCAAAGCGCGCCAGGCCAACCAACTGGAAGAACGCGCCCGCAAACGGCGACGGGCGTGACTTCTTGGAACTACGGTCACTGAATGCCGCTTCGGGCACGCAGAACTCAGCTTTGCCCTTGCGCCCTGAAAGCGCGCGCGCACCTTAGCAACCCGCGCTCACGTGGCGGAATGGCAGACGCGTACGGCTCAGGACCGTATGGGGAAACCCGTGGAGGTTCGACTCCTCTCGTGAGCAGTTTCCTCGCTTTTTCGCGTGACGATTCACGCCTTTGAAACTTATCCTAAGAAGCGAGCAGAGACTGAAAATGGCAACCGCGACCTCAACACCAAACACCACGCCAAGTGCCGCGCTCACGAAATTGATTTCGACGGTCCGCGCCGTTGTTCAGTCCGAAACGCGTCCGGAAAAAATCGGTGCGGTGGTGGCGGATCTTCTCCGTCCATATCTGAGCGCGAATGATTTCCTGAATGCCGAACAACTCGAGCCGAGCGGGGATACCTATCGCCAGCATGTTCTTCATGCCGAAACAGACGGGAGTTTTTCCATCGTCGCGCTCGTCTGGCTGCCGGGTCAGGCCACGCCGATTCACGATCATGTTTCGTGGTGCGTTGTAGGCGTTTATCGCGGTGCGGAACATGAAACGATTTACCGCGTTGACGGCGACGAGGCCGATCCGCATCTCGTTGTCACCGGCCACGCCACCAACCCGGTCGGCTCCGTCGCCGCGCTTGTTCCGCCGGGCGACATCCATCATGTGCAAAATGCCGGACGCGAGCTCGCGGTTTCGCTCCACATCTACGGCGCGGATATTCGCAAGCTCGGCTCCAGCATCCGGCGGCGTTACAACCTCGCGGTCCGTCCGGTTGTGAACGGAGTGGCGGAAATTAACGTTTCCTAACGACTCGTTAGGCCACGGCTTTCTTCATCGAGAGGAATTCTATCTCGACGCCCTGGCCCAGATCGAAGTGCGCGGCCGCCGCGCCGCGATAACCACATGCTTCGTAAAACGGCACGCCGGGTAGGGTCGCCATCAGCTCGAAGGCGACGAATCCCGCGTCCGCCGCTTCGGTTTCGCAGCGTTCCAGAATGGCGCGGCCCACCCCTTTCCGCGTCCACGCCGGATGAACAAAGAAGGCACGAATGCGTGCCGCTTCCGTTTTCGGATCAAGCAAAGCAGCGTCGCGCGTAATGAAATGATCGCTGCCAAACAAAGTTTTGCGCCGGCTCCATCCGCCGCAACCCGCCAGCTCCCCTGCATTCTCTGCCACGAAGTAAGTCCGGTCGTCGATCAGGCTGGTGTCCACGCCGAATGCGCCGCGTAAAGCCGCCTCGACTTGCGCCGCTTCGTAGAAACCGCGGCTGAGTTCCCGGGCGGAATGTGCGATCAAATCGCCTAACGAATCACAATCCGCCAGTGTTGCCGGGCGCAACTGGAAATCGCAGGAGGTTATCACTCGTTAGTCTTCGTGAAGTTCGGAAAGCATTTCGCGTTGCAGATGACGACGCGCAGCTTTTTTGATCGCACGCCGCTCCGCCGTAACTCCCTCTTTGTCCGCCTGCCGCTCGCTTCGCGTGCGCCCATGCTTTGGATCTTCGGCCAGATGCAGAATCTTCGGCCGGTTCCTTCCGGTCTTCGTCTCGCTCGGTTTTGCGTACGGATTCACGCTGGCGGCACTGTAAGATGCGAGCGGCGGAATTGGAATCTCGTGTGCTAAAGTCCGCCGCATGGAGATTTCGCGCGAACCGACGGCTGTGCGCGAAATGTTCGATCGGATCGCAGGCCGTTACGATCTTGCTAATCATCTCCTGAGTGCCGGTTTGGATGTTTGGTGGCGGCATCGCGCGGCAAAAATCGTGGAGACTTGGCAGCCCGTGCGTGTGCTCGATCTCGCTACCGGCAGCGGCGATCTCGCGCTGGCGATGGCGCGCAGGTTGCCAAAGGCGGAGGTGACAGCAGCAGATTTCTCGCCCGAGATGCTGGCCATCGCGCAACGTAAAGGTGTGGAAATAACAGTGATGGCGGACGCGCTGCAGCTTCCATTCGTGGACGAAGCTTTTGATTGCGTGACCGTTGCCTTCGGTTTGCGCAATATGGCGGACTGGGAGGCGGCTTTACGCGAGATGGCTCGCGTGCTCGCAAGCGACGGTCATTTGCTCGTGCTCGATTTTTCCATGCCGATGGGTTTGCTCAAACCGGCTTATCGATTTTATCTGCATCGCTGTATGCCAATTTTCGCCGCTCTCGTTACTGGCCAGAAAGACGCATACGATTATCTGGGCGCTTCGATCGAAAAATTCCCGGCAGGCGAAGCGATGGAAAGGTTAATCGAAGCGAACGGCTTTCGATCCGCGAAGGCAACCCCGCTAACCGGCGGGATCGCTGCCATCTACACTGCGAGCCGCCGCCCGGATCGGTAGTCCGGTCCGTCTTAAGACGCCGCGCGTCCAAGATTCAGCGATCCTGGATAAACTAGGGAGTCGCGACCGGTGATTGCGCCAACGACGGCAACGGTGACGGCGCGGCGGTATCTGCGAGTGGCAAGCGTAGCGCGTTGAAGTCGGGATTACTCAGAACGAAAACACCGTCCCGTCCTTCGATTCGGCCGAACCACATTCCTTCACCAGCCGGTCCCCCAACGATCAGTTTATGCGCGTCTTTGTCGTCCGGCGTGGTGGTGAAATTAATTGTGGCCTGTGGTTTATCGAAAGCCGCCGACGGCGAGGTGGCTCCAATCCAGCGCACGGCGCGCAATGACGTCAGCGTGTTGAGAAGCGATTCGACATTGACCTGATTGATCGGCCCCGAGCCTTGCGTCCAAGTCCATTCCTTGTTCGGCCCGCGCGTCAGCGCTGCTTCCTTGTCGGTCGTGACGGAAAGATGATGCACATTTTCCGGCTTGAATTTGAAGATGGCCAGCTCCTGCCACTGAACCGGATCAAAGAATATGCCGTCCAAAAAAGCCTTCCGCACCGCAACGATGAACGGCTCTTCGCCGACGCGCGCATAGACGCTGTCGCCTTCTGTTTTTCCGAACGCAATGCTGGCAAACGGATGCTCACCCGCTTTGCTTTCTGCCGTGTTCTCGGAGGCAAATGAACTGAAGGTCAACTGCAGCTGCGGCTTATCGAGCCCGTATTTCGGAAGATCGGACGCGAGATCTTCCACGAACTTCGTCACCTGTTCCTTCTTCACGTTATCGAGCAGGCGATTGGCCTCGCTTGCGTTAGCCGGTTCATTCTGGCGGCTCGCGATTGTCCAATTCTGATCCTTGCGCGCGAGAACGGTTTTACCTTTTCCGGGGGCGTCGATCGTGACCCGATCGAGATTGTTCGAATCGATGCGCACCAGATGTCGATCGCGCAAATCCGCCGGAATCGTCTCCAGCATCAACTCGATTTTTTTCGGCAGGGTGTAAACAAAACTGCGGGGCGAGAAGCGGACATAAATTTGGTCCTGCTCTTTTTCCGGTCCCCCGCCGATCTGCAGCATCTGGCCCACCTTGTCGTCCTGCGTGAAAATGCTAATCGAGCCGCGAGGCTCGGCTAACCCATAAGGCTGCAAATCGCCGTGGTCGTTCGCGATAAATTGTTGAATGCGCGCTCCGGTTACTTCTGCGAGAAGATCACCGATCTTTTGCGCATCGCCGCGGGCGCGAAGTGGCTTCACGATTTCCCAGTTCTCGCCTCCCTTCTGCAGCTCCATTTCGCCGCCGGGAGTTTTCAGGACGACGCGGGTCACTTGCCCCGCGCTAAGCTCGGTCAGTTTGCGATCGCGAAAGTCCTCCGGCTTTTTTGTGATGTCGTTGCGGATGTTTTGCCTAACGAGAAATGTGTCTTTCGAATTCTCGAAGCGCACATACATCTTGCCTTCCAGAGCCGCGTCTCTGCCGAAATAAATTTCCGGCGGCGCATCCTTCCCGAGTAATTTCAAACGAAGCTTCGGCTTGGCCAGATCGTACTCTGCCATTCGGTTTTTATCGGCCTCGATTTCCTTGCCGGAAATAGTTTCGTCTTTCGCCCAGCTCTCCAGATCGGAGATCAGATTGTCGATGGCCGATCGGTCGGCTTGATCCTTGATCGGCGCTTCCAAACGCCACTTATCGTTTTCGCGGCGCAGCTCGATTCTGTCGTCGCCATTCTGAATTACAATACCGTCGAGCTTATCGCGCTCAAGGTTCACCACGTTGCCGGCCTGGCGTTTCGCTTCTTCGGTGTTCGGCCGTTTGCTCTCGTAGAATTTAATCCAGAGACCAAGCGCAACAACGAGACCAAGGAGAATTAAAGTCGTCTTCGATTTCATCGGTTAAGAAATTTCTTGGGCTGTCATCATAAGCGTGACGAAGGATCGCTTAATATCTCGGACGGCCCGGAAGGAAATGGTCCGAGGTGTTTTCACGACGCTCAAACGACAGGGAAAAATCACGCACGCCGCTGCCACCAGACCGCGCAGCCGATCACCGCTGGAATCAGCGGCATCAGGACTAGAATGAGCCAACGCAAATTGCGCAGCGCGTTGTCGTCCAGCATGAAAGTCAGGTTCTTCGGCACTTTCGCCGCGATGCCGATGAGTTGTTCACGATTCAGCAGCCAGTTCACGCTCCCAGAAATGAAATCGAGACCCTGTTGGTCCTGCGTGAGCGCATTGTCCTGGATAAAGGTGGAATTCGCCACCACCACCATGCGCGAGGAATTAGCCTGGACGCGATCGTCGCCACTGCCGCCTTTCTCGATTGAAGCCGCGAAGTTGAGCGGCGCATCGTGATCGCGGCCCGGGGTGAATTGAAGCAGCGCTTCATCCGTTGAGTTGTAGTCCGCTTCGCCCCAGTAACCCTTCTCCGCCTGGATGAGCGCCTGGGTGCGAATGTTTTTTGTCTTCAGCTGATCGCTCGGCGGGACATTGATCGATGAGGTACCTCCGAAAAAAGGCGCGCGCACATCGGCCAGCCGCTTCGTGATTGGACTATCGGGCAGGAAATGCCCGACCACATCACGCACTCGCGCCACTTCCTGGATGCCGGTTTTGACCATCGCCATCAAACGATCGTCGTTCACTTTGATCCCCAGCTCGGTCAGGAAACCATTGAGCTTCGGCGTCTGCGCGGCGGGATCGAGCAGCAAAAGAATGCGTCCCTGTCTCTCCCAAAAAGCGCGGAGCAATTGCATCTCGCGGTCGGAGAAATCGTATTGCGGCCCAAGGATCATGATTGTCTTCATCTCCTCGGGAATGGCCGGGACATCGAAAAGATTTAGCTCCGCCATTTTGATGTTTTCGTTCTCGATGAACGTCTTCATCACGGATACCGGACTGGTTGCGCCTGGTTCCACTGCGGTCGGACTGCGCAGGGTCGGCGCGGCTTCGGCGATCGGTGGTTCTTTGTGGCCAAGGACATAACCGATGGTGTTTTTCTTGCCCTCGACCAGATCGATCATCGCGCCGGTGACGGCTTGTTCGCCTTTGAACGAAGCAACGTGAGGTTGCTCGCCATACATCGCGTTGCCCTGGTCGATTTCCGCCATCTCCGAGGCTTTGACCGTTTTGTTGCGATCCTGGTAATCGAGCACGAGCAGGCTCTCGTCGCTTACCACTTTGTATTTATCGAAGATC
>CAXSFN010000062.1:0-13298 GCA_964236815.1 uncultured Chthoniobacterales bacterium
TGGGAACCGGCCATCGGCATCGTGCGAGCGACGAACGCGCAGGAGCTGCACGATTCCTGGCAAAAGATCGCCGCGCATTGGAGCGAGGTGCAGGCGGCGGGAAAGATTAAGAGCTTTTCCTCTCCCGCGGCCCTCGCGCTTTCGCCGGTGGGCCTGGAGGCTAATCGCGAAAAGCTGCGGCCGGTCGATTTCGCCGGGACGCGGCTGGCTTTGCAAACCGCGGTCACGGAAGAGGGCTTCAGCGCCGAGACTTTCAGCTCCGCCTTTTCTTTGCTCGACGAACTCGAGCGTCTCGCGTTTTCGAGCGCGCCGATTCCAGATTGGCGCACGCTTTTGCCTCCGAAATCAGGCTGGTGGTTTTTAGTCGATCGCTATTTTGCCCACGATCCCCTTCTCACCACCGGCTTCGTTACCACGAATGAACCGATCACGACCCAGGCTCAAAAAAATGCGCTCCAGCAAGACCTTCCTGTCACCGGCGTGCCCATGACTCTTTCCGGTTGGAGTTTTACCCTGACCGATCTCGTCCCGTGGTCTCATCATCAACTCATTCTGATCAGCTCATTGATGGCGGTCTTCGATGCGACCCTGTTGGCCTTACTCTACCGCGATTGGCGCCTTTGGCTTATTCAGGTGGCAACACTTGCGTTCGCAGTCCTGGCCATGATCGCTTCGATGAAGCTCCTGCATATCCCGCTAAACCTTCTCAATGTTCTCGCCTTCCGTCTCGTCCTCGCCATCGGTGTGGACTACGGGATTTACGTCCTGCTCGTCTGGCAACGTGCGCGGCAGCTCGAGCATGACGTAGCGGGCGTAGTTAAACCCGTTATCCTCGCAGGCCTAACCGCTATCGCCGGTTTTGGTTCGTTAGGCTTCGCCGATAACCCGACCCTCGCCGGTCTCGGCATTGCCTGCGCCATCGGCCTTTTCTGGAGTCTGGCCGCGACAATCTTTTTCACTTTACCTGCAACCGCGGCGGCTAAACCCAAGACCTGGCGCGAAGAGTCATCAGAGATCGCCGTCCAAGAAACTACTCATGCGTAAGCTCCTCTTTTTTCCACTCCTCCTCTCAGTCTTCTCCCTCCAGGCGGAGCCGCTCGCGTCTAACGACCTAAAAAGTCTCCTCGCACGCATTCGCGAAAAACGCGCCAGCGCGCCGCAGGTCCACGCCGAATTCCAAGAGGAAAAGACTATCCGGATGATGAACAAGCCGGTGGTCAGCTCCGGAAAGGTCTGGTTCCAGGCTCCGGCGAAATTCCGGCGGGAAGTGAAAGGGAATTCCCCCAGTGTTACGGTCAGCGATGGTTCACAGCTCTGGATTTACTACCCGAAGTTCCAATCCGCCGAGCATTACTCGTTAGGCAAACATTCCCCGCTCGACGCCGGCATCGCGGCCATCACCGCCAGTCTTAATCTTGAAGGCGTGGAAGAGACCTATCACATCACTGGCACGCGCGAAGGCAACGACTGGACGCTGCAACTACTGCCGCGCGCCCCTTCGATGAAGAAGCTGCTCCAGCGTTTCACCCTTCACCTGAATGGTGAGCTCCAAGTGGATCGCACTGAAATGTTGCAACCGAATAGCGATCGCATCGTCACTAGCTACACGAACGAATCCCGCGCTCCGATTGATCCCGCCACCTTCCAGTTCAATCCCCCAACCGGCACCAACATAACCACGCCATTGGGTCGTTAGTCGGGTTACCTCGCTAACAAGCTCCAGGCTTGAACGGGTTAGCGTGCCACCTTCGGCGGATATTTTTCCGCTAGCTTCCCGACTGTGGTCAGATTCCGAACCGTAACTGGCGCTCCGAGCATCTTCTCCAATCGCGCGCCGGAAAATTTCGAATCGGAAAATCTCCCCCGGCACAGCCAATAAAGTTCACGACCCCGGAACTTAAAATCATCAGTCTCATTCGCGGCCACGGTCAGCTTCTTTTGCGTCGCAGCGTCCGGCGCCGCGGACAGGAATGCGATGTAAACACCGGCGTATTCGCCGCTCAAATCAGACGCGCGATAGGCTTTGTGATTTGCGATTTCAGCCACTTCCGCATCGGTGCGGAGAAAGACACCTACCTTGTAGGCGAGCGCGCCTTCCAATGCCTGCTCGATTCTCTTGCGCAAGGTCTCTTCCCTGGCCGACGACGATTCGAAGATGACATTGCCGCTGGTGATAAAGGTCTCGACCCTGGAGAAGCCAAGTTCCGTAAAGACAGCACGCAATCGCTCCATCTTCGCGACGCGCCCGCCTACGTTGATTGCGCGGAGAAAGGCGAGGTAGCGAGTCATAGCGGGATAGGATTGTTGCCACTTAGAGCGTTTTGAGAAATTCGATCAAGGCTCGCTTGTCTTCATCGACTAGGTCAGTTCCGAAGTAGTGGCCTTCATCTTCGACAAAATCCGGACACTTATTGGCAGCTAGTAACCCATCTACTGACATGAGCAGCTCGTCCCTCGCCTCGGTCGAAGAAAGATCGCGGAGTTTGATCGCGGCCAGCGCCTTTCCCAGACTCACTTTCAAGGTTAACCATTGTTCCGGGTTCGGCTCGAGATTGGCAATCAGATTTATCGGAGTGCCTTTGGGGATTGGCCCGATCCTGATATAACCTAGTTCATCAGCCAGCTTGCGCAGCGATTCCGGGACGAATTGTTTTGCCAGGTGAAGATGACATTCCTCCTGCGTCCGCCGGATAGAGGCCTTGCCCAGACGTTTCTCCGGCCAGAGTAGCTTCTCCGCGGCATCATCGAAGGCGCGGAGACGACCGGCGACGGAAGGATCGCCGTCAAACTCACCTAGTGAGTTATTGTGAAGGAAGGGAGCAGAACTCCATAAGCTAACGAGTGATGGTACGCGATAGTAACCGGGTCCGGTCTTCCTCTCCTTCGGGCTAAATTTGATTGTCTGAGTTTGGTTGAAAGGATTGAAGAACTCCAGCTTATCTAGTGGCTTGAGTTCCTTATAGGTCTGGGAGGAGAAATTATCCCAGATGTGCCCGGCGGTAGCGTTTGTTCCTAGCGCGCGCGCGGCGTTCGTCTTGAGTTCAGTTAGTGGAATGCGCCGTTCGTTGGAGAGGAAGTTATCCTGCCAAAATTCCTTCCTCGTGATTTGGTCGCGGAACCAGGTTTTGCCGTCGGGCGTCCGCGGATTAATTCCAGCCGGCTGTTTGCTTGAGTGACAGGAGGCGCAGTTTTCCCCGAACACTTGCCGGCCGCGCATTTTAATTGTCGAGTCAGAGGTTATAAAAGCGTTCCCGCCGGGAGCATCCGCGAGGAGGTAAGGTCTCAATCTTCGAAAGAATGCTGCCACGTTGGATGTCCGCTCTTCTGTCGCAAGCCAGAAGACGGAATTTTCGCGCGCATATTTGATCTCGAATGGCCTCTGCCCTCTAGCCCATCCGATCAAGCGATCGTGCCGCGTCAACCAATACTCGGAAAACATCCCGATGTTGACATAGACACGTAGCATCGCGCCCGCGAAGCCGATTGAGTCTGCGCCATCCTTTAAGATATGAGGCACCGGCATCTCTGGTCTCGTCCCCGGGAGATCGAGCGCGCCCCCACTTAGCTTCTCCGGGCTCGCGATCCGCTCCCGTTCCGCGAGAAGAAAGATGGCGTTGATCGCGTTTGGGTTATTAATGTGATCGGTCGCAATGCGAGAGGTATCGGAAGTGCCGGGCGGCTGCGCTTGCAGCATCTCGTAGAAGAAGCTGCCCTTGCTTACATTCGACGCGAAGACCTTTCCTTCCCGGATGTATTGATTCCCAATGGCTGACGCCAGATTCTTCCATTCCGGTTTCTCCGGGTCCTCTGGTGGGTAATCCGGATGAGGCGCGATGTGACAGGCCCCACAGGAAACACCGACGCGGAATGGCCGAACGAGCTTCCTGTCGTTATAATAGCTAGGATCGTTTATGAAACGGTCCCCGTCCCAGTTCCGGAGAGCAGCGGCATCGAACTGCGGATTTGGAAACAAGCGAAAGCCAAGAACGCCTGAAGGTCTCCCATAAATCGCAGAATTTATTTCCGTCGGTTCCGGCTTAGCAGGATCGTCGGGCAGATCGAGTAAGAGGCCTAGCTCATCCGGTTTCGTGGCTGCGTGGAACCCGGGCTGGTTAACTAGACCCAGCGTTTTGAACCGATCGCCACGCTTGTATTTGCGGTTGTCCAAGGTCTTGAGGAGATCAACTAGCCCGAAGCTATCCTCCGCAGCAGCATTCCAGAAATGCTGGTTGCCACCTGTCCAAAGGTTCCAGGTGTTTCGTCCTTTAATCTCGTCCGCCGTTAAGACAAGACCGCCGTCCATTTGCTGGAAGACGTCGGCGGTAAGCTGAGGAAAATCCGCCGGGGTCAGGCCCGCGAGGTTAGCTTCATCCCGCGGCCTTGGCGTGCATCCAGAGAGGACGAAGGATAGTATCCCGACTAAGGAGGCAAACTTCACCTTTGGCTAGCTTCCGTCCGATCAGTTTCACGCACAACATGTCCAAGGCGTGGATCCGGGATTAACCACATGAGTGCAACCGCGATGTAAATGCAGCCGGCGATCCAGGGCCGGACAAACGAGAACGCAATCGCAAGCGCATAGCACAAAGGGGATAGCTTGCCTTTGTAGTCGCGACCAATCGCGCGAGCTAGCTTGGAGTTCGCGCCGTTCGCTCCGACAATAAGGTTTTGTAACAGATAGTAGGCGAGCGCGGCCATAAGTAAGACGCCACCGTAGAACGCAGACGGGAGGACGGCGAAATGGTTTTCTCCCATCCAACCGGTGACAAAAGGAAGAAGCGAGAGCCAGAAGAGCAGATGAAGATTTGCCCACATGATGCCGCCAGTAACCATGCGGCTAGCTTTAAGGAGATGGTGATGATTATTCCAGTAGATGCCGAGGTAGATAAAGCTCAACACGTAGGTAAGAAAGACCGGCAGCAACGGCTGCAAGGCAGCGAAATCGGAGCCGTGCGGCACCTTCAGCTCGAGCACCATGATCGTGATGATGATGGCGAGAACACCGTCGCTGAAAGCTTCGAGCCGGTTTGTTTCCATGAAGCGATGCTACTGGGAGAGCCGGTGAGGCTGCAACCATCTGGACCGCGCCTCGGCAAAAATGTTCGGTCAAACGTGAGAGATCAACAGTCTGCGGATAGAGCCTTGGCGAATAAATTTTTCCGTGCGCTCGATTCGAAGAAATTTGCCCGATTTGGAAAGCGAGGGATGATACGACTTATGAAAAGATTATTCGCTCTGCTGCTGACCGTCCTTGCTTCCACGGCTGCGGTCCGCGCCCAAAATTCACCGGCGACGCCCGAGCCTGAGAAGTCTTCCGCACCAGAAACCGGTCTCTCGAAACAAGAACGCGATCGCGCGACCGATTACCTAAAGCAAACCCAGAAGGATTTTCTCGGTGCAATCAGCGGCCTTTCAGAAGCGCAGTGGAAATTTAAGCCGGCACCGGATCGCTGGTCGGTCGCGGAAGTCGCGGAGCACATCGGAGTCGCCGAGTTCAGCATCTGGGTGCTGGTGCGCGACAAGATGATGAAAGCGCCGGCCACCCCGGAAAAAGCTGCGGAAGCGAAAGGCAAGGATGAGATCATCCTCGAAAAAATCCCGGATCGCTCGCGCAAAGCGCAGGCGCCCGAGCCACTCAAGCCCACCGGCCGATGGACGACTCAAGCCGGCTTAGTGAAAGATTTCGAAGACACGCGAAGTGAAGAGATCGCCTACCTAAGCGAGACAAAGGAGGACCTACGAAATCACTTCGAAGAACATCCAGCTTTGAAGACGATGGATGCTTATCAGTGGATGCTCTTCAATGGTGCGCATTGCAAAAGACACACCGCGCAAATCCTGGAAGTGAAAGCCGATCCGAATTTTCCGAAAAGCTGACTAGCTCGGGATTGGCAACAGCTATCTCGAAACTTTGGATCGATCGTCATGAAGACTGCCGAATTGCCTTCCATCATCGAAAATCGCCGGCTCGATTCGCCCGCTGTCACACCGCAAGCGCTTGCCTGGCATTCGAATCGCCTCTGGCTGGGCTCGCGCGATCTTCGCCGCATTTACGAAATCGAGCCGGAAACGTGGTCGGTAGTCACGGAGCTGGAAGCGCCGGGAATCCCATGGGCGGCGGTCTCGACCGGTGATGCGATCAGCTTCACTATCGGCGATGGCGAAGAAGACGACCGCTACGTGCAGCGCTTCATTCCGAAGAAAGGATTTTCACTGAAAGACCGATTCGCTTGCCCCGACCTCACGGGTTCCTATCTCAGCTTCGATGGCGAGCACTTGCATCTGAGTCAATGGTACAAGCACCTCATCTTTAAACTCGACGGAGCTGGAAAAATTCTGCGCACCTTCGATCTCGAGGCCGAGATCTGCGGCCACGTCTTTGTCGGAGACTCGCTCTTTGTTTTGCGCGGCACTGAGCAAGGTGATGAGGATTGGCGCATCGCGCGTTTTGATCCGCGGGAGGAAACGCCGGCTATCATCGATCTGGCGCGCGTTCCTTTCGCCTGCCGCTCGCTCGCCTTCGATGGTGCGAATTTTTGGACGAACCATCGCGCCGCGCATCAGACCGTTTCGTTCGGCCTTCCCGGCCGCGCCTAACGACTAGATCTCGCGACGCATCGTGACCGATTCCGTACCTTCCCCCACTACCTTGAAACCAAAGCGCTCGTAAAGGCGGACGGCGGGGTGACCGGGTTTTACGCGAAGCGAAATCTCAGATTGATCGGGGTTGGCCCGCACCCATTGCGTGAGGAGCGCGGCGCCGAGGCCGCGTTTGCGATGGGCGGATTTGACCGCGAAAGCCAGTTCCGGCACGGCTTCAGCCACCGGTGGACGGAACCAAACCGCGCCGAGTAGCTGCTGATCGGCGGAATCTTGGGCTGCGAAACCGGCATCGCCCGCCCTGCCCCAACCCTCGACATATCGAGCGAATTCCGGGCGCAAAACAATCTCGCGCTCGGGCGCGGCCTCGCTCTCGGCGTTATGCAGCGCTTGATAGAGCATCTCCCAAAGAACCGGTTCGTCTTCAGAGGTAAGAGGACGAATTACGTAATCCATGGCCGGAAGGTTTGGTTAACTTCCGGTACGCTGAGGAATTCGCCAATGATAGATGCGACGAATTAGCCCCGAGACATAACCACATTCCGAGCCCCCAACGACTCGTTAGGCTAAGTCCATTTCTCTTGACCTTAACCAGACAATTCCCGCAGCCTCCGCCCTCACCTTTCCACGAAATCTTGAACTCCTTCGATTGAATGAACGCCGCTCCGCAAAATGTCATTTCTGTCGGAAGCGGCGCGTTGCGCAATCTGCGTGGCTTCGTCGGCCGCGGCGCAAAGATTAGCGCTCCGATCACAGCCGTCTGCGGGGCGATTGCCGACTTAGCCTCCACCATCGGAAAATTTTCCTTCTATCTCTTCATCTTTGCTCTCTGCACCGCACTCGTTTCAGGCCTGCTCTGGTTCCTGCATTATCGCCGCCAATTCCTCGCCGCAGTCGCCGACGGCGCTCTGCAAGCGGACGAAATCACGCAACTGGGCGAGCGCAATGTTTGGTCGGTGATGTTCGCCTTTTCCGTCGTCGCCGCTATCGTCATGGGCGGCTTTGTCC
Source organism: uncultured Chthoniobacterales bacterium (assembly GCA_964236815.1). Classification (GTDB taxonomy): domain Bacteria; phylum Verrucomicrobiota; class Verrucomicrobiia; order Chthoniobacterales; family UBA10450; genus JACCTI01. The sequence continues at coordinate 7,609 of CAXSFN010000062.1, forward strand.
TGGCCGAGAAGTTTTCCAAGAGCGAAGACAAAGGTGTCCTCGTCACCGTCGTCCCTGGCTTGGACAAAGTGCAGGACTCGCTCTTTCGCCTTGAAGGAAAAGTAGACGCGGTCAAGGCGGACACGAGCGCGATTCGGACCGATACCTCGAAGATCGCAGCCTCGGTCGAGGAGATCGCAAAACGTTTCGACTCGCTGGCCGCGACCGGCGGGTTGATTCCCGGCGCCCGGACACCCGAGGAGCATTATCACAATGCGCGGATTCATGAGCTAGGGGGTAACTTCAGCGCGGCGCGCAAGGAATACTCGGAGTACCTGGCTGCTAATCTCGAGCTGCTTGATCCATGGCAGAGCTACGCCGCAATGTTGAAAGCTCAGGAGGGCCGCGCCGGCGCTGCGGAAACCTTGCGTTACTTCTCAGAAAAACTCGAACCGCGGACAGTGTCGGCGCAGACTGCACTCGCTCTGCTCGAGGAAGGCGATGCCCGCATGACGAAGCTACAGGCTCTTGCTGCCGAGCATCCGGACTTTGGGCCGCTCAGTTATCTGCTAAGTCAGGAATTTTCCGAAGCGCGCCGAGGGGATCAAACCCTGGCGGACCAGCGCGCGGAAAAAGAGTGGCTTGGTAAATTTCGGGAGGCTCAGGCCGAAGGTAAATTCGCGCGTTACTTCCTCGACCAGAAGGAGGCTCAGAAATGGATCGAGACGGCCGAAGCGCGCTGGGCCAAACTATCGAGCCAGCCATCGAGTGTGCTCGATAATCCGGTTACGCTAACCGCCCAACAGAGTAATGCCGGTTGGGCGGTGATCTTTTCTCTAAGCGATTTCAAAGCCAGGGAGCTCTTCTATAAGCTCGATGGCCAAGGCGACTTCGTCTCCACCGGGCACCTACCTAACCAAAATCCGCAAACCGGACTTCCCATGGTTAACCCACACGTCCCGTTGCCTAACCTCGGCGGCGGCCCACACACGATCGAGGTCAAGTATCTCGATAAGAATGGACAAACGAACGGGCCCTACACCCTGGAGTTTTCCACCGCCGACCAACAAATGGCTCAAGGCAAGATGATGTTGAACGCTGTTGCAGGATCGTGGCTAAGCTTCCGCGATTACGACGGCAAAGTGCTGCTCTATTTCTCCACGCTTATGTCTTACCGGCCGCTCTTGAAAGAAGTGAGGTATTCCCTGGACAACGATTCACTCGACAAGACCTTCACTTTCAAGCCGAGCGAAAAAATGTTCGAAGTCGGCGATGAGCTTTACCTAACCGTTCCCCCGAACTCTCAGTTCGCTACCGTCCAGGTAACCTTTAAGGACGGCACTGTTTCCAGCGCCCAGAAAGTGATGCGGGTGAGATAAGGGAAGATCGAGAATTTTAACGACGTGTAATCAGCCGCTAAGTGGCATCATTCTGGCAGGAGGGCTTCAAAGTCTGGCGGAAGGACAGCTTCGAAGGCTTTCCATTCCGCCGTCACTGGATGGGCGAAGCCGAGACGCCAGGCGTGTAGCATCTGACGTGGGTAGCTGGACGCAGTCTTCGCCCGGTAAAGCTTGTCGCCCAGAATGGGATGACCCAAGTGATGGAGGTGAACCCGGATTTGGTGTGTGCGCCCGCTGTGCAGCTGGCATTCAACCAGACTTATCTCTTTACTGGCTCGAAGGACGCGATACTCGGTCAAGGCCGAACGACCGCGCGATGTTTTTGAGATGCTCATGCGCTGGCGATGAACTGGATGGCGGCCAATCGGCGCATCGATGCTACCGCTGGTTTTTTTCAATCGACCGACGACAAGAGCTAGATAGGTCTTCTTAATCGTCCGCGCCGCGAACTGCCTGGATAAATCGCGATGGGCCGCATCGTTCTTAGCTACCACGAGGCAGCCACTGGTTTCCTTGTCGAGGCGATGAACAATCCCGGGACGCTCCTTCCCGCCGATGCCGGACAAGTTTGTGCAATGATTTAGCAACGCGTTGACAAGAGTGTGCTCCTGATTTCCTGCGCCGGGATGGACGACCATTCCCGCTGCCTTGTTCAACACGAGAAGATCGTCGTCCTCAAATAGGATCTGGAGCGGGATCGCTTCTGCACCGGCTTCGATCTTTTCCACCGGCGGAACTTCAACGACCACGAGATCGTTCGCGCGTACCAGCTCGCGCGATCGCGGCTGAGCACCGTTCAGCCTAACGAGTCCTTTCTCGATCAGACTCTGCAGCCGCGAACGGGAAAAGTCGGAAAGCTCGAGGGCGAGAAAACGGTCGAGACGAAGCCCGGCGCGTTCGCGCGCGACCTGCAGCGCAAACTCCGTCGCGTTACGTTGCTCGCTCATCGGTGAATGATATGATGCGGCAGATGTCCGAGTCGGCCGAAACCCAGGACCAAAAATGCCCCGCTTGCGGCGTGTCGGTTGCGGTCGCGGAAGCGGAGCCGCTGGCCCGCGTTGCTTGCCCGGCCTGCGGGGAAAAATTTCGAGTCGAACGCTCGTTCGACCATTTCGAATTGGTCGAAACACTCGGCGTCGGCGGGATGGGCGCGGTTTATAAAGCGCGTGATACCCGGCTGGAACGGTTCGTGGCGCTCAAGCTTTTGCGCAAAGAACTCAGCGCCGATCCGGCGGAGGCGGCACGGCTCGAGCACGAGGCGCGCGTGACTGCGGCGGTGAATCATCCGAATGTGGTGCAGGTATATTCTGCGGGAAGCGCGCACGGCCAAATCTATTTGGTGATGGAGCTGGTCGATCACGGAAGCCTGGATGATTTGATGGCGCAGGACGCGCGCGTGCCGGAAGCGCAGGTGCTGGAGGCGGGCGTTCAAGTGGCGAGAGGTCTGCAAGCGGCGCACGCCAAGGGATTGATCCATCGCGACGTAAAGCCGGCTAATATTCTTTTTTCAGACGCGCAGACCGCGAAGATCGGGGATTTCGGTTTGGCGGGAGCAGCGGAACAAAAGGAAGCGCGCAACGAAATCTGGGGCACGCCGTACTATGTCGCGCCGGAACGATTAAACAACGAGGCGGAAGATTTCCGCAGCGACATCTATAGTTTGGGCGCGACGCTCTTCCACGCTCTTACGGGCAAGCCGCCCATGGAAGGCGACACCACCTCGGCCTCGGAGTTGCGTGAATTGAAAAGCCATCCGCCGGACTTGCGCGAGATCGCGCCGGAAGTCTCGCGCGAGACGGCGCGCGTGATCAATCGCATGCTCGCACCGGATCCCGGGAACCGATTCAGCTCCTACACTCATCTGGTCGATGAGTTGTCCGGCGCGTATCGCTCGTTAACCGGAACGGCCGCGGATGCTGGAGCGTCGCGCAGGAATCGCTCGTTAGGCATCGTGGTGGCGGTTTTGTTTCTGGCGCTCGTCGGAGGCGGCGCCTTTGCTTGGAAAAAACTAAAGCAGGCGAGTGTCCCCCTCGCTCCTCCGCCGGTGGCGATGGCTGATGGAGCGGCTTCATTGCAAGCGCGTTTTGAAGAGGCGCGGCGTACTTTAATCCAGGGAAAGTATGACCAGGCGGCGGGTGCGTTTACCAAACTGGCGGCGGAAGCGGCGGATCGGCAGCCGCTCGCTAATTGGATTCGGCTGCATGTGGGATTGACGGCATTGCTGCAACGGAAACCGGGACCGGCGCGTGATGCTTTCCAACTCGTGGAACGCGGCGGCCAGTTTTCGAAGGAAAAGAATGATGCCGACCTGGCGAGGTTCTTCGTCGAGATAGGACGGACGATGGCGACGGCTGGACCGGTCCGGGCGGGCGCGGCTCCCGCGCTCAATCCGAAAAGCGCGGATGCGTTCGCACTCTTTCTCATCGGCATTAAAAACTGGCAGCTGGGCGAGTTCGCGGAAGCGGCGGGTTTCCTGGAAAAATTTGACGGGAGCGAACCGCCTAACGAATCGAAGTGGATCGGAGACTACAAGCCGATGGCGCGGAAATTTATCGAAGATCACCGTCTCTACACAGCTTGGAAGCAATCGGCTCAGACGTTGGCGAATCCGGCGGAGCTGCGCGATGCGATCGCGAAATTGAAGACACTGCAAGGCAAGCTGCAGACGCGCGGACCGCTTCTCGATTCGTTGAAGGATGAGGAAAAACGGCTGACGAACGAGGTGGCCGCGCGCGAAAAGACAGAGAAAGAGACGCGAGAGAAAGCGAAGGAAGAACAGGAGCGTGAGCGCAAGCGCGCCTTCGCGGCTGAGATGCCGCGTTACCTAAGCGAGTGGAAGAAACGCTTGATCGCGGATCTAAAAACGGGGGCGTTTACCGGGAAGGTGACGATCCTTGGAACCGAATATCAAGGCGTCGCAACCGCCGCGGATTCCGAAATCAGGTTGCGGGTAGGACGTTATGGAGACGCGCCGTTCTCCTGGGATAAATTTCTGCCGGAGACACTACTCGGCATGTCGACTTCGTTCATCAAACCCGACTCAGCCGAGGCCGCCGATCGGCAGTGGCTTGCCGGCGTCTATGCGAACTCTTCCGGGCAAATGAAGGAAGCGAAGGCGCTAGCCGATGCCGCAGCGAAAGCGAAGCCCGACCCCTACGCCGGTCTGCGCGACCTGCTTCTTTCCGGACAGCCCTGATGCGCTTGGTGCGTTTCGCGCTATCATTCTCTAGCGATGCCTGATTTTTCTTACCGCGCGCGCAATATGCAGGGAGGTCTGGTGGAAGGCGTGTTGAATTGCCCTGACCGCTCGGTCGCGATCCGGCAGATCGAGCAATTGCATTACATCCCGATTCGCATCGAAGCGGTGGCGGGCGCCCCGCAAATCGTGAATGGCGCGGTCGCGCCGGCGGCCGTGGCGGCGACGCAAAATCTCAAGGTGCCGCATACGCAGCTGCTCATTTTTACCGAGCAACTGGCGCATCTATTGCAGGCAGGCATGACTCTGGACGAGGGCCTTTCCGTTTTGCAAAAACGCCTGAAGCATCCGCGTGTGCAACAAATGACGGAGGCGCTGCACCAGGCTCTGGTTGATGGCCGAAGTTTCTCGCAAGCGTTGCGCGATTTCCCGCGCGTCTTCCCGGCCATCTACGTGAATCTGGTTGCGGCCGGCGAAGCGAGTGGTGCGCTTCCGGAGATCCTGCGGCGTCTGGTCGAGCATTTGATGCAGGCAAAAACGCTGCGCGACCGCGTGCAACAAGCGCTGATTTACCCGGCCTTCCTTGTCCTGGCGGGTCTGGTTTTGATGACGGTCTTCATCACTTTCATGGTCCCGCAGCTGACGGGATTTATGAGCGCGAACGGCGGGACGCTGCCGCTTCCGACGCGAATCCTGGTGGCGCTGCATCACGTCATTACGGGTTATTGGTGGCTGGGCGTTCTATTGGTGGCTGGCCTGATCGTTGGCTTCCGCGCTTTTGTGCGAACCGACGAGGGACGCATCGCATGGGATCGCTTCCGCATCGCCTTTCCTGGATACGGTCGAGTGATCAAGCATCGCTATTACGCGCAATTTTCGCGCACTCTCGGGACGCTGATGGAGAACGGCGTGCCGTTACTGAAGGCGCTGGACTTGGTCACGGAAATCGCGGGCAACCGTTATCTGGAACGCAAACTGGCCGACGTGCGGCGCGCGGTGATCGACGGCGCGAATCTTTCGGTCGCGCTCAGCCAGCAGCATTTATTTCCCGAGCTTTTTACCGACATGATGGCGGTGGGCGAACAGACCGGGCATTTCGCGCAGACGATGCAGAC
>CAXSFN010000063.1:0-12851 GCA_964236815.1 uncultured Chthoniobacterales bacterium
TCGTTAGGCCGCCGCTCGAACCAATTTACTTGCGCGAGCCGCACATCACGCGACCGAAAGCGGCATGAGATCGCATCGTTGCTGGGCGGAGATCGATCGCACCGCCTTGCGTCATAACGCCGCCTTCGCGCGGCAACATCTCGGACCCGGCGTTGCCTTGCTCGCGGTGATTAAAGCAAACGGATACGGCCACGGCCTGGCTGCAGTCGCGCATGCGCTCGCGGATGACGTCGAGCTCTTCGGCGTCGCGAATCTGGCGGAAGCGATCGAAGCGCGAAGCGTCGTTTCGCATCCATTGATCATTCTCGGGCCGGCCCTTCCGGAAGAACGCGCGGACATCGTGGCTCATGGTTTCATTCCATCAATTTCGGATCTCGCGGAAGCGGTCGAATTTGGTCGAATCGCGGAAAACTCAGCGGTTCCGATCAATTTCAAAATCGACACCGGCATGGGTCGAATGGGTGTGCCGGAGACGGAGGCTATTGGCGCCCTGAAGGCCATCGCGGATCTGCCGAAGGTAGCGATTCACAGCATCTCCACGCATCTGCCAGCTGCGGATGAAGATTTCGCTTTCACGGAAACGCAGCTGACTCGTTTTCGCGCGCTAGTCACGCGAATCCGGCAGGAGGTTCCGGGATCCTTTAAAATCCACGCGCTGCCCAGCGCAGGTGTGCTCGCATTTCGCGATTTCGCTTTCGATATCGTTCGCACCGGCCTGATGCTTTACGGCGCATCGCCCATCCCGAAGTTTCAAAAGCAACTGCGGCCGGTGATGACTTGGAAAACGCGCGTTGTGCTTCTGCGTGATCTGCCGGTGGGCAGTTCGATCAGCTACGGCCGCACTTTCATCACGCAAAAGCAGACCCGCGTCGCAACTCTTAGCGTTGGGTATGCGGATGGTTTTCGGCGCACGCTTTCGCAGCGTGACACGTTTGTGCTCATTCGCGGAAAACGATGTTCAGTTCTTGGGCGAGTTACGATGGACCTCACGATGGTGGATGTGACCGGCGTCGATGACACTGCGGTCGGAGACGAAGCGGTTTTGATCGGCCGGCAGGGCAACGAAGAAATCTTCGCCACAGAAGTCGCAGAGCGCGCGAGCACGATCGCCTGGGAGATCTTTACCGGCATTGGCAGCCGGGTCACGCGAGTGTATCTCTGAGCTCGCGATGTTTCAGATCATTTTCAATGAACTGAGCGCGGCCGAGATGTCAGCGCTGCCAAAAACGTTGCAGCTCGACTTGCTAGCTGAATTCCAGATCCTGCCGAGCGAGCTCGACCAACTGGATGAAGCCAAGTTTGGAGTGATCGAGCGTGAAGGAAAAAAGCTGCGCCGTTATCGCGCGAAAGATTACCGGATCTACTTCGAGAAAACAAAAGAAGGCATCCGGGTGCATCGAGTGCTGCACAAGAACACGCTGCGGGATTTTCTTTTCCGGAGCAAACTGCCGATGATGGCGGAAGACGATCAGCTCGGCAAAACGCGCGAGTTCTGGAAGCTGATCGAAGAAGGCGAACGGACGCGGAAAGCGTAGGCGTTCGAACGGTTCGTTAGGCCACGCGCGTGTCATCCCGAGGCTGCGAAGACGCCGAGGGATCTCGCAATGGCAGGAGCGACGCTCTTGCATCCGAACGCCTGGATGGAACGCGACCCGAATAATGCGCGCCCAAAATGCCCGTGGTTCGGAGTCCTTTGTCCGATTGCGAGGTCCCTCGGCGCGCTTCGCCTGCCTCGGGATGACACGCCCGCCAGGTAGCGAAAAGAGTCAGTATGCTCCTGGCGGAGGCCGAGCGGCGGAGCCGCTTACTTCATCAACAAGACCGAACGACTGCGCTTGATTTCGCGCGTGATCTTACGGTGCATGTGCGCCGGCATGCCGGTGACGCGCCGCGGAAGAATTTTTCCGCTTTCGGTCACGAATTTTTTCAGCAGGTCGGGATTCTTGTAGTCGATCGCTTCGGTCGCGATGTCGATACGACGCCGCGGCATGGTGCGGTTGGCACGGCGGAAAGCGGAACGGCGTTTAGCGGTTTTTGGTTGCATGATGGTCTAACGAGTCTCGCGATGGAGAGTATGCCGCTTCATGAATGGATTGTATTTTTTCTTTTCGAGCCGGTTCGGCGTGCGCGGACTTTTCTTGTTCCGCGTACTCATGTAACGCGATGCGGGCAGGCCGGCCGCTTTCGCTTCCGTGCACTCGAGCGTGATGATTTCCTGGGCCATATTTATTCCTTCGAGTCGTCGGTGGTCTTGGCCTCTTCTTCTTCTCCTTCGCCGCCTTCTTCATCGGTGAGGCCGAAGAGTGAAGTGACAGACTGACGGACGCGCGAAGCCTTGTTTTGTTTCTCGAGTTGCGACTGGCATTCGACCGTGAAGCGCGCGAACGGAATCGCCTCCAGTCGCGGATGAGAGATCGGCTTACCCGACATTTCGCAAATGCCGTAAGTGCCGAGATCAATCCGTTTCAAGGCCTGATCAATTTCGTAAAGCGCATCCTGCTCCTGAGAGAGAAGACTAAGGGCGAAATCGCGATCGTAGGCATCGCTGCCTGCGTCGGCTTGATGCATTCCAAAAGCGGATGCTTCACTGCCTTCCGCGCGTGAACGCAACGTATCCTGTGCAGTGCCGGCCATCGAATCCACCATTGCGTCGCGCAATTGCAAAAGCTTCTCTCGCTGGGCGTGGACGAAGGGATCGAGCTTTCGCTCTTTGTGATTGTTCCCCAGGATCGCTTGTGTCGGGGTCAACGGTTTTCCACGTGCTTTCTGACCGTTGGAGGATGGGCGCGCCACAGGTTTGGGAGGCGCGGCTTTTTTCACCGGCTGTTTCTTCACTGGCGCAGTTTTTTTCGCGGCCGGCTTCGCATGCTTGACGGCAGCAGGGCGCTTGGGCGCGCTTTTTTTCGCAGCCTTCGCGGGAGCCTTCTTTTTCTTGGAACTGGCCATATTTTTGAAGAGAACGGCGTAAGTTCTAGCGCCGAGCGGAGGCTTAATTAAGGGCAATTGACTAGAGGCGCAAGAGGAGATTTCCCCTCTGAAACGCTACTCCGCGGGGTGTATTTTCGGGTCGCGTTTAAGAGCTCGCACTGGAATATCGACGCAGGGCAAATTGCCAAAAAATTCGCGATAAAACCAGCGCTCCGCCCCCGGCGAGACCGAGATGAAGCATGAGCAGCGCTGGTTGCCCGAGCGGTTTCATGAGCAAACGCGCGGGAATATTCGCCACGATGATGACCGGCACGATCCAGCCGAAAACGAAACGGAAAACGCGCGGAAAAATCACGTCCGGATAGCGCGCGATCTGAAGGAAATTGAAGTAGCCGTAGACGAGGCCTTGCGCGCGCACGATCCAGAAGCTGACCGCGGCCAGGCTAAGCATGATGGAGTAATGAATCGCGACGCCGAAGGCGAGGGCGATCAAGTAGAGCACGACCGCCGTAGCGGAAGGCATGACCCTGAGCTGGACTAACGAAACGATTACGACCACGCCGCCGAGCAGCGCATTGAGAATGCTGTCGAGCCCAAATTGTTTCGTCGAAACGGCGAATTGGCTATTCACTGGAAGCACGAGCAACTGGTCCAGTTTTCCGGTGCGCACGAGCTCCGGAATGTTCGAGATGTTCACGAAGAAGAAGGCTTGGAAAAGCTGCGCGATGATTTGATGCGTGCCAACGAGCAGCACCACTTCCCATTTCGTCCAATCGCCAATCTGATCGACCTGTCCAAAGATGATGCTGAAGAAAAAGATTTGCCCGACGAACCACAAGACTTCGACCACCATCCACAGAACGAAATTCGCCTTGAAACTCATCTCACGGATGAGCGAGTTCCGTAACATGATCGAGTAGATTTCGAAATAGCGTCGCATGCCGGTAACTTGGTCCGACCAATATGTCTCGAATCCGCGAGACGACAAAATGATGCCCCCGCGGGATCTCCCCTGATCCGCCCATTCGGATCGCACCTCTTGTAACCGCATCGCTGCCGGTGGGCCCAAGGCTCTCGCGAATGAGCGAGTTGCGTAATTCGATCGAGTAGCTTTCGATGTAACGCCGCATGCCTCTCGGCTGTCGTATCAATATATGTGTGTGGGGCGAGGTGACTAAATCTGAATGAAGCGACGCAATCTCATCATCGCCCTCGCGCTCGTCCTTATCCTGGTCGCTTTCGGAGTGACGCGTTGCGGTAGGTCGAGCGGCTCCGATTTCCAAAGCGTGAACGTGGGGCGCGGAGCGATCACGCAAGCTGTCACGGCCACGGGAACCTTGAATCCCGTGGTTAATGTCCAGGTAGGGAGCCAGGTCTCGGGGAATATCCAGAAGCTCTTCGCGGATTATAATTCCAACGTAAAGGCGGGCGAGACGGTCGCGCAGATCGACCCGGCCACGTTTCAAGCCGCAGTCACGCAGGCGGAAGGCGATCTCGCGAACGCCCAAGCCTCGCTTGAGCTGGCACGCATTAATTCGGGACGAACGCAGGCGCTTTTTGCCAAACAAAACTCCGCGCAAGCCGACGTAGACCAATCGATGGCCAGCCTGCATCAGGCCGAAGCTGGCGTGAAAATCAAACAGGGCGCGCTCGATAAAGTCCGGGCCGACCTCGAGCATTGCACCATCACTTCGCCGATCGATGGCACGGTCATCTCACGCAGCGTCGATGTCGGTCAAACCGTAGCGGCGAGCCTGGCGGCGCCGGTGATTTTTACGATCGCGAATGATCTGACCAAAATGCAGATCGACGCGAATGTGGCGGAAGCGGATGTCGGTGTGGTCGCGGTAGATCAGAACGTTGAGTTCACGGTGGACGCATTTCCGAATCAAACCTTCCACGGCAAAGTCGTACAGGTGCGGAATGCGCCGATCACGGTGCAAAACGTCGTCACCTACGACACCGTCATTGGCGTGAGCAATCCGGAGTTGAAATTGAAACCGGGCATGACCGCGAATGTCTCCATCGTTATCGCGCACAAAGATGACGTGGTGAAGATTTCGAACGCCGCCCTGCGTTATCGACCGGCCGATGCGCCTCCGCCGGAATCTCGCAGCGCTTCCTCGCCAAATCCCTCGCGAGGCGAACGCGGTTCGCGGCCAAGCGGTGGTCCGCCACGCGAAAGGCGGATGGAGCGAACGATCTATGTTTTGAACGGAGACAAACCGCAGCCTGTGCAAATCAAGACCGGTATCAGCGACGGTGTCAGCACAGAAGTGACGGAAGGTTTGAAGGAAGGCGATCGCGTGGTGACCGCGCAATTGAATGCAGCCGGCGGCGCTGCGCCCGCGCAAGCGAATCCGTTCGGCGGCGGACGGCGTGGCTTTTAAGTATGCCAACTGATTGTCATCCTGAGCGAAGTGAAGGATCTCTGGCTGTTTGTCAGCCAGCGCGGAAATGCTCAGAGATGTTCGCTGCGCTCAACATGACAGTGAAAGCGAAGCGTTCTGATCCCGATGGCTGATTCGATCTCGAACGGCGCGGCGGTGGTCGAGCTGATCGACGTGCACAAAACTTATCGCACTGGCGAAATGGAAGTACGCGCGGTCCGCGGCGTTTCGCTCCAAATTAAGCGCGGTGAATTCGTCGCTCTCATGGGCTCGAGTGGCTCCGGCAAATCCACGCTCATGAATATGCTGGGCGCTCTCGATCGACCGAGCGGTGGGAAATATCTGCTCGACGGCATCGACGTCTCAGGATTAAGCCGCGATGAACTCGCCGATATCCGCAACGGCAAACTCGGCTTCGTATTCCAAAGCTTTAATCTGCTTCCGCGCACTTCCGCGCGCGAAAATGTGGAGCTGCCGCTGCTCTACGGAAAGCAGAGCCTAACGAATCATGAGTTGCGCGAAAAAGCGGATCGAGTGCTGGCCGCGGTTGGACTGCAAGGCCGTGAAGATCATCACCCAAGCCAGCTTTCCGGTGGACAACAGCAGCGCGTGGCGATTGCGCGCGCCTTGATTAACGATCCCGAAGTGCTGCTGGCCGACGAACCGACCGGCAATCTCGACAGCAAAACCAGCGTTGAGATCATGGGAATTTTCCAGGAGCTGAACCAGCGCGGCATTACCATCATCATGGTCACGCATGAGCCGGACATCGCGTCTTATGCCCAGCGCAATGTGGTCATGCGCGATGGCTTGGTGCAAAGCGATCGTGCTGTTTCCGAGCGGTTGATCGCGACCACTGAAATCGGCAAGATGACCACGGTCGACGACCTGGCGGCGGCCGCGAATTAAGCGATGAGACTGGGCTCCACTTTCAAGATCGCGTTTCGCGCCCTGCGCCGAAACAAATTGCGTTCTGTCCTGACCGCACTCGGCATCATCATCGGCGTCGGCGCGGTCATCGCGATGGTTGGCATTGGCAATGGCGCGAAGGCGCAGGTGGAAGCGCAAATCGCCAGTCTCGGGGAAAATTTGATTTTGATTTTTTCCGGCAGCACGACTTCGAGCGGGATTCGCACGGGCTGGGGAGGCGCCGGGACTTTGAAGGTCGAAGATGCCGAATCGATTCGCCGTGAAATTCCCGGAGTGCTGGCGGTAAGTGAAGAAGTCGCCTCGACGGCCCAGGTCACCGCGGGTAGCCAAAATTGGTTCACCCGCATCATGGGTGAATCGGCTGATTACCTCGACATTCGCCAATGGCCGCTCGCGGACGGCGCATTCTTTACCGACCAGGATGTGCGGAGCGCGAATAAGATTTGCGTGATCGGACGCACGACCGCGACTCAAATTTACGGCAATGACGATCCGATCGGACAAGTGCTGCGCATCAAGGGCGTGCCGTTCATTGTCGGCGGAATTTTGACCTCGAAGGGATTGAGCACGCAGGGTCCAGACCAGGACGACGTCGTGATCATGCCCTATACGAGCGCGCTGAAACGCGTGACCGGCGGCACGACCTTGCGCGGCATAAATGTGCAAGTCGCGAACGCTGCTCAGCTCGAGCCAGCGCAGCAGCAAATCATTTCGCTCCTGCGCCAGCGCCACAACATCCGGCAGGGGCGCGACGATGATTTCACCGTGCGCAATCAGCAGGAAATCGCGGCCGCACAAACCGCCACGACCGACGTCATGACGGGATTGCTCGGCGCAATCGCAGGTGTTTCGCTCGTGGTCGGTGGCATTGGGATCATGAATATTATGCTGGTGAGTGTGACCGAGCGGACTCGTGAAATCGGCACGCGGCTTGCCGTCGGTGCGCATGGGCGTGACATCCTTACGCAATTTTTAATCGAGGCGATCTCGTTGAGCTCGGTCGGCGGAATTATCGGAATCATCTGCGGGATTGCGGCCGCGAAAATTCTCGCGGCGGTGAAGAATTGGCCGTCGCTTATTTCGCCCGGTTCAATCCTGCTCGCGTTTCTGGTCAGCACCGCAGTAGGTGTTTTCTTCGGTTTTTATCCAGCGCGAAAAGCGGCGCAGCTCGACCCGATCGACGCGCTACGTTACGAGTGATTCATGGATCGTTACGAAAAGCTCATCTGTGACGCGAAGAAAAACATCACGGAAATTTCGCCTAACGAGACTGCGGCCGAAGCTAAGAGCGGCGCCGCCGTCATTATCGATGTGCGCGAAAAAGATGAGTGGGATGAGGAACACATTCCGGACGCGATTCATCTCAGTCGCGGCACGGTAGAGTTAGAGATCGAAGAAAGAATTCCCGATACCGACGCGATGATCATCTGCCATTGCGGCGGAGGCGGACGCTCAGCGTTGGCGGCGGAAAGTCTGCAGAAAATGGGTTACACGAACGTCCGCTCCATGGCAGGCGGATTCAAAGCCTGGAAAGCGGCAGCGCTGCCGACAGCGTAAGCTCAGCTATCGTCTCGCCGTCATTTCACGATTACTCGGTGTGGTAGTTGATGGTTAGTACTGCCGGTGTTTTGCTGGGCCGAAAACACGAAGCGCCATAGACGATCGCCGCGGTCTTTTCCTTCGCATACCGGACCTTGGCTAACGCAGCGCTCCAGCGTTCGATGTAGCTGCAGTTCGCAGTTTTCGAGCTGCCCGGGATCCGCACATACCGGTTCTCGGTCAGAGTCAGGAAGGCGCCGTCGCCCGGCAGCGGAACGGGCATGGCCCAGTTTGGCGACAGCCTAACGAGACGTGATTTGGTCAGATCGAGAGCGAACACCGTGTCGCCGTCTGTGCTATTGAGATGCAGTTCGAAAAAGAAAACTCGCAGCGGTCCGTCGAAGAGAAAGCGTTCCGACGATTGCCCGCGAAGATGCAGCCCGTCCCATAACCCATAGAAACCGGGAACCTTTCCCAGCTCCGTCTCCCGGCCCGATTTCAAATTCTGTAGCGCATAGCGTCGGCCGTGTCCGGGACCGTCGACCTCATCGTCCGGATCGTCTGGAGCTGGGCGCAAGATGATTTCCATCGAGCCGTCCGGCGCGCGATACGTTTTCGGCGAGTCGTCCGGCGCGTCGGTTGCTTCGGGAGGCACCACCGCCGACGTCGAAGTTTCATCCGTCGGTTCGTAATTGGTGTAGAACGGCGAACGCTTGCTGCTGGCGTACCAATCAGGAGCGCTCTCTAATTTCTGCAAGGCGGCGCCGCTGGGCCGAATGCTCCAGAATTCGGGCGCGGCGTCCGGTTTCGCCCGACGGAAAACAATCGTCTCGCCGCCGGGCGCGAAGATTGGATTTTGATCCTGACCACTGTTATCGCTCGTTAACTGGCGCAAAAATTTTCCGTCTTCTCGGTAGAGGAATAAGTGAGCGTGGCTCGTTCCAGTCGCCTGAAGATAGCGAATGGCTACGACGATTTCCGTCGCGGATTCAGCCCGGCCGGAGCCGGCGAGCAGAGCGATGAAACATCCAGCAACGAGAGCTTTCCGCATTCCGCTGGTCTGTTGGCTGACGGAAGGTTTGTCAACGCCGCTGCGCACGAAATTAGCCGCCAACCGCCTGGTAATGTCCGAGCCCGCGTTTCCACATGAGGCGGGCCGCGCCTAACGAGACCAGCAGCCAGCCGAATTGAATGACGAGAGCTTGAAACATCGCCGCGCCCTTTAGTCGCTCGAGGAAGATGGCGATGGGGCAAAAAAGCTCGTAGTAAAACGGGAGCCATTTCAGCGCGGTTTGAAACCCTGCGGGCATGATGTCGACCGGAAACATCTGTCCGCCGAGAAAATATTCGAAGGAGTAGATGATGAAAACGATGGTCGAGATTTCCAGAATCCAGAAGGCCATCATCGCGATGCTGTAAGTGATGAAGAATTGAATCATCGCGGCCATCAGCAGTGAGATGAAAGCGCAGAAATATGCGAGCGGGTTAGTCGGCAAGGTGATGAAATCGCGGAAGTAAAAAAAGATGAGCGCGATCGGCGGCAACGTGATGATGGTGTAAACCAGCCGGCCGCTCAGAAAAATACTGAAGCGGTAGGCGAGATAACTGAGCGGTTTGGTCAGGAAGGAATTGATCTGGCCTTCGCGAATGTCGGACGCGATCTGCCATTCGTCCTCGGTCGGTGTGACCAGGTTCGAAACCAGGATCATGAGCAGGTAGTAATAGATCATCGACCCGTAGTCGTAGCCCTGCATGCCGCCGCCGCGCTCGCGGAACACGGCGCGCCAAAGAAAGACAGTGCCGGCGAGTGGGATTAATCCGAAAACCGCGCGGAGAAAATAATTCCAGCGGTATACGAACGTGTTCTGGAGTCCGAGCTTGAAGACCGAAAGATACTTGGTCATTTGCATCACGTCGTTTGCGCCTCTCCTCAAGTTGTCATCCTTCGTTTCACTCAGGATGACAGCCCCAAAAACGAATTACTGATCACGCCGTGCCCACCAATTCGGTCGCGAGCTTGATCGCTGCGATCATACTGTCAGGACGCGCGATATTTTTTCCGGCAATTTCGAATGCGGTGCCGTGGTCGGGACTGGTGCGCGGAAATGGCAGGCCGAGCGTTACATTCACGCCTTCGTGAAAAGCATGGAGCTTCAGCGGAATCAGTCCCTGGTCGTGATACATGCAGAGGACGGCGTCCCATTCACCCGCGGCAGCGTGATGGAAAATTGTGTCGGGTGAGAATGGTCCGGCAAATCCGAGCGCCGCGGCGGCCGGCGCAATGATCTCGATTTCTTCGCGGCCCAGCGCGCCAGACTCTCCGGCGTGCGGATTCAATCCGGCCACCGCGATCCGCGGCGCGCGTCGCAATCGTTGCCTAACGAATGATTCGAGCAGGGAACCGACGCGAACGATTTCATCTTTACGCAGCGCGCCGGCAACGGAGTGAAGCGGAATGTGGGTAGTAACAAGCGCAACGGTCAGACTGCCGCCGGTGAGGAGCATGGCGAAATTTTCTACGGTGCATCGGTTGGCAAAAAACTCCGTCTGCCCCGGAAACTTGAAGCCGATCTCGTACATGCGCGCTTTGTGAATCGGTCCGGTCACGACGGCGGCGAGCCGGCCATCGAGCGCTTGCTTTACCGCTTCCTCCAGGGCGGCCGCGGCAGCGAGTGCGGTCGCAGGCGTTGGGTTACCTGGATTGCAATCGGGCTGTTCGCCAAAAACGACGTAATCGAAACCGCGCGGCAAATTCGGCGAAGCGAGCGCAGCCTTGATAATCTCCGGTCCGATGCCGGCAGAGTCGCCAAGAGTGAGGCCGATCTTTCGCAAGCCAGAAACTTGCGTCACTCAGAAAGTGCGAATAGTCGCCTTCTGCCGCAGACCGGTCAGCCAGTTCTCCTGCAAGCGTTGCGCTTCCGCCTGGAGCAATTTCTTTTCCACGTCTGCGCGAACTTCGGTCAGCGACTTGGTCACGCCGCCGCGTTTTTCCTCCACGCGCAGAATGTAATAGTTGCCGCCCAGCTCGACGATGTTGCTCGTCTTTTTCAACGGCAAATTAAACGCTACTTTTTCCAGCTCCGGCGCCAGGGTTTTGCGTTCGATCCAACCCCAGTCTCCGCCCTGGTCGCGCGTGCTATCTTCGGAATACATCTGCGCCATGCGCGAGAAATCCGCGCCGCTCGCAAGCTTTCCCAGGATTTCTTCGGCCATTGCTTTTTGCGAGGCAGAGTTGCCTTCCAGCGACCGGCTTGGGACCATGATCATGCGCAGCTTGACCTCTTCTTTGCTGGAAAATTCCACCCGGTGCGTGCGGTAATATTCTTCAATCTTGGCCGGTGATGCGGAGGTGTTCGGCTTCACGTTCTTGCCGCGCATCGCGGACACGATGATTTTCTCCAGCTCGTTTTTTTTGAATTCGCTCAATGAGTAATTCTGCGCCTGCAGCATTTTCATGAAAGTGTTTCGGTCGCCGCCGAAGTTCTCCCGGATGATTTCGTTCGTGCGCTGCTCCACGAAATAATCCGGTAAGGAGAGCTGCTCTTTCTTGAAGGCTTGCACGATCAACTCGCGGTCGATCAAATCCTGCAGTGCTTCGGCGCGCATTTTTTTCAGCTGCGTTTCAAGATCGACCCCGGTCAATTGTTGCCGAAGCAATCGCTCCCTCGGTTGAGTCAAAGCACGCACTTGCGAGAAGGTGATGATTTGGCCGTTCACGATCGCGGCGATCCCATCGATCACCTGCGATTCGCCCGCGGCAGCGGCGTGTCCGAGCGTCGGCAAAACGAGAGTTAGCGCCATCAAAGAAACGACAAGGAACGAACGCATCATGGTTTAAATCTTCTTCGTAAGTTCGACCACCTCGGCGAGATTTCGCTCGAAATCGCCTGGAATTAACCGGGGAAATTTTCCGCCCATCAAGATGAAGTCTCCTCGACGAGTCAGCATCAACTTCCCTTCCCGCACTTCCACACGGGTGACCGCGGCCTTGGCTGCGGCAAGTTTGATCTCGGTTAGCGCGAGCAAATTGTCAACCGGCCCGGGGAATTTTCCGAAGCGATCGCGCCAGTCTTTGCGCAATTTTTCCCACTGTTCGCGCGTGCTTATCTCCGCGAGATTTCGATAAGCCTGGATGCGCAGAGTCGTGTCGCTGATGTAGCTCGTGGGGAGAAACGCGGGCAGGCGCGCCGCGGGGCCGAGCTGCGCGAATTCGGCTTCGTTCGTGGCTACAAAATCGAGCCGCACTTCCACTTCGAGCCGGGCGCGAAATTTTTCGCCTTTCAGATGTGCGACCGCTTGTTTGAGCAACTGGCAGTAAAGATCGAATCCAACTGCAACGATGTGTCCGCTCTGCGCGGTGCCGAGGATGCTGCCCGCGCCGCGAATTTCGAGATCGCGCATCGCGATGCGAAACCCTGCGCCTAACGAGCTGTATTGCTTGATCGCGTTGATCCGTTTGCGCGCGGCACCCACCGTCATCATCTCGCGCGGGAGCATGAGGTAAGCGTAAGCTTTGTGTTCCGCCCGTCCGACGCGCCCGCGGAGTTGATAGAGATCCGCCAGGCCAAAACGATCGGCGCGGTCGATGATGATCGTGTTTGCGTTCGGAATATCGAGGCCGCTCTCGATGATCGTGGTGCAAACGAGCACGTCGATTTTGCCCGCGACAAATCTTTCCATCACAGCCTCGAGCTCATCCGCGTCCATCTGGCCGTGGCCGAACTCCACCCGCGCGGCCGGACAAAGCTCGGCGATGCGCGTGCGCATTTTTTCGATCGATTGCACGCGGTTGTGCAGGAAATAAACCTGGCCCTGCCGCTCCAGCTCGCGCTCGATCGCGTCCCGAATGATGCGTTCATCATAACCGCAAACGACCGTCTCGACCGGAAGGCGATTGAGCGGCGGCGTCTCAATCGTGGACATATCTTTCACGCCGACTAACGAGAGATAGAGCGTCCGAGGAATCGGCGTGGCCGAAAGAGTGAGGACATCGACGAGCTTGAAAAGCTCTTTGAATTTTTCTTTGTGCAAGACGCCGAAACGCTGCTCTTCATCGATCACGAC
>CAXSFN010000064.1:0-12453 GCA_964236815.1 uncultured Chthoniobacterales bacterium
CGGCGAAGTCGCCGCAACCGGGACACCAGGTGGGGTGATCGGCGGTGATGGCTTTCTTGGTAAGCTTCTCGCGGGGGGCGATCTCGCTCGGTGGTGCGTCGATGGTTAGGGTGTCGCTCATAGGATTTGTCTCAAAATTCGGAGGTCAGGAAGGGGAGGATAAATCAGGAAGAGAGGAAAGCAGGAAATGGGATTGACTCTCGCGGTTCTCGGAGCCGGATTTTCGCGGTGTGCATGGCAATATTACCTACACTGCGCGTCGACTGGAGCAAATCAGATCCGGAGTTGAAGGCCTCACTCAGCGCGCCACCGATGCGGCGTCAACTTCGATTGGCGCTTCACCGGATATTTTCGCCGTGCCAACGATCCGGGCTGACGCCTGTTTTGCATTTTCGGATTTCTTAGCGCCAGCGGACGCGTCTTTCTCTTCGGCCGGGAGCGGGATGTAATTCCCTTCGAAGACCACGCGTTTCTGCAGGCTGTTGTTGAATCCACTGGCGCGAAACGAGAGTTCGTTGTTCGGGGGCAAGGCCGGCGTTTCCGCTGTTTTCAATTTCATCATTCGTCGCGCGTTGCTTTCCGCGGCGGCTTCGAACTTGCCGGTGTAAGTGGATCCATCCGCATCCACTAATTGGATGGCGTGCCCATCCTGCTGGACCTGAAAGTTATCGAGGATGCGGGTGGTTGGCCCGGACTTATCCCGCAACTCCTGGCCGCGCGCAGTCTGCGAGAATTGTTGCTGCTGATTGACGGCAGTCGCGCTGGCATTTCCGCCCATGACCGGCGCGGCCGCGGCGAATACTTCCGCGCGCACGGGTTCATCTTTGCGCGCGCGCGTCATCGCGGCGGCGGGCGCACTCGGAAGGTCGGCGTGCTCATTCGTGGCTCCGGGCGTGGTCTGCTCCGGCACTTGCGCTAATTTGGCAACGACCTGCGGCGATGATTCTAACGAGCGGAGTGAATCGAGCGGTTCGCTCGCAGCCGTCGATTGCGCCGGGGCGGACATGGCCAGGTCCGCGTGCGCGACTCGATTTTGAGGCGTCCTAGACCACATGATCGCACCGGCGATCAGCACTACAGCCATGGCCGTGACTGCGGAAATTTGCGGCCAGAACATGGCCAGCCAGCTTCGTCTTTCCGCGGGGGGCGCGGCGCGTGCCAGACGCGCGATCTCATCATGCAGCCGAGCCCGCATCGGGTTCGGCATCCCCGGATCAGCGCCAAACTCTGCCCGCCGCGCCTGGGCGGACGCCTCCAGGAATTCCTCGATCGGTTTCTTCGGTTCGGGCGGCATGGGGTTAATAAATTAGACGGATAATGAGTGCTCTCGCGGGAAAATTTGTTTCGCAATCACGCCCAGGCGATCCAAACACTTGCTTAGACGCGAGCTGACCGTCTTCGGATTCAAGCTGAGGACAGTGCCGATTTCCGCGTAGCTGAGATCGCCGTAGTAACAAAGCTCGATGATTTCGCGGCAGGGCTGGTCGAGTCGATCCAGACTTTGCCTAACGAGTGCAAAGGTTTCCTGATTCGCGAGGAGCGCGTCCGGTCCGAGCCCAGGTGATGGAGGATCGATTACGATCTGGCTTGTCCCATCGGTTCCGAGAATTGGAACGTGGCGCGTCCCGCTCCCGCGTTTTGCTGCCTGCGCTTTGGCGCGAAAATCCATCGCCTTGTTCGAGGCGATGCGCAGCAGCCAGGTTTGAAATGAACTCTTCGCCTGAAACGATCCGATATTGCGGACAACGGAAAGAAAGGTCTCCTGACAAATCTCCTCCGTGTCTTCGTGGCTGAAGTCGGGCGACAGTTGAAAAACGAAGCGCGCGACCACGCCGTAGAATTTGTCGAACAGAGCGTCCCAGGCTTCGCGCTCGCCGCGGCGGGCCGCCTCGATCAGTGCAACTTCATTCATCGCACGACCGCCGGAGAGTAGGCCTTGGGCAGGAACATTTCCGGAGCGATTTTGCCGGCGGCATCCGCTTTCCAGACATTAGTCGTGGCACTGGAACCTTCGGGATTATCCGAGACGGCGTAGAGAACGTGCTGGTTGTCGAGCCACTCGATTTGGTCGTCCACGCTTCGCTTCTCTGCCAGCGGCGTCTCAGCTTGAGTGGCGAGATCGAGGACGTGCAATTGCCAAAGGAGACGGTTGTCGATGATGAAGCGCTTCTTGTAAGCCACGCGTGTGCCGTCGGGCGAAACGGAAGGGCACTCGACGTTATCATGCACCACGACGGCGGTGCGCGCGGCGATGTCGCCTTTGATCAAATGATGCGCACCGGCGGTGGAAAGCGTGCAGTAAAAATTCTTCGAATCGGGCGTGAACGTTACTCCCCAGAAATTGAAATCCTTGCCGGTGAAGGGTTGGCCTGCGCGCCTGACTTGAAAGGCAGCTTCAAGTGACGCGATGATGTTCCCGCTCGCCATATCGACCAAGAGCGTCTCGGTGGAAAAGTCTAACGAGGCGTAACCATGACCGCTCAGGAAGACGGTTAAGCCCGCGATCGTTCCGTCCGGTGAAACGCGGGTGCGACTTGGTCCGCCCGGCAGCGGAATCTGAAAGCGGGTGTTGAAATTCGCATCGAAGAGGAGCGCATCATAAGTGGTGAAGACGCCGCGATCCGCTTGCAGGCAAATCCCTTGCCCAGCCGCGAAATGAACGACTTCGCACGAGATCGGATCGATGAAGCGCGGTGCGTTAGGATTCGTTAGGCCAATGACGGCGAGCTTGCCGTAGTTATTGTCCACTCCGGTATAGCGGAAAAAAATTCGCGGTGATGTGAGATCGAGAGAAGAACCGCCGGGCGCAGTTGGAGTTGGAGCCGTGCGGGTTTGAACGTGTCGGAAGTAAGCGCCGACTCCTCCGAAGCAGAGAAGCGCGATCGCGACGAAAAGAAGCAATCGATTACGCATTGGGCGGTTCCCGCAGCAAACAAATCGCGGCGATAAGACTCGCGACCAGGCCTAACGAGAGAAAGGCCAGCGCAGCCTGCGTTCCTCGTGTTTGCCAAAGCCAGCCAAAGAAAAGCGACGATCCAAATTTTCCGCAACTGACCGCGGTCGCGAGAAGGGCGAGTCCGCTAGTGCGATAGGGCGCCGGAATAACGTGGCTGGCCATGGCCGCGAGGACGCCCTCGGTCGCAGCGTAGTAAAGCCCGAAGAGAAACAAACAGAAGATCCCCGCGGTTAGGCTGACCGAGGTCGTCGTTAGCAGAAACAGATAAATCAATCCGACGGCGAGATAACCCGCGAGAAAAACCGGTGGGCGGCCGAATCGATCCGCAATGCTGCCGATTGGAATCGAGAGGAGCATGTAGCAAGACGCGGTCACGACGTAAAAGAGCGGAAAAAATCCGATCGCCAACCCACTGCGCCGTTGCAGGAGCAGGTAGAGAAAACCGTCGCTGAGCGTCATTATAGAAAGCAGTCCGCCGACGCCGGCTAATTTCCAAAAACGTTCGCCGCCAATATTGGCCCAGGCAAAATCGAGTCGTGGTAATGCAGGAACGCTCTCCGGATTGCGCACGAAAAGCCAGAGCACGGACAAGCCGAGGAGCGCGAAGGCGAAGCTCGTGACCCATACTGCATCGAAGGCGCCGGGCATGCGTGAGAGAAGAAGGAACGCGAGGATCGGCCCGAGCAGCGCGCCGCCGGCATCGAGCGCGCGATGAACCGCGAACGCGAGCGCGAGCGATTCCGGCGGAGTGGAGAGCGAAATCATGGCATCACGAGGCGCGGTCCGCGCGCCTTTGCCAGCGCGGTCGAGCGCGATGATGGCGGCGAGGCCGCTCCAGGCGGAACCGAGAAGAAGAAGCAATTTCGATATAGCGGAGATGCCGTAACCGGCGAGCGCGACTTCCTTGGGACGACGAGTGCGATCAGCCAAAAATCCTCCGGCCAAGCCAAGAAGGGCGATGGCCACGCCATTATAAATTCCATCGATCGCACCAAACTGGAGCGGACTCATGTGCAAATGCATCACCACGTAGACCGGCAAAAGGCTGTTCACCATTTCGGAGGAGATGTCGGTTAGGAGACTGGTGAACCCGAGCTTCCAAACGGTGGGACTGATGCTCCGAATCGTGCCGTCGGAAGGCGCGGCCTTCCGTAACTTGATTCGTTCGATCCAGTCTGATTGATACATGACTCGTTAGGCGCGCCTTGCGCACGCGCGGTATTTCGTGCGTGTGATGTTTCCTTAAACCGGCGCGCGCTGTCTAGCCTCTCTCAAGCCTGACGACTGTCATTTTGAGCGCAGCGAAACGTCTCCGGCCGTTCCGGCGCCCAGCGGTGGGAAGTAGAAATAGCCAGAGATCCTTCGCTCCGCTCAGGATGACAGTAAGAAGGCGGTGGCTGCATAAACATTCTCGTTCGGTGCCGTCCTCCGCAAAAATTCCGGGAGCAAATTTCGGCGGTTGCCGACTAACTCTCCATGAAGGCAAAATCGCTCCTCGCTCTGGCGGGTCTCTTGTTAGGCATCGCCGCTCGCACTCAAGCCGATGGTTTCATCATCGTCGAGCGGCCGATCTTTGTCCCGCCGGGGCATTACCCGTTTGCGCCGCTCGAGGTTAGTTCACATCACGTCGACGTGAAGATCGACGGGCAAGTCGCGGTCACGTCGATCGATCAGGAATTCTACAACCCGAACGATGCACGGCTGGAGGGCACCTACATGTTTCCCGTGCCGAAAGGCGCGCAGATCGACAAGTTCTCGATGGAGATCGGCGGCAAAATGGTAGAGGCCGAGCTGCTGTCGGCGGATAAGGCGCGCAAGATTTACGAAGACATCGTGCGCACGATGCGCGATCCCGCTCTGCTCGAATATGGGGGGCGCGACATGTTCAAGGTGCGCATTTTTCCGATCGAGCCGCATAGCCGGAAGCCGATCAAAATTTCCTACACCGAGCTGCTGCGCTCGGATACCGGAGCGATCACTTATCTCTATCCGCTGAGCACGGAGAAGTTTTCGTCGCGGCCGATCAAAGACTTAAGCGTGAAGGTGGAATTGAAAACGGCGCAACCGCTCGCGTCGATTTATTCGCCGAGTCACAAGGTCGAAATTAAACGCGATGGCGCGACGCGCGCGGTCATCGGTTACGAATCGAAAGAGGAAAAACCGGACACGGATTTTCAGCTCGTCTTCAGCTCGGAGGCACGTGATGTCGGTTTGAATTTGATCACGCACAAGACGGAGGGCGACGACGGTTACTTCCTTCTTCTCGCTGCGCCAACGGTCGACAAGGAAGCGAAACCGGCGCCG
This sequence comes from uncultured Chthoniobacterales bacterium, assembly GCA_964236815.1. Lineage (GTDB taxonomy): Bacteria > Verrucomicrobiota > Verrucomicrobiia > Chthoniobacterales > UBA10450 > JACCTI01. The sequence goes on from CAXSFN010000064.1 coordinate 5,261, forward strand.
AAAGATGTGGTGTTCGTGGTCGACACCTCCGGCTCGATGGCCGGACCGAAACTGAAACAGGCGCAGAAGGCGCTCGAGTTTTGCGTCGCGAATCTCAACAACGAAGACCGGTTCGAGATCGTGCGTTTTTCGACCGAAGCAGAGCCGCTCTTTAACAAGCTGGTCGAAGCGAATGAGGGCAATCGCAAGCGCGCCTCCGATTTTATCGGCGATCTGAAACCGATCGGCGGAACTGCGATCGCCGAAGCGCTGGACCGCGCGCTCAAAACGCGCACCGAAAAAAGCGAGCGGCCTTATGTGGTTGTTTTTCTCACTGACGGCTTGCCGACGGTCGGCACGCGCAACGCAGACGAGATCGTGGCGCGCGTGAAGAAGGCCGGAAGTGATGTGCGCGTTTTCTCCTTCGGCATCGGCTCCGACGTGAACACGCAGTTGCTCGACCAGATCGCGGAAAGCACGCGCGCCTTCAGTCAATACGTGCTCGCGAGCGAAGATCTCGAAGTGAAGGTGTCGAATTTCTTCACGCGAATCAAAGAACCGGCGCTCACGAATCTGCGGCTCGAATTCAGCGGCGGCGTGCGCGCGACGAAAATGTATCCGGCGGAATTGCCCGACTTATTCAAGGGCGATCAGCTCGTGCTCGCCGGTCGCTACAGCGGCAGCGGCGAAGTGGAAGCGAATCTCACCGGCGCCGCCAACGGACGTGAACAAACATTCACTTATAAAGTGAAGTTCGACGATCGCGGGAGCTCGAACGATTTCGTTCCGCGCCTCTGGGCCACGCGGCGCGTTGGATTTCTGCTCGATGAAATCCGTCTGCACGGCGAGACCAACGAGCTGCGCGATGAGGCCACTGATCTGGCGCGCAAATACGGAATCGTCACGCCATACACCGCGTATTTGATCGTAGAAGACGAGGACCGCCGTCATATCCCGGTTGCATCGCGGTCGCTCCAGGAAATGTCTGCCGACACTGCCGTGCGCAGCGATGTGGCGAAAGCCTGGACGGAATTCAAAGATAGGAAAGAAGGCGAAGACGGCGTCGCAAACGCGCGCAGCCAGAACGCCTTCAAATTCGCGGCGCAAGCTCCGACCGCGATCGCAGGTGGCTCGTCGGAATCGCTAAGAGGAATGGTCGTGGCCGCCGCCCCGGCGGAAGCGAAAAGCACCGCGCGCGTCGCGCAGTACACGCAACAATCGAAGTTCGTGAATGGCCGCGCCTTTTTCCAGAACGGCAAACAATGGATCGACACCACGGCCCAGAACCTGACCAAGCGTCAGCGCGTGCAGTTCAACTCCGAAGATTACTTCGCACTTCTCCAACAACATCCCGAAGCCGCGCCTTGGCTCGCGCTCGGGCAGAACGTGCAAGTCGCGCTCGGCGACACCGTTTACGAAATCACAGATTGAATTTGCCGCCGGTAGGGACGCCGCGCTGCGGCGTTCGAGGCGCGACCGTGCGGGCAATGGTGAAATAAGGCCACACAGTCGTCGATCCGTCTCGGACAGCGCGGCGCGCTGTCCCTACCTAACCAATTGCAACTGATCGGAACGAACTTATGAAAATAACTACGGCACTCGTCACCGTCATCATCGCGTGCGCGACGACGGCGTTCGCGGAAACGAAAGCGCCTAACGAGAAGAAGCCGAGAATCGAAGTGGTCTTCGTTCTCGATACTACTGGCTCGATGGGCGGTCTGCTCGAGGGCGCGAAGCAAAAAATCTGGGCGATCGCGAACGACATGGTCAGCGCCAAACCGACGCCGGAATTGAAGGTCGGGCTGGTTGGGTTTCGCGATCGCGGCGACGACTATGTGGTGAAGCCATTCGCGCTCACCGACGACATCGACGCGATCTACGGAGATCTGACGGCATTCGAAGCCGGCGGTGGCGGCGACACACCCGAGAGCGTGAACGAGGCGCTCGATGAAGCGATTAGCAAAATGAAGTGGAGCGACGACCGGAGCGTGCTCAAGATCATCTTTCTGGTCGGCGACGCGCCGCCACAATGGATTATGAGAACGGTCCGAAGTATCCGGATCTCTGCCGTGCCGCTGCGAAGAAGGATTTGATCATCAACACGGTGCAGTGCGGCAACATCGCGGAGACGACGCCGATCTGGAAAGAAATCGCGAAAATGTCGGAAGGCAGTTACGCGGCCATCGCGCAATCCGGAAACGTCGCGGTCATCAGGACGCCGATGGACGAGAAGCTCGCGGAATTAAATAGGCGGATCGGCGAAACGTTGATCCCGTACGGCAGCGCTGAACTGCGCCGCGAAGTTGGAGCCAAGCAGGCGATGGCCGAAAGCGCGCCTGCTCCTGCAGCGGCTGATCGGCTTAGCTACAACGCGCGGACCGATAAATCCGTCCAAGGCGGGGGCGAACTTCTGGATGCGCTCGCAAGCAATGCGTTAAAGCGAGAAGACATTAAACCGAAGGATCTGCCGACAGAGTTGCAGAAGCTTAGCGGCGAAGAGTTGGATGGGCGGATCGCAAAGGCGGGGAAAGATCGCGCGGCATTGCGGAAGGAAATCGCGGAGGTCGCGCAAAAACGCGATGCGTATCTTGCGGAGGAAACGAAACGCCTGGCCGCAGCCGGTAAAGGCGACAGCTTCGATGCGAACGTGGCGCAGACCATTCGCAGGCAAGCGGAGAAGAAAGGCATCCATTACTAAATAGGTAGCAATCGTTCTTTCATGGTTTGCGTTCGCGATGACGAGAGTGCGTGTCCGAAAGTGAGCGTGATTCTGCTGTTGAAAAACGGCGCTTCCTATCTCGCGGACTCGCTGCGCAGCGTGGTCGAGCAAGGGTTTCTCCGCCGCTCGAAGTGTTGGTCTTCGATGCGTGCTCTTCGCTCGAAGATTTTGGTGGATCACTTCGGGCTTTTGATCCGATGCCGGGACACGACGGCGTAGAAGGACGCGAAGCGCTGCGATTGAAAATCGCGCAGTCGCCTTCCTTACCCCGCGATCGCATTTGCTCTCGCAAACGCGGGATTATTGCCTATGGATGAGGGACTGGAGTTTTCCCGTGAATCCTGCTGATCCTGTAGCCAAACCTGTTGAAATTCCGAACGGCGTCGCCGTGCATTCCGACCGTGCCGATCTCCGCCCCGAGCACATCGACGACGCGGTCATTCGTCTCGCTGGAAATTCGCAGGACGGAATCCAAAGTATCGGCGCGTTTCTCGCGCGGCTCGCGGGCAGAAGCGACCAGGACGTCATGACTTACATGACGATCCCGTCGACCATCTCGGGCGGGCCGTCGATTTTCCAGGTCCGGATGGGAACGGGCGAAGTGCTCTCGGCCGGCGATGAAGCGGATTTCCTGGTCGCGTTTTATCAGCACAGTTATCAGGACCACATCAGCTTCCTGAAAGACGGCGGCGTGCTCCTTTACGATTCCGATAACGTCGAGCCGGACCTTGACGATAGACGCTTCGTTTATGCCGGCGTCCCGATTACTGGGTTGACCGTCGAAGCGCTCGGCGGAACTGCGAAAGACAAGGGCAAAAACATTTTCGTCCTTGGCCTGATCGCGAAAATTTTTCATCTCGATGTCGAAAAGCTGACGACATTGATCAAGGAAAAGTTCGCCGGGAAAGATGAGAGCATCGTCAACACCGCGATCATGGCCTTCACCGCTGGCTACGCCTATGCGGTCGGAAATCTCCTCACGCGCCGCTACCAATTTGAGCATGTCGAACGCGTCGGCGGGCGGGCGCAAATCACGATGGATGGTAACCAGGCGCTCGCTTACGGATTGCTCGCGGGCGGCGTTCGTTACGGCGCCGGTTATCCGATCACACCCTGGTCGTCGGTCATGGAAATCCTACGAAGCGAGCTGCCGAAATATGGCGGGCTCTTCGTGCAATCCGAGGATGAGCTGGCCGCCGTTTCGACGGCGCTTGGATTTTCGTTGTCCGGATATCTCGCCGTCACCGGCAGCGCGGGCCCCGGCATTTCACTTAAGACGGAAGCGATCGGTTGGGCCTCGATGGCCGAGATGCCGCTCATCATCGTCAACGTGCAACGCGGCGGGCCTAGCACAGGTCTGCCGACCAATGTTGAGCAGAGCGATCTCTTCCAGGCCATTTATGGCGGGCACGGCGATAGCCCACGCGTCGTCCTTGCCGCGCAAACCGTCGAGGATTGTTTTTACATCGCGATCGAAGCGGCGCGCATCGCGAAAAAATACAGCACGCCGGTTTTCATCCTGAGCGACACCTCGCTCGCCACCCGCATCGAGGCTTTCGACGAGCCAAATCTCCCCGAGCTGATGGTGGATCCGAAGCTCGATCTCAGCCCACGCCCGGCCGGGTTCAAGCCCTACGATCTCGAGCGCATTACCCAACACGTTCCGCCGGGCGCGCGCATGCTCGACGGAAAATATCCACTCGTCACCGGTCTCGAGCACGACGAGATGGGTCACCCGACCGGCAGCCCAAAGTTGCACATGGCGATGACGGCGAAGCGCCGCACGAAATTACAAAAGCTCGTCGATGAACTTCCCATCCCTGCTATCTACGGCGACCAGGAAGGTGACGTCTTGCTCGTCGGCTGGGGGTCGACGTATGGCCCGATCCACGACGCCGTCAAAAAAGCGCGGCTCGCGGGCGAAAAACTAGCGGCGATCCATCTGCGCCACATCCATCCCTTTCCGAACGGCCTCGAAAAGATCTTCGAGAAATTCGAGCGCATCGTCGTGGTCGAGATGAACGACCAGGGGATCTACGGCTTTGGTCAGCTCGCTACCCTTCTGCGTGCGCGTTATTGCGACCCAAAGATCCAAAGCCTCACGAAAACCGACGGGCTTACCTATCGCGTAAAAGAAATCCTGGCCGGCATTTCGCACGACTCGTTAGGCACGAACGGCACTAATGGTGTCGCAAATCGCGTCGGCGAAACAGGCGACCAACCCGCTCCCACCACGGCCGCCGCCACCGATCGCGCGGATGCGGCCGTCTCCACCGCGACCGACCGATCGCAGGACGTGACCCCGACCAAACCCGGCACGGAAGCGGCGATCGCTTCTTCCGGCATCCGGGAACACTCAAAGCATCCGCCTTCCGAACGCGCCGACGGAGCCGCTATCGCCCTGACCGGCGATGAGCCTGCCTCGGGCAGCGAAAACAAAGACTAGTCTTCCCCCTCGGACCGGGCCTTCTGGCCAAACGGGCGCACGGAGAAACGAATTTCGTCACGAAAATGTCACTTCACGAAGAATACGCCCACGCGTATCGATAAAAGTCCGGTGGCCCCGCTCACTGGCGAAGGCAAAGACACTTTGGCCGAAACGAACACGCCGCGCGAAATCGAGCGCAAATTTTTACTCAAGCGGATGCCCGACGGCCTAACGAGTTATCCGCACGAAGATATCGTACAAGGTTATCTCGCGCTCGAACGCGGCGGGGTGCAGGTGCGGCTGCGCAAGAAAGGCAAGGCGCTCTCGCTCACTTATAAACGCGGGAACAAGAGCGCGCGGGAAGAACGCGAGATTCATTTGAGCATGGAACAGTTCGACGCGCTCTGGCCCGCCACCGAAGGCCGGCGTCTAACTAAAATCCGCTACGATGTTCCGTGGAACGAACACGTGATCGAAGTAGATATTTATACTGGCCGGCACGGTGGCGTGGTCGTTGCCGAAGTTGAATTCGAAGACGAAGAAGCCTGCCGAAATTTCGTGCCGCCGGATTGGATCGGCGATGACGTCACCGCGAAAGCTCGTTACAGCAATGTGATCATGGCGCAGGAATAATCGCGCGCGCATGAATTACAAAATCCGCGAAGAAGAAGCGATCGGCGAATCGATTCGTCGCATTGCCTGCGAACAAATCGATGCCGCGATTGACGCGAGTCGCTCCGCGCGAAACGGCAAAGGCACGCCGGTCCATCAAACCCGGAAACACTTGAAGAAAGCGCGCGCGGCTGTGCGGCTTTTGGCTACGGAAGTAAATGGCAAACGCTTCCAGCGCGAGGAACGGCGCCTGCGCAATGTTGGGCGATTGATCTCAGATATTCGCGACGCGGAGGTCCGGCTGGAAACGATCAAGCAACTCCGCAACGGCTTGGATCGAACACGCGCCAAAACCTTTGCCGAAACGGAAGAACTATTCGCGTTTGAGCTGGATAGTTTCCTGGCCGCGTTTTCCGGCTGGCAAGAGCAAGCATCCGGCGAGTTGCGGCATGCCAGGGCCGGGGTTGCGCAATGGCATTTGCATAAGCTAACCCGCGGCCGGATTTGCCGCGCGCTCCGAAAATCTTATCGAAAAGGGCGCGAGGCCTTGAAGTGCGTGGAAGAGAAGGGGAGCGCCAAACGATTCCATGAGCTGCGAAAGCGCGCGAAAGAACTCTGGTATCAGTTGCGTCTTCTACGTCCGCTCGAGCCAGAAGTTTTTCGCGAGTTGAGCGATGAATTAGAGACCTTGGGCGAACAACTGGGACATGCGCACGATTTGTATTTTGTGGCCGAGCGCTTGCGATCGATCGGTGCACGCAACCGCGGCAACCGCGCGCTACGACTCCTGGTCGATTCGCGCGAGAAGGAATTGTTGCGCTCGGCTTGCGCGCTCGGCCAGCATTTCTACGCCAGCACGCCGAAAAAGTTCTCCGCCCACATCGCAATTTTCTTCCAGGAACGCCAGCCTGCGAAAGCGCCGCAGATACGAAGAGTTCCGTCCGCTCTGATCAACCAGCGGAACAGAGGTCGCACGCGTCTCACTAAGCGTGACGACTAATCACCGATACAAAAATGGACAGGTGTTCGGTAAAGAGCCCTTTGACGTCGTATTCGATTCCAGCTCAAGAGTAGTCACCGCATTCACGTCCTACGAATGACATCTAGCCAGGCGATGCAGCGAACCGCTGGCCGCTCCGCGTTCTAGCTTTTGATGACTTCCACGTTCAACTTGCAGCCACACGCGCCCTCGCCAGCGGTCGCTGATCTTGGGTCTCGTTAGGCCTTACCTGTGATCTACTCTCTCTTCGCGTTCGGTTCCATTCTATGGCTGGCATGGTGGGCCCTCATCTGCGCAATGTGCTTTGTGCTTTACCGCGCCCTTCGGTTGCCCGTGCTACCGTGGATCGGCCTCTATTATGCCGTTGGGATTATTGCGGTCCCAGTGATGCAGTATTACGGACACCGAATCGCCCAGAGTGGACATGGACCCGAAATGATGTCGGGTGGGCGGTT
>CAXSFN010000065.1:0-12444 GCA_964236815.1 uncultured Chthoniobacterales bacterium
AAGCGGAAGTCATAGTTTTCCCCGGGTTAGTTGAGTCATAACTTCTTCCATAAACGAAGGGAGGAAGAACGCTCCCCATCCACTAGCTATGAATCGGCGGAGTTACAAGCAAGTTCGCTGGCTTCGGAACTCAAGGCCAGCTCCAGCCTTCATGTGACCAACGACCTTGGAGCCGAGATGAAGCTCTTCGCCTCGTTCCCTAACTCCTCCCTTTTGCCTTTTCTGATTCCAGCGCTACCAATTCCGCGATTTCCGCCGTGCACACCCATCCTCATTGGAATCTCCGGATGTGCTTTCAGGCTTGGGAAACCTCGAGCGCGCAACAAGCAGGCTCTCGGCACTACGACGAAAAACCAATGCCATACCATCGCCGGTAGGTAACCTAACGAGTTGTTCGTTAGTCGTTTCGCGCACATGCGGAGTCACCAGCACAATGTCGATCAGCTGGCGCAATCGTTTCCTTTTGTTCTTCGATCAGCAGTTCGAGTAACCGACCAGATCGATAAACTAGACATGTCCGATCTCCAGGCGGCCGCTCGGACCCAGGTATAACACGTTGTGTAGAACGAACGGAGGCGACGTCAACTATTCCGATAGGAAGGATTAAACCAATGGCCACATGGTTTCGAGAAGATAACCATAAGGCGTCTAGTTGATCGCGCGGCATTTATCTAGAGACGCTCACGCAGATCTGTCAAAGCCTCGGGCGGCCCACGCGGTCATCCGAGCCCGAAAAGATGGAGATCAAGAGGCCTTACTGGTATCAACGGATGTGGGAGGACGCGGGTGCGCGTTTCTAAGAAGGGTCCAACTGGCAACCGGTCAACTTCTTAGTCCTGAGGATGAACTGCGATACCTGGTTCACGTATACCAATAACCTAGAACCGGACATCACTCGAAGCATCACAGGGGGAGACATCGCTTCAATGCTTCGGAGCCAAAGGCTTAGCGTTGACGCCGTCCTGCAATCGCTCAGCGGGCAATCTTCAGTATAGCAATTCGGGCAAGGCCTTCTGGTTCGGCGCGGCCTTGTTCCCATTCTTGCAGCGTACGTTTCGAAATCTGCAGCCTTAGCGCCGCTTGGCTCTGCGAGAGATTGTGTTTGTGTCGCCAGGCTCGCAACTCGTCGCCGAAATCAAAAACGACCGCACGCGAGCGCGAACGTCGAACGTGGCCACGTGTTCCGTACGGCATATTTTGGTTAAGCTATACGTGAGTCACGTATAGTGACAAGCGCCGGTTGGGTGTTAGCAGCGGGCTGCCTGTCGGCCGTGTCGAGCCTATCGAGGTGGCCTTGATCACATCCTCCGCAAGGCATGCCCTCGCTGTTAGGCTATACGTGGTTCACGTATAGCGACAATTGCGCTATCAATTGAGAAATATTTGCGATTAGACGTGCATGAGGCTTGTCCGCCGCCCCGTTCAGCCGATATCGTCGTCCACATGCCAGCTTCCACCGTGGCCCAATACCTCGCCGCACTCCCCGCGGAGCGCCGCGCCGCGCTCAACGCCGTGCGCAAGGCGATCAATGAAAATTTGCCGGACGGATATGAGGAGGGGATGCAGTTCGGGATGATCGGCTGGTATGTCCCGCTCTCCCTGTATCCGGCGGGCTACGGCGAGAATCCCAAAGTCCCGCTGCCCTTTGTGGCGCTCGGTTCGCAGAAGTCGGGCTTGGTCCTGCATTTTCCCTGCCTCTATATGGATCCTCCTCTTTCCGCGTGGTTCGTAAGCGAATATCAGAAGAGCGGCAAGAAGCTCGACATGGGCAAAGGCTGCCTCCGCTTCAAAAAACTGGAGGACCTTGCACTCGACGTGGTCGGCCGCACCGTGGCGCGCGTCTCCGTGGAGGAATACATAGACAATTATCGCGCGACGCGAGCGCGGAGAAAAAGCAAAGCCAAGAAGTCCCCGTTGAAGAATGGAACGAAGGGATGAGCGACATGGCCGGTTGAGCCGCGAGCTAACTGTCGAGCGTCGCGGGAGCGATCGCGACACAAGGCGAAACCAAAGAAGTGACTCGCGCAGCTCCCTTCAGTCTTGGGGAATGGGCGTCGCTTAACTGCGCGAAAACAAGGTGTCGACGAACCATCCGTCACTAATCACCGCCACTCGGGCGCGGGCCGAAGATCCAACGCACCTTGTTCCTGGTTGACTTCCGTCCATCCGAAGAACTAGACACCACTCATGACTTCGTTTCGTCTACTTGTTCTTCTTACTCTCGGTTGCCTAAGCGCTCGCGCGGATCAAGGCATGTGGCTTTTCAATCATCCGCCTGCTGCGCAGTTGAAAGAGAAGTATAATTTCGAGGCAACACCGCAATGGCTCGAGCATTTGCAGAAGGCAAGCGTGCGCTTCAACTCCGGTGGCAGCGGCTCCTTCATTTCCGTGGATGGTCTTACGATCACCAATCACCACGTGGGCGCGGACACCTTGCAGAAGCTGAGCGACGCCGAACACAATTATTTGCGCGATGGCTTCTATGCCCGGACTCAGGCCGAGGAACAGCGCGCGCTCGATCTTGAGTTGAATGTTCTCGACTCCATCGAAGACGTCACCCAGCGCGTGAATACGGAGATCAAGCCGAACATGAATGCTGCCGCCGCCCTCACCGCGCGCCGCGCGATCATCGCGCAAATCGAAAAGGAATCGAAGGACAAGACTGGGCTGCGCAGCAACGTCATTACGCTTTTCGAAGGTGGCTCCTATCAGCTCTATCGCTATAAGATGTACACCGACGTGCGATTGGTCTTCGCGCCGGAACAACAGGCGGCATTCTTTGGCGGCGATCCCGATAACTTCGAATACCCGCGCTACGATCTCGATATCTGTATCTTCCGCGCTTACGAAAATGATCAGCCGGCGAAAATAGATCACTACCTGAAGTTTAACCCGGCTGGCGCAAAGGAAGGCGACCTGGTTTTCGTCAGTGGCAATCCTGGTGGCACCGATCGCGCCTGGACCATGCCTGTCCTAACGGATGCGCGAGATCGCAGCCTGCCGAAATACATGGCCCTCCTCTATCGGCGAGAGGTGAACCTAACGAGTTACAGCCAGCGCTCGATCGAAAACGCCCGACGCGCGCGCGATCATCTTTTTGGCATTCAAAATGGCCGCAAAGCTTTGCAGGGAAGGCTAGCCGGCTTACTTGACCCGGCCATCTTCCAGAAGCTGCAAGCTAACGAAACCAACCTGCGCCAGGAAATGCAAAAGCACACCGGGCAGGACGCTAAGTTCAAGGAAGCGTTAGCCGCCTACGAGAAAATCAAGACGTCGCAGGCAGAGTTCGTGAAGGTCGCACCTAACTACAGCTACTATGAGGGAAGGCGCGGCTTCGCCGGAATCCTGGCTGATTATGCACGCACCCTCGTGCGGGCACCGGAAGAAAAAGCGAAGCCAAATGGCGAACGGTTGCCAGAGTTTCGCGAAAGCTCGCATGAATCTCTCGAGCTCGAGCTCTTTTCGACCCAGCCGATCTATGACGACCTGGAAGAGCTACAGCTCACCGATTCCCTGACCGACCTGGTCGGTTCGTTAGGCGCCAATGATCCTTTGATTCTCCAGGTCTTAGCCGGCAAATCGCCCAGCGAGCGCGCGGCCCAGTTAGTCACCGGCACCAAGCTCAAGGATCTCGATCTGCGCAAAAAGCTCTACGCCGGCGACAGCGCCGCCATCAAAGCCGCCCACGATCCCATGCTCGACTTAATGCTCCTGATCGATCCCGCCGCGCGCGCCGCGCGCAAGGTTGTCGAGACCAGCGATGAGACGAAGCAGCAAGCCTACGCAAGCATCGAGCGCGCGCGCATCTCCATGGCAGGAACCGCAGCCGACCCAGATGCGACCTTCACGCTTCGTCTTTCCTACGGGACCGTGCGCGGCTACGATGAAGGTGGAAAACGAATCCCAGCCTTCACTGATATCGGCGGCCTCTACACCCGGGCGGACGAGCATGAAAACAAAGTGCCCTTCGATCTGCCCAAGCGCTGGCTGGACCGCAAAGACCAGCTCTCGTTAGCCACTAACTTCAATTTCGTCTGCGATGCCGACATCATCGGCGGCAACAGCGGCAGCCCAGTCGTCAATCGCGCGGGCGAATTCGTCGGCATTATCTTCGACGGCAACATCCAATCGTTAGTCCTGGACTACATCTACGACGACAAACAAGCGCGCGCCGTATCAGTCGATTCCGCCGCTATTAACGAAGCTTTGCGCAAGGTCTATGACGCTGGCGCGCTGGCCGACGAAATCAACGGCCCGCCAAGATAGCTGGAGGATCCGAGAGGGGCTTAGCGCGGACCTTCTGCCTCGCTAGCATTGCGATTGTTAGTCTTGGCAATGGATGCCACGGAAGGTCGATGAATATTGCGATGCTAAGACCGCCTCGGAAGAGAAAGAAAGAACCGCCGCCCCGCGGCGAGGGCGCTTTTGGCAAGAGCCGTAACGCGGGTAAAGGAACTACTAGGCCTTCCCGTGACGAATGCGGGAGCAAACGGCCGGGCTTTCAAGGCGGGTGCACTTGAGCGCAGCTCGCACGGAGTAACCCGATGAAGATTAGCCGCCGATCCTTTCTTAAAGCTGCCGCGGCCATGGGTGCTTCGCTCGCATGGGTCGGACCGGTGCACGCTTCGCGGGTCAAATGGCATGAGCGGCGTGATCTATTTCCTCAAGGAGTCGCGTCGGGCGATCCCGACCCGCACAGCGTCATCCTTTGGACGAGGCGGCCCTTCGCCGAGGGCAAACGTCATCTCCTGACGGTTGAGGTCGCCGAGGATGAGGCATTCGAACGAGTCATTGCGCACGCTGAGGCGCCGGTCTCGAGCGTGGCCGACTGGACCTCGCGCGTTTTGATCGGCGGACTCAAACCCGCGCACACCTACTGGTATCGGTTTACCGACACCGACGGCAACGGGAGCCGCATCGGCCGCACCATCACCGCGCCGTCGCCAGACGATCCCCGCCCGGTGAACTTCGCCTTCGTGAGCTGTCAGGATGTGAATGAAGGAAAGCTCAACGCCTACCGCCGGATGATTTACGAAGACGAACGCGCGCCCGCCGCGGAGCAGCTCGATTTCGTTTTGCACCTCGGCGATTTCATCTACGAGGTGGTCGAGTATCCCGACGAAGTGAAGACGCGCTACGACCGCACCATCTATGAGGTGGCGCGCTTTGCGGAGGGCGACAGCCACAAGGTCGGCAACTTCCACATTCCGCTGACCGTCGAAGGCTACCGCGCCATCTACAAAGGCTATCTCGCCGACCCCGACCTCCAGGACGCGCGCGCGCTGGCCGTTCGTCTGCATCTGGGACAACCACGAATTCTCGTGGATGGGCTGGCAAAGCATCGTCAAGACGCCGAAGTTCGAGATCCCGGGCCAGAGTGTGAAGGTCGCGGCCAACCAGACCTGGTTCGAATATATCCCCGCGCATGTTTCTGCGCCGAGTAAGTCACTCGAGCATTTCGGTCCACCGGATGTAAAAAACGTTCCGATCGACAAGTGGGATAGCGATGGCCTCGGCGTCGAACCTAACAACCTGACCGCGATCAATAGCCTTATAGGCTACCGCACCTTCCGCTACGGCCAGCACCTCGACCTCATCATTACCGACCAGCACAGTTACCGCAGCGCCGATTGCTTCAGCGATCCGTCGCTCGGGAAGCTGGGCGGCGACGAGTTCCTCGGGATGTCTCCTGAGTCGATGATGCGGATTCTGGACGGCGGGCGTGCCTACGATGGCGGCAATCCTCCAGCCGAGCTCCGATTCAACGACGCGCACGTCTCCAACCCGCAGCGCAACGCGCCGCCGCAAACCATTCTCGGTGCAAAACAAAAAGCGTGGTTCAAAGACAAGCTCAAGAGCTCAACCGCGACTTGGAAAATCTGGGGGAACTCCCAAGGCGCGCTGGACGAGCGCGCCGATCCGCAGAACCTGCCACCGGGCCTGACGAAGGAGTCCTGGCCGAAGGATGCCGGTTACGCCAACGTGGGTAACGCTGACTACGGCAACGCCTACGCCGAGCGCGCCGAAATCTACCATCTCGTGCGCGACGCGAAGATCACCGGCTTCGCCATCGTCTCCGGCGACCGCCACAGCTTCTGGGCCGGATACGCGACCGCGGAACTTCCACCCGGTAAGTTCGAGCCGGTCGGGCTGAGCTTCGTCGGCGCGTCCCTGGCCAGCCCCGGCCCCATGGAAGCTCAAGAGCACAACCTGAAGAAAGACGTTCCGCTCCGCGCCCTCTTCCTCGCCGACCCGCCCGATAGCTCGCCGCCGCACTGGACCTATAACATGCTGCTGCGGCACGGCGTCCGTTCCTGCCTCGAATACGGGAAGAGCTTCGACTTGGAACGCGCCCGGTCCCTCTCTAATCCCGATCTGGCACCGCACCTCGAGTTCGTCGATCTCGGAGGACACGGCTACGCCAAGGTCCGCTTATCGGCCGATGAGATGCGCACCGAGTTTGTCTGTATCCCGCGCCCCATCACGCGAAGCGAAAAACCGGACGGCGGACCACTCAGGTATCGCGTCTCCCACACTGCTGCCCTCTGGAAGAGCGGCGAACGTCCGCAGCTAAAAACATCCGTTCTCGAAGGCGACGCTGGACTGGCGATCTGACTGCCTCAAGCGCCCGAACAGCTCGCCCAGATCGAGTTCAAAGCGACGCTGCCGCCATGACCCGCGCCCTGCGGCCCGAAGCAATAAGGAGGAGTTCAGAATGGAGCGGTATCGGGAAGCCGCGACATGAACGGGGCGCAGATAGGTTGCTGGCGCGAGTGCGGGCGCAGGTGATCAAGGTAGAGACGTCCAGCTATAAGTCACTTTGGCCAACCTAAGCCCGTCGCCATTCTTCAATCTTGCGTTCAACGATGATCAAATAATCGAGATACAACTCCGCAAGATATGCAGCGAATTTCATCGTCGCTCGCCTCTCTTCCTCACTCGGAGGTTTATGTCCTCGCTCGTTTCGTTGGATCCGGAGAAGATCTGCATTTGCCTTATCAGTGAACACGCCATTTCTAAGTGCCCACTCAATGCGATGATAGAGCTTGTTCAGGTCATGTTCGGCAACAGGAGGACTGCCATGTTGCTGAGCTGCCAGTAGCAGAGTCTGCATGGCAGAATCGAATTGGCGACCAAAGATGAAGAGCCCAATATCAACATTCTCGACATTTAGGTGAGTAATGCCGCGAGCACACTCGGTGCGCCAGTCAGACGTTTGTAAGTCGCTAAGCCTTGGAAACTCCGGTCGCGTCTCTCCAATAAATCGACAAATCTTAAATGCTGAATCTTCTACTGAAACGGCTTCGAATTCCTCTGACTGTGACACCACGGCGTAGACCGTGGGTCGAATAACTCCGAGTTCGGCTTCTAGTTCTTTAACGAGATCGATCAGCGGTCGTTCTTTTGTCGGTGATCGCAAAAGCTTGGCTCGAAGCGCATCAGAGATTTTATCCATCACTCCGGGTCTGCGAGATCGAGGCGGTTGACTCACGGCTGGCCTCGTTTTCCAGTCCCGCTGAAAGACAGCAAGCCGCGCATGAGCATCTGGCCGCTCAACCAAGATCGCGGGATGTCGTGCTAGTATGCCGCGCGCTGAGTGATCAGACAGCCCAGAGGCTTTGATGAAGGCCTGCCGAACGTTACTGAAGTCCGTACGGCTCTTGCCAAGCTCATCGAAGAATCGATCAATAAATTTGCCGATTTCGTCCTTGTCCCACCATTGCGTGTCCGATCTATCCCCCCACTCAACTAAGGCCCAAACCCTGGGCGCTACTCGACGAAATCTGTCCGGATTATTTCCGAGCAACAGTGGAATGGAGTTCTCTGCAGCCGGTCGAACAGTTCGCACTGCGTCCCACAACTCAGTTTGTGTCATCGCCTCCCCGGATGCGTGAAGCGCCTCGACCATGACCTCAATTATGCTGCGCGTTTCGGACCCCCACTCTGCAAGAGTCCATTCGCCTGTTCTTCCAATAGGCTGGATTCGCTCGTCCGCAGTCAGTTGATTGACCAGACTACCCTTACCAACCGCAGGCTTTCGCTGCATCGCAGCGACCTTATTCACTTCTCGCAGCAAATGACGAAAATGCATCGGCTGGCCACGATCAGAAAGAAGGCGAACGACTTGATTAGCTCGCCCCCGGATATCTTCAAACTTAGTTCGATACAAGCCCTCGCCCTTTGCCTCAGATGAGGAACAAAGTTCAATAAGCGACGGCAGTTCGTCGACGGAAATGAAGCGCGTGCTTGGAAGACGCTCGTTGACCGCCCGAACCACTTCGAAACCCTCGTAACCCAAAACTTCGTCCGATAGAACCTCGTGAATGGCGTCTACCGCCATACGCAGCCGTTCTACTTGCTTCTTAGGAGTAGCCTTATGAACAAGAAAAGGTTCAAGCCCGCCATTATCAGGTTGCACCTGCTCGTAAGACAATAACTCCCCCAGCAGTGTGTAGTGAGGTCGAATTTCATCCACTGAAACATGCCATATGCGCGCAAGCTCCTCTATCCATCGATCACGAAGCCATGCAGGAAGTCCCACGGAGTCGAAGTGAACTGCCGCTTCGCGCAAAGGCAGTCCGATTTCAGGTCTGAACCGAAAAGTGAGCCCCGCATAGTCATCCAGCAGTAGCGGCTTTCGCAGGACGTCTAGCGCTAGCTCCTGAAGCTGACGAATGCGTTCGCGGGTAATGTGATATGCGTCCCCAAGTTGCTGAAGCGTTGGCCTGCGTTTCGGTACAGCAAGCAATCGCTGCTTAAAAATAACCCACTCCCGGTCTGTCAGTTGGCGTGGAATGACCTCTCGAGAGATTTGCGAGAGCGATGATAATAAGTCCTGCGCACTCCAGCTTGAAGTTTCGGAAGTTGGAATGATGGCGAATTGCCGCGCTCTCGCGAAAGCAATCCAGTCAGGAGCTCCCGTCGGCGTGATTGAATGGGCTAGGGCGACGAGGCTTTCAACGACCTCACGATGCGCAACTCGCCCAAAACTCCACAATTTGGGCAGCCCTTCTCCGACTTGATCGACAAGACCGCCGATCGAGCGAATGCCCGCAGAATCGAGAGGCTTAATGGCTTTGCCAAGGTGAAGGACACCTAGACTAAGATTTCGCGTCTCCGATCCCAAGCTCTCCAATGCGCGCAGCCGCTCCGAATCCAACTGCAGATCCGCCAATTTGAGCTGCGTATTTTCGCCAGGTGTTTGTGCGATAAGAGACACAGTCAATGGTCGTGGGAGCAACCCCAGGAAGGCAAATAGGGATCAGAGCTTACTATCGCCACTCGTTCATTCGCATCCGGTCGTTGGCCTCGCGCTTTCGCTCTGCACAGCGTCGGCCCATCTAGTCGCTCGGTTCCCACCGGCTCCATTCATCGTGAAACTCCGGCGCCGTCTCAAGAACAATCGTTTTGTAGAAAGGAACCAGACCAATCCGCTCCGACGCGATCTAATGCGTTAGGAGTACGCCCGCATGCGCACAGAATTTTTCTCAAAAGCCGGGGCGAAAAGGGATTTCAGAGACCTCAGTAACGAGCGGGGGTGTCTCAGGGATGCCGTGTCGTTGCGCCTCTGACCGAATGAATTCTTTGAGCCCATCACTACAAAGTTGTGTGTGCTGCGAAGGCTTAAGGTTAACCAATCCAAGCGCTGCAAAAAATTCGCGAGGTTCAAACTTCCACGACGAATAAGGAACCAGCGAGTATACCCCCTCACGGTATGAGATCGTTGTCTTTGCATTCGGCGAATCCGAAAACTCAACGATCCGCCACTCATTTTCTTCGGAAAACCCACTATGCTTCACAAGCGGAGCGGTTTGAAGAGCTCGGCGTGCGAATCGACTCGCGTACCCGGTAAGTAAGTCTGCATTGATTCCACCTTCTGCGAAATACGGGAAGTACGATTCCAGGTCTTCCACGTATGCCGAGGCGAGTTGGCCAAGCGCCTGCGAATAAACCTGCGTCCCATAAAGGACTTTAGAAATAGTTAGTCCCATCCTTTGGCACCAATTTGAGAGCTCCTCGTATTTGAATCCGATCGAATAACCGGAACTGTCTTTGCAATAGCCCCTCCATTGACTGAGCGAATCTCCGTTCTCCGTCAGCGAGAATATATACACCGGACGAGGTTCTACTTTTAGTTGAGCGAGAATCTCGGCTCCAAGTTGAGCGGCGTGGGCATTCGGACTCTTTACTAGATCGCGCACCACCACTTCTCGCGCGGCGTCGAGTGCAATTTGCAGTTCCTTAGCGTCATTGAGAAATCGAACATCCGTGCCCCAGAGTGAGGTTGATTGAACTATCCCAAGAAGCCCTTTGTTACCGGTGTAGTGAAAAACAAAAGTTGGCGCACTGCCAATGCTATTCCAGAGAAAATGAAACTCAGCCGACTCGACCTGAGTCTTGAAAGGCCACATCCTAGGCTGAGGGCGGCGTCGCACTGGAGAGAATTCGATCGACTGAAAATGATCCGGTCAATTTGATTACGCTGGCTGAAAAATGAGATGCCACTCGATCATTTCAACCGCTCGAGGAACTCGCTGTCGATGACTGCGGGCGGGACGATGCCCGAGGCCCAGATGGCGGCGAAGGTTTGCTGGAGACTGAAAGGTTTGCCGCGTGAAGAGCTTCCCTCCACGCGGCTGTCGCCTGACGCTTCGGCCTGACTGGCGCGCGCGAGCATTTTGTCGAGCTGCGCTTTGCCGACGACGTAGCTGGGGCCGTAACCGGGCTGGCGCAGATACAGGAGTTGTTCGAAGCCGACCAGCTTGCTCTTCGCGTCGGACCAGCCGCGCGGAGTCCAGCCGGCGTGGAATTTGCCGGCTTCGTCTAACGTCATCTCGTTGTTCTGGACGCGGAGCGAGGCGAGCCCGCGCGCGGCGCGATTGGCCAACATGATCCAAACCAGTTCGCGGCCGTGCGGTTCCTCGTCGTAGATTCCCTCCTGCATCGCGATCTCTTCCATGGCGGTGGCGAAACCTTCGGAACGGTCGGCATACATGTTGAACAACGGGCGCTGGGAGCGGATCGGCGTGGGCTGCGACTCGTTAGCTAGCCTCGCCAGCTCGATCCAGTGGAATTCGTGGCTGGAGAGCGGGAGCGGGTCGAGCGCGGTGACGTGGCTGAAGAAATTGCGGTCGGCTAACGGGACGTAGGCCGGCGCCTGGGCCAGGAGGGCGTCGTGCGCGTACGGTTTGTCGGCGATGGTGCCGGTGTCGACCCAGAGCCGGTAGAGTTTCTCGGCGTGGGCCCGGCTCATCGCGGCGTAGGCGGCGGGATCGTCAATGGGAGCGATCGGCGGTTTATCGCGGTTGCGCGCTTCTTCCAGCCGCAGTGACGCGAGCGACCGGTCGAGCTCGCGCTCGAGCAGAACGATCTGCTGATCGTAAGTGAGCGGTGAGAGCATGACGTTTTTCAGCCACCAATCGTAGTTAGCTTTGCCGACGCCGGAGGGGCCCTGACGCTTGGGAGCCTCGGCTTTCACGTAAGCGGCGAAGTCGGCGCTGGCCACGCGGGCTTTCTCGACCGCTGCCTTGAGCGCCGGGCTCGCGCCGTCGAGCGAGATTTTGCGAGGACCGCCGAGGTCACGCAGTTGCAGATCGCCCTTCTGCCATTGCGCAAGGAAATCGGCCTGATCCGCAAAGGCGCGATCGCCGTAAGCCCAGAGGTCGTGGGCGGTGCTACTGACGAGGTTGACCTTGGCGTCGGCGAGGAGCGCCGGGATGGCGCCGATCAATTCGGTGAGCCTGGCGTCGTCGGCGGACGACAATGGAAACTTGCAGGCGAAGAGGTCGATGTTCGGCTCGGCCGACGGTCCTTCGTGCGCGGGAACGTCGCTCATCTCCGGGAAAACGGTGGCGTAGAAGCTCGGGTCGCGCTGCCACGGCTTGAGGATGCGAAGGTAGAAATCGAGCCCATTCATTTCGGCCTCGACCACGCGGTAGTCGTTCTTCTGGTCGGTGGGCCACTCGCCGGGGTTGATCCCTTTGAGACGCGCGCGAAACGCCACGAGCCCTTCCGCTTTCTTGGTCATGGCGGCGGCGCTGTAATCGGGCCGGCCATGGACGATCGCCGGGTGGTTGAACGCGCGCCAATCGGTGAACAGGGTTGCCAATGATTGGTAAGATGAAGCGAATGCCTCTGCCGCCGCAGCGCGCTTCGCCATGAGGGCGAGCGGCGCAAACAGAAAGAGGCAGAGAATAAGTCTCTTCATCTCAAACATCTTGGTTGGCTTGAATCTTCGAGCGAGAATAATCGTCTTCGGTTCCTACAACTCAACCAGTCCAATCCGCAAGGCGTAGCGGACTAGCTCTGCCACGGAGTGCACCTGGAGCTTGGCGAAGACGTTCGACCGATGGGTCTCGATGGTTTTGATGCTGAGGCCCAGCTGCGCTGCGATTTGCTTGGTCGATTTGCAGTCGGCGATGAGGCGGGCGGTTTCTCTTTCGC
>CAXSFN010000066.1:0-12273 GCA_964236815.1 uncultured Chthoniobacterales bacterium
TTCGGCACCATTCACAGCTTCTGCGTTCGCCTGCTCGAAACGCACGGGCATTTCCTCGGCCTCCCGCCGCATCTCGATCTCGTGACGGACGACGACGAACTTTGGAATGATTTCGTCCAGCGGCAGGAAGTGATCGGACGTGGTTTAAGTGATGAAGCCCGCCGCGTTTTGCTGCGTCACGTCGAGGCGCGGAAACTACTGCCACTCGGTCGGCGCGGCGGCGTCTCGGCCAACGCTGAGGTCAAAAATGAGCCTTGCCCGGACCCCGATATCGATACGCTCCTGCTTTTTAAACCGAACGCCGTTTCGCTCGATACCATCACTCGCGCGCAGGACGACCTCCGCGCGTGGCGGCGCGCGCAGGAGGAGGGCGCAGAGTTTTTTCCGCTGCCTTTGCGAAGATCGACCGCCAAAACCTGGATGCCGCTTTGGGAAGAAGCTTTCGGACCGTTTCGAGAATGGCTCAGCCGCGCCGCGCTCTGTGTTGCCGCGGAACTGGAGCGCGATTACCGCGCCTATCGCCTAACGAAAGGAACCCTTACCTACGCCGATCAGATCGCGCTCGCGCTTCAGCTTTTCGACAACGCCGAAGCGGCCCGCCGCATTCGCAGCCAGCAATACCGCATCATCCTCGACGAAGCGCAGGACACCGGTCCCGCTCAGTTCAGCGTCCTGCTCGAAGCCACTCGCCCGACCGAAGCGACCGGGCGTTGGCCTAACGAGTCGCATCATCCGCCACAGCCGGGTCACTTCTGCATGGTGGGCGATTTTCAGCAATCCATCTTCAGTCAGCATGCCGATCTGCCGCGCTACACCGCGATCCACGAGGCGCTCGTCGCCGCGCCCGGCGGGGAAACGGTTGAGTTCTCGGTTTCCTTCCGGCTCGATCAAACGGGCATCGATTTCCTGAACGAAACCTTCTCGCAGATCCTGGATAAAACGGCCGATCAGGTGCTGTTCGTTCCGATGAAGGAGCGTCCCGACGTTCTCCCCGGTCAGATCGTCCGCTTGGAATTTTCCTCGCACGATTTTCCGCCGCGGACTCCCATTCGGCGTAAAGCGGCCTGGGAGGCGCGCGAGTTGGCCGGATGGATTCGCGCGACCGGATTGAAAAAACTGCGCGCTGAAACCTGGCGCGACGTCGCCATTCTTTGTCCGCGGAAATTGTGGTTCGGAACGCTGCGCGATGCGCTTACTCGCGAGGGTCTCGAAGTCGAAGTCCAATCGGAGACCGCAATCAAAGGCGACAACCCTGCTTATGCCTGGCTGACCGCTCTGCTCACCATCCTCGCGGATCCCGGCCAGACCTACGAAACCATCGGAGTCCTGCGCGAACTTTTCGGATTGTCCGATCACGACCTCGCGGTTTTTGCCGAAGGAAAGGCGTATCGGTTCGATCTCGCGCGCGAGCCGGAAGGCGAAGGCGCGGTCGCCGAAAAGCTTAGCCTGCTCAATCATCTTCGACTGTCCATCGCGCACCGCCCGCTTTTCACCGCGGTGCAGGAGGCGATCGAGACCGTGCAACTGCGAGAGCGTTTGCGGACTTTGCCGCCGGAGGATTTCGAAAATCTGAATGACGAAATCGACGGACTCCTGGCCGCGGCGGCGCGTGCGGAGGCGGAGGGAATGCGGCTGCACGACTTCGCGCGTTATCTGCGTGACGACTTCCTGACCACACGCGAAGCGCCCGCCGCCGGTCGCGCCTCTGCCATTCAATTGATCACTTCGCACAAGGCGAAAGGCTCCGAATGGCAGGCGGTGATCGTTCCGTTCCTGATGCGCGAAGTTGATTCGCGCGCGGATAATTTTCCGCGCCTAACGACTGATCGCGCGAGCAAAATCCAGCGCCTCCTTTTCGATAAAGAAGAAGAAACACCAGAAATGGAATCGGAGTCGAAACTGATCCAGCGACAGGAAATGGAGCGTCTTCTCTACGTCTCGCTAACCCGTGCGAAACACACGCTCGTCCTCGCCAGCGCGCCTCGCCTTTACGCAACGACTCAAAACCCACAACCGAGCAAATCGCAGATCAAATGGCTGCGCTGTGAGGACGGCGGTTGCAATCGCGGCGCGTTCTCCTCGTTAGGCAATGAGGCGCTGGCCGAACCCGCCACCGCAAGCCATCAAAAAACAAAAGCCGCCGAGCGATCGCGCGCCGCGAAGGTTCCGGCTTTGCCTGCGACTCGTCCCGGCGCGGCGAAAGTTGCTTCGGACTTTGTGCGCAAGATCAGCCCGAGCGGACTGGCCGAAGCTTTTTCGGCCGAAAGAACTGGTGATCTCGAACAACCCGAGCGCATGCCTGTTCGCGCCGGAGCCTTCGATAACGCGGCCACGCGTTACGGAAATTGGTGGCACGAGCTTTTGCAGAATCTCGATTGGCGACAGACTCCCGCGGAATGGGAAAACGCTTTCCGATCTTCCCTCGGCGCCGTGACCGACTGCGCCCAGGCCGAGCGAGAATGGAAACTCCTTCTCGGCCATATCGCGGGCCAGAACGATTTCCGAAAACACCTCGGCTCCGATTCGTTCATCCCGCATGCCGAGATGCCGTTCCTGCTCAAGATGGGTCAAACCGCCGCGCTCGAAGGCGTGATCGATCTGCTCCTGGTCGCGCCCGATTCGCGGCGCGCACTGATCGTCGATTGGAAATCCAACGCGATTAAACCGGACCGCCTCGAGAGTTTGCGCGGGAAATATCGCGCACAACTCGCGGCCTACTGGAAAGCTGTGCGCGAGCTGACCGACTTCGAAGTCGAGGCCGGTTTATATGCGATCGCCACCGGGGATTTCTTGTTGTTCTCCGCTGGCGAGCTGGAAAAGGAATGGAGCCGACTGGAGAAGCTTCCAGAACCGCGTTTGGAAGAAGAGCTCGCGCTTCCGGATTTTTGATTGAAAACGAAACGGCTGATGCAGAATAGGTCCGTGCTTCACCGCGGCCTCGTTCTCCTCGTGATTTGGACGCTTTGCGGCCACGCTTCCGCCCAAGGCTCACTCACGCTTGAGCAGGCGACCGCGCTGGCGAAGAAACAGAACCCGGAAATCATTATCGCGCGCAAGCAACTCGAAGCGGCGCGCGGAGGTAGAGTGGAAGCACGCGCCGGTTATTTGCCTTCGGTCATTTCGAGCGGATTGCTGCGCAAGCGCGAGCAGCAGGAGCAATCGCGCCTGCGACAAGATGATTACAATGCGCAGCTTCGCGTGGTGCAGAGCGTTTACTCCGGTGGCGCGGTGCGGGCGCGAAATGCGATTGCGCGTTTGCTGGAAGAGAAACGCGCGCTGGAACTCGCCGTCGTGACCGATCGCGTCATGATGGATTTGCGCACGGCGTACTACGAGATGCTGCTCAATCGATCGAAGATCGACGTGCGCGAGCAATCGGTGCGCGTAATGAGCGACGAACTGAAGGCACAGCGTGAACGTTTTGCGGCCGGCACAGTTGGGCAATTGAACGTGCAGCGCGCGGAAGTTTCCTATGCAAACGAGCAGCCGGAATTATTCGACGCGCAGACCCGCCTGCAGAATTCCTATCTCCGCTTGAACGAGCTTTGCGGCACCACTCCGAATCCAAAATCACGCGCGCCACCCTTGGCTTTCGTGGGACAACTTCAATATTTGCCGCAGCGGCCTGACTTGTCCGAATCACTCGGTCATGCCACCGCGATGCGGCCCGAGATTCGGATGCGACAGATCGACGTCGAGATTGAAGATCAGCAGCTCATTATCGACCAAAGTGAACTGCGGCCGCGTGTAGAGGTGTTTACCGGGTACGAAGTTTACAGCGAGCGCGATCCGGAAGTAGGAAGCGAATTCAATCACGGCTACGTCGTTGGATTGAACACCAGCTGGCATCTTTTCGATGGCTTCGCCACCCGGGGCCGGATGCAGGCGACGCGCGCGCGGCGCGAAGCGGCGCAGCTCGCTTTGCAGGCGATGCAGACTTCTGTGGAATCGGATGTGCGCAGCGCGTTCTTCGATTTGCAGCAAGCCGATCGCGTGATGGAATCGGAGACGCACAATGTGGAAAGCGCGAGTGAATCGCTCGAGCTGGCGCGAAATAATCTTGGCGCCGGACTCGGAACGCAGCTCGATGTTCTGCAAGCCGCGTCGGATTTTACCCGCACACGCACCACGCGCTTAAGCGCGATCTATTTGCATAACGTCGCGCTGGCGCGATTGGCGCGCGCCACGGCGCGCCAGCCTAACGAATTGAGTTTTCGCGGCAAGGCAACCGACGAAGCCGAGACGAAACGCGCGGCCAAGGTTCTCGACATGACGCAGCCGCCCGGAGCGTTGAGCAACCGATGAACATTCGCGCGGTTCTGGCGATTTTGTTTCTCAGTTGCATATCGCGCGCTCAGGCGATCACGCTCGACGCGGCGCTCGCGCGCACGCTCGAAAAGAATCCGGCCATCCAGCAGGCAAAACTTCAATTGGAAGAAGCGGCCGGGCGCCGATTGATTTTGCGCGCGGTCGCTTTGCCCAACGCCGGTTTCGTGATCCCGGTCGGCGTGCAGGGCGGAAAACGCGCCGGCGAGAAATCCGTGGAGCCGTTCGCTTTTGCGCAGGGAGGTTTTATCCAGCCGCTCTTCAACGCGGCCATTCCCGCTTCGTATCGGCGTGGGACGGTCGAAGTCCTGATCGCGCAACAGCGTCTGAACATCGCGGTGCTCGAACAACTGCACGCCACGCGAATCGCGTTTTACACCGCGGAATATAACGAATCGTTGCGCTCCGTCGGCGAGGCGCAGCGGCAACGGCTGGCTGGAAATTTCACCACGCAAAACGACCGTTACGTCGCCGGCCAATCCGATCGCGCGGCAGTCACGACGGCGCGATTACTCGAGCAGGAATTGCAACCGCGTCTGCAGGAACTGCAGCGCACTTCCGGCGGCGCCATGCTGACGCTCGCGCAATTGATGGGAGAAAATCTTGGTCCAAACGCGCCCCTCCCGGCCGCGGAGGGCGAGCTGAAATTTACGCCGGTCGATCTCGATGTCGCGGCCGAAACCGACGAAGCGATGAAGGATCGCGCCGATTTGAAGCTGGCGCGTTTGCTGGTGCGGGCGGCGGCGGAAGACCAGCGCATCATTGAAGCGGGCTACTATCCGGCGATCAACGGCACAATTTCCGGGCAATACATTCCGGTCTCGGATATTCGTCGTGACAGTGAGGGTTCGGCGCGCCGTTCGGATGACATTGTTTCGTCGGAGCTCCGGTTAGGCGGGACGTTTAGCTGGCGCGTGATCGACAATGGCGCGGTCACCGGCGCGGTCATTCAACAACGCGCGGCACGGGAGATCAATGAAGTAGTCGTTAGGCAATTGGAAGCGGCGGTGCCGCGCGATTTGATGCGGATAAGAAATAATCTGCGCGCCTTGCAGTCGCGGCACGATGCCTTGAGCAAAGCCTCGCTCGTAGCCGAACAGACCGTGACCGATGTGCAAAATAACCTGAGCGAAGGCCGCTCCTCGCAGCTCGAATACCGCACGGCTGAAAGCAGTTTTCTCCAGACGAAAGCGAATGTGCTTTCGGTGGCCTTCGAGCAGCAGCTCGCGCTGGCCGAGCGGGATCGCGTCACCGGGCGCTATTTTCGGTTTTCCGAATAAAAGAAACCTGCACCGCCATCCTTTGGCGCTCCGCCAGGCTCCGATTATCTCCTCGTGGTCGCTGGTCGCGGGTTTCGCTTTACCTGATACAGTGCAGCCGTTGAATTTCCCTCGCTCGAAGAAATTTCTTTGGGTCGCTGGCGCCGGGTTGGTGCTGCTGCTCGGCCTGTTTTACTACGCGCTTCTGCCAACGGCAGAGGTCGCGATCGTGCAACGCGGCACCGCTATCTCGGCGGTTTATGGGACGGTCCGGATCGAACCCAGCCTGGTCATTCCGATACGCGCGCAGAATTCCGGTTTCATTCGACTGGCGGACGAATTCGCGGCCGGGCGCGGCGCGATTGGGAAAGAGCTACACAAAGGCGATCTGCTCGCGACGATCGCGGATGAAACGACGGCGCGGCAATTGAAACAAGCGCGCACCGATCTGGAAGCGGCGCGGCAACGGGCTGAACTTCCATTGCCTTCCGCCGAAGCGTCGCGCGTGGCGGAAGACAATGTGCAACGTCTGGAAAAGCTCACCTCGCTTAGCAGCGTGCCGGCGATCGAATTCGAAAAAGCGAAAAGCGAAGTGACGCGTTTGCACGGTGTGGTCGAATCGGAGCGGATCGAGCGCGATCGCAATCTCGAGATGCTCGATGCCGCCGCGAAAAAGCTGGAAGCGCAAATCAAGAACTCCGAGATACGCGCGCCGATTGATGGCTTGCTCACCAACATCAAGGCGATCGATGGCGAATTAGTTTCCGAAGGGAACGAGCTTTTCACGGCCTCCTCGCGCAAGAATTATGTGCGAGGCGAAGTGAACGAAGAAGACGTCGGCGAAGTGAAAATCGGGATGAAAGCGCTCGTCCAGGTCTATGCCTTTCGAAGCCAGCAATTCACGGCTGACGTTTCCGCGATTCAACCCGCGGCCGATCCCGACACGCAGCGCTACACAGTGGTGCTGGCCTTGGAAAATCCTCCCGACAATCTGCTCGCCGGCATGACAGGCGAGATGAACATCATCACCGGCCAGCATGAAAACGCGGTCTTGCTTCCGACGCGTGCCCTCCTGGTCGATCAGGTATTGCTCGTTAGGCACAAGAACGTGCGTTCGCGCACGGTTCGGGTCGGATACCGCACCCTTGATTACGTCGAGGTGCTCGACGGGATCGCGCCGGGTGATCACGTCATCATTTCCGATCAGGACAAATTGCGTGTCGGACAATTCGTCAGGCAACGAATCTCCAAACTACCCGCGCCGGCCGCCTTTCGGTGAATCCGCCTCTGCACATCGCGCTGCGCTTCCTTACGCATCGAAAACGCGCCTTCATCCTTAGTCTGTGCGGCGTTGTTTTCGGCGTCGCCATTTTCATCTGCACGCAGGCGCAAACCGCAGGTTTCGAGAAAAATTTCATCGACTCAAATCTCGGCAGCAACGGAGCGCTCGTTCTGTCATCTCGCTTCAAGCCGCCCGAAGTCGGCTTGCCGGTCTCGGCCAATCCCGCACAAGCCAAGGCCGCACAGCGCCGCTATTTCGAAGGCATCGTTGATCCCGGTGGGATCATGCGCGTGAGCCGGCAATTCGCGAACGTGGCCGCCTGTTCGCCAGTCTTGCGCGGCCTGCTCAGCGCGCGGGCTGGCTTCGAAACGGCCACGGTTAATTTGTTCGGAATCGATCCCGCCACTCATGTCGAGGCGACGAATCTTCGCAGCCAGATCAGCGACGGGACGTTCGATGATTTCCGAACCAATCCCTCATCCGTTATCATCGGCTCGCGTCTTTCCGAAGTGCTGGGCGTGAAGGCGGGGGACACGTTGCAATTGCTTTCGCCCGGCGGCGAGTATCAACGCTTCACCGTGGCCGCGATCGCACGCAGCGGCATTGGCGCGGTCGATGCCAGCCGCATTTATTGTCATCGTCGCGTCGCGCAAAAATTACTGCTCAAGCCATACAGCGCGTCGATGATCATCTACAAACTGCGCGACGCGGAGCGCGCGCCAGCGTTGGCGAAGCATTTCGAAATGCTTTTTCAACACGATGCCGAAAGCTGGCAGCAGCGCGAAGAGGGCAACTTGCAGCTCTTCACCACCTTGCAAATGTCGGCTGCGATCACTGTCTCGCTCATCATTTTGCTGGCCGGCTTCGGCATCTTCAATGTCCTGACCATGACCGTGCTCTCGAAGTTGAAAGAGATCGCGATCCTGCGTTCGATGGGTTATCGGCGCGGCGATATCACCGCGATTTTTCTGTGGCAAGGGGCGTTGATCGGCGTGCTCGGTTCGCTCGTCGGCTGTGTCATTGGCGCACTCATGACCTGGGGCGTCTCGCATATTCCGATCAAAGTGCGCGGTCTGCTCTACGCGAACTACTTTCTCGTCAGCTGGGATTGGCGTCATTATTTTTGGGCGACAATCCTCGCGATCATTGCTGTTTTTATCGCGAGTTATATCCCGGCGCGCCGCGCGGGATTGCTCTCGCCGGTCGTGACCTTGCGTGGATCGAGCGGGTAGCAAAGTGGCTTGATGGGTGGAATAGCCGGCGATTCGGCGCGGCACCGCCTCCTGAAAAACCGGACGCGTCAGCCGCCGCTCGTGTCTGCTGGCTTTGCGTCTACTAATTCCGGTGGTTTGCTCGCGGGCAATTTCTGCACCTGATTCCGCGCCGGACGTTTCGTGCGCGCCACTTGTTCGACTGCCTCGACTTTGCCGCTCACGATTGATTTCTCGATCGCATTGATCACGCAGACGTCGCAGAGGCCCTCTTCGCCGTCGGGCTCGGGGTCCTTGTCATCGAGTACACAATCGGAAAAATATTTCGTCTCACCTGCGAAGTGATCGACCTTATCGAAGGTCGTCTCGTTTTTCTTGCCGTTCACCGTGACGGTGAGGGTCTGTCCTTTTTCCCAGGTGAATCCGGGCGTCATCTGCAAGTCGCCCCCGGTTCCCGAGACGCGATACTCACTCACCGCCTCGGAGCCGTAGCTGATGGTGAATTGTGCGATGCTTTCGTCCGCAAATCGCAGCCACGCGTTCACCATCTCCGGCACTTCGCCGAAACGTGAATCGCCTTTCGCGCTCGCGCTGCGGCCGAAGGCTTCGATCGGTTCCGCACCGAAAAGGTTGCGCACGCCGTTGATCGGATACGGGCCCATGTCCTGCAAGGGACCGGCCCATTTGTCGGCTTCGGTGCGATGATTGGAGCCGTCAACGTTTTGCGCGAAGAGGCAGGAAAAAACGCGCGCCTTTCCGATCTTTCCACTTCGCACGGTCTCGATCGCTTCCAGTGTTCCTTCTTCGAAATGCAATCGATAGGCGATCATCAATTTCGCACCTGACTTCTTTCCCGCGTCGATCATGGCGCGGCAATCTTCGATCGTCGGCGCCATCGGTTTTTCGCAAAGGACATGGATTCCGGCCGCGAGCGCACGAATGGTGAAATCACGATGCATCGTATTCGGAGTCGCGAGATAGATCGCGTCGATTTTGCCGGACTTCAGAAGTGAGTCGAATCCGTCATAGCCGCAGACATGCTCGATCTCATATTTCTTCGAAAGCTCGCGGCCTTTTCGCGCATCGCCGGTGACGAGCGCCGTCATGACAGAATTGCCTGTCTTGGCCACGCCGGGCATGAAATCCTCCTGCGCGATCCAACCTGCCCCCACCACCGCGTAACGCACTTTGCGTCCGTCGGCCCGTTCTTTAACTGGATGCAATAAACTCATCGCCCACAAATCGCATGGCGGGACAGTTGTGCATGTTCGACTTTTTCCGAGCGTCTTCGGCCGGCGCGAAACATGCCTTCACCGTAGGGGAACTAAGCGGACACCGACGCTGCGAGCATGGCGAGCGGGCGACACGACCGCACTAAAGCTGAACAACAGGCTCGTTCTCCGGCTCGTGTCTCACCGGAGGCAGGGAGTCGAGGACGCCTAACGAGTGATGTCAGCCGTCCGGGTCGGACGACTGCGCTGTTTACGAAGAACTTAGCGCGGGCCGGATGAGCCGCCTACCGACGTTGTCCCGCCTCCTCCGATCCCAGAGCCGGTCGTTCCAGTGCCAACGCTGCCAGCACCAGCGCCTCCGGGGCCAAACGCGGCGCCCGATCCAGTCGGGCCCGCTGAACTCGGGCTCGATGAGGTGGAAGGAGAAGATGAATTCGTGCATCCGGAAAGAGCGAGGACAGCGCATCCCGCCGCGGAAAGAATAAGTTTTTTCATAGTCATAATGGAATCGCCGCTCAGTTCGTGTTGGATGTTTCGTTCGTCAGCTCAAGCGGCAAGCTGAGCAGTAATCGTGTGCAACCGGTGACGCCCGACTTTTTCAAGCGCTTCATCCAATGCCTGCGGTTGTCCGCTGCGATCGGTTGCGCGGACCGGAAGTTTACATTCGCCGGTTACTTCAGCTGCCTGACATTGCGTGCGGTCGTAACTGAAAATTCGCGCGATAGAGTTTGCGCAGGAGACCGGCACCGCCGACTCCCACGACGGCACCGATCCCACCCAACGCAACTGCGTGACGTCACACGGCGGCGTGATTCGCCGCTGTTCGCTTCCGTGGTGCGCCAACACTGCTCCCGCGAGCGACCAAGGTTCTAAAATATAGGAGCCGCGCGCGTAGCCAGTCGAACTCATGCGGGTTAGGAAAGTGAACCGGAGAATTTATTCCCGTTCCGCAGCGGTCTGACGGGAACTAGATTTGGCGCACGCTCATAAATCCGCGTCGGGACCAACGGGCCTAACGAGTGATTCCCGCGCGCGCGGAGTTAAGAATTTTCGATGTATCTTTCGAGCAGCGCGCGGTCGCCCTCCGCAACGAGCAGATAAGCGACGCCTTCGTTTTGCCACGCGGCGGTCATCCACTCGCCCTGAGAGGAGAATTCCGGATTGTTACGCGCGGGCAAATTCGGGAGCGCTCCCTTTTCTACCACGAGCAAATGCAATAATTTGCCATTCGTCTGCCGGAAACAAATCAGTCCGACTTCGTGGCCACGATAGCGCAGGGTGCGGCAGCCGACCGGCGCCATTTGTTCCACTTTCTTCGGCATGACCAGGCGCGAAGGTGCAGTGGATTTCGCCAGCCAGGCATGGACGGCCCGCATCTCCGAAGATTTCAACTCGAGCGATGGATCGACTCGGACGAAGCCCACCATCTCATCGCGATAATCCGCCAGGGAAGCGGCCGGCTGAAAGGGCCCGCGCCAGGAACTGAAGAGCGCGCACAGCGCAATAATCATTGCCGCCGCTAGCAAAAGCGCGCGGCTCCAACCGGAACGCACCGCGCGTGGCGGAAGTGCGATGGGAGAGGGATAGGTGGCCGCGGGTTTCGCTGGCACATGCGTGGCATTCAGTTTCGAAGCGATGAGCCGGTCGAGCTCCTGTTCGTTACTCCACCATTGGCGAAGCTGCGGATCGCTTTCCATTGCCTGCAACGCTTCCTGGAAGCGTGCGTCCTCGATTTCGCCGGCGCGATAGACGCTGAGGAGCGATCGAACTTCTTCCTTGTTCATGCCTTTATTTTCCATCGAGCGGGACGACTTTGCGCGCTTCTACGGAAGCCGCATCGGTGAGAGATTTGCGCAGCTCCGCTTTCCCGCGCGAGATGCGCGACATGACGGTGCCGATTGGGATTTCCAGAATTTCCGCGATCTCGCGATAGGAATGTTGCTTCATGTAAAATAGAGTGACCGGCGCGCGGTAACGTTCCTCCAGCGCATGCAATGCTTTCTGCACGATAGCCGCATCCAGCATCTCGATCGCCGAAGGCGCGACGTGCATCGGCTCGACCAGATCGGCCGCGTCGGTTTCCACGAAACGATCTCCGTGGCGTTTCCGCGAAAGAAATTCCCGGTAGAGTGTGGTGAAAAGCCACGTCTTTACTTTCGAGCGATCGCGCAATTGATGCCCTTTGCTCGCCCAGGTATAAAACGTTTGCTGCACCAGGTCGCCGGCATCCGATTCCTTGCGGCTGAGCGAGAGCCCAAAGCGATAGAGCGGCTCGTAAAATTTTTCGACCAACTGGTCGGAAGTAAGCTCGCTCACGCCGGATAAGTAATAATCGGCGCCCGGGTAAGCGAATGAAAAATTGCGACACGATTGGGTTGAGTTGATTTCTTTCTTCTGCTTATGAGGGGAAAAGCTGAGGCCTTATTCCGCGTGGCGATCACAAACGCAACCGTCGTTCTCTCAGTGAAAGAGAGTCACCGCGCAGAGCATGGCCAGAGGCGGCGCGACGAAATAAATCCAGATCGCTTTCCAGCTACGCGCCGGAAGGGCGGAAGCCACACTGCGGGCAGGATTCAAACTCATCCCAGAAAATGGCGCTTCGAAGGTGATGTAAAGCACGAGCAGGAATCCGGCGAAATATCCGAGAAGCGGTTTCAGTCCATCGTGCTGATAAACGAGTCGCAGCGTTCCGATTAAAATAAACGAGATGATGAACTCAGCGGCAAAGGCCACGGCCACGCCGTTCGCTCCCGGTTCAGTCACGACATAATTCACTTTCTTGTGCGCGCTCGCTTTGGGAAAGGGCGCCGCGGCCAGGATTAATCCCAGCCAGCCGCCGGCGAATTGCGCGATGATGTAGAAGACTGCGTCCCACGGTTGAATCCGATGGAGGTAAAGCATCGCGAGCGTGACGGCAGGGTTGAATTGCGCGCCCGATTGCCGGCCCCAGGTCGAGTAGATCA
>CAXSFN010000067.1:0-11271 GCA_964236815.1 uncultured Chthoniobacterales bacterium
TGGCTTCGATCACCGACACGACGTTGCACGACCAGTTCGCGCAGACGCACGACAATGTTGAGGGCTTTCGCCGCCTTTTGGATTTTGCGCGGCCGAACAAGACGCGGATTGTTTACGCATCCTCAGCTGCGACCTACGGCGCGGTCACCGGCGCGAGCAATGAAGCAAGCGGCGCCGCTCCCACCAACGTCTATGCCTTTTCGAAGGTGATCATGGATAATGTCGCGCGCCGCGCAGCGGAACAAACGCATGACTGGGTCTTAATCGGCCTGCGCTTCTTCAATGTTTATGGACCGCGCGAAGCGCACAAAGGCGTGCCGGCCAGCATGATTTATCATCTCTCGAAACAAATGACCGCAGGCCAGCGGCCGCGCATTTTCAAGCATGGCGAACAGCAGCGGGATTTCGTTTATGTGAAGGACATCGTGCAAGGTTGTCTGCGAGGAATGGAGGCAGCGAAGAGCGGCATCTATAATCTCGGCTCGGGAAAGGCGCGGTCGTTCAATGAGCTGGTCGAAATTTTGAATCACTCGTTAGGCAAAAATTTCCAACCGGAGTACATTGAGAATCCCCACGTGCATTACCAGAATTTCACCCAAGCAGACTTGAAAAACGCGCGCAAAGATCTCGGCTACGAGCCGGAGTTTTCCTTCGAGGAAGGCGTGGCTGATTACATGAAGTGGCTCTATCCAGGCGGCAACAAGGCGACTGGCACTTGATTCAGTTCGCGCGCACGCAAGGTTGTCCTCCGGAGCTGCGCAGACGGCGCACGAACGCGTCAAATCAATAGGCTGGTTGTGGAATCCTTCGGCGCGCTCGCCAGCTTCGGGATGACAATTGAGCCGTTAACCTTTCGTTATTATGGAACCAAAAAAATCCGAACTGCTGCTCGACGCGGTCGAGCACATCGACATCAAAAAGCACAACGTCATTCCGCTCGTCGATGCGATGAGCAAGATGGCTTTCTCCGCGCGCGATACGGGCCGCGCCGCGCAGATCTATGATGAAATGCTGCGCGATCAGGATTGCGCGATCATTTTGTGCCTGGCCGGTTCGTTAATCTCCGCCGGTTTGAAACAGGTCCTCGTCGATCTGGTGGAAAACAATATGGTGGACGCGATCGTCTCGACCGGCGCGATCATCGTCGATCAGGATTTTTTCGAGGCGCTCGGCTACAAGCACTACAAGGGCGATCCCTTCATGAGCGACGATGTTCTGCGCCGCCTCAACATCGACCGCATCTACGACACCTACATCGACGAAGAAGAGTTGCGGATTTGCGATGCGACCACGGGTGAGATCGCGGATTCGTTGCAACCGCGTCCGCATTCCTCGCGGGAATTCATTCGAGAAATGGGCCGTTATTTGAAGGAGCGCGGCGAGACCAGGAATTCAGTCGTTCTTTCCGCCTTCGAAAAAAATGTGCCGATCTTTTGCCCGGCTTTCAGTGATTGCTCTGCGGGCTTCGGATTGATCGCGCATCAATGGAAACGGCCGGAACAACATCTGAGCATCGATTCCGCGAAAGATTTTCTCGAGCTGACCAAGTGTAAGATCGCCTCAAAACAAAGCGGCCTTCTTATGATCGGCGGCGGCGTGCCGAAAAATTTCGCGCAGGACACGGTGGTCGCCGGCGACTACCTCGGGTTCGATGTCGGGATGCACAAATATGCTATTCAAATCACGGTCGCAGACGATCGCGATGGCGCCCTTTCCGGCTCGACGCTGAAGGAAGCGAATTCGTGGGGAAAGGTGGATCTGGGCGCGGAACAAATGGTTTACTCGGAGGCGACGGTGGGCCTGCCGCTCATCGCCGGCTACGCATATCAAAAAGGCGGTTGGAAGAATCGAACGCCGCGAAACTTTGCGGAAGTTCTCGATAAGCCGCAGAATCCGACCCCACCGTCAGTCGAAAAGCGCGACATGGCGGTCGCGTCTTAATTGTAGCAGAGGTCCGCGCCGGACCGCCGACTACCTAAGAAGGTCGGCCGGGCTACCGATACCGACTCAAAAGCGCTGTTAGCCTTCCCAGAAAAATTCCGTCGGGCGCTCGATTTCCGGTGGGAGGCTTTTGTGCACCGGACAATTAACGCCCGCCCGCTCTAGGAGCGCCCGCTGTTCCGTGCTCGCCGGAAGCGGAATATGCACTTCCGTCGGAAGCGCGGCGATGCGACGCGGCGCGTCTTTCGACATCTCCTTTCCTACGTTGACCGTCATGCCGGAGAGATCGATCCCGTGGTCCTGCGCAGCAATCGCCATCGTCGTGGCGATGCAGCTGGCCAAGGCCGTCGCAACCAAATCGGTCGGAGAAAAGGACTCCCCCTTCCCTTTGTTATCGGCCGGCGCGTCAGTCGCGATTTCGGTTTTCGAAGGGCCGTGGGTGGCAGCGCAATGCAGCTCGCCGTCGTAGCGAACGGAAATATTGACCATACGAAAGTATGCCCGCGCATTCGCGATTGTCATCCTGCCGCGAAGACGGCGAAGGACCTCGCAATAGCTAACGATTCACGCGTTACATGACGCGTGAATCACTAGACCGGGGGCGAGATCCTTCGGCGCGCTTCGCCAGCCTCAGGATGACAAGGTCGTACCTCGTTAGACCGCGCTACGATTTCTTGCGAGAATCGCGCAACGCTTTCACCCGATCATGCGCCGCTTTGATGTCGGTGTATTGGCGTGAAATCAGATCGCGCGCCGGCGAAGGCAATTCCGCTTCCATCGCTTTTTTATATGCAGCCACGGCGGAATCTTCGCCA
This sequence comes from uncultured Chthoniobacterales bacterium, assembly GCA_964236815.1. Taxonomy (GTDB): domain Bacteria; phylum Verrucomicrobiota; class Verrucomicrobiia; order Chthoniobacterales; family UBA10450; genus JACCTI01. The sequence goes on from CAXSFN010000067.1 coordinate 2,757, forward strand.
CGTTCGCACTCCGCCAGGATGGCGTAATCGTCCTGGCTGGTGACTGCAGATTTCATGTTGATCCAGGCGCGATGCAATGCTCCCGCCGTGCTGCTGGAATCTTCCGGCTTCGATTCCCCCATCTGAATGGCGTGACTCTGCAGCTCGCCCGCGAATTTCGAGCGTTGCAGAGAAAATTCGTTCAGCGTGGTTTTCAATTGTGAATCCTTAATCGCCTCGGCCGCCTGGCGAAAACCTTCCTGCCCATCCTTCAGGGTTTCGATCAGTGAATTGAGAGTGGAGATAGCTTCTTTTGTTTGGCTCATATACAGAGCAATACGTTTGTCACAGAGAAACGGGCGTGTCGCTCGTCCGATTTTCCGCCGCGCGGTTGCCGCGACGCGATTCCATCCTAGCGTCGAAGAATGAACAATAATCGCTCTGGAAAAGATTTAACGAAGGAAGCGCCGCGCAGTCCGCACACGCGTGTTGGCGGTTACGCAATCCTGGGCCGCACGATCGACAAATGCCGCGCGCTTCTTTGGGGAAATATCGGCGAATACCATTTCGATTGTCCGCTCGACAACATGCTTTTCGGATTCAAAAACGTGAAGGGCGACGATTTCAAAGCCGAGATCGAACGTGGCGCGAACGACGACGAAATGGCGAAGTGGCTCGACTTGCACGGCGACAAAAAATCGTCGGAAGAAGTGCGGCAATGGAGTAACGAGGCCGACGCGACCAATCCCTATAACAATCCGGAGAAACGCGAGTGGTTCGAGGAGCAGGTCAAGCCGTATGGGCTCGATCCGGCCAAGACTACGCTCTTCCAATGGCTCGACGTCGACGATCGCGAGAGCTACAAAAAAGCGGCCTAACGAGTCAAAGCGCGCGTCTTTCGCGCGGGTAAACCTTCAAACGCGGTGGTCGCAAAACCACCGCGTTTTTGTGTCAGTGAAAGGCTGTCGCACAAAATTTTCAAAAAAGGCGCGTTCGTTCGCGCTTACGACAGCCGCGATTTAGCCGTCGCTAACAGACGGAGCAAAGTTTGCCGCCGCGGCATGCCAGCACGGTCTAACCAAACTAGCCGGTTAGACCGGTGGCGGCAGAATTGCCTCTGTGTCTCCGACAATTTCTCCTCGTTGCAGGCGGCTGTGCCGGACCCCATAAAGGAAATAAATGACGAGGCCGATGATTAACCACGCGAAAAAACGAATCCACGTTTCGATTGGCAGGCTAAGCATGAGAAGACCGCAAAAAAGCACGCCGAGAATCGGGAAGATCGGGACAAACGGAACGCGGAATGGGCGCGGACGTTTCGGATCCGTACGACGCAGCACGATCACGCCCAGGCAAACAAGGACGAAGGCGAAGAGCGTTCCGATGTTTGTCAAATCGGAAAGCGAACCGATATCGGTGATCATTGCCACACCTCCGACGACGATGCCGGTCCAGATAGTGGTGATGTGTGGAGTGCGAAAACGCGGATGAATGCGCGCGAAATATCGCGGCAACAGACCGTCGCGCGCCATCGCCATAAAGATGCGTGGCTGGCCCAGCTGAAAGACGAGCAGCACGGACGTTAATCCCGCCAGAGCACCGGCGCTGATCAATGCCTGCGCCCACGGCTTACTCGCAAACGCCGTCGCGACTGCGGCCGAGTCGCCCAGATACACGGTATATTTTTTAATGCCGGTCAACACGCCCGACATGAGCACGTAGAGGAAGGTGCAGATCGCAAGGCTCGCGATCATTCCGATGGGCAAGTCGCGTTGCGGATTGCGAGTTTCCTCTGCGGTGGTGGAGACGGCGTCGAAGCCGATGAACGCAAAAAAGACAATGGCCGCGCCGCTCAAGACGCCGCCAAAACCGCTCGGCATAAACGGCGTCCAGTTTGTCGGATTCACCATGAAAGAACCGAAGGCGATAAAGAAAATAACCACCGCCACTTTGATCACGACGATGGTGCTGTTGGCGCGCGCGCTTTCGCGAATTCCGTATATCAAAAGAACGGTGACTGCCGCGACGATGATGAACGCGGGCAGATTCAACGCGAAGGCATGACCCGCAATACTCGGCAGCGTGGTCGAAGAAAAATCGAGCAAAGCATCACCGCCTTTCGCCAGGACACCTTCCGCTGTCTTGGTGTCCGTGACCGCCCAAAGCGGAAACTTCAACCCGAACAAGCTGCCGAAGAGCTTGACGAAATATCCCGACCATCCGACCGCCACCGCCATGTTTCCGACCGCGTATTCCAGGATCAGATCCCAGCCGATGATCCATGCGATGATCTCGCCCAGGGTCGCGTAGGAATAAGTGTAGGCCGAGCCGGAAACCGGAATCATCGCGGCTAGTTCCGAATAACAAAGAGCCGCGAAACCGCAGGCGAGCGCTGCGACCACGAACGAGATGACGACGGCAGGACCAGCGCCCGGCCGCCCCATGACCACATCGGAATGTGAAAGCATCGACTGGATAAAATTCAGCACCGGCGTTTTCCAGATCGACGCGGTCCCGGCCGCCTGCTCACCTGCCGCCGCGGTTCCGGCGAGCGCAAAAATACCCGCGCCAATAATCGCGCCAATCCCGAGGCACGTGATGTCGAATGCTTTGAGCGAGCGTTTCATCAAACGCTCGGGCGCTTCCGATTCGCGAATGAGCAGCTCTGGGCTCTTGGTTTTGAATAGTTGAGAAGCCATTAATTGTTCATCGTTCGTTAGCCGTCGAACGCGCGGGTTGTAGAGGAAAACGCGCGGCCATCGTGTCGTCCGCCGCCGGACGGGTCAATTCTTTCCTAGCGCCACACCGATATGATATGGCGCAGTTTTAGCTCAATTCACAGCCATGCCGAACATCGCCCTGCCCAGTTTCAGCGGCGCGCAAATCGTCGCGAATCTGCTCTTCAGCGGCATCGGATTCGTCGCCTTCATTTACGGCAAACGGATGCACGCTTGGAAGCCGATGTTTATCGGCATCGCGCTCATGGCCTACACTTATTTTGTCGAGAGCACGCTTCTTCTCTTCGGCATCGGTGCAATTTTGTGCGCTGCGCTTTTCGTCTTTCGCGATTGACGGCGCGGCTCTGCCCCAATGTTCGAGCCGTCGCGATCGGCCCGAAGGATCACAACTTGTGATGCAATCGCGCTCCTGCTAAATCCATCCCATGGGTCGCCAATGGTTGCATGCGAAGCGCGAAGTCGCAGGTCTAAAGAAAGGTCAGGTCACGGGCAAGCTCGTGAAAGAAATCATGGTCGCGGCCAAACTAGGCGGTGCGGATCCAAACGGAAACGCGCGGCTTTTCGCCGCTTTAGAAAAAGCGCGCCGGGCCAGTGTTTCTCGGGACGTCATTGAGCGCGCGATAAAAAAAGGAGCAGGCATCGGCGGGGAGAAGCTCGTGATGGAGCATGTAGTTTTTGAAGGTTACGCGCCGCATAAGATTCCGATCGTGGTCGAAGTGCTGACGGATAACACCAATCGCACCGCCCCCGAAATCCGCGTTCTCTTCAAAAAGGGCGGAATGCTCGGCAATCCCGGCAGTAATAAATTTCTCTTCGACCACGTCGGCTTGGTCGAAGCGCATCAGGCCGATGCGGCAGCCGACCTCGAGGCGGCGGCGATCGAAGCCGGGGCGCAAAACGTCGAGCCACTTTCGCACAGAGAAAGCGAAGATATTCCGGAGAACGCGCGCGGCGCCCGCTTCACGACTGAGCGTGCCGATTTGCACACCGTCTCGCAATGGCTTGCCGGTAACGGCTGGAACGTAGTCATGAGCGAGCTCGGCTATCTCGCGAAAAATTTTCCGGAACTGAGCGAAGAAGACCGCCCACAGGTAGGCGAGTTTCTGCAAACCCTCGAAGATCACGACGACGTGCATCGCGTGTGGGCCGCCTTCAAATGATCGCGAAATATTGTCGCGTTGAGCGGAGCGAAACAGCTCCGACCATTTCCGCGTCCCAGCGCGCAAAGATAGTCAGAACGCTTGGTCGTCTCGCGACTCAGCGTGACAGCTCCAGTCGCGGACCGCACAAGAGGACGCCATGTCTAACGAAACAACAGAGCTGATTCTCGGCGACGCCGCGGCCTCTGCCTCCGAGGAGCTCGGCCGCAAACGCCGCTTCTTTCGCCGCCGGAAAAAGAAAGAAGACCATCTGCCGCTGACGCATTGCGAAAACTGCGGTGCGCCTTTGGTGGGCGAATATTGCGCGAAGTGCGGCCAGCACGCGATCGACTACCGCCGCTCGCTTTTGCGCGTCATGATCGATGCCGCAGACTCCTTCCTCAATTGGGACACGAAGTTTATAAAATCGGTCGGCATTCTGCTGATCAAGCCATGGAAGTTAACGAATGATTTCAACGCGGGCCGCCGCGCCCGCTACGTTCACCCGCTCCGTCTTTATCTGCTCGCTTCGATCGCGTTTTTCCTCGTCGCGAAATTGCTTAATTTCAACGGCGGCGACGCGATGCATTTTGACGGCAAGGACCGGGAGCAATTCGAGAGTGCGCTGACCAAGCTGGCTGCGCCCGAGTCGGGTCTTGATGAAGCAGAGCGGGCCAAAATAGAAGAGGCGCGCGCGAAGCTGGCGAAACTCGCAGAAGGCGGCGACAAACTAAGCGCGCAGGACAGGGAGCGAATGCAGTTCGCGCTCGGCACGATCATTGCCTCGAGCATGAAACAAAAGTTCAAGGAAAAGGATCACAGCAAACTGAACAAAGCGCTCGATCGCGTGAACGCAGTAAGCCCTACGCCGCCGCCTACCCCGACAGTTGACGCACCGCCCAGCGCTGCCGCCGAAGGGGCGGGTTTCAACTTGGGTGCCAGTCCTAGTCCAACGACGAAAGAGCGTGACGGTCTCCATTTTACAGATACGCCCGACGAGCAAAAGAAGCCCTTCGAGCGCTGGTTGGAATCGCGGATCAAAGACAAAATCGGCGAGGACGGAACCAAGCTTAAACTCTTTATCGACACCCTCCGCAGCAACCTCCCCACGATGATGCTTTGCTGCATCCCGCTCTTCGCCTTCGTGCTCAAGGTGCTCTACTTTCGGCAGCGCCGTTTTTACGTCGAGCACCTCGTCTACGCGCTCCACATCCACACTTTCGCGTACGTCGGCATCGTCGTGATTACGCTTCTGTCGATGGCGGCGGAACGCTGGTCTTCCACCCTGCAAGGACTAGTCATCGGCCTGCTCTGCGTCGCGTTTTCTGTGCAGGTCTTTTTGTCAATCCGGCGCGTTTACCGGCAGGGCTGGTTCTTTACCACGTTCAAATTTGTCCTCGGTGGCCATATCTACTTGGTGATCCTGATCCTTGCGGTCGGGACAACTGCCTTCGTCACTCTGCTCCTGCCAAGCTAGGCATCGGATTAAACGTGAGGCCCCATAGCTGGCGTCGTCGACTCCGGTTACGATTGAAGCGCAAGCGCGCTAGCGTCCGGCGTCCTGGATCACTCCCGCCATCTCAAGCAAGGTCGGCGTCGCGGCCAGGGTCTTGCGTCTCGTTTGCAAGTCGTCGCGCCAGCTTTGTTTTTCCAACTGATGGACGAATAACGCGCGCGCGTTTTCGCGACCGGAATTCTGGGTTTTCAACTCAAAGGTCACTTCTGTCATTCCACTCGGATTCGCCATCAACCACAAACCGCCGTGCACCGATTGAAAATGGTCTAACGAGTAGATCTTGAACTTCGAATCGATCAGCAGTGGAGGCTCGTTGTTCAAAGTCAGGAAGTTGGTGTGCATGTTCGTCAGCTCCGCCCGATCTTTACACACACGCGTCGAGGCGTTCCCGAAAAGCATCACCACCGGAAACCGCAGCGCTTCGACTTCCGGCGACGGTTCCTTTCTGCTACAGCTTACGAACAGAAGAAATGCGAGGCTCGCCGCGAGAGAAAGCTTCACGGCCCAACCAAGTTCCGCGCATGCGCAAGCGCCTCGCCGATCTTCGAAGGATCCTTACCAGCCCCGCGCGCGGAATCCGGTCGTCCCCCACCCTTGCCTCCGACAATCGGCGCGATCGCCTGAATGATTTCATTCGCACCAACTTTGACCGTCGAATTTTTTGGCACGACCGCGACGAGATCGACGCGGCCGTCACTGGATCCCGCCAGAACGATTGGGACGTTGATCTTAGTCTTAAGAATATCTGCGACCGCTTGCAGCAGCGCGCCGTCCGCTTCCGGAATTTCCGTGACACAATCCTTCGCGTCGGAATTCGCAGCTGCTAATTCGCCAGCGATCTCTGCCGCGCGACTGCGCAAATCTGCCTCGGCCGCTTTCGCATGCTGCTTCTCCCATTCATGGACTTCCGTCCCAAGCTGCTTCAAGTGCGAGACGCGCGCTTCGATCGACGCCACATCGGTGTAAGGCGGCAACGGCGCAAGGCCACCTTTCTTGCGCGACAACATCTCGAACTTCTCCTGCTGCCGTGTCGCCTCGGCTTCAGCCCAGCGCGCAACCTCATGCCCCGCCACTGCTTCGATGCGACGAATACCGGCCGCGATGGCCGCCTCGCTCACGATCTTGAATTGCTGGATCTCCCCCGTAGCCCGCACATGCGTGCCACCACACAGCTCCATCGAATACCCGTTTAACTCGTTAGGCTGTCCGCCGATCTGCACCACCCGCACCATGTCGCCATACTTGTCGCCGAAGAACTGTTGAATATCAGAGCGTGGCTTCGCTTCGGCATAAGGAATTTCTTTCCACGAAACCGACGCGTTTTCCGCGATGCGATCATTCACCAGCTTCTCAACCTCCCGCACCTGCTCATGAGTGAGCGCTGCGCTGGAAAAATCGAAAGTCAGTTTCTCCGGCCCGACATAACTCCCCTTTTGCACCGCCTCACGCGAAACGATTTCGTGCAGCGCCCAATGCAATAGATGCGTCACGGTATGGTGCCGCTCGATCGCGCGGCGGCGCGGAACATCGACCTCGACAGTCACTATTTCATCGGCGGAAAAGGACGGGGCAACGGTGACAGGCCGACGAATGTGTTGGGCCGTGTGTTCGTCTCCTAGTTTAAGGAAAAAAGTCTTCCCGCGCTTGAAGGTATCTACAACTTCGAAGTAGCTCCCATCGTCACGAAGGATCTTACCTTTGTCGCCCACCTGCCCCCCCATTTCCGCATAGAGCGGTGATTCTTCTATTGTTGCGAAGTACATGCTGAGGCCCGGAGCGATATAGTCACTCTCAGACTTCCATTTAGTGCGTGCTGATAGTTGATGGTACCCAACAAACTTCGTTTCGGAGAAATCTCCAACCATCGTAATCGCCGTCTTTTTCTGTGCCGCACGCGCGCGCGCACGCTGTTGCTCCATAGAGTTTTCGAAGCTCTCCCTATCTACAGTCAATCCGCGTTCTCGCGCCATGAGCTCCGTGAGATCGAGGGGAAAACCGTATGTGTCGTAGAGGAGAAACGCGAAAATCCCGTCAAGAGGAGGAATTTGAATTCCTAAGGCAGTCAACTTCCTGTCCGCATTTGTATTTAAATCGAGCGTCGTTTTTGCTCCAACCTCACTACTTTCAAAATTCTTGTAAATTGTGCGAAAGCCTTGACCGAGAGTTCTCATTTGCACCAAATCGGAGACTAAGCGCCACCAATGTTCGTCAAATAATGCGATGCCCTTATCGAGCGTCTTGTTGAAGGATTCTTCCTCGCGGCGCAGCGTTGACTCTATCAATTCCTGCTTCGCGGGGAGTTCGGCGAAAACGCCCCCCATCGTGCGAACAAGAACGCCAACCAATTCGTAAAAAAACGGCTCGTGGAATCCAAGCGTCCGCGCATAGCGCACGGCGCGCCGCAGAATGCGCCGCAGGACGTAGCCACGGCCTTCGTTACTTGGCTGAATGCCATCGGCGATTGCGAAACTCAGGGTGCGGATGTGATCCGCTACCACGCGAAAGGCGACGTCTATTTTTTCCTGGTCGTTCTCACCAGTGCTACGAGACTTCGGAAGCGTTGAGGCGTAATGCTTCCCACTCAGCTTCTCGATTTCGTCGAAGATCGGACGGAAAACATCGGTCTCGTAATTCGAAATTAGTCTCGAAAAATCGGTGAAGTTTTTCGTTCCTTGAATTAGCGCGGTCGCGCGTTCAAAGCCCATGCCGGTATCGACATGCTTCGCAGGCAACGGTGTGAATGAGCCATCGGCGTTCGCGTTGAACTGAATGAAGACCAGATTCCAAATCTCGATGCAGCGCGGATCGCCCGCGTTGACGAGCGAACCTTTGGTGTCGCCGTTCGGAGTGAGGTCGATGTGCAGCTCGGAACATGGGCCGCACGGGCCGGTGTCGCCCATCATCCAGAAGTTGTCCTTCTTGTTGCCGTTCACGATTTGAACCGAAGGATTCAAACCGGCCCCCACGAACAATCGCGCCCAATGATCATAGGCTTCCTGGTCGAACTCGGATGGCTCGTTAGACCCGGGATTGTAGACGGTGGCGTAAAGGCGCTGAGGCGGTAGCCCCCAGCGTTCGACCACTAATTCCCAAGCCCATTCGATCGCTTCCTTCTTGAAGTAATCGCCGAAGCTCCAGTTCCC
>CAXSFN010000068.1:0-8982 GCA_964236815.1 uncultured Chthoniobacterales bacterium
CGCTGATCGGGAGCGGCCGCCTCGAAGAGTACAGCGGCGAACGTAACCGTGCGCGCAACATTGTCGGGAGCGTCTACAAGGGACGGGTCAAGAACATCGAGATGGGTCTGAAGGCGATGTTCGTCGACATCGGCTTCGAGAAAAATGCCTTCCTCCATTTCTGGGATGCCATTCCGGCTGCGCTCGACAGCGGGATTGAAGAAATCGATCGGCCGTCCAATCGCCGACCGTCGAAAAAGCGCATCACCGCGAAAGATATCCCGAGCATTTATCCCGTCGGTTCGGAAGTGATCGTGCAGGTGACGAAAGGTCCGATCGGAACGAAAGGCCCGCGCGTCACGACCAATTTAAGTTTTGCCGGACGCTACCTGGTTTTCATGCCGTATAGCGATCGCAGCGGCATCTCGCGAAAGATCGAAGACCCAAAGGAGCGCGATCGTTTGCGCAAGATTTTGCGGGAGTTGGAAATTCCCGAGGGCGTGGGCGTGATCATTCGCACCGTCGGCGAAGGACAACGCGCGCGTTATTTTGTGCGCGATCTCGCCTTCCTTCTCGAGCAATGGTCGAAGGTCGAACAGGCGATCAAAGAAGAACCGGCGCCTTCCAGAGTTTTCGAGGAGCCCGATTTGGTCGATCGAACAGTGCGCGATTTTCTGACCGACGAGATCGACGAAGTTGTCTGTGACGATCGCGCCGCGATCGATCGGATGAATCAAATGGTCGGGCAGATTTCGCGCCGGGCGCGAAATCGCATTCAGTTCTACGACGGTGCAGCGCCGATCTTCGAAACTTTCGGGATTCAAAAACAAATCGACGATGCCTTTCACCGGCAGGTTTGGTTGAAGTGCGGCGGTTATATTGTCATCGACGAAACCGAAGCGCTGGTCGCGATCGATGTGAACACCGGCCGGAACAAAGGCGGCCGCGACGTCGAAAAAACCATTCTGCAGACGAACCTGGAAGCGGCGGACGAGATCGCCCGGCAATTGCGCCTGCGCAATATCGGTGGGCTGATCATCGGTGACTTCATCGACATGAAGAGCCGGAAAGATCAGCAAGCTGTCTATGGATTAATGAGAGAGCGTCTGAGGCGCGACAAAGCGAAGACGCATGTCCTGCAGCTCTCCGCTCTCGGTCTGATGGAAATGACGCGGCAGCGCGCGCAGGAGAGCCTGAGCGATTCCATCTACGAAAATTGTCCCTACTGCCAGGGTCGCGGGATGGTGAAAACCTCCATGACGACGAGCGTGGAATTACACCGCGCGCTCAACACCGTCATGCGCAAATATCAGGATACGGTCCACGAGATCCGAGTGATTCTGAATCCGGATGTCCTGAAGCGATTAAAGGAAGAAGATGAAGAATTGCTCGTTGAGCTGGAGCGACGCTACGCCGGCCGGCTCTTGTTCCGTGGCGACCCCTCTTACCATCACGAAAAGTTTACCCTCACGGACGCGAGTAGCGGCGCCGAACTCAAGCCGTAACCGGACGCCGAGGATTGGATTTGCCCTTCGAAAGATTTTTGCAAAATCGAATGGAAGTCCCCAATTTCTGTGCCAGAGTCGCGGCCATCGAGATACAACCCTAGTGCCTCGGCGCCGGCGGAAATTTGAGTGAGGCCGGCCTTAACCCAACAAAGCAGGAGCAACAAAATGAAAAAACTAACTTTAACCTTGTGCGCGATCGCCCTGGTTTCGGCAGCTTATGCCGGGACCGAGAGCTACTCCGGCAAGGAAATGAAACAAACCGAAACACCATGCCCGGTTTGGTATGGCGATAACGAATTCAACGTCGGAATCTCCGGCGTCTATGCCCCGACCGCGGATGACGACGATCGTCTCCTCGGTGATGATGCTTTCGGTGGTGCGATTGACCTCAAATATTTCTTCCGCCGTTATTTCGGCATCGGTATTCAGGGCTTCGGTTTGGCGACCGATAACGATGACAATAACAATATCCGCGGTTTCAACGACGACAATGACGACTTCGCCGGTGGCGTTCTCGGCACCTTCACCTTCCGCTATCCGATTCCCTGCTCGCGCTTCGCGCCTTACGGCTGGGTTGGTGCGGGCGGGGTTTGGGGTAACGAAAATCGTAACTTCAACAACAACTTCTTCCGCAACAACAACGATGACGACGGACGGTTCATGGCTCAGTTCGGCCTCGGCTTCGAAGTTCGCTTCACCCGCCACGTCGGCTGGACGAATGACGTCAGTTACAATCTGGTGGATGGGAGCCGTAACGACTTCTTCCAACTCCGCAGTGGTGTGAACTTCGCGTTCTAAAAAACCGAAGAGCTAATTATCAAACGCCGGGAACACTGTATGTGTTCCCGGCGTTTTTGTTTCGCGCATTGCGAATGCATTTCGTGGCCTGAAATTGCGGCATGACCTTCGCGTCGGAACTCGACAATCTCGCCTTGGATCGATCGCCTCTGCTGGGTGAATTCGAACGGTTGCTCGCGCCGCAAACGGATCTGGATTTCGAGGGTATCGCACAAACAGCGCGCGCGCTCACTTTACAAAATTTCGGGCGGACGATGCGGCTCTTTGCGCCCCTTTATTTGTCGAACGAGTGCATTAACAACTGCCGCTATTGCGGATTTTCGCGCGACAACCCGATTCTGCGCGTGACCCTCAGCATCGACCAGGTAATGGCGGAGGCGCGGCATCTCGCCGCGGAAGGTTTCCGCCAAATCCTGCTCGTGGCGGGCGAACATCCCAAATTCGTGAGCGGCACTTATTTAGCCGATTGCGTGCGCGCGCTTGCTTCCGACTTCTCTTCCATCGCGATCGAAGTCGGACCGATGGAGCGCGTCGATTACGAGCCGTTGGTAAATGCCGGAGCGGAGGCGCTGGTTGTTTATCAGGAAACTTACGACCGTAGGATTTACGGAGAAATGCATACCTCCGGCCCGAAACGGGATTTTAATTGGCGGCTTGAGTGTCCGGAGCGCGGCTACGATGCCGGCTTTCGTCGAATCGGGGTCGGCGCGCTTTTCGGCCTGGCTCCCTGGAGGCAGGAAGCGGTCGCGCTCGCGGCGCATATCGAGTATTTGCTCAAGCGTTGCTGGCAGGCGCAGATCAGCGTGAGCCTGCCGCGCTTGCGTCCAGCGGCCGGCGGTTATCAGCCCGCTCACAGCATGGACGATCGCGAACTCGCGCAACTCATCTGCGCCTTGCGCATTACTTTTCCGCAACTCGGAATCGTCCTTAGCACCAGGGAGCGCTCGTCCTTGCGCGACGCGCTCCTGCCACTCGGAATCACGATGATGAGCGCAGGCAGCCACACCGAGCCGGGCGGTTACACTGGCCAGGGGAGCGCGAACTTACATCAGACTGTGCGCGGAAAAATCATCGCGCCCGAATTCGAAAACGGACTCGACCAAATCGCGACCGGCCAATTCGAGATCAGCGATGACCGTTCACCGGGCGAGATCGCGAAGGTTTTGCGTCAGCGCGGGATTGAGCCGGTCTGGAAAGATTGGGATCAGGCGCTGCTCGCTTCATGACTGTTTGGGTGAATGGAGCGCAAACAGATGCGCGCGACGCAGCCACCGTTGCGGAACTGGCGGAAAAATTCCGTCTCCATCCCAATAGCATCCTGATCGAGCAAAACGGAATCGCTCTGCATCGCCGGGAATGGAGCGAAGCAAGACTAACCGAAGCGGATCGAATTGAATTTATCCGGGTGGTGGCGGGCGGTTAGCCTAACGAGTAGTAACCAGGCGGATCCCAAGTGCGACGAACATCGTGCCGACGGCACGATCCAGCCAGGTGCTGAATCTTTCGCTCTCCCGCAGCCGCCGACTGATCGTTCCGGCGAACCAAGTGAGAACGAGGCACCAGACCGTGCCAGTGGCGACAAAGGTGAAACCAAGAACGAGAAAGGCCGCGACTTTTGCGCTCGCGGCCTGATCGATGAACTGCGGAAGAAGGGCCAAAAAGAATAGCGCCACTTTTGGATTTAGGAGGTTGGTCAGGATTCCCTGCCGAAATGCTGACGACCGGTTCGGTTTCTTCGCCTCCAGACTTCTTCGCCGCGGCATCACCATCTTCACACCGAGAAAAATTAAATAGCAGGCGCCGACAAGTTTTACGGCTGCGAAGGCCCATGCTGAGGTAGCGAGAAAAGCGGACAATCCGAGCGCCGCCGCGCAGGTATGGATGATACTGCCGACGCTAATCCCGAGTGCTGAAGCGACCCCGGCTCGCCTTCCGCCGGTGATGGTTCGACCGAGGATGAAGGCTGTATCTGGTCCGGGTGTAAGGTTGAGAAGAAGACCGGCGGTGAGGAAAAGAGAGAAATGCTGGATGCCTAACGAGTTCATGCAGCGTCTTTGACTACGACCCGCATGCCGTCGGCCGAGACCACGGAAACCGGGGTCTCGGCTGGGATAAAGTCGCCTTCGGTGACAACGTCAATGACCTGATCGCCGAAACGAACCTTGCCGCTTGGCCGCAGGGTAGTAAGGGCCGTTCCCTGGGTTCCGGGTGAAAGGCGGAGTGCCATGCTGAATTCGCGCGCCGGCGCAGAGAGGGAAGGGCCGGAAGGAATATCTGCCGACAGAACAAACCGCCGGTAGATGCTAGTGCGCGGAAGGTATCTGGCGAGGATCGCCGACACGATCAGGGCGGCGATGATTGCGATAAGGAGATTCAAAACCGGAACGCGCAACATCGCGCCGGTCGGAAAAAAATTCTCGCCGGGATAACGATCGATCATCGCCCAAAGGAGCGAGCCGAGAATGAGAAAGATGCCGATCACGCCCACCAAAATGGTGGAGTGCGCAAAAAAGAAGATCTCAGCCAGGACGAAACAAATTCCGACGACAAAAAGTGCGACCACTTCCGAACCGGCTAGTCCTGCGAAATAGTGGCCAAGAAAAAAGAGCGCGAAACAAATCGCGGCGATGAAGCCGGGGAGGCTCGCGCCTGGAATTTTAAATTCGAGATAGGCCGCGATCATTCCGATGAGGAGAAGCGCCGGCGCGAGCGCCGTGATCCAGAGCGCAAGCCGTTCGAAGCCTGTCGGCTCGACCGAAACCACTACTCCTTTCAGACCGGATTTCTTTACCACCTCGGAGATTGAATCCGCGATGCCCTCAGCGAGAAGCGGTTTATTTTCTATCCGCTCAGCTGCCTCCTGCGCATTTAAAGTGAGCAGCGTTCCCTTCTCGTGCACGACGCGTTCGCCCAGCTTCACTTCCTTCTCTTTGTTCATGAACGCTTCGCCCACGTCGGGATTGTGGTGATTGCGCGCGGCCGAGCCGCGGATGAGCGCCGACCAATACGAAATGGTTTTCTCGCGCGCGGTCGCGGGCAGATCCTCGCCCGAGGAGAGGATGGGCGCGGCGGCGCCGATCGCGCTGACCGGCGCCATATAAATATGCTGAGTGGCGAGTGCGATGAGCGCGCCCGCCGAGCCGGCGTTCGTGTTGATAAAAGTGTAGGTCGGAATCTTGGAACGGTTGAGAAGCTTGGTGATCTCTTCGGCGGAATCGAGCCGGCCGCCGTAGGTATTCATTTCTAGAATGATCGCGGCCGCTTCTGCACGCTCCGCACTCTTTTGCACGCGGCGCAGGAAAACGAACATCGGTTCCGAGACCTCACCGCTGAGCGGCGCGACTACGATATTTCCTTTGCTGATTTTTTCAGCGGCGTGCGCGTGGACGAGAAAGGAAAGGGAGAAAAGGCACCCCATCAGCCGAACGTTGCGATGGAAGCGGGGCCGCACTCGATTAGTTTGCCATCTGCCTCACGCCAAACGAGCGAAAAAGTAAAACAACATGGGTAGCATCCCGAATGAGACGATCGAGCAGATCGCCGCCGCGAACGACATCGTGGAGGTGATCGGTTCTTATTTTCCGCTCAAGCGTGCGGGCTCGAGCTTCAAGGCGCTTTGCCCATTTCATCAGGAGAAAACGCCGTCGTTTAACGTCAGTTCGCAGCGGCAATCGTTCCACTGCTTCGGATGCGGTGCGGGCGGCAGCGTCTTTCGTTTCGTGATGGATTATGAGCATCTCGATTTTCCCTCGGCGGTAAAAAAACTGGCGACGCGCGTCGGCATCACAGTGGTCGAGGAGCGAAGCTTCAGCGCGCCGGACGATCGACAGCACGAAACCCGGCGCACCTTGCTACAGCTGCACGCGGAGGCGGCAGAGTGGTTTCACGAAAATTTATTGAAGCGCGAATGGGCCAGCGCGGCGCGCGATTATCTAAAAAAACGCGGGATCAATCGAGAGATCGCTGCGAACTGGCAGATCGGTTTCGCGCCGGAAAGTTGGGACGCATTGCTCAATTGGGCGCTCGAGCGCGGCTATCGACGCACGGAGATCGCTCAGAGCGGTCTTGTTAAACCGCGCGATGAAGCGCGACCCGAAGGCGAAGTTTACGATCGCTTTCGCGGGCGAATTACTTTTCCGATCTGCAACGATGTGGGCGAAGTAATTGCCTTCAGCGGTCGGGTATTGGATGCCGGCGCGGAGACCGCGAAGTATCTGAATTCACCGGAGACGCCGCTCTTCCGAAAAGGGAACGTGCTTTTCGGTTTGCACAAAACGAAACGACCGCTGATCGACGCGAACTCCGCCATCGTGTGCGAAGGGCAACTCGATCTGATCACACTTTACGAAGCCGGAATCACCAACGTCGTTGCGCCGCAGGGAACCGCTTTTACCGAAAATCAGGCGCGTATTTTGAAGCGTTACGTCGGGGAGGTCGTGCTTTGCTTCGATGCAGACGCGGCTGGGCAAAAGGCAGCAGAACGTTCGCTGGAGTCGCTCCTGCAAAACGACCTGGTGGTGCGGATCGCGGAGATGCCGGCGGGCGAAGATCCGGATTCAATTGTGCGCAGCAAAGGCAAGGAGGAATTCGAAAAGCGGATCGCAGGAGCGCGCGATTTTTTCGATTACTGGATCGAGCGCGAAGCGAGCGGAACGGATTTGAATTCGTTAGGCGCGAAGATGCAACTGGCGCGCAAGCTGGCCGAGGTGGTAGCACGTGTGCACGACCCAATCATGCGCAGCGAAGTCGCGAGCAAAGTGACCGCGCGGCTCGGAGTGGCGGCGCGCGATTTCGAAGCCCTGCTGAAGAAGCCAGTGCCTGATCGAAATTTTGCGCGCGAGGAAGAGCGGGTTCGCATGCAGCCAATGCCTGCGCCGCGACACGACGTGGCCATGCTTTGTTTGCTCGCGTTGCGCGATGCGGAGGCGCGCGAGTTTCTGCTCGAGGAAGATTGGCGTGAGGTGCTCTCGCAAACGCCGGACGCGGAAATGCTCACGCGAATCCTGGAAGGCGAGCTGCGCCCGGAGGACGCGGCATCGACGAATGTTTTCATGGCTACTTTGCGGCCGGAAGAGGAAGCGCTGGTCTCCTCGTGGCTCTTGCAAAAAATTCCGCCAAATGCCGCAACGGTGGCGATGGATTGGTGGAGCGGGCTGCGGCAGGCGGCGGTCCGGCGACAGCTCCAGATCGCGGAAGGACGAATGAAAATTCCGCAGCTGAACGCAGGAGAAATGACGAATTTGCAAAAACAAGTGGTTGACCTGAAAGCGCAGCTCGCTGAACTTTCCGCGCTTTCTTCCGCCCGCGTGCCCGATCGATAACGTCGCTGAGGGGCAGAGTTTGAGTGGACCGGAAAACGTCGCAATATCTCTAAGAGCATAAGTTTTGGCAAAGCATTCGAAACGATCTAGCTCGGCTCGCCCGAAGCCTAGACAAGCAATAATCGCCAAACGACCGCGCTCGGAGGAGCCGAAAGCACTCGTTAGGCAAAAAACGAAAGCTGCGCCGGCGAAATCTCCTACCGCGCCCGCTCGCGGCCGGCCGAAGAAAATGGCGGCGCCTGGGGCCCAGATCGCGAAAGAAACGAAGCTGGTCACGGCGGACGGAGCGGTCGCAGCAAGTCCGGAATTACCCGGGAGCAGCGATGTCCAGGGTCGCATCCGCGAGTTGATCAAACTGGCCAAGGAACAGGGCTACCTTACTTTCGATGATTTGAACGAGGCCCTGCCCTCGGAGGTGACGGATGCCGATGAGCTCGATGTGATCCTGACGCGCTTGCGGCGAATGGAGATCGACATCATCGAGGCCTCGGAGGTCGATCGTTACAAGGACGGAAAGAAGGACACAGAAGAAGAGGAAGAGGAAAAACCCGAGCCGAAGCTCGACATCCTCGACGATCCCGTCCGCATGTATCTCAAGCAGATGGGCCAGGTCCCGCTGCTGACGCGCGAGCAGGAAGTTGAAATTTCGAAGAGGATCGAAGAAGCGGAGAACATGGTGCAGCGGTTGATTAACCGCTTCGGGTTTATCGCGCAGGCGCATCTCGATCTCGCGCAAAAATTGACCGAAGGTGGTGAGCGTTTCGACCGCGTCATTCTCGACAAGAAAATCGAGAGTCGTGAGCGCTACATGAAATTGTTGCCGCGACTCTGCAAACAAGTCGAGAAGCTGAGCGGCACCATTTGCCAGCAGTATTCCGGGATCTGTCACGCTGCGCGCGTGGACCAGAAAAAGCTAAAAGCTTTCCAGAAATCGGTCGGCTCGCTCCAGAAGTTATACCCGAAGTTTTATTTCAAACAGAAAGTGACGGAGGAATTCGTCCACCTTGCCGACGAAAAGCATCTTCTCCTCACTAATATTTCCGCGGAGATGAAAAAGCATCCACGCGATAATGGAGTGCGCTCTCCCTCCGGTGCAAAGGCACGCGAGCTGGAGAATCTGCTTTGGCTGACGCTGGAAGAATACACCGAGCAGTATCAGGATTTGAAAGGTTGGTTGCGAAAAGCGTTGCGCGCCAAAACCGAAATGGTGGAAGCGAATCTGCGCCTCGTTATTTCCATTGCGAAGAAATACACCAACCGCGGGCTTTCCTTCCTCGACCTCATTCAGGAAGGCAATATGGGCCTGATGAAGGCGGTGGAAAAATTCGAGTATCGCCGCGGTTACAAATTTTCCACCTATGCGACCTGGTGGATTC
>CAXSFN010000069.1:0-8591 GCA_964236815.1 uncultured Chthoniobacterales bacterium
CGCCATGCTGGATTACCTCGAGCGGGAACGCGGCATCAAACGCGAGATCCTGCTCGAAGCTGTCTCGAACGCTCTCCTTTCCGCTTCGAAAAAGAGCGTGAGCGTCTCGCGTGAACTCCGGATCGATATCGATCCGAAGACCGGCGTAATTCGCGCGCTCGCCCAGCCGTTGGTGGTGGAAAACGTCACCAATCCGCAGGACGAAATCTCGCTCAGTAAAGCGCGCGCGATCAAGGCGGACGCCAACATTGGCGACGAAGTCGAAGTGGAAGTGACGCCGAAAAATTTTGGTCGCATCGCGGCTCAGACCGCGAAGCAGGCGATGATGCAGCGCATCCGCCAGGTCGAGAAGGAGATGATTTACGAGGAGTTCAAGGATCGCGCAGGCGAGATCGTGAGCGGCACAGTGCGCCGCTTTGATCGCTCTGATGTGATTCTCGATCTCGGAAAATTTGAGGCCATCATGCCGCAGCGTGAACGCGTCGTGGTCGAAGACTACAATGTTGGAGATCGCCTTCGCGCCTACGTCGTCGCGGTGGAAAACGGAATTCGCGGGCCTGAAATTATCGTCTCACGGAGCCATCCGAATTTCGTTCGTCGCCTCTTCGAGCTCGAAGTGAGCGAGATCAACGATGGCACGGTAGAGATTCGCGGGATTGCGCGCGAAGCCGGCTACCGGACCAAGATCGCCGTCACAAGCGCGAACGACAAAGTCGATCCGGTCGGCGCCTGCGTCGGCATGCGCGGCTCGCGGGTAAAAAATATCGTGCGCGAATTAAACAACGAGAAGGTGGATATCATTCGATGGAGCTCCGACCCGAAGGAGTACGTGCTGGAGGCGCTCAAGCCGGCTAAGGTGAAAAATCTCGTCTTCGATCTGGAGAAGAAGAGCGTGAATATTTTCGTGGATGAAGATCAGCTTTCGTTAGCGATCGGAAAAAAAGGCCAGAACGCGCGCCTTACTTCCCGCCTGACCGGTTGGGAAATCAATATTGACAAAGACAGCTCCGCTACGACCGCGGTCGAGCAGAAGGTGGCGCAGGCTGCGCAGGCGCTTTCCGCGGCCTTGCCGATAACAGTCGAACAGTCTCTTACTTTGGTAAAATCGGGATTTACCAACCTGGAAGGTTTACGCGATGCCGACGTTTCCGATTTCGTGGACATCCTGAGCGTGGACGAAGCGAAAGCGCAGGAAATCCACGCTGCGGTGCCGCGAGAATTGAACGGAACAAACGGATCGTAATGGCTCCTCAGTAGAGGACTGGAGCCATGAAAAAGATAAGACATGCCCACACGAACGACGACGACAAAAACCACGGCACGCAAACCTGTAGCCGCGCGCAAGACCACGGCCAGAGCGGCCGTGGCGCATTCGTCGTCGCCCGCGAAGTCCGCTAAGAAAGTCGAGACGCCGTCCCGGTTGCGTTCAACTGCGGTCGCCCCCACTCCAGCGGCGAAATCCCGCGCCGCCGCGGAAGCAGCGGCCGCGCAGGCCAAGGCAAAAACCGAGCCGGCTAGACCGATCAAGGCCGCGGTCGAAACGGTTTCTTTGATCGACGAAAAGAAGCCGCGCCCGAAACGCGACGAGAGCGAAAAGAAAACGACGCGCTCATTTCTTCCGCCGATTTCCAAAATCAGACCTGCGGAGCCGGTCGCCCCTCCTGCGCCGG
The DNA here is from genome assembly GCA_964236815.1 of uncultured Chthoniobacterales bacterium. Classification (GTDB taxonomy): domain Bacteria; phylum Verrucomicrobiota; class Verrucomicrobiia; order Chthoniobacterales; family UBA10450; genus JACCTI01. Next base: position 1,671 of record CAXSFN010000069.1, read on the forward strand.
TGGAAACTCCGGTCCCGAAACCCGCTCCCAAACCTGCCCCCGCGCATGTTGTCGATCTAATCAGTCCGACGCCCCCGCCTGCCCCCGCTCCAACTCCGGTAGCTCCGGCCCCGGTTGTTCCGGAACCTGAACCAGTGCCGGAAGCGCAAGCGGAAGAAGAAGCGGAACCGCAAAAAATCATTCACATCAAGCCACCGATCATCGTGCGCGATCTCGCCACGCAGCTCGGAATCAAGAATCACCTCCTGATTAAAGAGCTGATGGAGCTGAACGTTTTCGCGAGTCAAAATCAAACGGTCGAGCCTGACATTGCGACCCAGATTTGCGCGGCGCATGGATTCGTCTTCGAAATGGAACGCCGCGAAAAAGGCGGCGGCGTGCACAAGGTCGAGCAGGTGGTGGTTGCGCCTCCTCCGCCGGTGATTGAGAAGGAAGAAGAACTCAAGTCCCGCGGGCCGATCATTACCTTCATGGGCCACGTCGATCACGGAAAGACGTCGCTGATGGATGCGATTCGCAAGACGCGCGTGGCGGCGGGCGAAGCTGGCGGAATCACGCAACACATCGGCGCCTACACGGTCGATTACAAAGGCACGCGCATTACATTTTTGGATACACCGGGGCACGCCGCTTTCACCGCAATGCGGGCGCGCGGCGCTCATGTTACCGACATCGTCGTGCTGGTGGTCGCGGCGGATGACGGCCTCATGCCGCAGACGATTGAGGCGATCAATCACGCCAAAGCGGCCGAGCATGTAAAAATCATGGTCGCGTTGAACAAGATCGATCTTCCGGGCGCGAACCTCGATCGCGTAAAGAAGCAATTGCAGGAGCGCGAACTGAGTCCGGAAGACTGGGGTGGCGATACGATCGTAGTGCCGGTTTCCGCCACCAAGGGAACGGGGATCGACGAGCTGCTCGAAAACATGTCCGTCCAGGCGGAGGTGATGGAACTGAAATCATCGCCGACCGCTACGCCGCGCGGCACCGTGATTGAAGCGCAAGTCGAAGCGGGCCGCGGGCCGACGGCGACCGTTATCGTGCAAATCGGAACGTTGAAATTAGGCGATCCATTTATCTGCGGCGACTACGCCGGCAAAGTGAAGTCGCTGCTCGACGATCGCGGCAAACCGATCAAAGAAGCGGGTCCTTCGACGCCGGTGAAGGTGCTTGGTTTTACCGGTCTGCCTCAAGCCGGCGACGAATTTTTAGTGATGGACTCGGAGCGCTCGGCCAAGACCTTGAGCGAAGAGCGGCTGCTCGCGAAACGCGCCGACAAGCTCAGCACTCCGCAACGCGCCACGCTGGAAAGCTTGCTCGAAGCAGCCGACGGCAAGAAGCATCTCCGCATCGTTTTGAAATGTGACGCGCAAGGTTCGCTCGAAGCGTTGACCGGCGCGCTCAATCAAATCGAGAGCAAGAAAATCGATCTAGAAATTGTGCATTCAGGCGTGGGCCCAATTTCCGAGAACGACATCCTCCTCGCCAGCGCTTCAAACGCGATCGTGATCGGATTCAGCATCAAAGTCGAATCGAATGCGGTCAACGCTGCGAAACGCGAAGGCGTGCAGGTCAAACTTTACAGCATCATTTACGAGCTGATCGACCAGATCAAAGACTCAATGGCCGAGATGCTCGATCCGGAGCATCGCGAAACCGTCATCGGTCACGCCGAGGTCAAGCAGGTCTTCAAGTTGACCAAAGGAATCGTGGCGGGCTGCCTCGTCACCGATGGCCGCATCGCCCGCACCGCGCGTGCGCGTGTCCTGCGTCGTCGCCAGCCTGTCTACGACGGTGGTCTTTCGACCCTGCGCCGTTTCCAGGACGATGTGAAGGAAGTGCGCGTCGGCCTCGAATGCGGCATCAAGCTCGGCGACTTCAACGAATATCAGGTCGGCGATATCATCGAGTGCTACCAGCTCGAACAGGTCGCGCAAAAGCTGTAGCCGGGGTCGTCGACTCCGGCCGGCGTCAGCGACGCCGGCTACAACTCAAATGAAACACCGAATGCTGCGCGTTAACGAAGTCGTTAGGCGCGAGCTCAGCACCATCGTCACCCGCGACCTCACTTTCGAAGATGTGTTGGTCACGATCAATCAAGTCGACGTCACACCCGACCTGAAAAATGGGCATGTTTTTGTCAGCGTTCTCGGCAAGGGATCGCCCAAAGCGGTGATCGAAAAGTTGGAAGCGCAGCGGACCATCCTGCAAGCCGAACTGGCGAAGAAGGTGGTTTTGAAATACACGCCGCATCTCGTTTTTCATCTCGACGATTCGATCGAGCGAGGCGCGCGTGTTTTCAAAATTCTAAACGAGATCGAGCCGGCGAAGTCTGACGACGACGAAGATTCGACTTCATGAACGCCAGTTTTTCAGAAATCGCAGAGACTCTTCGCGCTGCCAGGCGCGTCGCGGTTCTCGGTCATGTACGGCCGGACGGTGACGCGTTTGGCAGCCAGCTCGCCCTTGGCCTTTCCCTGCTGCAAATGGGCAAAGAGGTCGCGATTTGGAACGAGGATGGCATGCTGGAAAAATACCGCTTTCTCCCCGGTGGCGAACTACTCGTTAGGCCGCCGGGCGCGCCGGAAGAATTCGATCTTGGCGTCGCCCTCGACACCGCGACGCAGAAACGCCTCGGTCTCGCCGGCGAAATGGTGCGGGCGCCGAAATGGATTAACCTCGACCATCATCCAACCAATCCTGCTTACGGCGACTTGAACTTCATCGATCCTACCTCGCCCGCGACCGGACAGATTCTCTACGATTTTCTTTCCAGTGAAGGTTTCCCGATCGATCCCGGCATTGCGGAGAATCTCTTCGTTGCCATCTCTACCGACACTGGTTCCTTTCAATATTCGAACACCACCGCGCGAACCTTCGACATCGGTGGCGAGTTAATCCGCCGCGGGGTTAAGGTCGGGCGCCTCAGCCAGCTGCTTTATGAAACCTATCCGCGCCGGCGCATCGAGTTGCTGCGCGAGTTGCTTGAGACGATGCGTTTCGATGGGAACGGACAGGTCGCGAGTTTCAGCTTAAGCCTGAAGCAGGCGGGCAAGCTCGGCGCGCTGCCGGAAGATAATGAGGGGCTGATCGATCATTTGCGCGCGATTGAAGGAGTCATCGTTGCCGTCTTTTTCGAAGAACTGCTCGAAGGCAAAGTGCGCGTAAGTATGCGGTCGAAAAAAGAGTCCGCCGATGTGGCTGCGATCGCCCAGCTCTTCGGCGGCGGCGGGCATAAACTTGCGGCTGGCGCACGTGTCCACGGATCCTTGGGCGAAGTGGAGCGACGAGTTTTGGAAGCGATTTGCCATGTCATTGACTGCCACTCCTGACGGCGTCCTGTTGGTCGATAAAGCGCCTGGCATGACGTCACATGACGTCGTAGCACTCGTTAGGCGGCGTCTCCAGATTAAGAAAGTCGGCCATTGCGGGACGCTCGATCCGATCGCGACCGGCCTGCTTTTGCTCACGCTGGGACGCGGGACCAAGATTCAGGATTTGCTCATGAGCGAGGACAAGGAATACGCCGGGACGCTCTCGTTAGGCGCAACGACTGACACGCAGGATCGTGCGGGACAAATCCTGGAAGAGAAACCGGTGCCGGAATTGACGGAAGAAAATGTGCGCGCCGCTTTCGAAAAATATCGCGGCGATTTTTATCAGATGCCGCCGATGGTTTCCGCGATCAAGCAAGGCGGCGTGCCGCTCTATAAGCTGGCCCGCCAGGGCAAAACGGTCGAGCGCGAGCCCCGGCTGGTTCATGTTTACAACTATACGATCGGTCGGGTCGAATCGCCCGAGATCGACTTCAGCGTTTCTTGCAGCAAAGGATTTTATGTCCGCACCTACGCGCACGATATCGGCGAAACGTTGGGCTGTGGGGCGCATTTGCAGAATCTACGCCGCACGCGTTCCGGCCGTTTCTTGGTCGATGGCGCGATCACGGTGGACGAACTACAAAACACCGAGCCGGTCGATATCCTGGGACGTATCCTGACCTTGCCGGAGGTCTCACGGATGCGTGGTGCCTGATTCTCCTTTGTCTTCTGAGTGAACGAAGAATCTCTGGCTATTTCAGCGCGGATAGGCGGGATGGTCACAGTTTCGCTGCACTCAGATGACGGGAGACAATGAGTAATGCAGGTCCTGAGTTCCATCGCTGAACTGGATCAACTTCCGGGGCCGCTTTTCACTGCCATCGGCGTTTTCGATGGCGTCCACTTGGGACACCAGGCGGTCATTTCGACTTCGGCGCGTCACGCGCGCGCCGCGGGCGGAACACCAGTCGTGATTACCTTCGATCCGCATCCGGCCAAAGTGCTGCGACCAGAAGGCGCGCCGCATTTGTTAACCGCCACGCAACATAAGATCGCGCTCATTCGCGATCTCGGCGTGGGACATTTGCTCGTCGTCCACTTCGATCGAGCCTTCTCCGCCACATCTCCGGAGGTATTCGTTAGGCAACTGGTCGAGCACTCCCAACCGCTGCAGCAAATTTGCGTAGGGCACGAATGGTCCTTCGGAAGGAATCGCGCCGGAAATCTGACGCTGCTGCAGGAACTGGGAGCACAATATCATTTTGAGGTCATCGGGATTAAGCCTGTAACGGTCAACGGAACCGTGGTGAGCAGCACGGCGATCCGGGCAGCGGTTGAGCAAGGCGAATTCGCGAAAGCGGCTGAAATGCTTGGACGCGAATACACCATTCTTGGAACGGTAAAAAAAGGCGCGCAGCTCGGTCGCAAGCTTGGTTTTCCAACCGCCAATTTAAGCGCCCACAGCGAGCAGTTTCCGCCCAACGGGGTTTACGCGGCTGAAGCAAAACTAGACGGTGCGATCCTTGAGGGCGTCGCAAATTTAGGGACGCGGCCGACGATCGAATCGGCGCAGCCAGAACGTTTGCTCGAATTATATTTCTTCGATCTGCAGCGCGAGATCTACGGCCAGGATGTCGAGGTCCGCTTCCTTCGCTACCTGCGGCCGGAGCGAAAATTCGCGAACTTGGATGAATTGAAAAAACAGATCGCGCGCGATGTGTTGGAAGCGCGGGCTGTATAGGGATGGGTGAGATTCTTCGACACGGTCCCTGCAGCCACACAGATCCGCCGGAAAGATATCCGGCCTAACGAATCGACCGGGCCAGATCCCGGAGCGGTCTCTGATCGCCTTCCCGCATGAACGCAGCGGAGGCGCCAAGAGCCGTGACCAGAAGCGCGGAACACCCGGCAAGGATGCACACTTTGACGAACGAGACCGCAACGAGGAATTCCGCGGCGTTGGCTAAGATCACTCCGCCGCCGCTGACAAAATAAGCAGTCACACAGGCGACCAGGGTAAGGCCGAGGATGATGAAGGCGCGGAGCGAAGAAGACTGGCCCTGCGGCGGAAGTTGCTGCACCACGCGCGCGGTGAAACCGGCATCGTCGATGTACGGCATTTCATCGCGCAGCTTCGCGTCCAGCCAATCCTCCTGGAGTTGTTCCTCCATTTTTAATTCGTGCTCCATACCGCCAACGTTTTTTTCAACTTCTCTCTACCTCTTAACACATTCGTCTTCACCGTTCCAATCGGGATATCGAGCACACGCGAGGCTTCATCGTGCGAAAGGCCGTTCTGACAACAAAGCACCACCGCGGTTCGTTCATGCAAAGGGAGCAACTGCAGTGCCTGTGCCAGATCATGTTTTAGGGCGGGGTCGACGGTGTGCGGATCTTGTTCCGCTTCGAGTTGTCTCTCATCAATCCCGACCAGCTCTTTCCGTTTGCGCGCTTCTTCGCGAAAGCAGTTATAGGCGATGCGATAAAGCCAGGTAGAAAACTTCGCTTCGCCGCGGAAGCTGCGGATGTTTTTGTAAGCCTTAAGAAAGGCTTCCTGCGCGAGGTCATCCGCCAGCGCCGGATCGGTGCGCGTAAGCTGCCGAAGCAGACCGCGCACCGCCGATTGATGCCGCCGGACGAGTTCGGAGAACGCGTGCTGGTCGTCATCGACAAGGGTTCTGGTGACGAGGTCTGCATCGGTCAGCGACACCTCACAAAGCTAGGGCACCCGTGGGATGTTGTCGGTACTGGTGTTGATCGCGTTGGGTCTATTGCCTTCTAGTTTCCAAACGAGCAGGTAACCCGCGCCGATCAAGAATGGAATGAAGCCGAGCGCCCAAGCGCCGCCATCCCAATCGCTGGACGCTCCGAAAAATACCATCAACCCAATCCCCACCATCACGAGCACGACACCTCGTCGCATATCGGAGCGGGCGCGAACAATGGGTGTCGGCGCGAAAAGCGCGGCAGGCACAGGCTCACCTCTCTCCACCATTGTGCGCACGGTCCGGTGGAGCGAGCGGGATTTCAGATAACTGAAGAACATGATCGCGGCCACCACCAACACTGGCGCGCCAAAGAGCGTGGTGAAGATGATCCCGACGATTGGAATTGCCATCAGACCGCCCACATCCTCGATATCGCTGTCGTGATCACGATCCCGTTCTCTGTCTCGATCCCGCTCGCGATCGCGATCCCGATCATGATGGTCCGAGCCGACGCTGATGTGCAGGCCTCGTTTGACCTTTCGCTCGATGCGGCTCTCCAGATCGTCCTCGGAGCTGGAAGAAGCGGTTGGCGCAGCGGAAGCGGCGGCGGCTAGCGGCGTAACGGGAACGGCGGGCGCAGGTGTCGGCGTGGGAGCCTGGCCGAAGGCGCTCAAGGCAAGCGCGCAGCTCGCAGCCAGAATGCAGTGTCGAAGTGTGGTTTTCATAATCATCCTTTGGGAGTGAGATGCAGGACGCCGAGGAAATGGATTCAAGAATCTCCGATTCTGTTCACCAAAGCGAGTACCGTCCAGGAAGCGAAAGGCCAGGACCAATGCCGGGCAAACAGCGGGTGACGAGACTCGAACTCGCGACGTCCTCCTTGGCAAGGAGGTGCT
>CAXSFN010000070.1:0-8046 GCA_964236815.1 uncultured Chthoniobacterales bacterium
TCAAATTCTCTCGTTAGGCGCGCTCGCGCTCCTGGCGATTCCATCCACCGGCAAAGCCGACGTGAAAGATCGCATGTTCGACTTCACCGACGCCTATTACATGCAGAACGGCATCAACCCCGCCGCCATCGGCGGGCGCCGGCAGGTAGGCCCGTTAGCCGCGGCCGATACGCCGAACTTCTCGTTCCAGCGTCCGGTCCGCGCGTTACTCACCCTGCCTTGCTACGACCAAAGCGGTAACGCGTTCTTCTTCACCGTCATGGGTGGATTCGAAGGCAGCGCCTTCACCGCCAACTCAGCCGGGCAGAAAGCCCGGCAGATCGTTGATAACAGCGCGGAATATATTTTCCCGCGCCAGGGAACCGATCCGCAAGGTCTCGGCGCTCTGCGCCAATCGATCCTGCTCGATCTGCGTAATGGCTACTTCAGCAACAACCCGCTCAACCTTTGGATCCACACCTGGATCAACTACACACCCAAAGGCCTAACGAGTTCTGAGGGGATCAAAACGCAGAACGATCTCGCGAAAAAGAACGGTCGCGATCTCGACGGTACCGCCATCATCGCGAGCGTGAGCGAGATCGAGGACCTGCTCAAGAAGGGCTTCATCACCAAGACGGTGCGGGCGATCAACGATCCGCTGCGTTACGCGATTTGCCCGGTAACCAAGGACCCAACCGACGGCGGAATCGCGAAGGACCAATTCCTCGCCATCACGCGCAAAGCCGATGGCACCGCGCTCGAGCCGGAGTTCCTCGATAACTTCAACAGCTTGCAAGCGACCGGCCGCCCCGCGAACTAATCGCTCTGCCTAACAAGTAATAGAACTGGGGCCGCTCCGGATTTTTCCGGAGCGGCTTCTTTCTGTCTAAGAAACTCGAAGCTATCCTTCTACCCCAATGATCCGCACATTTTTGGCCGCGGTCCTTTTCACCTTTGGAAGCAAATTCGCTTTCGCCCAGGCCACGATCGAAGGCCGGGTCGATTTGCCGAAAACGAAGACGGTCGCGGTCATGACCAGCCGTTACGAAATCGTGAGTAAAGGCGGATTGCTGGCGACGAATCCACCACTGGCGATTGTTTATTTGGAAGGCGCCTTCGACAAAGGCCGTCCGCCGGCAGTCAGGCAGATCGCACAGAAAGATTTGATGTTCGTTCCGACCCTGATCGCGGTCCAGACAGGCACGACGGTCGAGTTCCCAAATGAAGACGAGACCTATCACAATATTTTCTCCTACTCGCCCGCGAAGCGCTTCGATCTCGGACGATACCGAGGTGACGAACGTCCGATTCCTTCGCTCGTCTTCGACAAGCCGGGCTTGGTGACATTGCGTTGCGATATTCACGAACACATGCGCGCGCTCCTCCTGGTCGTGGACACGCCTTATTTCGTTCGGACGGAAGCAGACGGACATTTTCGACTCACGGGATTGCCCGCGGGTAAGTATAATCTCAAGGCGTGGGTGGACAGCCGCACAACACGGGAGCAGATGGTGGAATTGAAGAGCGGGTCGACTCTGCACGTCGATTTCCCGTGAGGGCGCCGGAGAACAAAGCGAGCGTGAGCAGCTATCGCAGAAAGCTGCTCATAGCCATGATGCTCGTGGTGGTGGCGCTAACCGCGTTAGGGCTTTTTCTGGCCGAGCGGAAAGTGGCAATCGAAGCGCGGCTCGATCTGATGCAAGATTTCCAGAACGAGCTCGCGACTTTGCATGGTGTGCAGGAAGTGCGGCACGCCGCGTTGGCAGAACGATGCCGGGTCCTCGTGCAACGGCCGCGGATTCACGCCGCGCTGGAAGACAATGCGCTCGATCTCTTGTATCCGAGCGCGAAAGACGAATTGCGCGACGTCCTCAATCCCGACGATGACGACGAACCTGAAACACCTGCGCATGCGCTGAACGCGCGCTTCTATCGCTTCCTCGATAGTAAAGGAGCGGTTATATCCCCGCCCGACGGCAAAGAGGTCGGCGCATTACCGCCCGCTGAAGAACAGCAGCTCGCCTTGCCTTCGTTGAGCAATCAACAGCAAGCCGGCTATCTCCTTTGCGGTACCGGCACAATCGCGCGCGCCATTCATGAAATCTTGGCGATGCCAATCGTCTCGACAGAAACCGGCGAAGTGATCGCGTCGCTCTTGTTGGGCTTCAAGCCGGTTGAGTTTGGCCGCAACCGTTCCAGCGGCGGCGAAATCAAAAGCGGCATTTGGACGAACGGCCGGCTGCATTTGCCCGCGCTGGCGGAGCCGGAACAACTGGCGCTCAGCGCAGAGATGGTGCGGACGCTGGCACAGACCAAATCGTCCGAGAACAATTTTGAGATAGCGATCGGCGGCGCACCGCATCTGCTCTTTTACAAGCAGCTCAACCCGGATTCATCGTACGCCGCCGCTTATGAAGTAGCAGTCTATCCACTGGCGAACGCGATCGCGCGCCAGCGCCAGATCCGATGGCATGTCCTTATCGCGGGCTCGGCCCTTTTGGTCATTGGATTGGTCGCGAGCCATTTTCTTTCCCGTCAATTGTCGGCCCCGGTGGAAAAGCTGGCGGTCACGTCCGAGCAACGCCGCGTCCACGGCGAACGCGTCGAAGCCGCGCTCGAGTCCACCAGCGAAGAGCTGCAGCGTTCGGCGCGTTTCTCCGCCGATGCTTCTCATCAATTGAAGACGCCGATCACGGTCTTACGCGCTGGGATCGAGGAACTGCTTTCGCGCGAAGACTTCACCCCCGCGGTCTATGACAAACTTTCCGCGCTCCTTCATCACACCTACCGCATCACCGGGGTGGTGGACGATCTTCTCCTCCTTTCGCGGATGGACGAGGGCCGCCTCCAGATTCAATTCGGAACCGTCAATCTCTCGCAACTCCTCGACGAATGGATCGACGACATCAGCGCATTGCCGGACGATCTCAAGGTCAAACTGGACACCGACTTTCCTCCCGATCTTTATGTGGCCGGGGAAAAACGCTACATCACTTTGATTGTGCAAAACCTCCTCGAGAACGCGCGCAAATATAACTTCCCCGGCGGCGACATTTGCGTTTCCGCGGAGGAGAAAGACGAGTTTGTGGTCTTGAATATCGAGAACACTGGCCCGCCTATTCCCCAAGCGGCGCGCGACCATATCTTCGAGCGTTTCCATCGCGGCGCGATGGGCGAGAACGTCCCCGGTCATGGGCTCGGTCTGAACCTGGCGCGGGAGCTGGCCTACCTGCACGGGGGCGATTTGCGGCTGGTGCGGTCGGATCGGGAAGGCACTGAATTCGAGGTGCGGTTCCGGATCGCGCGGCAACCGGCCGTCGCCCAGCCCGCATGAGATTTTTCTGCGCGCTGTTTGGTTTTGTTGCGCTCGCAATATGGCCGCTCTCCGCGCAGGAATTTTTCGATCGCCTCGATGAGAAGCTGACTTGGTCCGCCTTTGATAACGAGTTGCGCGCGCGAATGAGCGGCACGCTCGATCTTGAATATTATTACTTTCCGCAGGGACCGCCGGGGTTGATCGACGCTTCCGGCCACGATCTTTTCAATCCGCGGCTTTCGCTCTTTCTCGACGCGCAACTCGGCGCCGCCTTCTATTTTTTTGCGCAAGCCCGCTTCGATCGTCACTTCGACCCGAGCGATCGCGGAGCACAGGCGCGGCTCGATGAATATGCGCTGCGCTACACGCCTTGGGCGGACGGGCGGCTTACGATCGAAATCGGGAAATCCGCCGCCGTTTTCGGCCAATGGATTGAGCGTCATCTTTCCTGGGATAATTCCTTCATCACCGCGCCGCTCGTCTACGAAAACGCGCTCCCGATCGAAGACATGTCCGCGCCTGAGATTCCGTACGACGGCCGGCGCGAAGACGAAAAATACGAATACATTTCGGAGGTCTGGGGTCCGAGTTACAGCAGCGGTATTTCTGTCGCGGGGCGGATCGACCGCTTCGAGTATGCGCTGCAATTCAAGAACGCTTCGCTCTCTTCCCGGCCGGAAAGCTGGGATGCGACCCGGATTGGATTCGCCCATCCCACCGTCACGGCCCGGCTCGGTTATCGGCCTAACGAGTCGTTAAACTTCGGGTTCTCCGCCAGCGACGGCGCCTACTTTCGGCCCGATGCAGAGCCCAGTCTGCCGCCTGGAAAAGACATCGGCGATTATCACCAGACCGTTCTCGCGCAGGATCTGAGCTACGCGCATGGACACCTCCAGCTCTGGGCGGAATTTCACGAGACGCGCTTCGAAATTCCGCGGCTCGGCAACGGCAAAATCTTCGGATATTTTCTCGAAGCGAAATACAAACTCACCCCACAACTCTTCGGCGCGATTCGCTGGAACCAGCAGTTCTTCAATGAGATTTCCGACGGCATCGGTGGTGAAGTGCAATTCGCGCCCGACATCGCGCGGCTCGAGCTCGCGCTCATCTATCGTTTCACCGAACATATTCAGTTGAAGCTCGAATATTATCCCGAAGGGGAAGACGGCCGGGCTCTAGCGCACAATGCCGCCGCGCAATTCACGCTTCGCTTCTAAAGCGCCGCCGCTCCGGGGAGCGCACGCTTGCAGCGTGCTGGTTGAGGGCATTCTGCTGAAACAAACTTCAGAAGATCGCAAAATCAGATAGCCGGACCGAAACAAAGTTCGCTCGGCAGAATGCCTTCGCCAGCACGCTGCAAGCGTGCGCTCCCCAAATCACTGTCCATACGTGAGGGCCATGGCTTGCACTTCGTTACGCAGGCGCTCGATCAATTCGTTAGGCGCTACAACCCGCACATGACTGCCCCAGCTCAAAACCCAGCGCTCGATTTCTTCCAGGCCGGCCAATTCGAGTTCCATCGTGATCGATCCGTCCTTGGCCGAACGGATACGTTGCGAATCATGCCAGCTCCGTTCGCTCACCAGACGCGCGGCGAAGGCGTCGAATTTCAATTTGATCCTCTGCTTTTTTCCGCCCGCGAAAACGCCGAAACTTCCTCGCAAGACTTTCTCGATCGAAAAGTCGGCCGGCCGACGAAAACGATGACTCGTTAGGCGGGCCTTTCGCATCCGCGGGAGGGCAAAGGTGCGAAGCTGCCCACGAGCCAGATCTTCGCCGAAGACGTACCACTGATTTTCCAGGGACGCGATATGGAAGGGCCGAAGGCGCCGCGCTTCATACCGGCTGCTCTTCAGCTTCCGATATTCGAATTCGATTTCGACCGAGCGCAACACCGCCTGGCTGACCGCTTCGAAGAGCTCGAGGTCGGCCACGCTCGCGCCCGCACTGTGAAACGAGATCAGGTCGTCGAGGTCGCTCCAGGAAAACGAAACACGCTCTTTCAAGCCATCGGTGATTTTGCGAAAAGCGGAGCGCAGCGGACGCTCGAACGGCGTGCCTTGGTATTGCGCCAGCGCTTTCTGCGCGACGAAAAGCGCGGCGATTTCACCTTCCGAAACTTCGATGCTGGGAAAACTCGTGACCTCTTCCGTGTAGTGAAATCCGAAGCGAATCGGATCGTATTCGATCGGAAGCCCGAGCCGGTCGCGCATGAAATCGATATCGCGTTGGATCGTCTTGGAAGAGACCTCGATCTCCTCTGCGATCTTGCGGCAATTCGGGAAATCTCCCGCTTTTAATTGCGCGTGAATGCGCATCATTCGCTCGAGCGGCGGACGGGACATACCCGATTCTCTTGCCATCAGAGAATGTGCCTTAATTTTTTCAAAAATCTTTTACCCTCGGACAGCCCGTGTCCTACCTGGTGTTTCATGATGGTGCGCATGAAACATTACCGATATCGCCGCAGCACGTTGCTTCCCATTCCGTATTCTGTTCGTCCGGATCGTCTGGAGCGAGGGATTCGTATGTTGCGCGCACTGCGGATCGCGCTCGCCACGCCGGCGCCCGCGATTCGCGCGCAGCAATGCGAGTTCGAATTCGCGCTCGCGAAAGTTCATTGATCGCCGAGAGAAGTCTTGCGCCGCGGAAATCGACTGGGCTACGGTCTTGATCCCGAGGCGCGGTGGCTTCGGTCTGGCGATGAATGTTACCGGCACGATCGAATCCATCCTCAACCAAAAGAGCGGAGAGATTTGGTCGGTCGCGCCCGAAGCGATGGTCTACGACGCCGTCGCGCTGATGGCGGAAAAAAACTGCGGCGCGCTCGTTGTTTTGCAGGAGGGCAGACTGGTCGGAATTATTTCGGAACGCGACTATACGCGCAAAGTGATGTTGCGCGGGAAGCGATCCCGCGAGACGGCGGTGAACGAAATCATGTCCATCGAGCTAACCACGGTCGAGCCGAAGGAAAGCGTCGACCACTGTTTGCAATTCATGACCGACAAACGCGTGCGCCATTTGCCGGTGATGGAGAATGGGCAGTTGCGCGGCGTGATCTCGATCGGCGATCTGGTCAAGCACGTCATCTCGGTGCAGAGCGCCGCGATCGAGCAGCTCGAGAGTTATATTTCCGGCGGCTACGGCAGCTAGACTCTTCCGCTGTCATTCTGAGCGTAGCGAAGAATCTATGATTGTTTCCGCTTCCCAACGCTGAGGATCAGAAATAGTCAGAGATTCTTCGCTCCGCTCAGAATGACAGAATAAAGGATGGCGCGGCTTATAGCGCCCACACGAGTTTGCCGCGGACAATCGTTCGCACCGCGCGCCCTTTCATCTTCCAGCCTTCGAATGGCGTGTTGCGTGACAAGCTGGCCGACGAATCCACCTGATAGGTCCATTCCAAATTAGGATCGATCAACGTCACGTCGGCAGCCGAGCCTAACGAGAGGTTGCCGGCTTCGAGCTTGAGCAAGCGCGCCGGATTCGCCGTAAACATCTCGATCAATCGTGGCAGCTCGATCGTTTTTGTTTTGTGCACGAGTAGATCGAGGAACAAAGCAAGCTCCGTCTCCAATCCGAGGATCCCAAACGGCGCCTGATCGAACTCGACCTCCTTCTCGAACTTCGCGTGCGGCGCGTGATCGCTAGCAAGGATTTCGAGCGTGCCATCGGCGATTCCTTCCAGCAATGCCTCGACATCGCTTTGTGTTCGCAGCGGCGGATTCATTTTGAAGTTCGTGTCGAAATTTTGAATCGCCTCATCCGTAAGCGCGATGTGATGTGGACAAACTTCTCCGCTGATTTTTACTCCGCGCGCGCGAGCTTCGCGCAGCAAACGCACGCTTCCTGCCGCGCTGATGTGCTGACAGTGGATGGGATGATCGCAAAGTTCCGCGAGCAGGATATTCCGCGCCACGATCATTTCCTCGCCTGCCGACGGCCAGCCGGGAAGACCGAGCAGCGTGCTCCAATAGCCTTCATGCACGACACCGTTGCCGACGAGATTGTAATCCTGGCAATGATCGAGCACGGCTACGCCGACCATCCGCGCATATTCGACCGCGCGCCGCATCAGCTCGTTGTTCTGCACGCAGTGTCCGTCGTCGGTAATCGCGACGACTCCCGCCTGAGCGAGCGAGCCGATCGGCGCCAGCCCTTCGCCGGCAAGATTTTTTGAAATCGCGCCGCTCGGCAAAACATTCACGCAAGCCACTTCGGCCGCGCGATTTTTGATCCACGCGATCGTGCCCGGATTATCGGCGACGGGTGAAGTGTTTGGCATGCAAACAACGGTAGTGAATCCACCGGCCGCCGCGGCGCGCGCACCGCTCTCGATCGTTTCCTTCCAACCGAATCCTGGTTCACGGAAGTGAACATGAAGATCTATCAGCCCCGGCGCGACGACGAGTCCTGCCGCGTCGATTATTTCCGGATCGCGTCCGTTAGGCGCGTCCGCAATCTTTCCATCAACGATGTAAAGGTCGCCGACGTGATCGCGCTTATTTGCAGGATCGATGATCCGGCCGCCGCGAATGATGGTGGCACTCATGGCAAAAGCTGGCTGGAACGCCGCCATCTTGGCTGTGCGGCACGCCAGTGTCTCGCTGGCCCTCTCACGTAGCGATTCCTCCGCACAGATAGAGAACGGCCATGCGCACCGCGAGGCCATTCGTTACTTGGTCGAGGATCACGCTTTGCACTCCGTCCGCGAGCTCGCTATCGATCTCGACCCCGCGATTGATCGG
>CAXSFN010000071.1:0-8012 GCA_964236815.1 uncultured Chthoniobacterales bacterium
CAGGAATACGTTTCCGTGGTCGCGAAAAAGGACAACGGCAGCTACGCCTACCAGTCGGTCCTGAAAGAACGCGTCACCGAAAAAACGAACATCGCGCTCGGGACCGCGGCCTCGCCTTACCAACTTCCGACCGGCGAGCCGGGCGATTATGTGCTCGAGCTGCGCGGCCCGGAAGATCGCAAGCTCTGCAAGATTCGTTTCTCCGTCGTCGGTCGCGGTGCGGCCAAACGCGCGCTCGATAAAAATTCCGAGCTGCAGGTGAAGCTCGATCGCGCGCAATACAACACCGGCGACGAGATCGCGATCAGCATCACCGCGCCCTATGCCGGGAGCGGTTTGATCACGATCGAGCGCGACAAGGTTTACGCGCAGAAATGGTTCAAGGCCGACGCCGCCAGCAGCGTGCAACGCATCCGCGTCCCGGAAGGATTTGAAGGCAGCGGCTACATCAACGTCGCGCTGATTCGCCCGCTCGATTCGAAGGAAATTTTCGCCAGCCCGTTGAGCTACGGCGTCGTTCCGTTCACCGCCAACAAAGAAAAACGCCGGCTGAAAGTTGACCTGCAAACCGCCGCGATCGCGAAACCGGGCGAGCCGTTTCACATCGGT
This sequence comes from uncultured Chthoniobacterales bacterium, assembly GCA_964236815.1. Taxonomy (GTDB): domain Bacteria; phylum Verrucomicrobiota; class Verrucomicrobiia; order Chthoniobacterales; family UBA10450; genus JACCTI01. Next base: position 610 of record CAXSFN010000071.1, read on the forward strand.
TATCAAACCAATCGACCGAGCAAGATCGTCGTCTTCGCGGTCGATCAGGGCATCCTGCAGGTGAGCGATTATCAGCTGCCCGATCCGCTTGGTTTCTTCTTCCGCAAGTCCGCGCTCGGGGTCGATACCTCGCAGATCGTCGATCTGATCATGCCGGAGTTTTCCGTGCTCCGTTCGCTCTCTGCTTTCGGCGGCGACGGCGAAAATCCGAAGCAGTTGAATCCCTTCCGGCGCGTCACGGAAAAGCCGGTCGTTTTCTGGTCGGGCGTAGTCGATGCAGGACCGGACCGGCGTGAAGTCGTTTACGATGTGCCCGATTATTTTAGCGGCACCCTCACCGTCATGGCCGTGGCCGTGGCGGACGACGCGACCGGTGCCGCGCAAAAGGACGCGCTTATTCGCGGACCGTTCGTGATCACTCCGAGCGTCCCGGTCCTGGCCGCGCCTAACGACCAATTCGAAGTCGGCGTGACCGTAGCCAACAACGTTGAGGGCTCGGGCCCGAATGCGGCGGTCCAGTTGCGCGCGGAACCCTCCGAGCATTTGCAAATCGTGAAGGCGCCTAACGAGTCATTGGCCATCGCGGAAGGGCGCGAGCAGACCGCGATCTTCACCGTCCGCGCCAAAGATAAACTCGGCTCGGGCACGCTCACCTTCATCGCGAGCGCGAATGGCAAAGAAGCGCGGCTGCGTTCCACCATCAGCATCCGGCCGCCCACGCCGTTCATGACAAGCGTGCGCAGCGGGCGTCTCGCCAAAGCGAGCGCCGAAGTTCCGATCACGCGCCAGATGTATCCGGAATTCCGACAGCTCAACGCCTCCGTCTCCGCCCTGCCGCTCGGCCTCGCGCATGGCCTCGATCTTTTCCTGAAGCAGTTCCCTTACGGCTGCAGCGAACAGATCACGAGCGGCGCATTCTGCCGGCTCCTGCTCGCGGATGAAGCCGATTTCGGATTGAGCCGCGCCGAAGTGAACGCGCAATTGGAGAAGGCTTTCGCTAGTCTGCGACGCCGGCAAAACGACCAGGGCGATTTCGGTTATTGGACGGTCGAGAAAGAGGATCGCATCCATTTCATGCCGGCGTATGCGATGCACTTTTTGATCGAAGCAAAAGCCGCCGGCTTCGCGCCGCCGGCGGAAATGTTCGCGAGCGGCCTGCGCTTTTTGCAGACGATGGTGGCGAAGGATCCGAGCGACCTGGAGGAGGCGCGCGTGGTCGCTTATTCCATCTATCTGCTCGCGCGCGAAGGCGTCATCACGACCAATTACATCATCAATCTGCGCGATTATCTGGAGAAGAATTTCGCGAAGGAATGGCCAACCGATATGACCGGCGTTTATCTCGCGGGCGCGTTGCAAATTCTGAAAAAAGAAGACGACGCCGCGAAGCTGATCGCGCGCTATCGCATCGGCCAACACGACGAAGCGCGGATGAATGATTTCTACCAGCCGCTCGGAGCCGACGCGCAATATCTCGCGGTGCTCGCACGCGAATTCCCGGCGCGTTTGAAGAAAATCACGCCGGCCGACTTGGAAAACATCGTGCAGCCGATCGGCCAGGGACAATTCAATACCCTCTCGGCGGCCTACGCCGTGCTGGCGTTGAAAGCCTACTCGCACGCCATCGCCACGCAGCCGGCGGAGTTGTCGATCGAAGAAATCGATCAGCAAAAACACGAGAAGCGCCTAACGAGTGGCAGGCAATTGCAGCGCGTGAATTTCTCCGCGGCCGCCGCGCTCGTGCGCTTCCGCAGCACTGGTCCGGTCGGTCCGCTTGGCGCGTTCTATCAGGTGGTGGAAGCGGGTTTCGATCGCGAATTGCCGGCGAAGGCGGTGACCGATGGACTCGAAGTTTATCGCGAGTTGATGGACAAGGAGGGCAAAGCGATCACGCAGACGAAACTCGGCGAGCCGATCAATGTCCGCCTGCGCGTGCGCAGCCTGAGTGACGAAGAGATCACCAATGTCGCGGTGGTCGATCTCCTGCCCGGTGGTTTCGAGGTCGTCGGCTCGTCGTTGCAATCCGGCGCGGGCGCGATCGGCGGCGTGGATTTTGTCGAAGTACGGGAAGACCGCGCGGTCTTCTATTTGACCGCGCCAAAGCGGGTGCTGGAAATCAGCTACCAAATCAAAGCGACTAACCGCGGCGAGTTCATCGTCCCACCCGCGTTTGGCGAATCGATGTACGACAGGGCGATCAGAGCGCGCGGGCTCCCCGGAAAAATCAGCGTCAGCGAAGGACGCTAAACAGTCGGAAACGGAGTGCGCGCTAGAGTTGTCATCCTGAGCGTAGCGAAGGACCTCACAATCGTGCGACCCGCGTCCTTGCATCGCAAGAAGGTGATCGCTGCGTGGGCGAGATCCTTCGCTTCGCTCAGGATGACAGCTTTTGGCTGCGTCACTTTACTGGTCATCGCGCTGTGTTTGTGGGCCGCACTACCAAAACCGCCATTGCTCGACAGCGTCGACTTCTCCACCCGGGTACGCGATCGCAACGGCACCACCCTCCGAGTCGGCCTAACGAGTGATCAAAAATATCGCATCCGTACCCCTCTGTCCGAAATCGCGCCGGCATTGATCGACGCCACCCTCCAATTCGAAGACAAACATTTCGCGCAACATCCGGGCGTGAACCCGATCGCACTCCTCCGTTCCGCCGCGGGTTTCATCCGCAACAATCACGCGACTCCCGGCGCCTCCACCATCACGATGCAGCTCGCGCGGCTCCGGTTTCACCTCCACACCCGCACTCTGCGCGGAAAAGCGGAGCAGATAATTCGCGCGCTCGAACTCGAACGTCACTACAGCAAGAACGAAATCCTCGAGGCCTACCTGAACCTCGCGCCTTACGGGCGGAACATCGAAGGCATCGGCGCGGCCAGCGAAATTTACCTTGGAAAAAGCGCCGCGCGTCTGAATGCAGCCGAAGGAATTGCGCTCAGCGTAATCCCGCAGAGCCCGACGCGCCGCGCCTTGCGGGTTAATCGCGAAAACGAAGCGCAAGTCGCAGCCCAGCAACGTCACTATCCTTCCCACTCTGCCGACCTCGCGACGGCGATGTTTCGCGCCGAAGCGCGTCCGCGCGCGAGCATCTTAGCCCCGCATTTCGTCCGGCAAGTCCTGGCCAAAAACCCGGGCGAGCGCGATCTGACCACCACCCTCGATCTAGCGCGGCAGAATATTCTGGAGCGTCGCCTAACGAGTTATATCGCGGAGAACCAAAGACGCGGGATCGAGAACGGCGCAGCCCTGCTGCTCGATTTCCATTCCATGGAAGTGCTCGCGCAAGTGGGCTCGGCCGATTTTTGGAACGCAACCATTCAAGGTCAGGTCGACGGCACCCAACGCCCGCGCTCTCCAGGTTCGACCTTGAAGCCGTTCGTCTATGCCCTCGCCTTGGAACAGGGACGAATCCATCCGCTGACCATGCTGAAGGACGCGCCGCGCACCTTCGGCGATTACAACCCGGAGAATTACGATCGCGAATTCGCCGGTCCGATTCGCGCCAGCGATGCGCTCGCGCGCAGCCGCAATGTTCCCGCAGTCGAGCTCGCGTCCGAGCTGGCGCACCCGACGCTTTACCAATTCCTTCGCGATGCCGGCGTGGCACTGCCGCGCGCGGAAAGATTCTACGGACTCTCGCTCCCGCTCGGTGGCGCGGAGGTCACGATGGAAAATTTGGTCACGCTCTATGCGATGCTCGCGAACAACGGTGAGCTGCAGCCGCTTCGCCGCACACTCGGCGATCCGGTGGTCCCTGGCCGACGACTCGTTAGTCCCGAAGCCGCCTTTCTTACCCTTGAAATGCTCGGGCAAATTTCCCGGCCTGGCATGATGGAAGCGGATGTGTCAAAACACGGTCGCGTCTTTTGGAAAACCGGAACGTCGCACGGCTTCCGGGATGCCTGGTCCATCGCGGTCTTCGATCGCTACGTCCTCGCAGTTTGGATGGGCAACTTCAACGGACGCCGCAATCCCGCCTTCATCGGCCGGACCGCGGCGGCTCCGCTGTTGTTTCTAATGATCGATGCGTTGCGGACGCATGAGCCCGCGCGCAACGAACCGCATTTAGCGCCGCCCGGCGCAAATCTGAAGCGAGTCGAGTTCTGTTCCGTCTCCGGCGATCTGCCCGGACCATCCTGTCCGCATCGAACCGAGAGCTGGTTCATCCCGGGAATCTCGCCGATTAAAACCTGCGAAGTGCATCGCGAAATTCTGGTCGATGCCGGAACCGGTTTGCGGGTTGCGCGCGACGACGGCACGCGCTCGCTCAAGCGCGAAGTCTATGAATTTTGGCCCTCCGACCTGCTCGCACTTTTCGAGCAGGCCGGAATCCCGCGACGCATTCCGCCACCATTTGCACCTGACGCGGCGAGCGAGCTTCTCGCCCGCGAAGGCCACGTCCCGCGGATCAATTTGCCCGCGACCAACATCTCCAGCGCCGAAGACGGCATCCCACTGCGCGCCGAAACAGAAACCGGCGTGCGCCGCATTTATTGGTTCGCCGACAAATCATTCCTCGGCTCCTGCAGCGCGAAAGAAGTCTTCACCTGGAAACCCGTGCCCGGCGTCTACGAACTGACCGCGCTGGACGACCACGGCCGCTCCGGTTCGCAATCAGTCACGCTTCGTTAGTCCAGCTCGGGCATAATCAGCGGAATGACCTGACGGCCATTTTTGCGATAAGTCCGAAAATCGCTGTCCGCAGTGAAGACGACCGCGCCGTCGATCTGTTCCGCCATGCGCACAAGGCAGGCATCAGCGAAACTCATCGGCAAATTCACGTAGCGGCGCATGAGGCGCAAAGTTTCGACGCGCTGTGCCGCGAAAGAAAAGCTCACCGTCACAATGCCACGCTCCAAGAGCGTCTTAAATTTCTCCGTTTCTCCCGCCGACTTGCGCAAAAGAAAGAAGCATTCGGAGACGACAGCTTCACACGTAAGGAAAGGATTCGAGGTCGCCTCGAAATGTTTTCGCGCCCACAAATGATCGATATCGCGCGTCCGAAGAGCTGCCACCAGCGGACCGCTATCGATGAGAACGCTTCTGGCCATAGCCCGTCATATGTTTTTTGCTGCGAGCCAGGTCGTGCGGGAGCGAGTCCTGGTGGCTAACCAAATCTTCCATCTTGCTCCAAAGCGAGGGAGCATGCGCCTTGGAGGTAGCGCTCGCTTTTCGGGTCAGACGTTCGCGGACGATCTCAGAATTGGAAAGGTTGCGGGCGCGCGCCTCGCTGACAATCTCGATCAGAAGCCCGTCGGGAACTTTGAGAGTAAGAGTCTTCATCAGTTCATGGTGTCACCATTCTGGCAGATCCGCAATACCGAGCCAAATTTTCCATTGAACTGAGTGCGTGACGGCGGGAGCGTAGCCCGCCATGGCGCGTCAATACACTCTCCAGCGTGCGCCGTCGGCGACGGGGATTCACATCGATTACGCGGCGGAGTTGAATGAGCAGCAACACGCGGCGGTGACGGCTTCGCCGGGGCCGTTGCTCGTGATCGCGGGAGCGGGTTCGGGGAAGACGCGGACGCTGACTTATCGGGTGGCTTACCTGCTCGAGAACGGGGTCGATCCGCGAAATATTTTGCTGCTAACCTTCACGAATAAAGCGGCGCGGCAGATGTTAGATCGGGTGGCGAATTTGGTGCCGGTGGACGCGCAGGGGCTTTGGGGCGGGACGTTTCACTCGATCGGAAATCGGATGCTGCGCCGGCATGGGAGCGTGCTCGGTTATTCGAGCGGGTTCACTATTCTCGATCGGGAGGATCAGAAGGATTTGATCGATACCGTGGTCTCTGCGGCGGGAATTAATCCGAAGGAAATCCGTTTTCCGAAGGGCGACGTGCTCGCGGATATTTTCAGCTTCACGGTCAACACGGAGCGCGCGATGGAGGAATTGCTGGCGGAAAAATTTCCGTATTTTTTACCGTTGATCGAACAGATCAAGGACGTGCACGCGCGCTACGAGCGAAAGAAGAAATCGACCAACTCGATGGATTTCGACGACCTGCTTGAGAAGACGCTGCGGATGCTGAAGGAGCACGAAGAGGTCGCAAGTTTTTATCGGCGGCAATTTCAATTCATCCTGGTGGACGAGTATCAGGACACGAACAAAATCCAGGCGGACTTCATCGACACGCTCGCGGTCCATCATCGCAACGTCATGGTCGTCGGGGACGATGCGCAGTCGATCTACTCATGGCGCGGCGCGAATTTCAAAAACATCCTAGCCTTCCCGCAGCGCTATCCGGACGCGCAGGTTTTTAAGATCGAATTAAACTACCGGAGCGTGCCGGAAATCCTCTCAGTCGCGAACGCGGCGATCGCGCCGAACGTCGAGCAATTCAAGAAAGAGCTGGCGGCGACGCGCCCGACTAACGAGTTAAAACCGGCGGTTGTCGCGTTGGAAACGGGAAGCGATCAGGCGCAGTTCGTGGCGCAGCGGATTCTCGAACTGCGCGATGAAGGGATCGCGCTGGATGAGATCGCGGTGCTGTATCGCGCGCATTATCACGCGGTCGAATTGCAGCTGGAATTTTCGCGGCGCGGGATTCCGTATCAGATCACAAGCGGGGTTCGGTTTTTCGAGCAGGCGCACATCAAGGATGTGGCGGCCTTCATCCGCTTCGTCGCGAATCCGCGCGATGAAGTCGCCTTCAAGCGAATGGTGAAATTGCTTCCGGGCATCGGGAACAAGAGCGCGGACAGCCTTTGGCGTGATTGGGAAAAATCGCTCGATGCGAATGGCGAGATCTTGAGCTGGGGCGAACGGTTGTTGCCGATGCAAACCGGCGCGCGTTCGAAGAAATCCTGGACGCAGCTCGCGTATACGCTGGATGAAATCGCGCCGCACGGAGTGCCGAATCAGCCGACGGAAATGATCACGTCGGTCGTGGAAGCGATCTACGACGACTACGCGAAAACGAATTTCTCGAACTACGAATTACGCCGCGAAGATCTGAATCAGCTCGCGGTCTTCGCGCGGCAATTCAAAGACGTGAACGAATTTCTCTCGCAGCTCGCGCTCATCAGCAACGTCGACGCCGAAGCCGCACCCAACCAAACTGCCGACACCGAAGCGGTGAATCTTTCGTCGGTGCATCAGGCGAAAGGCCTCGAATATCACACCGTCTTCGTCATCTGGCTGACCGACGGAATGTTTCCGAGCACGCGTTCACTCGAAACACGCGAAGCGATTGAGGAAGAACGCCGGTTATTTTACGTCGCGATCACGCGGGCGAAGGATGAACTTTATCTGACCTATCCGCACCTGCGTTTGAATGCCGGCTATGGCGACATGTTTCAGCGGCCGTCACGTTTTCTGAAAGAAATCCCGGCGAAGCTACTGGAGGATTGGCAGATTCAACGCGGCTAATGAATCTCACCCCCGAAAAAAAGAT
>CAXSFN010000072.1:0-7182 GCA_964236815.1 uncultured Chthoniobacterales bacterium
GCTTCCTCGATCACGAAGAATGGCTGCGCAGGATTGGCGCGCGCGCTTTCGGCTGTCATTTGCAGGATGTGATTTGGCCGGGGCAGGATCATCAACCGCCGTTTGCCGGGCACGTCGATCTCCTTAAGCTGGTGCCTCTCCTCGCGCCCGGCTGCATCTTCGTTTGGGAAATGAGTCCCCGCAAAACCGTGGATGAAATTCTCCGCTCGGTCGCGACCTGGAAAATGCATTTCGGCGAATGAAAAAAATTCTGCTCACCACCGCGCAGATCCTGGTCACGATTGCGCTGCTTTATTTCGTCTTTCGCGATCCGGCGAAACGCGCGCAGATGGCCACCGCGCTGCATCTCGCGAACTACTGGTGGATTGCGCTCGCGATCCTCGCTTATTTTGTGGTTGAGATCGCGGCTGCGATTCGCTGGCAGGTTTTGCTGCGCGTCCAGGGAATTCGGCTGACTAATTGGCGGGTCGGCTCGCTCTTCTTCATCGGGATGTTCTACAACCAATTCATGCCTGGCGGGACGGGCGGCGACATCATCAAGAGCTATCTTTTGCTCAAGGAAACGCCGGACAAAAAAGCCGGCGGTCTTCTCGCAGTAGTCTTCGATCGCGTGATCGGCCTGATCGCTTTGATTGGCATCACCGGGGTTTTGATTTTCCTGCGCTACGACTGGCTGGCACAGACTCCGGAAACGAAACGGCTGCTTTGGTTTTTGCTCATCGTGCTAGGGAGCGCGGTCCTCGCGCTCGTGACGTCATTCATCATCAGCGGCTTTAATTTATTGAACAGTCTTCCACATCGTTTTCCGGGCCGCGCCAAACTGATCGAAGTCTCGGCCGCATATCATCTTTACGCGCACCACTGGCGCGCGACGCTAGTCGCTTTCGGCATGTCGCTCGTGGCGCACCTTGGAACGTTCGCGACTTTTCTCTGCGTCGCCTACGCCTTGCATGCCGAAGACGTTCGAGTCACGCCGCCGATTCGTGTGCCGGTGCTCGATTTTTTTGCGATCATGCCGATCGAACGCACGATCTCATCGTTACCGATTAGTTTTGGCGGCGCAGGTTGGCGGGAGATCGTGCTGCAAATTCTTTTGCACAATCTCGCCGGAGTAAAAGAAGGCGTCGCGAACCTGATTGGTTCGCTCAGTTTTCTCATCATCATTATCTGCGCTTTACCGGGCGGGATTGTTTACTTCTTCTATCGACCGAGCGGAGCGACCGGCCACGTGAAGGTGCGCGAAATGGAGCGCGAAGTCGTGACCCTCGAGCATGAACTCGGCGAGCAGGAATAAGAATGTGGAAGGAGCCCCGGCGCTCCATCGGTCAGAACCGGGCCGCCCCTCGCGTGTTTTACGTCCTTTCGTCGCTGCGACTTTCGCGATGACGGCAGACGGCAAAATCACGACGCGCAATTATACGCCGGTCGATTTCACTTCCCGCGAAGATAAGATGCATTTGTTGCGGCAGCGCTCGTTAGCCGATGCGGTTCTCATCGGCCACAGCACGCTAAAATATGACAACGTGCGCCTCGGTTTGCCCAAAGGTGAAATGCGGGAGACGCGCATCGCGCGCGGACAAACGCCTTCACCGCTGCGCGTGATCGTTTCGAAAGAAGGCCGGATCGATTCGTCGCTCAAGATTTTCCAATCGGAAATCTCGCCCATCGTAATTTTCTCCACCACGCGAATGCCGCGCTCGTTCCAGAAAACGTTGCGCGAGAAAGCCGTCCTGCACTTAAGCGAATCACGCGAGGTCGATCTCGCCTGGATGCTTCGTCAATTGCGCACCGAATACAAAGTGCGTTCGATCGCTTGCGAAGGCGGCGCCGCTTTATTCCGCTCGCTCCTCGAGCTGAATCTTGTCGACCAACTCAATCTTACCATCGCGCCTTATCTTTTCGGCGGACGCGAAGCGCCCACCCTGACCGGCCGGAGCGCGGAATTTCTGCCGTCGAGCATCCATTGCCGGCTGACCGGGATGCGGGTGGTGGACGAGGAATGTTTCCTTACCTACCGGATCGGAAACTCGCGCAGAAAACTTCCGCGCGGTTCAAGTTAATCCGCGTCGGCCTTCTGAAAGTCGGCGGCTTTGTGTTTCGTTACGCCGCCGATCATCGCAACAACGAAGCCGATAATCATCAGGACGACGCCGATCGGCAGAAGCAGCCAGGCCGCTTCCCGGGCCTCCCGCATGTGTTGAGCCCAACCGAGGAGCACGAACAAAAAACCAAACATCGCAACCGTGATGCCGGTGCCAATGAGCGCTTCCGCGGAGATGGAGGATTTGCGATTAACGGAAGCGCGCTGGGTGGTGTTCATGGTCTGAGTCGAGGCTATCCGCCGCGCCATATTTCACAACGGGATAATTTAGTTTCCGGAGCGGGTTTGTAGTCCGGTCACCTTGTAAAGTTTGTAAGGCTCGGAACGCACGGATTTGCCGCCGTTATAACGCGGCATGTTTTGGATCTGCGAGACCGTCACATAAAGCTCTCCCTTTGGTCCCCAGCTCAAAGTATCGGGCCAGCTCAAGCGTTTATCCTGGATCACTGTTTCGGTTTTCTTCGGCGCCGGATCCCAACGCACGATCGCGCTGTGTTCGATGTCTGTGAGATAAACACTGCCATCGGGCGCCTCGATTATTCCATCCGGAGCTGACGTCTGGCCGAGATTTTCCACTTTGGATTCAAGATCGCTCTCCGACATTCCGGCGTCTTTTAGATAAGCGGTCTTAATCCGATAAAGCGTGTGGCCGGTCAGCGCGTGGTAGTAAAGAAAGTCGCCCTTTGCATCGTATGCGATCCCGTCCGAGGCCATTTGCGGCGCCGATTTCTTTTGCGAGTCGTAAAGCTCGCGACCTTCGACGGAGAGCTTGAAACCCGATTCTGCTTGGGTGGACTTGTGGCCATCGAGGACGCGCCGCGCTTTTCCACTTTTTAAATCAAGAACCACCAGTCCGCCTTTGCCGGAATCGGTCATGAAGGCCGTGTTCGTGGCGGTGTCGATGCGAATGTCGTTCAAATAACTTTTCTTTGTCGCCACATCTTCGCCGAATGGAATTGTCTGCGTGATCTGGTTCGTCTTCAGATCGACCTTCAATAATTTCGGTCCCCCTTTTTCGATCTCCTGCATTTTCGGCGCGGCTGGATCGAGAATCCAAAGATCGTCATTCGCATCCACGACCACGCTTTGCACGCAGACGAAATGCGATTCCGGCGCGCCTGGCTTATTCCATTCCTCATTCGGAAACGGTTTCGGTTGGCCGCTCACGATTTCAGCCACCGAGATGGTGTGACCGTCCGACCAGTTCGGGAAATTCACGAAGACACGACCGTTCTTCGAAACTGTCACGCCGGTTACCTGTTGATCCGGGAAATTCGCTACCTCTGCTAATTGCGCTGCTTCAAGGGCGAATGAGACGAGAACGAACGCAAGAAAAAGCGAAAGTGATTTCATACCATTCAATCGCCCGTCCCTCCGATCGCGGTCGCGGCGAATTCGCATCTCTTGCCGGCGGTTACGTCTGAAGATCGCGCTCCAATATCGGTGCGGAGCAAAGTGGCCGCACTTCCCAGAACGCATTCGGACGGATAGCCTCGTGGTCGCATGAAAATTCTTTTCTGTTTGGCCGCCATTTCAACGTTCGTCATCTCCTCCACTGGCCTCGCGCAGGAATCATCTCCGCCATTGCCCACTGCTCCGCTGACTTCTCCCTCAAGTGAGAGTCTGCCGGTTACGCCCCTCGCGACTCCGTCGATCGCTCCGAACGCCGATCCTGCCACGGCCACGCGCGCTTGGCTCGACACTGTTCCGGCGGACAAGAAAATAAAATCCGACTCGTATTTCGAAGGCGGCTACTGGCTCATCCTCTGGAATTTTCTGCTCGCCGCAGCCATCTCGATTCTCCTCCTCAACGCGCGCATCTCGGCCCGTCTTCGGGATTTCGCGGAACGGAAAACGCGACTGAAATTTCTCCAGGTCGCGCTTTACGCCGTGATCTATTTGCTGCTCGTCTGGGCGCTTTCGTTTCCACTCAATGTATATGAGCATTTCTTTCGAGAACACGCCTACGGCTTGGCCACGCAAACTTTCGGCCCGTGGTTCAAGGAGCAACTGACCGCCCTCCTGGTTTCCCTGGTTGCCTTCACCATCTTGATGATCGCGCTTTACGCCGTCTTCCGGCGCGCGCCGCAATCATGGTGGATCTGGGCAACAGTCGTCCTGATTAGTTTCTTCATGGTCGCAGCTCTGATCGCCCCCGTTTACATCGAGCCGCTCTTCAATAAGTACAAGCCGCTCGAAGATGCGCGCATCAGCGAGCCGATCCTGGCCATGGCGCAGGCGAACCAAATTCCGGTGAAGCAAGTTTTCGAAGTAGACGCATCGCGCCAATCGAATCGCGTCAGCGCAAATGTGGCCGGCTTTCTCGGCACCACTCGGATCGCGCTCAATGACAACTTGCTCAAGCAATGCACCCTACCGGAAATCCGTTACGTCATGGCGCATGAGATGGGACACTACGTCCTCAATCACATCACCAAATTCCTGTTCAGCTTCGCGCTTCTCGCGCTCATCTCGCTCGGGCTGACGAAAGTTTTCTTCGATGCCTGCGTCCGGCGCTGGGGCGATCGCTGGCAGGTGCGCGGGATCGCGGACCCGGCGGGGCTGCCGCTGCTGGCATTGATCGTGGCCGCGCTTTCCTTCTTCGCCACCCCGGTGAACAACACCATCACGCGCGTCGCCGAAGTGGAGGCGGACGCGTTTGGAATCAACACTTCGCGCGAAGCGAACGGCATGGCGGCGGTGGCCCTGAAGCTGGGCACTTATCGCAAGCTTGATCCTTCGCCGTTGGAAGAATTCGTCTTCTTCGATCATCCGAGCGGACGCGCGCGCATTCGGATGGCGATGGATTGGAAGAAGGCGCATTTGCCGGCGGGAGGATAGAGCCTATGCGCATCAAAGAAAGATACGCCCATCCTTCGAGAAGCGGCCTGCGTGAGGGCATGACCCGCGCTGAATTGAAGAAAGAGAAAGACTACGCCACACCATGAAATTTTCAGTGTTCTGTCTGTCCCTGCTATTCGGCGCGACGGTGGCCAACGCCACGCCGCCCACGGCCGACCTCATCTTCCAGAATGCCAATATCTACACCGCTGCCGAGAAGGAGCCGCGCGCGGAAGCGATCGCGATCAAGGGCGAGCACATTCTTTTTGTCGGGTCTGATGAAGATGTGCAGGAGTTCGCCGCGGAGTCGACCCGCGTGATCGATCTCGATGGCAAGACCGTCCTACCGGGTCTGACCGACGCGCATTATCACATCTTCGGTGTCGGTGAGCGGGAGATGACGCTTAATCTAGAAGGTACTCGCACGCGCGAGGCCTTCCTGGAAAAAATCAAAGAACGCGCGGCGAAAATTCCGCCTAACGAGTGGATAACTGGACGCGGTTGGATCGAAACTTTTTGGACACCGCCGGAATTTCCGACCGCGGCCGATCTGGATCGCGTCGCGCCAAACAATCCCGTCTTTCTCACTCGTGCGGATGGACACGCCGCGATTGCAAACACGGCAGCGCTTCGCATCGCCGAGATCACGAACGAGACTCCAAATCCTTTTGGCGGCGAGATCCTCAAGAAGGACGGAACGCCCACCGGCATGCTCCTCGATCACGCGAAAGAGCTGGTGGAAAAACGCGTCCCCGGCTCTAGCGCTGCCGAGAAAGAAAAAGCACTCCTTCTCGGCGCAGAGCGAAGCGTGAAGCTCGGCTGGTGCGAAATCCAAAACCCGGGAAGCGATCTCGCCGAAATCGGAATCATGCGAAAGCTGATCGAGGCCGACAAAGTGAAATTGCGTATTTACAACGCGGTCTCCGGTCCGGGTGAAGCGGCAAACCGTCTGCTGGCCGAGGGCGCCACGATTGGGAAACATTTCACGCAACGCGCGATCAAGTGTTACGCGGATGGCGCGCTCGGCTCGCGCGGCGCGGCCTTGCTCGAAAAATATTCCGACGCCGATACCGCCGGCTTTCTCGTGAACAAGGAAGAGGATCTCGCGCGTGTTTACGAAAAAGCCTTACGCGCCGGCATTCAAATCGAAACACATGCGATCGGCGATCGCGCCAATCGCCTCGTCCTCGATCTCTACGAAAAGGCCTTCAAAGCTATTCCGCCTAACGAGCGAAAGGTACGCGAGCCGCGCTGGCGCATCGAGCATTCGCAAATCTTGAGTCCGCAGGACATCCCGCGATTCGCGCAGCTCGGCGTCATTCCATCGATGCAGCCTTCGCATGCGATCAGCGATCTTTTCTTCGCGCCCGCACGGCTCGGACAGGAACGGCTGGCCGGCGCTTACGCATGGCAGACCTTGCTCAAGAGCGGCGCGATTATTCCAGGCGGATCGGATGCGCCGGTCGAGCGCGGCGAACCGATGATCGAATTTTACGCGGCGGTCGCGCGCAAAAGCGTGGACGGTTTCACCGGCGAGGGCTGGCATCCGGAACAAGCGCTGACACGCGAACAAGCATTGAAAATGTTTACCGCCTGGCCGGCCTTCGCCGCTTTCGAAGAAAAAGAGAAAGGCTCGATCGAAGCCGGCAAACTCGCGGACCTCACCATTCTCTCCGCCGACATCATGAAAATTCCGGAGGCGGAAATTCTGAAGACGCGCTGCCTTATGACTGTGATCGGCGGCGAGATTGTCGCGGATTCCCGCTGATAAGAAGAAGCGCGCTGACCGCGCTGCCGGCGGCGAGCGTGGTGCAGATGATCATGACGATCCGAAAGCTGTGCACGAATGATTGCGCGATTTCGCGGCCAATCGCTTCGCGTGTAGCCGGGTCGATGTTCGCCGGCGCGTCGGCGCTGCCCAGTTTGACGCGTTCCGCTGGCGGCAATGGCACATGACGGCGGTCGAGCTCGGCATTAAAACTCTGTAAAATCACCACGCCCAGAACCGCGATCGCGAGCAAACCGGCCGAGCGCGAGACAGCGTTGTTGATCCCGGAAGCGAGGCCGGTGTGATTGCCCGCGACCGAGCTCATCACGACCGTGGTCAAAGGTGATACGCTGATTGCCATTCCGAGGCCAAGCACAACGAGTGCAGGAAAAAAGGTGATCCAGTAGCTGCCGCCGATGCCTGGTCTAACGAGTAATGCGAAACCAAGCGCGGCGATGCTGGGGCCGATGAC
>CAXSFN010000073.1:0-6983 GCA_964236815.1 uncultured Chthoniobacterales bacterium
CCGCAATAAAAGAAGATTTCTCGACCGAAGAAGCGCCGGCCTCGAATAATCCGGCCCAGAATTCACTGGTCGGACTCGGTTCGGTAAATGCCCGCATCGATTCAAACATCACCACCGCACTTCTGCGCGCGTCAATTGAGCGACGCATCGGGCGACAGACGCCGTCAACGCACCGCGAGATTATCGCTGAAGCACTGTCTGACTGGTTGAAAAAACACGGTCATCTGAATTAAGACGCACAGGATTTTTATACGGTCAGTTTATACGGTCCGGTGGTCGTTTCGCGCCAATCAGCGCAAAACCATGCAAAGAGAAATAGCGGGGAAATCCATTTTTTCCCTCGGGCGCAGCTGAAATGCAAAGCCATGCAAAACTGCGCAAAGACCGCATTTTCGCTTTCGAGTCGAGTGCCTTAAACCGGGCTCAGCCACCCTTCCTGTGTGCCGCGAATAGCGCGACGCGGAATGATAGAGGGCGGGTCTTTTTTTGCAACCCGCTAACAACAAGTGATGCCCATCATCTGCTTGGTCCAATTTTCGCTTCTTAGGCGGCTTCTGGAATAGGCCTTAGAATTCCGCGGGTCGGTTCGACGCAGAGGCCGCTGGGACTCAGATATTTTTTCGTGGCCAGATCAGATGAATTAGGAAATGAGGAAAAGCGATCTGGTTTTTGGAATGCAATCTGCGGCCGAATCACGAAGACAGGTAATCGGAATCACGAAGACAGGATTGAAAGATGAAGGCAGAGAAAGAAGACGTCCGACCGCGCGAGCACGCTATGCATAAGAGTCGGCGTGCGCGCCGCAACTGCGCTCTTGCACTGGCGCGCAGGAACGTAATCGGATAGGAGCAGGGGGCGCAACGCCCGCTCTCAATGGATTTCCTCCGCGAACTCAAACACCGCAGCGTCTACAAGGTCGCCGTTACCTACGTCGTCGTTTCGTGGCTATTGATCCAGGCGGCGTCGATTTTGTTTCCGACTTTTGACGCGCCCTCGTGGTTGATGAAGGCACTGGTGGCGCTGCTCGCCCTCGGATTTGTGCTGGCGATGATCATCGCGTGGGCGTTCGAGATGACGCCCCAGGGGATGAAGCGGACCGAGGAATTGTCGGCCGATGAGATCAAGTCCCTGCCCTATTGGAGCGCGCGTAAGTTCGCGGCGTTGATCGCGAGCATCGCGGTCGTGGCGGTGGCGCTGTGGGTCTATCAAGTTACCGGGCGAAATTGGTTGCACGCTAGGACACCGGTCGCACAGGAAGCGCGCGCACCTTCAGAATCTATCCCGAGTAAATCCATCGCGGTGCTACCGTTCCAAAACCTGAGCAAGGATGAGGAGAATGCGTTTTTCGCGGATGGCGTGCAGGATGAGATCCTAACGACACTCGCGAAAGTTGCCGACCTCCGCGTCATCAGCCGCACCAGTGTGACGCAGTACAAGGAGACCGAGCCACGGAATCTCAAGGAAATCGCGCGGGCGCTGAATGCGGCCCACGTGCTCGAAGGTAGCGTACAACGAAGCGGGAACCGCGTCCGCGTCACCGCACAATTAGTCGACGCGCGGACGGATACACATCTCTGGGCAGAGCAATACGACCGCGAGCTGGCGGATGTCTTCGCGATCCAAAGCGAGATCGCGCAGAAGATCGCGCAGGAACTTCGAGCTGCGCTTTCGCCGATCGAGAAGGCCGCGATCGAGGCGGTACCGACCACGGACATGGTGGCCTATGACCTCTACTTGCGCGCGAAAGGCATCAGTGTCCGCCAGACTTCGCCTCGTCCGGAGCAAGTGCAGGAAGCAATCAAACTGCTCGATCAGGCGGTGACGCGCGATCCGGCTTTCGTGCCTGCGCTATGCGCGCTGGTGAACGCGCATCTGTGGATTTATTGGGTGGCCTTCGATCAAACTCCGGCGCGGCTTGAGTTAGCGACGCGAGCGCTCGATGCCGCTGCGTTGTTACAGCCGGATGCGGGCGAAGTGCATCTGGCGCGCGCTTTCTATCATTACTGGGGAAAACGCGAGCTAGATGCCGCTTTGGCTGAGCTTGCCCTGGCGCGGCGCGTCCTACCGAATGATCCCGATGTGGTCTATCTGACCGCGACTGTCCAGCGACGTAAAGGCAGGTGGGGTGAAGCGACGCGTAACTTCGAGGCCGCAGCTGCCCTCGATCCAAGGAACAGTAACCTACAGCTAGAGCTAGGCGGCATCTATTTTCAACAACGGCGCTACTCCGAGGCAATTCAGGTTCTCGATCGCGCTCTGACTCAGGCGCCTAACGACTTCGGACTGCAAAGCGCGCGCGCCAATGTCGACGTCGCGGCGCGCGCTGATCTTCGCCGGATGCAGGAAGTGGTCACGGGCGAAGCGGCGAACTCTGCTAATCCTGCGCGTGTCGCTTACCTCCGAATGCAGCTCGCGCTCGACCAGCGCGATTACCCCGCCGCGCGGTCGGCCTTGGCTGCACACGAAGCGAAAGAGCTTAACCCCACTGCCGGCTATGTCGTGCCGCGGGAATGGTTCGAAGGTCTAATCGCGTTCGGCTTGGGCGATCGCCCGCGGTCCCAAGAGTTCTTCGTGGCCGCACGCGAACGGGCGGCGACCAGAATGGCGGCGCGTCCGAATGAGGCGATACCGCTAAGCGTGGTAGCCCAGATCGACGCGCGGCTTGGTCGGAAAGAGGATGCGATCAATGGAGCGGAACGAGCCCTGGAACTACACGCGCCGAGTGGAGACGAACTGCAAGCCTGCATCAGCGCGATGCGTCTCGCTTCGATTTGCGGGCAAGTGGGTGAAGTAGACCGCGCACTAGCTCTGCTCGAGCAAACCGCCAAGCTACCCGGCGGCCCGAGCTATGGTGCGCTACGGCTTAACGAGGAGTGGGACCCGCTCCGTTCGCACCCGCGGTTTGAGAAGATCGTCACCTCGCTTGCCACGCGGAATGAGCGGGTTCGTTAGGCAACAAGTCACACCTAAAATTGTAGCCACGCGGATCTCACGCCGTGCTTACCCGCGGAAATCGCAAGCGGCCGGAAGTGTAACATCCGGTTGTTTGTGATCTCAGATGCGTTTGCCATTTTGTTGAATCCAAACCGCCAACTGCTCGCATCCATTTATTAGACGCCATGGAAACTTTATACCCAACCCCACCGCCGCTCAGCGCTCCCGTTCTCAACGTCGCCAACGTGCGCACTTGGAGCGCTTTTTGTCACGCCAGCGCCTTGCTTGGCGTCGTTCTGCATTTCCCCGGGCACCTGCTCGCGCCTCTCATCGTCTGGCTGGCCAAGCGCGACGAATCTCCCGAGATCGACGCGCACGGCAAGGAGGCGCTCAATTTTCAAATTTCCATGCTGATCTACAACGCCGTCGCCCTGGTTTTCTGCCTCGTCCTGATCGGCTTCGTTTTCCTCGTCATCCTTTGGATCCTGAATGCCGTGCTCGTCATCATCGCCGCCATCCAGGCGAGTGATGGGAAGTTCTATCGCTACCCAATGACGATCCGGTTCATCCAGTAAGGGCGTTCTGATTCCGGAAGTGCAGCCTACTAGGCTGGAGGCAACTGGGCAGCCTGGCCTGTTACTGCGCGAAGCACGAAACACGGAGCGTAATCGGGCCCACTTAGTAGTGCAGGCGTGACAAGGGCCGGGACGCTATGCGCCATTGCGTAAGTAGAGGTGATTGTCGCAACCGCAATGCTGCAACTGCTGCGAGGTCGAAGTTCAACAGGCGAGAGTTAATATTGGCAGACGTCAGACCGCTTCTGGTGCTTGAAAGCGTGGAGTTCTTGGCGGTGTTCTAGATGATCGAATAGAATCCACTGATGAACGAATCAGCATTCCAATCTCGGAAGAACAACGCATCGTCCTGCGGGAACGGCTGCGGTTGCTCACCATCGCCGCCTACATTCGCGGAGGCGTCACCGCGGCGTTTTCGTGTTTCTTCCTGATCTATGTTTTGATGTTCGCGATGTTCGCCGCCATGCCCAATTCGGCGTGGGCAAACAACAATGGCTTTGCGCATCGGTCTCCGGGAAATTCGAATGGCCTCCTGACGTCGCCGCCCCCGACATCGCAGGTGGTAAATGAAGCGCCGCCGAAAGCGCTCTTCGGAATCATGGCGACGACTTCGGAGGATTGGCTTTGCTCGGTTGGACGATCGGCGGCCTAACCGCTTACTCGGTTGGTGCATCCGGCGACGCCAACGGAAGCTTCTCGTTCTCATCGTCTCCGGCTTTAACTGCATCTTTATTCCCTACGGCTCGGTCTTGGTTTGCGGCCATATTGGTCTTGTCTTCGCCAGCCGCGAAAGCGGAGTTTGAAGCCGAACAACCTTAAAGCCGGTTGCGTTACCGGCTCGGCGCGATCGCTCACGCAGTCGACTTCCAGAAATTGCGGTAGGACCTAAAGCTAATCCAGCGAACGGTTGCTCGACTTTAACGAAGATCAGTTTGTCGTCGGCGCCTCCGCCTCGAGGTGGTGACCGATGATGAACTTGAAGAGGACGAAGCAAAGGCCTGAGCCGGCAGCGAAGCCGGCGTGGAGGAGCCAGAAGGTGGTGGTCGGCATGGTTTGGTAGAAGCCGCCGACGTATCCGACAAGGCTGTTGGCGCCGAAGAAGGCGAGGTAGTAGAGGCCGATGATGGTGGCGTTGATCGCTTTCGGCGCGACCTTGGCAAAGAGGGCGAGACCGACCGGCAGGAGATGGGCAAAGGCGATACTGTTCAGGAAATGAAAGCAGACTGGCCAGAAGAGTCCGATCTTTTGCCCGGCGCCTTGGGTATATGCGGCGGTGAAGAGGCACATGGCGCCGCCGATGGAGAAGCATGAGCCGAAGATGATCTTGCTGATTTCGTCGGGCTCGCGCCAGCGCTTGCCATACCAACGATAGAAGAGCGCGACTAAGGCAAGGAAGCTAACACTAACAATAGCATCCAGAGTAACCAACCAGGTAGTTGGTAACTTCTTGCCCATGAAGACGAGGTCGAACTGCTGGTCGCCCCAGACCAGGTAGGCGTTGAAGATTTGGTTGTTAGGTACAATCGCGACAGCTAGCACGGGGATGAGCGCGATCAGGGCAATAACGGCGCGCCAGTCGCGACCGCTGAGTTTCGCGCGTGGCGCGGCGGCGATAGTAAGTCTCTCGATCTCGCCCGCGCGGAGATATTTCTGGCCAGAAAGATAGATGCCGATGGCTAGGAGCATGCCGACGCCGGCCGCGGCGAAGCCGTAATGCCAGCCGTATACTTCGCCGAGGGTGCCGACGATTAAGGGTGAGGCGATGACGCCGGCATTGATGCCGAGATAGAAAATCTGGAAAGCGTCAGCACGGCGGAGGTCTTCCGGTTTGTAGAGCGAGCCGACCTGGCTGGCGATATTCCCTTTGAACATACCGCAACCTAGGACGAGACAAAGGAGCGCGAAGAGAAAGAAGGCTTCGAAGGCCATGAGAAAATGACCGGCCGCCATGGTGAAGGCGCCGAGCAGAACCGTGCGCCGCCGGCCAAGCAAACGATCGGCGAGAAGGCCGCCGAAGATCGGGGTGAGATAAACACTGGCCGCATAGGTGCCGAAGATGGCAGAGGCGAGCGCCTGACCATCAAGCCCGCCATACAAGTGGCGGAAAGTATTGAAGCCGATGACGTGTTCGATCCGGCCGGGAAGCAGGAGATACTTGACCATGTAAAGGACAAGCAGCGCCTGCATCCCGTAGTAGGAGAAGCGTTCCCATGCTTCGGTGAAGGCGAGATACCAAAGCCCGCGCGGATGACCGAAGAAATCAGGAACGTGATCTTCGCCGACGAGCGGCGCGGCATCTTCGGGTTCAGCGGTGGCGGTCATGAGTGATGGAGACTAACGAGAACAAGCCCGTCCTGTAAATGGCGCCGCGAGAAGCAAACGATCGAAGATGTTTGCATTGGTGCCAGAAAGTGATGGGGCGGAGTGGGATTGCCACACTTACTTTGTTATCGTTCGATCGGCTCATCTTCTTAGTTTCAGTTAGGTAGCAGTGTTACCGATAATCGGTCTTTCGACGTCGCCGTATCCGATCTGCGAACGCAATTGTCCCCCGCACAAGTCTGTTAACGGGTCGCGCCTGCCATTACATCGTTTGTTTTCAATGCGATCGCGAAAGGCTCGAGCGGCATCGGCTCGTCGTGATCGAGGAACTCGCGACAGAGGGTGAAGAATTCGACGCGGCTTGTGGCACGGCGGATTTGATAAAGGAAGGAGCCGGTCGGTTCGACGCCGAGGCCGATAAAATTCAAATATTTTTTCATGGCGTTGATCTGGGCGGACTCGCGCAGGCCGGGCGTGCTGACGGCTTCGTAGAGCGCGTGCACATAATCGAGGACGTCGCGGCCGGTCGGGCAGAAGACGGGCGCGCCGCTGCGTTGCTCGCGGATCTGACGGAAGAGCCAGGGGTTCCTGATGACACCACGGCCAATCATGAGTCCGCGCGCGCCAGTAAGGCGGAGAACTTCATCGGATTTGTCGGCGGAATAGATGTTGCCATTCGCGAGGACCGGGCAGGGCAGGGCGGCGACGGCGCGGGCGATGAAATCGTAACGCGGTACGCTCCGATACATTTCTTTCACGGTGCGGGCGTGGACGGTGAGCAGGTCTAACGAGTGCCGCAGAAAAATAGGAAGGAGCTCTTGGTCGAAAATCTTGGCTTCGTCGAAGCCGATGCGCGTTTTCACCGTGAACGGGATCGTGATGGCTTCACGCAAGGCACCGAGGATTCGGTCGATGCGCTCGGGGTCGCGGAGCAAACCCCCGCCGGCGCATTTGCGATACACAATCGGAACGGGGCAGCCGAGATTCAGATCAATCGCCGCGACGGGATGCTGCTGTAGCTCGCGTGCGGTGCGAATGAGCGCGGCGATGTCGTTGCCGATCATCTGCGCGATGAGTGGACGGCCGGTGGGGTTTTGCGTGATGGAGGCGAGGATGTGCGGATCGAGCCGCGAATCGGGCAGGACGCGGAAG
>CAXSFN010000074.1:0-6634 GCA_964236815.1 uncultured Chthoniobacterales bacterium
CCCAAGCCCATTCGATCGCTTCCTTCTTGAAGTAATCGCCGAAGCTCCAGTTCCCGAGCATCTCGAAAAAGGTGTGGTGATAGGTGTCGAGCCCGACGTCATCGAGATCGTTATGTTTGCCGCCGGCACGGATGCATTTTTGGGTATCGGCGGTGCGCGGCGGAGTCCACGCCGCTTTCTGTTGGCCAAGAAAAATCGGCACGAACTGGTTCATGCCCGCGTTTGTAAAAAGCAGGTTCGGCGAATCCGGCAGGAGCGATGACGAAGGCACAATGGTGTGCGCTTTCTCGCGAAAGAAATCGAGAAAGCTCTGACGGATTTCGGCGGAGGTCATCATCGGTGCGGCCAAGACGTTAGCGCGGTTCACGAAGTTTTCATCCCAGGCGAAGCGTCCGATCTCGCGCGGAAATTCGTTCACGTTGAAGAATAATTTCGGGCGCGCGCGATCTTTTGCAGCAGAGATCGTCTCCGAAATCCAGCGGCTCTGTCCGCAGATTATCTGGCTTGTCACGATCACGTGCGTGCGCGTTCGACCGAATGGCGATTCTCCGCGCGCGATTCGTCCTCCTAGCGCATCTCAACCGCGAGACCAGAACCAGCTCGCGATGTTTGGCCATGCATCTGATGTGGCGGCCTCCACGCTCTTCTCTGCGATCTGCTGGCTGGCAGATCGGCTGGAACTGACTGACTTCGACGCGAAAGCGATAGCCGCCACGTCAGTGTCGATGGCGAGCGCGTAAGCGAATGGCGGACAAGTTAACTTCCGAACAGGTGACGCTTCTGCGAGGCCTGGCTGGCCAGGTGCGCGCAACAAGGAGGCCGAGATGAACTCGCTCTCAAATTGGCGGCCCGCTGGGCGCAGTTGTCGTCACCACCTCGCCATCGGCGCTTCGCTTCCGCTGCGACACCAGATTTCGCGCGAAGCAATTCTCCGCAAAGCGCGAGGTGATTATTTCTTCTCTTCGTCCAGCTTCGCTTTGACCGCAGTCTCAATCTCGGCGTAAAGCGCCGGATCGTTTTTCAATACTTCTTTCGCAGCGTCGCGCCCCTGTGCGAGTTGCGCGCCTTTGTAGCTCAACCATGAGCCGCGTTTCTCAACGATTTGTTTTTCCAGCGCGAGATCGAGCAAGGCTCCGGTGGAGGAGATTCCCTCATTATACATGATGTCGAACTCGGCTTCGGTGAACGGTGGCGCGACTTTGTTCTTCACCACTTTGACGCGCGTTCGATTGCCGGTGACGACGCCATCGGTCTGTTTGATCGCGCCGATGCGACGAATGTCGATCCGCACGCTCGCATAAAACTTCAGCGCTTTCCCGCCGGGAGTCGTTTCCGGATTGCCGAACATGACACCGATTTTTTCGCGAATCTGATTTGTGAAAACGCAGCAGGTCCGGGCTTTGGAAATCAACGAAGTCAATTTCCGCATCGCTGCGCTCATCAAACGAGCCTGCGCGCCGACCGTGGAATCGCCGATCTCGCCTTCCAACTCCTGCTTGGTGACTAATGCGGCGACCGAATCGAGCACGATGACATCAAGGGCATTCGAGCGCACCAGCGTCTCGACAATCCGTAGCGCTTCCTCGCCGGAGCTCGGCTGCGAGACGAGCAGGTCGTCCATGTTCACCCCAAGGCGACGGGCATACTGCGGATCGAGCGCATGCTCGACATCGATGAACGCCGCCAGACCGCCGCGCCTCTGCGCCTGTGCGATCACAGTCAAAGTAAGAGTGGTTTTGCCGGAAGACTCGGGCCCGTAAACTTCGACGACTCGGCCACGTGGAAAACCGCCGACTCCGAGCGCGCGATCGATCAAAATATTACCGGTGGGAATGACTTCGATATCGACAATTTTTTCGTCTCCGAGGCGCATGATCGCACCATCGCCGTAGTCTTTGGCGATCTGCTGCAGCGCGAGGTCGAGGTTCTTATTGCGCGCGGTGATGAGCTTGTCTTCGCCGGATCTTTCTTCGGTTTTTGTCGCCATACGGAGTTCTGTAGCTAAGGCGCTTTCAGATCAGTCGCCAAGAAGAAATGAACCAGAGACTTAGGAGGTGGCTGAGGGCGCGGGATTTCGGCGAACGATCCATTCTTGCGATAAAGACGATCGAAGACGCGCGTCGTGCGACCGCATCGACGGGAGCAGGACCGCCGCGAGCATGACTGGAAACATCCCGCAAAACCGAACGACGAGTGCGGACAAAGCAAGCGTCATGAGCAAGAGCGAAACTCGTCCTCTCGGTCTCCTGTTCGGAGCCTGGCTAACATGCCGGGATAGATCCAGTTTTCTGTTCGCCCTTTAATGTCTTCCTGGGACATTTCTTTTGGGGCCGTCGGCGCAAGGTCTAACGAGTGAAGCTCAGCCTCTGAAGAGGCTTTTGACCGTAGACCCGAAAGTAAAAAAAAGCCGCAAGCCCCGAAGAGCTTGCGGCTTTCAGAATTGATGCGCTTACGAAACCGCGATTTTGCGAGGCTTCACCTGGTCGGCTTTGGGCAGACTTAGCGTGATCACGCCCTGCTCGATTCTGGCGCTGATCTTCCCAGAGTCGATCGACGGGTCGAGTTCGAAACTGCGGCGGAAATTCTCCCGACGCGATTCGCGGTGAAGGACCGTTCCTGTGATTCCCGAAAGGGAACGCCGGCCTACGAGCGTTAGCTCGTTGTTCTCCACCCACATTTCGAGGCCGTCTTTGCCCACGCCCGGCATTTCGACCTGAAGGGTATAGCCGTCTGCGTTTTCCAAAACGGTCGCCATCGGTGAAACGAATTGCTCGTTAGACCGGTGGCCATTAGCGCCGGGCTCCGTGCGATTTTCTTGAATTAAAGTTTCCATTATTTGCTTATCTCCTTTTTAGAATTCTCGATCGTTTAGCCAACGTTGACCTCGATCTGCTTCGGCTTCACTTCTTCCGCCTTCGGCAGCGTCACGGTCAGGATGCCATCTTTGTAAG
The DNA here is from genome assembly GCA_964236815.1 of uncultured Chthoniobacterales bacterium. GTDB lineage: Bacteria > Verrucomicrobiota > Verrucomicrobiia > Chthoniobacterales > UBA10450 > JACCTI01. The sequence continues at coordinate 2,952 of CAXSFN010000074.1, forward strand.
AGGCGTTTACTTTGCTCGCGTCCACGCGCGTCGGCAGTGAGATGCTGCGGCGGAATTTGCCCACGAATCGCTCGGCCCGCGCCTTCTTATCTCCACTCGCGCTTTCATCTTTGCGCTCGCCGCTGATCGTCAATGTGCCGTCGTGCAGCAAAAGCTCGATCGCTTCCTTTTTCATTCCGGGAAGCTCCACCACTGCGACGATATCATCGTTGTTCTGGAAGAGATCGAGGGCCGGAGTCCAGCCGTTGGACAATTGCGCCTGGCCCATTCCGTTCGATCGCGTCGAACCGTCGAAGAGGCTGTTGATTTCGTCCCGTAGATTCGCCCAGCGATCGAACGATCGCCACGCGGACAGCTCGGGAGTCTGATAACGAATTAAGCTCATGTGTATTTTCTTTCTGGTTTTGAAACTGCCCATCGGAAGAGCTGGAGAAATGCCAACGAAGAGCCGCGAGTCGCAGCAGAAATAAAGCGTTCCAAGCGCGGAGTTTATCGAGCTCGAATCAAAATCCGTCTCCCGCTCGCTGCGTCGTGATGTCTCTGCCGGAGGATATCGTCGGCGGAATGAGGGACAAGATTGCTCCCTTCCGGGAGATGACTTATTGCATCGTGATGAAGCGCGAAGCCGATGAAAAATTCATGCGCGCAGCGTTGCGCGAAGCGCGGAAGGGCGTCGGCCTAACGAGTCCAAATCCAGCTGTTGGCGCGGTGCTCGTAGTCGGCGGAAAAATTTGCGCCAGGGGGCATCATCGTTCTGCCGGCGCACCGCATGCCGAAATCGAATGTCTGACGAAATTTACTCGGCCGCTTCCGCGGAACGCAGCGCTCTACATCACGCTCGAACCCTGTTCGACGCGCGGTCGCACCCCGCCCTGCACCGAGACATTATTGAAGTCGGGAATCAGAACTGTCGTGATCGGTACACTCGACCCCAACCCGAAACACTCCGGGCGCGCGATCGAAATTTTGCGAGCGGCCGGCATTGTCGTGCAGTCGGGAGTTCTCGCCGCGGAATGCCGGGACCTAAACGAGGCTTTCGACAAGTGGATCACGACAAAGCGACCGTTCGTGATATCGAAATGCGGAATGAGTCTGGATGGACGCCTGACCCGTCCGCCCAAAGAAGCTCGCTGGCTTACGAGCACGCCCTCCAGAACTCACGCGAATCGATTCCGCGCGCAGGTGGATGCCATCCTTATCGGTGCGGAAACGCTCCGCGCCGACAATCCGCGACTGACCGTGCGAAATTTTCCCGGCGCGCGGCAACCATGGCGTGTCGTCGTTTCGCATTCCGGAAAAACGCCGCGCGCCGCACATCTTTTCACGGATCGTTTCGCTGATCGTACTCTCATTTTTACCGGGCAGTCGCTTGACCAGGTGCTCGATGACCTCGGGAAGCGCGAGATCACCAGCGTATTGTTGGAAGGCGGCGGCGATGTTCTTGGCCAGGCACTCGACCAGCGGCTGATCGATCGGGTTCATATTTATCTCGGCGCGATCATTACTGGCGGCTCGGTGCCTGCGTTTGCCGGTCGCGGAGCCGACGGCAGTCGATCGGGCGCGCGTCTTTCGAGAATGCGCTACGAAAAAATCGGCCATGATATTTTTCTGAGCGCGGAGGCAACTTACGGCGAGCCTTCTCACGAATAAATAATAGAAACTTTTCGTCCTTATTTGAGTTCAATCAGGACAAACACAGGAGGTGAACAAATGAACTGGAAAAAGCTTCTTATGATCGCAATCGTCGCCGCGGGAATTGGTTTCGCCGCGGCGCCCCGCTCCGAGGCTGGTGTCTCGGTCGGAATCGGTTTCGGCCTGCCGGTCGTCGGTTTTGGCTATGGTTATCCAGGCTACTACGGTTACCCAGGCTACTACGGCTATGGTCGTCCGGCCTATTATCGGTATGGCTACGGGTATGCCCCTTACGGCTACTATGGCGGGGTCGCCATTCGGCAAAACTACTACTGGCATCATGGCCGTCGTATTTACTACGGTCGCAATTTTCGCCACTACCGTCGTTAATCGATAACGGTCTCGAAAGAGCCGGCGTGGATTTATCTGCGCCGGTTCTTTTTTTGCGGCGGGTAGGTCGGCGCGCCTTCTCGACGGTTCAGCGGAGCGCTTTTCTACGGCGGTAGGGCAGCCGCTCGCACTTCGAACCCCGAGTTATTTCGGAGGCGACGGCGAGGAGACCGCGGCCGGCGTGGACTGATTAACACCAGACTGCGGCTGAGCGAATTCCTTCTTCAAGTTCTCCATCACCGGCGCAAGTTCGCGCTGCCGCTTCTCTTCCATTTCCTGGCGGATCGCACGCTCGATCCGACGGCGTTCCTGGATATAACGACGTTCGTACATCTCCCGCTTTTCCGCTTCAAGCTGCAGACCTGAATTCTGTAAAGCTGTTTGCGCTTCCTGCCGAATCTGTTGCCGCCGCATGCCTTCGCGTAAACGTAATTGACGCCGCTCCTCCGGTGGCATCTGCAGCCAGCGGGCCGCGTTCGATCTCAGCCGCTGGCGATCGTCCGGCGACATCTCGCGCCAACGCTGGCGCATCGGACGGAACTGGCGTTGACCGCCATTCCCAAATCCCGGCCCCGGGCCCTGCGACTGCGCGGAACCGTGCTCAGCGAATGCGAGCAAAATGGCCGCGCTCGCGATTAAAGCGGCGACGAATCGTTTTCGTTCCATACACCATCGTCATCCGAAGAAAGAAGATCATCCAGATCAGCCACCGCATCGTAATCTTGCGGATCGATACTGGCGACGGTAGCGGGTGGATTATCCGAGATATTCGAAGTCGGAAAATGAACCGACAAGGCCGCGACAAAAATAGCCAGCGCCACCGCCGACGCCGGAATCATTCTGCGTGGATGAAACCAGCCGAAGATATAATCGCGCCAATTTTTCTCCTGTCTTATTTGGCGCACGACGTTGCGCGCGAAAAATGGCGAAACCGCCGGCTGATGGGCATTGCCCAGCAAATCCCAAAGCTTCTGATCGTCCTCGCGTTTCATCTCTCGGGAAATTGAACTTCCTGCCGTCGCGAAAGTTGCGCGCTGGCGCGGGCCTCGGCAAGCCGGATCCTAGACTTCCGCTGCTTCAAGAAAACCTTCGAGCTGCCGGATTCGCGTCGGATGGCGCATCTTCCGCAGCGCTTTTGCTTCGATCTGCCGGATACGTTCGCGCGTCACTCGGAATTGGCGGCCCACTTCTTCCAGCGTCCGACTGTAGCCATCGACTAAACCGAAGCGCTGCTCGAGCACCTGTCGTTCGCGTTCGGTCAAAGTCTCGAGCACGTCTTTGATCTTCTCCTTTAGCAACACAATCGCAGTCATGTCGCTCGGATTTTCCGCGCCCTTGTCTTCGATGAAATCGCCGAAGTTTGTTTCCTCGCTTTCGCCCACCGGGGCCTGCAACGAAATCGGCTGCTGCGCCATCTTCAGAACCGCGCGCACGCGATCGACCGGCAGCAGAATCTCCTCCGCCACCTCTTCTGGCGTGGGCTCGCGGCCGTACTCCTGCACGAGCTGCTTCTGCACCCGCATCAACTTGTTGATCGTCTCGATCATGTGCACCGGGATACGAATCGTGCGCGCCTGATCCGCGATCGAACGCGTAATCGCCTGCCGAATCCACCAGGTCGCATAGGTGGAAAATTTGTAACCGCGGCGATACTCGAATTT
>CAXSFN010000075.1:0-5172 GCA_964236815.1 uncultured Chthoniobacterales bacterium
TCGCTCCCGAGCTGGCTGATCTCGCGCGCGTTCTGTGCCAGTTTTTCTTGCCGCCAGCCGTAACAGACGGCGCGCAATAACGCGATCAAAGTAGTGGGCGTCGCCAGGATGATTTTCTTGTCTGCGCCAAACTCGATCAACATCGGATCCCGCTCGAGGGCCGCGCTGAAAAACACTTCACCCGGCAAAAACAAAATGACGAAATCCGGCGCGTTCTCGAATTGTTCCCAGTAAGCCTTGCGCGAGAGTTTCTCGATGTGGCCGCGGACCTGCACGGCGTGCTGCTGCAGGCGGCCAAGCCGCGCTTCATCATCCGAGGCTTCGAGCGCCTCCAGATATGCATTCAACGACGCCTTGGCATCGACCACAATGGTCTTGCCGGCAGGCAGGCGGACGATGAGGTCGGGTCGCAAACGGCCTTCCTCCGTCTGCACGCTGCTTTGTTCGACGAAATCGCAATGATCGACCATGCCGGAAATCTCAACGACGCGGCGCAGTTGAATTTCACCCCAACGCCCCCGCACAATCGGCGAACGCAGCGCGCGAACCAGGTTGCCGGTCTCGGTCCGCAAATAGTTCTGCGTCTCGGCCAGCGAGCGCACCTGCGTGGTCAAAGATTCGTAGGCGCCCACGCGTGATTTTTCCAAGTCGTGAATTTTCGCGTCCACTTTTTCGAGCGACTCGCGCATTGGTCTAACGAGTGAATCGATCGCTTCCTGCCGCTTCGCCAGATCACCCCTTGCGCTCTCCTGCGTTTTTTCCAGCGTCGTCTTGGCTAACTCGAGGAACGAAGTGTTGTTCTGCCGGAGCGCTTCGGAGGAGAGCGCCTTGAAGGCATCGGAGAAGCGGGCCTGCGCTTCGTCCAGGACCGCCACCTTTTCCGAAGCGGATTTGCGTTCCTGCTCCAACTGCACTTCCATCGTCGCGATGCGGCCGATGTGCCGGCCCTGTTGATCGCGCAAAGCCTGCAACTCGCGCGTACTGGCCGAGGCAGCCAGCTCCAGCTCGGAAATGCGGGAAGCTTTTTCCTGCGCCGCCGCCAGACATTGCGATAGCTCTTTGATCTGCCCGTTCATGGCCGCCTCGCAGGCGCCGACGGCGATATCGCGCTTTTGACGCAATAAAATCGAAGCAATCCAATAACCGAGAGCAAAGGTCGCAATCGCGACGAATAGATAATAAATCCCCGGCGTAAGCGCCGCCAGCGAGCTGAGCAGACTCGCTGCAAATGTTCCATTTCCTTTCACGGGCACAACGTAGCAAAGCCCCGCGCGAATGAGCAACCTTCGTTCTTTCGCCCGTTCATAAACACATTCTGCAATCAGGTTTGCCTACACTTAGTGTGTCGCACGTTTCTGATTCCTGCTCCGGCCGAGAAATCCGACCAGAGGCGCTCTCCCTTCCAGGTTCTCATCAAAACTCCACACGAACCCCTCCGTAAACCCCGCGGCCCAAAGCCGGAAATCCAAAGACCTCCGCATAATTTTCGTCGGTCAAATTGGTGATCCGTCCGAAGACGGTGACATGCCGATTGATCGCATATTCCGCGGCCAGATTGACGAAGGCGTAGTCTTCGATGTCGAAATTCGGTCCGCCAAAATTCAACTCTTCGCGCGCGTTGACGAACTTCGCCTCCGCGGTTGTGCGCAATTTGCCTAACCAGAGATAGCTCGCCGAAACATAGGCCTCGTTCCGCGGCCGCCGCGGCAAACGCGCTCCCTCCGGCTGGTTAATGTCCGCAGAAGAGGTTTTCTCCGCGTCGAGATAAGTATAACTCGCGCGCACGGCCAGATTCTCCAGTGGCCGAGCCAGCAGTTCGATCTCGACCCCTTGCGTGCGCGCGGCGCCGAGATTGAGCGTGTCGAAAAGCCCGTTGAACCCGATCAGGTTCGACAAGCGATTATGGAAATAAGTCGCGCCGAGCACGACGCGGCGGTTCCACAGACTCTGCTCGATTCCTGCATCGAAACCGCGATCTCGCTCCGGTTCGAGCCCGAAATTATTGCCAAATATTTTATCCTGGCTGGTCGGCGGACTGAAGCCTGTGGCATAACTCGCGTGCAGCGAAGTAGCGGTCCGCTCGATCTTGTAATTACCGGCGAAGCGATATGTCCAGACATCGCCAAACTGATTGAAGTAATCGTAACGCCCACCTGCAATCAGGTTCAGATTTTCCAGCGGCCGCAGGCTGGCCTGAATGAATCCGGCCGTTTCTTCGGTGCGGTCGCTAATGAAAGTCGGTTGCGGCCCAAAGAGTTGCGAGACGAAGGGCCGTTCCTGTCCCGCCTCCACCTTGCTGTAGAAAAAACCACTCGTTAGGGTGAGCCACGACGCCGGGTTGAGATCGTTTTGATAATCGACCGTCCGCCGGATAAAGAGTGCGCGCGTCGGACCGACAAATCCGTCCTCATTCGGGTCGTTTACCTGACGCTCGTGATCGTAGCTGAAGATGAGTTTGTGCTCCCACCACTGCACCGGTTTGAAATCAAGGTGCGGCGCGATCAGCCAGCGCTCGGTCACGAAATTATCGAACGGTTTGGGGTCGAAGATCGAGTTGGGGTTGCCAGTGTCGGCATTCGAGTAGGTGAAGAGCCAGCCTAGCCGGAACTGCTCGTTAGGCGACCAGCCCAGATTCGCTACGCCGCTGCTGAGCCGGTATTGGTTGTTCGGCCGCTCGTTTTCCGTATCGAGCCGGCTCACGCCTAACGAGTAATCGAATTGCTGATGTGAGCCGGAGCTGAACGCGCTTTCGCGAAAAGTTCCGAAGGAGCCGCCTTCCGCCGTGACCGAACCGCTCGGCGTCCCGCTGCCCTGTTTGGTAAAAATCTGAATCACGCCCGCGAGTGCCCGCGGTCCGTAAATAGTACTTTGCGGTCCCCGCGCGATTTCGATCCGATCGATGTCATCGATGGTCAGATCCGCAAAATTGAACAGGCCCGCCAGCCCTTGATTAATCGGAATGCCATCGAGCAAAACTTGTGTGTGCTCGCTCCGCAGCCCGCGCGTGAAAACCGAAGTGAGCTGCCCGGGCGCGCCGGTTTGGACGACGGCAAGTCCAGGCACTTCCCGCAATGCATCGGCCACGCGCTCGATTTGCCGTGCCTCGAAATTTTGCGAAGAAATAACGGTGATCGTGGCCGGCGATTCATCTTGCGGCGTCGGGACTCGAGTGCCGGAGACGACGATTTCTTCCGTCTCTACTTCCGCTGCCGGAAGCGCGCGCGAAGTCGCTTCCTGGGCTCGAGTGAGGGGAACTGATGTGGCGAAAAGCGCCACTATTAGGAGAGCAATTTTAAACGCGGATTCGAGGAAGCCCACGCGTTTTTCGTGCGGCCGATCCCATTCTGTTCTCGCGGAGTTTTGCTGCGCTCCGTCTGGACTAAACGGACGCGCAACCAATTTGATCGCCGGGAAAGTACGCCGTCGCAGACTGCGACAACCCGCACGCCACAGACGCGCGCTCCCTAAAGATGCGAAACCACCAAGTTTAATAACCGACATTTTCATCCTCCTGTTTTGAGAAAACGGAGGATGCCGGACCCATGAGCCAACGGCGGCCTGCGCATCTCATTCTTCTTTCTTGCGAAGAAGTTTTGTCGCGCCGATTTCTGTTGGAACCGGAGTCAGTGACTCCGGCCGCCGTGATCACGGATCCCGGCTACAGCAGCACGAATGAGGTGGAGCGGACGAATATTCTGGCTCCTGGCTTGCGGCGTTTGCCTGACGGCCCACGCACACCTTCTTCCCGCCTTCACCGCGCCCGAATCTCTTCGGAAAACGATTGGCTCAAGGGAAGTCGTATCCAGTTACAGCAGCGCAACTGCTCCCGATTCACACGGGATTTCTCGCGCCGATCCACTGATCAAACTCGCAAAGAACCACCGCAGAAGTAGCCGGAGACTGATGGAGTCTCAAGATTTTTTCCTGCACGCGCATCCTTTCGAGAACGAATGGCGGATCAAATAGCTGGACCGCATCTGGCTTCCAGCACGGTCTAACCAAACAAAACAAACACGATTAAATCACTCCCAATTATTGCGGCGACTCTTGCCGCCTCCATCATCGCCACCGCGGCTTTCGCCGCGAAAAATCCGATGGTCGGCGGCGCACCGATGTCGCCGAAAAAAGACATCATCGAAAATGCGATGAAGTCGAAAGACCACACTACCCTCGTCGCGGCGGTCAAAGCGGCCGGTCTTGTGGAGACACTCAAAGGCAAAGGACTCTTCACGGTTTTCGCGCCGACGAAGCGTTCGAGAAGTTGTCGGCCGGAACGGTCGATGCGCTGGTAAAGCCTGAAAACAAAAAGAGCTCTCGGGCATTCTGACCTACCACGTGGTGGCAGGCGATTACACCGGCGACAAACTCGCGAAAGCGATCAAGAGCGGCGGTGGCACGGCCAAGCTCAAGACCGTTAATGGCGAAACGCTCAGCGCGATGATGTCTGGCGATTCAATTGAATTAAAAGATGCCAAGGACGGCAAAGCGATGATCACGATCGCTGACGTGATGCAATCGAACGGCGTGATCCACGTCATCGACTCAGTTTTGATGCCATAACGAATCAATCATCGTGGGTTGAACGGGCGGCTCCATCGGAGCCGCCCGTTTTCTTTCGTGAACGGCGCTCCTAGCTGAAGGAGGACGCTCTGGAAGGCAGCTCTCTGCAGCGTGTTCAATCTCTGTTGGCAGCGGATGAATTTTGCATCGCCCTCTCGGTGAGCACGCGGCGGCCAAAAACCGCTCCCCCTGCATGTTGAGCGAATCAAACATGTTTCGATTCAGCACGGCCCGACGGATAGAACGAATCGGCGCCCTTTCTATCGCTCAGGGTGACAGGCAAGTGAGAGGCTGCTATAAGGCTCTTCCAGTTTTGGCTTCTTCCGATTCCTCTCTCAATCTTCTCGTGACCGGCGGCGCCGGGTTTATCGGGTCGAATCTCGCCCTCGCGCTTCAGGAAAAATTTCCGCGGGCACGACTGACGGTGGTCGATGATTTCCGCTCCGGCGATTTCAAAAACCTCGCCGGTTATACCGGAGACTTCGTCGCTCAGGATTTGGCGCGGCTCGATTGGCAGGAGCAATTTGGCGAGGAAAAGTTCGACGCGATTTTTCACCTGGCTTCGATCACCGACACGACGTTGCACGACCAGTTCGCGCAGACGCACGACAA
>CAXSFN010000076.1:0-2794 GCA_964236815.1 uncultured Chthoniobacterales bacterium
CCAAATCTCCCTGGCGCGCAAGGACGAAGCCCAGCATCTGGTGCGCGTAACTAAACTTCGCATCCAGCTCGAGCACCTTGTGGAATTGCTTGACCGCATCCGGATAACGCCGTGCCGCAATGTAGGTATAACCCAGGTTGGTATTGAGAATGAGCGAGAGCGGATTGAGCTCGAGTGCGCGTTTCATTTCCGCGACCGCCTCATCGAAGCGCCCCAGCGAATTGAGCACTAGGATGGCCAAAAAATAATGCGCGGCGGAATAATTTGGATCGAGTTGAATGCCGCGTCGTAACTCGCGTTCTGCTTGCCCCAGATCCAGCTCCGCCCCGTGATAAACCAGCGCCATCGCCACATGCGCCTCCGCAATATCACTGTCCAGCGCGATCGCTTTCTCGGCCGCCACTCTCGCCTTTGGAATCGTGTTCGCGGAAGGCTCGTCCGAATATTCCGGTAACAAAATATAGCTCACGGCGAGCCCGGAATAGGCCTGCGCATAGTTAGCATCCTGCGCCACAGCTTGATTGAAAAAATCGATCGCGCGCCGCAAATCGTCCCCTGTCCGTTTGGCCGCAAAGTAATGACCGCGCAGGTAAAGATCGTGCGCCGCCGTATCGCCCGTCGGTTCGGCGGCTATCGCGGTTTGCTCGGTTCCAGTCAGCTTCGCTTTCAGGGTTTCCGCGATGGTCTTGGCGATCTCGCTTTCCACCGCAAACAGATCGGTCAATTTCCGATCGAAAATTTCCGCCCACAAATGCGAATCGGCCGCGGCGTTGATCAACTGCACGTTGACGCGCACCTGATCGTTCGACTTCTGCACGCTGCCTTCGAGAATGTTCATCACCCCGAGCTGCTTGGCGATTTCCGGCAAATTTTCCGGCGTGCTCTTGAATCGCAAGGTGGAGGTGCGCGAGATTACTTTCAGGTCCGCGACCTTGGCGAGCCGGGTCAGAATTTCATCCTGAACGCCGTCCGCAAAATAAGCGTTTTCGGGGTCGTTGCTCAGGTTGGTAAAAGGCAGGACCGCGATCGATTTCGGGGGAATCGCAGCCGACTGGGAAGTCGAAACCGAGGCGGAGGCAGGAAGGGCCGCAGGTTTCAGCACCCATAGTTTGAGGGCGAGCAAACCTAACGCGATTGCGGCCAGACCAATCAGCATTCCTACCAGCCTGCGTCCAGTTTGCCCGGCGATGGACTCGTTAGGCGAGACGTCGTCCGTTCGCTTAATCCCTTCTGGCGTCAGCTCAAAAGCCCAGGCCAAAACCAACGCTACCGGCAAGCCGAGAAAGACCACCGCAATGAATACTTTCATCACCCATAACGGCGCGCCGAAAGTGGGAAACAAAATCGACGCCACCTGGATCAAGAGCCAGGCGACGATCGTGTAGGTGATCGCGACCTTGTAAACGTTGCGCCGCTTCAGTTCGGAAAAAAAACTCGGCCCTTTCATGCGTGCAGGAACCAGCCGGAATCAACGCGCGCGAGGACGTCTACGCGGTCGCGCTGCCTTCGTCACTCCCGAATTGAATGCCCTGGGCCAGCGGCAGCTCGGTCGAAAAGTTGATCGTGTTCGTCTGGCGGCGCATGTAACTCTTCCACGAATCGCTCCCGCTTTCGCGGCCGCCGCCCGTTTGCTTCTCACCGCCGAACGCACCGCCAATCTCAGCGCCGCTCGTGCCGGTGTTGATATTCGCGATCCCGCAATCGCTTCCCACCGCACTGACGAATTTCTCTGCCTCGCGCATGTCGTTTGTGAAGATGGACGAGCTCAATCCCTGCGGCACGTCGTTGTGCATCGCGATCGCTTCTTCGAAATCGCCATAGCTCATCAGATAAAGGAGCGGTCCGAAGGTTTCGTGTTTCACGATCTCAAAATCATGACGCACCGTCGCGAGACACGGCTTCATATAGCAACCTCCGGCGTAATCTCCGCCGTTCAATTTCTCGCCGCCGTAGAGAATTTCGCCGCCTTCGTTTTTCGCTTTCGCGATTGATTGCTGGACGTTTTCGACCGAGGCGGAATCGATCAGCGGTCCCATCAGCGTATTGCGATCGAGTGGATTTCCGATCTGCACCGATTTGTAAGCAGCAAGCAGTTGCGCGCGCAATTTCTCAGCAATGGATCGGTGCGCGATCACACGGCGTGTTGAAGTACAGCGTTGTCCCGAAGTGCCAACCGCGCCGAAAAAGATCGAACTCGCAGCCATTGCCAGATCGGCCGTGGACGAGACTACGAGCGCGTTGTTTCCGCCAAGCTCGAGGATGCTTTTTCCCAGACGGCCATGCACCGCCTTGCCCACTTCGAATCCCATCCGCGTCGAGCCGGTCGCGGAAACGAGCGGGACGCGCCGATCGGCTGCCAACTTTTGTCCGAGATTTGGACCGTCGCCCACCAGCAACGAAAAGATGGCCGGGTCCGCACCGGTGGTCCGGCAAACACGCTCTGCAATCTTGATCACCGCGATCGCGGTCAGCGGAGTTTTCTCCGATGGTTTCCAGATCGTTGCATCCCCGCAGACAGCTGCGAGCGCCGCGTTCCAGGACCAGACCGCGACCGGAAAATTGAACGCCGAAATAACGCCGACGAGTCCGAGCGGGTGCCACTGTTCCATCAAGCGATGGCTCGGCCGTTCCGATTGAATCGTTAGGCCATAAAGCATGCGCGATTGGCCGACCGCGAAATCGCAGATGTCGATCATCTCCTGCACTTCGCCCTCGCCTTCGGCCACGATCTTGCCCATCTCCATCGTCACGAGTTGGCCGAGCTCGGTCTTCGCTTTGCGCAACGCGTTCCCGA
>CAXSFN010000077.1:0-2704 GCA_964236815.1 uncultured Chthoniobacterales bacterium
CCAGCAGCGCGGCCATGCGCGCGACGTTGCGGTTGTCCTCGCCGGCCTGGTTGGTAGCGCCGAAGTAGACATCCTCGATCAATGCGGGGTCGATGCCGGATCGCTCCACGACGGCCATGATGACGTGCGCGGCCAGATCGTCGGGGCGAACCGACGCCAATGCGCCCCCGTGCCGGCCGACAGGGGTTCGGAGAGCCGTGATGATCGCCGATCGCCTTGGCATCGAGATTTGATCGCTTCGCTGCACGAGCAATGTATTAGGGGAACCATCTGCCCAAGTCTAGGGCCGAAACTCATGGCTAAGGACGCGATATTATTTCGAGCCCGTCGCGAAAACCGTTTGGAAATGCGGCTCTCTTTCTCTGGGTGAGCGTATGTACTTACGTATTGCTTCGTATGGACACAGCAAGCAATTTGTCCAGCATGAAGACCACGTTGGATATTCCAGAGAGGCTCTTGGCAGACGCAATGAAAGCCAGCGGGGCCACCACCAAGCGTGACGCGGTAATGCGCGCGCTCGAAGAATTCAACCGGCGCGATCGCTTACGAAAATTAACGGAGCGCCTTGGATCGTCGGACACGTTCATGTCGTCGGATGACCTGAGTAAGCTTCGCCGGCAGAATCTGCGGAAAACGGACAAGAACCGGACGCGATGACTCTTCTCGACACGTCGAGTCTCGTGCATTTGCTGCGGCGCAAAGGCGACCCGGCAGTCAAGAATCGTGTGAACTCCATCCTATTGCGTGGCGATGCAGCCATCTGCGATATGGTCGAAGTCGAGCTCTGGATGGGTGTTGCGTCCAAACAGGATGAAAAGGATGTGACCGATCTGGCCGCGCTGCTGATTTCTCTCCCTGTCGATCAGGCCGTCTGGAAGCGGGCCAAAGCGCTGGCGGCAGCATGTCGAAAAGCAGGCAATCCGGTGCCTTCGCCGGACTGCGTCATCGCTGCCTGCGCGTTTGTTCATGGTGCTGTCCTCGACTATCAAGACGAGGATTTCCGTTTCCTCGAAACATTTCGCTGATTGGGCCGTCCCGATGCCAACCTTCGAAGCAGCCGACTTCTACAATCTCGAAGAACTGCTGACGCCAGAGGAGCGGAAGCTGCGTGATGCTGTGCGCCAATGGGTCACGGAGCGTTTTCTACCGGTCGTTAGGCAACATTATCGGGACGGCACTTTCCCGATGGAATTGGTGCCGGAGCTGGCCGAACTCGGCGTCTTCGGCCCAAGCATCAAAGGCTATGGCTGCGGCGGACTCGGGAGCGTTGCCTCCGGGTTGATCATGCAGGAGCTGGAGCGCGGCGACAGCGGCCTGCGCACCTTCGCTTCCGTCCAGGGTTCGCTCGCGATGATGGCGATCAACTTATTTGGTTCCGAAGATCAAAAGCACCGCTGGCTGCCAGAGATGGCGCAAGGCAAGAAGCTCGGCTGCTTCGCGCTGACCGAACCGGATTTCGGTTCGAACCCCGGCGGCTTGATCACATGCGCACGTAAAACGAAAAACGGTTACAGCCTAACGGGTGCAAAAAAATGGATCGGCAACGGAACCATCGCGGATGTCGCGATCGTCTGGGCCAAGGTCGACGGCGAACCCGACTTGGATGCGAAGAGCGCCGGCGCCCTCCGCGGATTTCTGGTCGAGAAAGGCACGCCCGGTTTCAGCGCAACATTGATCGACGGGAAACTCTCGCTGCGCGCCGCGTTGACCTCGTCGCTCAAGTTCGACAATTGCGAAATTCCAGCGAGCGCATTGTTACCGCAAAGCGGCGGCGTGAAATCACCGCTTTTGTGTCTGAATCAGGCGCGCTACGGCATCGCCTGGGGCGTGCTCGGCGCGGCCATGGCCTGCTACGACGAAGCGCGCCAATATGCCAAGAGCCGGGTGCAATTCGATCGCCCGATCGGCGGCTTCCAATTGGTGCAAGCGAAGCTCGCGCGCATGCTCACCGAGATCACCAAAGCGCAGTTGTTAGCGCATCGATTGGCGCAATTAAAGGACGCCGGCACCGTGCGCCACTACCACATCTCGATGGCCAAAATGAACAACGTCGAGATCGCGCTCGACGCCGCGCGGACCACCCGCGATCTCCTCGGCGGCGTCGGCATTCTCGACGAACACCAATGCTTCCGGCACATGTGCAATCTCGAGAGCGTGAAAACCTACGAAGGCACGCACGACATCCACCTGCTCGTCCTCGGCGAACACATTACCGGCATGGCCGCCTTCGCAGGATAAGTGCGTTAACTCGTTAGGCGACCGGGAGAGCACCGTCTCACGACGCCGGGCGCTTCTTCGGACCGATCACCTTTTTCACCAACTCCTCGAAACGCGGATCGCCGTGCAACGGATCGAGACTGGGATCGACGCCGATGTTGCCGATCACGCCCGTCTCGCGTTCGTCGAAGCTGCGTTGCAGCCAGGCGATCGCCTCAGTCTTATCGCCCAACGCAACGTAAATCAGCACATAGCCGTAATTGTATTTTGTCTTCCTGCGCGCGTCGTCTGCTTTGATTTGCTCGAGCAATTGGGTCGCCTTCGCCCGATCCCCTTTCAGAGCATAGGTGTAGGCAAGAAAATACTGCCCCTGTCCCCCACTCTCCGGCGGCTCGAGTTCATTTACTTTCTCAAATTCCTTCCGCGCGCCGTCCAAATCTCCCTGGCGCGCAAGGACGAAGCCCAGCATCTGGTGCGCGTAACTAAA